>JARLIG010000009.1 GCA_031291825.1 Minisyncoccota bacterium | reverse complement strand
TTGTGTAAAACACGCCAGACGTTGGACGTCTTTAAGCTAACAGACGTCCAACGTCTGGAGCTACTTCACTCCGTGTTTTTGATGAAGCTTGGCAACTTCTTCTTCTTCAAGTTCATCTTTTTTTTCTTTCCCTCTTTCCCCTAGTGTCCTTAACTCATCATCACCAAGCATGTTTAAGGACTTCACGAGTAATGATAAATGTTCCACCGTATTTTTTTCTGGCGCATCAAGGACTTCTTCTAAAAGAGCGTGTAAAATCCAGCCCATTCTCGGCCCTGGCTTAATTCCTAGTTCCTTTATCATAAATTCCCCATCGATTTTTAGCTGTCCGACAGAAATCGGGTCTCGAAGCGCTTCTTCTATCATTGCAAAATATTTTCGCAAACGATATGGCGCTTCTTTTTTCTTCATACCTACTCTGTCACACTCACGGACATCCATTAACAGCCAAATATTTTCTTCCCCAACTTTGGCAATAATTCTACGCACTGCAGAGAGTGTGATTAATTCCGTATCAGAAAAAAACATATGATTGCGAACAAGTTTATCCACAAGTTCAATTTCTTTTTTCGGAAATTTTAATCTCTCCATTATTTTTTTTGTCATTCGCGCACCAATAACTTCGTGTCCGTAAAAAGTATATTTTTTCTTTTTCTGCGGAGAAGGGGAAAAATTCTGCTGACGGAAGGTTCCACCCGAAGGGTGGAGTAATGTCAAAGAATTTTGCTCCTTCTCCGCAGAATCCCTCCTACTTTTAGGTTTCCCAATATCATGAAAAAGTGCTGCAAGCCTTATTTCCAAAGGCCAATTTTTATCAGCTGCGTGTTGCAAGGCATGAAGCAGATGATTCCAAACATCATAAATATGCTCTCCCGATTGTTCACAATTAATTCCCTCTTCCAGCTCTGGAATAATATTTTTTAACAAACAAAATTTTTGCAACATTAAAATTCCACTTGCGGGATTTTTCGACATAATTATTTTTACAAACTCATCGTGAATTCTTTCTGCGGATATTTTTTTTATTAGCTCTGAGTTTTTTAAAATACTTTCCATTGTTTCATACGACACAGAAAAATCTAGTTGGCAAGCAAAGCGTACCGCTCGTAACATACGAAGCGCATCCTCCTGAAACCTATCGTCTGCATCTCCCACAGCTTTAATGGTTTTGTCCTTTATGTCCTTTAAACCATCATAGATGTCCGTTATACCTCCCTCTGCTCTTGAATTTCTAAAGGCCATAGCATTGACCGTAAAATCACGTCTTTTAAGGTCATCTTCGATATTTTCACTAAATTGAACTTCGTCTGGATGTCTAAAATCACTATATTTTGTCTCAATTCTATAAGGAGTAACCTCTATTTGTCGTAATGTTTCCTCCGCCGACGCTAAAGCTTTGGCGGACAAGTGTGAAACATCAGCCGTTGTTTCACGTGGAACAAATACAAGTACAGTACCAAAGTTATTCTCGTAGACTGTTTTTTCAAAAAGCCCAATAATTTGTTCTGGCTTAGCGTTTGTTGTGACATCCCAATCGTTTGGTTCCCTGTCCATTAAAAGATCTCGAACACACCCGCCAACTAGATAAGCCTCAAAACCAGACTGTTCTAATCTTTCTGTTACCTGTAAAACTTCTTTGGGTATTTTCAGAATTAAACTTTCGTTTAAATTTTTTGTTATTGAGTCCACTATTTTTGTGCGGCCAGAGAGAATCGAACTCTCGTCTCATCCTTGGCAAGGACGTGTTCTACCACTAAACCATGACCGCAAAATTATATCTTAAATTTTAATTGTCTAATTATATATTATATTTAATATATTGCAATTTATATATAAAAGCTTGAAAATTAAGAATGTTTTGAGAATAAAAAATATAGGTGTATAATCAATATTATTGCACCCGTAGTGAAATGGATATCACAACAGTCTTCGGAACTGTCGTTGGGGGTTCGAATCCCTCCGGGTGCACACCAGCGGTAAAAATTGTTT
Organism: Minisyncoccota bacterium; assembly: GCA_031291825.1. Classification (GTDB taxonomy): domain Bacteria; phylum Patescibacteriota; class Minisyncoccia; order Phycocordibacterales; family UBA9973; genus UBA9973. The sequence continues at coordinate 209,419 of JARLIG010000009.1, read as the reverse complement.
GTCCTTTAGTTAAAGCTTTTTCTATAAGGATTTTATGCAATTGTGGATAACTATGTTAGTAATGTTTATAAAGGACATAAATATTTTTTATTTTTTAGGTTCATTTTAGTTAAAATATGTTGAGATATAAAGATATTTTTATAAAAGACATAAAATTTAGTAATTTTGTTTCACGTGAAACAAGTTACATATGAAACATTGCTATCTTATAAGATAAGACCAAAAATGCCTAAAGTATTTACATCTGAAAAACAAAAAATAGGGGAATTGGGAGAGAGTGTCGCCGTTAAGTTTCTCATGAAACACAACTTTTCTATATTAGAAAGAAACTATACAAAAAAATGGGGTGAAATAGATGTCATAACTGAAAAAGATAGTAAGCTATATTTTATTGAAGTTAAGTCTGTTGCACGTGAAACCTTAGATAATGTTTTACATGAAACATCTGACTATAGACCTGAAGATAATATGCACCCATGGAAGCTAAAGAGGCTATCAAGGACAATTCAAACTTATCTTCTGTCTAATAAGGTGCCAGAAGAAAAGGAGTGGCAATTAGACCTTCTTGTTGTGTTTCTTGATATGAAGAACAGAAAAGCAAAGATAAAAACAATCAGCGATGTAATTCTATAATTTATAGACAAAACTTTTGTGCGGGATGGGAGAATCGAACTCCCAACCTCAGTTTGGAAAACTGACGTTTTACCATTAAACTAATCCCGCAATATTTTTTTATCAATCTTCTCTCTAAGTTCGGGCTGCTGGGAGTCGAACCCAGCCTAAATGCTCCCAAAGCACTTGTACAACCGATATACTACAGCCCGGCGCTGTTAACTGCGTTATCTTAACATAAAAAATTTAAATATTCTACTATAAATCATCTTTAGTGGTGATGCTCAAAGTGTGCCAACTTATTCTTTTCTTCCTCTAGTTCTTCACCTGGAAAAAATTTTTTATTTTTAGGCATCAACATAAGCACCGATAAAAAAGTTGTAATTGGAACAGAAAGCACTAGACCAATACTTCCAATAAGAATACGAATTATTTCTGTGGCAAAAACTTCTCGATTAACTATCATCGCAAGGCTACTATCAGCTGAGTAATAAAAAAGTAAAAGTAATGGCAGGGAAGCTCCGACGTAAGCTATGGCAAGAGTATTAACCAGCGCTCCGATATGTTCTCGCCCAATACGAATTGATCTTTTGTATATTTCCCATCTGTTTATGTGCGGAGCAATTTTATGAAGCTCCTCAACTGAAATAGCTTGCCCAATTGAAACATCATAAAGCACTCCGAGTAGTCCAATCATAATTCCACCCATTAAGATACCCACCATATCTATGTGCCCTTGTAAGTCAAAGTTTAAAAAGGCTGATTCATCACTGGTCACCCCAGTTAAATGGCTATTATATACAGCAAAATAAGCCATAATTCCTGTTATAACAACTGTTATAATCATACCGACAACTGCAGACGATGTAGTTTTATTAAATCCATGAGTGACATAGGAGCCTAAAATAATAATAAGTGAAGACACTCCAATGCTTACTAAAATAGGGGAGAAGCCATGAAAAATTGCTGGAAGTAAAACAAAAATAATTACCAGCAGGCTGCCAGATAAACTTATCAAACCACGCAGACCTTGCAATCCACCGAAAATTAATACCAATAAAATAAATAGGATTGAGAAAAATAAAAGCACTGGCAAGCGATCTGGTTCAGAGACACTATAAGTTTCATTTCCGCCTGGTTGCGTCTCACAACTCAGAAAAAAAATGTCTCCTTTTTTTAACATCACATAATCATTTGCGAATACGACATTTTGGCCATTATTGGGTCCTTCAACAATTTCCGCTTGTATGGTTTGTGTTGGAGTAGCCGCATTGTCTCCGGGTAAAATTTCTACAGTTTGATTAATAACTTCCTCTACTTTTGCCTTTACAATCGTGATCTGGTCTTGGGTCGTTTGGTCTTGTGCAGTGCCTGCTGCCTTGGATATAAAAGGGAAAAACATACTCAATATTAAGATTGAAAACAAAAAATACTTCATCTTACGCATCTTAATATTCTAACAATAAATATTCAAATATCATAAATTATTTATGACCAGATTTTTCTTTCAAAGAAGAAGTTCTTTGATTTTGAAGAGTGATTAATTATTTTTTTAGACATTATTTTTCAACCATTACTGTCGTACCAATAGAAGACCAATTAAAAAGCCACTTAGCTGCAGATGTGGGAAGATGAACACATCCATGAGAACCTTCTGTTGGATAGAGTGAGCCACCAAATGGAAATGTTTGCCAGCTGGCATCATGGAATCCATAGTTGCCATGAAAGGGCATCCAATATTGAACAAAATCTCGATATCCAGGACCAGTCAGATACCTATTAGTTTGCTTGGCATATATTTTCCAAGTTCCAGTCGGAGTTTCATCACCAGCTACTTTATAAGCGCCAGTAGTTACAGCCGTATCATATGCTTCGGTTGTTCCATTACATGCCCAAAGATGCTGGTCGGAAATACTTACAATTATTTCTTTAATACCGTCTGTCATGTTAATACAATAATTGTCTGTTGCGACAGGAAGATTGGTGACCAAACCATTGATTGTCATAGTTTGTACCACGGTAGAGTTTTGTGATTTTTTAACAAATATGTTGTACAGAGGATTAAATCCTGTGTAAAAAAAAACAACTATGATTATAGTCACGGCTGGATATATAAAAAAAGCTATTCGGTTTTTGGTTTTAGTATCTATGGATTGTTTCATGGCAATGTCTTTCAGTATAACCTGTTTTTTAACTAGAAGGCAAAAAGTTTTCCACCTTTTTCCAATTGCAAATTGTTTGCAATTGTATTATACTAATGAAATGGAAGCAGTATTATTATCAGTCGCAACATTCTTTTCCACTTCAATCGGAGGACTATTTTCTATTCACCACAAAGACAAATTGCATCGCATTATGGGATTCACGGCAGGAGTACTCTTGGGAGTTGTCTTTTTTGATATTTTTCCAGAAATTATCGAGTTAATAAAAAAAAACAATTTCAGTTCAACTGGAGTGATGATTGCCCTAGTACTTGGATTTTTAATTTTTCATATTTTAGAAAAAACAATTTTAATACACCATTCGCACGAAGAAGAATATGCAGACCATAAACATCCACAGGTTGGAATTTTTTCTGCACTGGCTTTAGCTGGACATAGTTTTATGGATGGAGTGGGGATTGGACTTGGTTTTCAAGTAAACTCTAGCGTTGGTTTGCTTGTAGCTATCGCTGTCATCGCTCACGACTTTACAGATGGGATGAATACGGTTACTTTAATGCTAACACACAAAAATAGCACTAGAAAAGCAAGATGGTTTTTACTTTTAGATGCCCTAACCCCAGTTCTGGGAGCCTTTTCTACTTTATTTTTCAGATTACCAGAAAGTTTTCTAGTTTTGTATCTGGGATTTTTTGCTGGATTCTTGCTTTATATTGGAGCCAGCGATATTTTACCTGAAGCTCACAGTAAACACAGCTCAATAAAAACAATTGGTTTGACTCTCCTGGGTGTACTTCTTATTTTTATAATCACTCGCTTTGCTTAAATGAAAACAAAAGTAGAAATTAAAAATTTATTGCAAAATGCGAAACTAAAAAACACAACTCCGAGAGTTGTCATTTTAGAAACGCTATTAAATATAAAACACCCAGAGACAGCAGGAGAAATTCATAAAAGATTAAAGAAAAACAAAATTGACCTAGTAACCTTATATAGAACTTTGGCTTCTTTTGAGAAGAATAAATTAGTAAAACGTGTAGACTTACACAAAGATGCCATTTATTACGAGCTAGACTTGGACCATCATCATCATATTGTTTGTACTAAATGCAATAAATTAGAGCGTTTTGAAAACTCGGAAATTGAAAAGGTTTTAAATAAAATTATTTCAAAATCCGTAAAATTTAAAAACATTAAAGAACATTCTCTGGAACTTTTTGGAATTTGTAAAAAATGCGCTTAAATTTTTAGAATGGTTTCCAATCCCAATCAACACCTGGATTTTGAGCATTAAAAACTTCAAAGTGAACGTGTGGTCCAGTTGAGTGGCCAGAGCCTGGTGCTCCAGGCATACCACCAGATAAACCAATAATATCTCCTTGGTTAACAGCCGCTCCCGTGTAAGTAATTATTTTTGACATGTGCGCATAAAGAGTTTTGGTACCATTTGGATGATTTATTATAACCATGTTTCCATAACCTCCACTCCAACCTGTGTGCGCTAGACTAACCGTTCCACTGGCTGCAGCCATAATGGGCGTGCCAACTGGAACACCTATGTCCACTGCGCGATGTCCTGGACCGTGCAAGCCTTGAGTTTTGTGTCCACCAGGAACTGGGTCTATAAAATAATCAGCAATGTCTGGAATTTGTGGATTCTCTGAGTAATATTCATCATCTCTGGGTTCAGTTTTTCCAAGGTCTGGGGCTGGTGTACCACCTCCTTCATCGGACATCATCAATTCATCGGCTCCAGGAATCATGAGCTGGTCACCGACGGTTAATTTTGAATTCATCGCAATGCCGTTATATCCGGCAATATCTGTGGGGTCTACATTATAGTGCTTGGCAATACTCTGGAGGGTATCTTTTGACTTAACTGTATATTCGATACCAGAAATAGGTAAAATCAAAAGAACTTGCCCTTCGGTAAGTTTAGTTCCCTTACTTAAGTCGTTGGCCGACAAAATAGTATTTACTGAAACATCGAAAAGTTTAGCAATGCCAGCCACCGTATCTCCTTGTCGAACAACATAAACACTTGTATCGTCTGCCGAAGAATCGGAGTTGTCCGTCCCGTCTGAAACACCCATTGGACCAGTTGAGGGTAAAATAGCATTATCTGAGAGAATGTTTAGATTATTGCTTGCATCAGAAGACTGGTCGCTATTGGTTTGCAAAATTGAACTGGAAGAAACATTGGCAGAAAGAAGCGGTAAATTTTGAAGATTTTGAGGACTATTGGATGCGGAAGAAGCTGTTGCTGGGTCTGTACTAACATCGGCACTTACTACTTGTCCAACAAAAAGAGAAGACAAGAAACTTGCCTGGACAGCCCGAACGGGCACAAAAAGCGTCCCAAACAATAAGGAAAAGGACAAAATGGATCTTGATATTTTACTGACTTTTTTAGTTGTAGGTTTTATAAAACAAACTAATTATCGCGAGATTTCCTTTTATAGCCTTTAAAATAAGGATATAATTACAGGACGACCAAAATGGTACTGCAAACAAAGGTTCTCACGATGGTTACTGTCGTACCCAGAATTCAGTCATCTATTACCATACTCCTGTCCAGAGCTATACCTACAAGATAGCTCAAAAAGGGTCAAAAGTCAATCTCACAATAAATGGGTGTGGAAAACTCGTCTTAAATAAAAATATGGGAAATTTGACAAACTGCCATAAAATAATGTATAATATTGTTAATTTTGAAGATATTTAGGAGCTAAAAAATAAAGTTATATAATAAAAAAATGGAAATAGTACCTAATTCTAATAATAGTTCTACAGATAGAACAAATAAAAACCTCACAAGAAGAGATTTTGTCAAAAAAGCCGGAGCCTCCGCTGTAGTATTTGCTATTGAGCCAATGCTTTCAGGTGAAGAAGCTGAGACAATAAAAATGAATGAGGCAACCGCAGAAGAAATAAGGAAATGTAAGAAAATCATAGAAAATGAACAGTATGGAGAAATATTAAAAAATCCCTGTTTAGTTTCGGCCCTTTATTACTCCAAACATGCTATAGAAAAAATGGCTCCGCCACACAAAAACGACCCAGAGCAGATAATTTGGAGTATCTACCCGCTGGTTACAAAAAAATTTAGAGAAAATTATATAAATACTTTAGAAAAAATTACTTTAGATAATAATTCAGAGCAAAAGAATTTAACTACCCAATCTCTCCCCTTAGATACCATAACTTTTGACAAGAATTTAAAAAGAAACCACTTAGACGCAATTGATTTATTTACAGAAGAAGGCTCACCAATATATTCAATGTCTGGAGGAATAGTGGTTTTAGCAGAAAACGGTTGGAAAAGAGGCGATGCTGAATCAACAAGTTCGGAACATGGAGGAAATACTGTTATCATATTCAACCCAAACGACAATTCTTTTTACAGATATGCACACATGCAAGAAACGGGAGTTTCAACTGAAGCAGTGTTGATTAGCGGCGAAAAAATAGGAAAAGTTGGACACACTGGATTAAATGCTTCAAAACCAGGACATGGCGGCCATTTACATCTTGAAATAAATAAGTACGACAAGAAAGATGGAGAGATGATGGCTTTGGATGTTTTTGCTTTAAAAAGAAAAATAGAAGCCTTAGAAAAGACTCAGTAAAATTATTAACAATAAGTAAAATATTATGGATGAATCAAATATAAACAGAATACATTTAGTAAAAGGCAACAAAAGCGAAAGTGTGGCGAATGACAGAAAAATGAATCCTTTTAAATGGATTATCTTAGACAAGATATCTGCTGGAAATTTTTGGTCTATGTTCATGAAAGACAGAAACACTATATCTGTAGAAGATATTAATGAACTGTGTGGAGAAGATGGAGCAGGAGTAAACTTTAAAGAAATAGAACCCGAAGGAGACAGAAATGATGTTGTATATTTTTCATCTAATGGATTTACTCTGCAATTAAATAAAAAAGAGATGAGATATGCGTTACTTAACCCGCAGTCAGAATGTGACAAATCTAAGGGTGAAGACTGGTTGAGTTACGACGAAGGTAAAAAAATGTTGGAAGAAAGAGCCACTGAATACCAGGCGCAACAACTGGCTGAATTTGGGGCTGGAATTAAAAATTAAAAAATATATAATATAAATATATATGAAACAGGAACAACCACCATCTATTAAGGGAGTACAAGAACGTATCGCGAAGTTCGACAAGGAACATCCAGACATGGTGCCTATAAAAACTGAAAACAGTAAGCCAGAAGAAACGACTCCTGCAAAGAAAAAGAGTGGTTGGAAAGAAAAATTCTTTAAGAAAGAAGAAGGTCGTGAATTTAAAATGGCTCCTGAGGGAGTTGTGGAACGCTATGACGGAGATGGCAATCTTACTTCTAAAATTATTCCTGGTGGAGTTATGGAATTTTATGAAAATGGAATACTAAGAAAAATGACTTTTCCGAATGGCACAGCGGAAGAATTTGATGAGCAGGGGAAAAAAGTAGAAACTACTGCTGAAACAAAAAAAACAATAAATACAACTAAAGTAGAAAAAGAGGTAGGGGATATGCCTGAAAAAGAAAAATTGGGTCTTTGGAAAACTCTAAATACAGTTGGTTTTTCTGTGGAAGAAAATAAAAATAAATTTTTTGCTAATATTTTTGGAAAAATAGTAAAAGAGCGAGAGAGTAGTAGAGAGAAAAATGAAGAACAGGGTACACTGGAGAGATTCTTTAGGCAAATGCAAAATGACCACAAACTATCTGCAGAAGAAGCAAAAAGAAAAAAGGAGGCAGTAATAAAAGGTGAAGGTGAATGGAAAACAAAAACATTCAGAGGAGCCCAAAATACTGGTTTTTTAGTGAAGGATTTATTTAGATATGGAAGAATGGTTACTGATTTTACAGGATACACAGCTGCTTCTTCAATGCGTTATTGGATGATGGTAAGTATGGCAATAAATAGTTTGTCTAAAGCTGCAAAAGAAACTCGCTTCGCTAATACAAAATTAATCAACCAGACTAGAATAGAAGATGCAAATAAAGCGGCAGAAGAAGCGTGGAGGATATATGAAAAAGCAGGTGGAGAATTTGAAGAAGATGGACACTCAAAAGGTATTTCAAATAAAGCATTAAAAGATGCTTATTTAAAAGAAATGCCAAAGAATTTACAAGAAAGATTAAAAAATCCTAGTACTGCAAACAAGTTTGTAGAAAATATTATATCTGGAGCAATTGAAAAAGGAGTTGGTGCTTTGCAAAAACATATAGAAAAAATAGAGAATGACCCGAAACTTTCCGACGAACAAAAAAAACAAAAAGAGACAAGTGCTCTGAAGTTTTTTGAGGCTGAGCTTGTAGATTATGATCGCATGATCACACAAGTCGGCACCGTGGATCAACTAGCTCTTTGGGCACATGTTACGCAAAAAATAAGTAAGGGGGTAGTTTATGTAACAACCGCACAAACAATTATAATGTCGGTGGAAAAATTATTTGGAGGAATATCACAAATACTTTCTAATCATCACAGTGTAAATAATCTATCTAATAATAATCTAGAAGCAAAAAATGCTTTCTTAAAAGAAATACAAAACAATAAACCAAATATGGAAGTAGAGCACCCTGCGGTAGATGCTCATATTGACGAAAAAAAACTACAAACATGGGATGTAACTCATCACGCGCCAGAAGCTGGAGCTGCTGCGCCAAGCTTAAATGAGCATTTAGACAAAATAAATGGAGATGCGATTGTGCATCACGGAGAAGGCATAGAAAATACTTTCATAAGACAAATTGAGCATGACCCAAAACTAGCTCACGATTTAGGTTTTACTGGAAAACCAGAAGAATTACATGCTTGGGCTCAAGCACATGCTCATCTTTTAGCAACCAAAGAAGGATATGTAGATGCTCATGGAAATGAGATAAGAGTTGCAGAGGCAGATAAAGTTGCCTATGAATTAAAAGCAGAAAATGGACATGCTGTAATTAACGAAAGAATGGTTTCTGATGGTTCGTCTATAGAAATACACCACGAAGGAGATGCTTTTGAAATAGGAGACCATGTACAAAAATACGAGTATGAATATTCGGGTGGTCATCATGGTGTTGCACACACTGCGCTGGAACATAGAGCTCCACATCCTCTAACTCCCGAAGAGGCAGCAAAACCGCTGGATACTGCGTCTTTAGATTCTCATTCGACAAATACAGAAGTCTTTACCTCAAAAAATCCAAAAGTTGAATTACTTAAACAAAAAATTCTAGAAGGTTCACAACCATCTCAAACACATGCGACGACGACTATTGAAACTTCAGGTAGAAGTTACGGTGCCGGCGGTGGCGGAAGTTCTACTATGCACGACCCCCATGGTGCGATAGATAACTCAAGAATTTACGATGCGCACGAAGCTCTTACTACAAGAGGCGGTCCTGTTAGAGGTCCTGGATTCGGAGCTGGAGGAGGTAGTGGTTATGGAGGCGGAGCACAAGGCGGATACGGATCAAGTGGAGGTATGGGTATGGGTTATGAAGATATAATAGAATACCACCATGTTCTTTTTCCAGGAGCTTCGGCCGCAGACGGTGAATATTTAATGCGACACTTAGACCTCATCGGTAAAAAAGATATATATCATTTGGGATATGAAAATTTGAAAAAAATTTGTGAAGTAAGTTACAAAAATATGGAAATACTTTTTGGAACTGATTCAGGAATCATGTCCGACTCTCTAGGGGGCATGAAAGCCAGTGCAATACTAGACCATGCAAAAGGAACCGACCACTTGATAAAATATTTTGACCAACTAAGAGCTGCTTCAGGCTTAAAACCAGAAAAAGGAATTTTTGGAATAGGGGGTGAAAACGCAAAACACTATATGGGGCGCGCTCTAGAAAAAATAATGGCAGAAGGAAGACTGGATAAATTTGAAGAAAGCCTACAAAAATAAATTCTTTATATGTTAAGATGGTAAAACATGGAAGACCATCTAAACGGATTAAATAGTGAACAAAAAGAAGCGGCTCTGCATATGACGGGTCCGCTTCTTATTGTCGCGGGAGCGGGAGCGGGAAAGACTAAAACAATCACGCATCGAATTGTAAACTTGATAAAGCACGGGATTGCCCCAGAAAAAATATTAGCAGTCACGTTTACAAATAAAGCCGCCAAAGAAATGCGAGAAAGAATAATTGCGGAAATTCAAAAAAACGCCAAAGGGCAAAATACAATTCCTTTTGTCAGCACTTTTCACTCTTTGGGAGTTTACATTATTAAAGAAAATGCTAGGTTGCTCGGACTAACTAGATATTTTACCATTCTGGACGAATCGGATGCGACCGGAATGATAAAAGAAATAATGAAAAGTCTGGGGATAGATCCAAAACAATACGACCCGAAGAAGATAAAAAATATTATCTCGCGCGAGAAGGGAAAATTTATTCACTTAACAGAATACGCCGAAGGACAAAACAACACTTTAAGTAAAATAGTTTCTCAGGTTTGGAATTTATACGAAAAACAAAAAATGAAAGAAAATTCGTTGGATTTTGACGACTTACTTTTAAAAGCGACAAAATTGCTGAAAGAAAACAAAGAAGTTAGAGAATTTTATCAAGATAAGTGGGAATATATTCATATCGATGAGTATCAAGACACCAATGAAGTGCAGTATCTGATGTCAAAATTGCTTTCAGAAAAAAATAGAAATATTTGCGTGGTCGGCGATGCAGACCAAAACATATATTCTTGGCGTGGGGCAAATTTGAAAAATATTTTAAATTTTGAAAAAGATTATCCGAATGCAAAAATAATTTTATTGGAACAAAATTATCGTTCTACCAAAAATATTTTGGAGGCGGCCAACGAAATAATTAAAAAAAATGTCTACCGACCAGACAAAAATTTATTTACCGACAATGTGGTAGGAGAGAAAATAGGACTCTATGAAGCGATGGATGAGACGGATGAAGCGGAGTTTGTCGCGACAAAAATTTTGGAGATCATAGACAACCCGAAAAATTTTTCTTCACGGGGTCTCTCGCAGGCGGACGCGCCGAGAGGGAGCGCTGTGCGAGCACGCACAGACAGCGACCCCGAGAAGGAAAGATTTTCTGGGTTGTTTGAAATCGCCGTACTTTATCGTGCAAATTTCCAATCCCGCGCGCTGGAAGAAGCGATGCTGCGTTATAATATTCCATATCAAGTCTTGGGTGTGAAATTTTTTGAAAGAAAAGAAATCAAAGATACTTTGGCATACTTGCGCGCAGCCTTAAACAAAGACAGCTTGTCAGACATTAAAAGAATAATAAATTTTCCAGCGCGAGGCATCGGAAAAGTAACTTTGCTAAAAATATTTGCCAATGAAACAGAAAATCTACCAATAAAAATGCGTCTAAAAATTAATAATTTTTATGAAACTCTGGAAGAAATAAAAGAAAAAATATCTGGATCCTCCTCTGGAGGGAAAACCTTAAAAGTAAGTGAAGTGATAAAATTTGTGGTCAAGAAGTCTGGCATTGAGCAAGAATTACAAGCTGGCGGAGAAGAAGACTTGGAAAGACTCGAAAATATTAAAGAGCTGGCGACACTAGCACTTAAATACGATAATTTAGAAAATGCAGAAGGAAATTATAGAGGGGTAGAAAAACTTTTGGAAGACGCTTCGCTCGCTTCCGACCAAGATAGTTTAATGATAAATTCAGAGAATCCCGTTAGAGGCCGCGAGGGCTCGCAGCGACTCTCTGCCTCTAACGGAATAAAATTGATGACAGTGCATGCCTCAAAAGGCCTTGAATTTAAATATGTTTTTGTCACTGGACTGGAAGATGGACTTTTCCCACACCAAAGACAAAACAACAGCGGAGAAGGGGAAGACAAAGAAGAGGAGCGAAGGCTTTTTTATGTGGCCATCACTCGCGCGAAGGAAAAATTGTTTTTGTCGTTTGCAAATTTCCGCACAATTTTCGGCTCTCGCAACATCAACGCGCCATCAGAATTTATCAGCGACATCCCAGCAGATTTATTAGAAAAGGAAGGTGAGGCTAGCGGCATAAAAACAATTTATTTATGATTAATAAAATTCTTTTTTGGTACAACTTTTTGGTAGAGCACACATATTTTTCTGATGAAAAATTGCTCTGCTCGGGCCGTCGCCCTGCGCAAGGCTCTACAAAAAGTATACCTGCAACGAATTTTATTTAAAAAATATGAAAGCAAAAAAATCATTAGGGCAAAATTTTTTAAAGTCAGAATTAGCTCTAAATAAAATTATTGAAGCTGGAGAAATAAAAACCGACGACATAATCCTAGAGATTGGTCCAGGCAAGGGCGCGTTGACCGAAAAACTTTTGGAGAAAGCTGGAGTTGTGGTTGCGGTAGAAAAAGACCGTGAGCTTTTTGAATTTTTGAAAGAAAAATTTGTAAAAGAAATTACAGAAAAAAAATTAATTTTAATAAATGATGACATTTTAGAATTTGATCCTAAGAAAACAGTTTTGGAATTTTTTAAAGGTCCTCGGTCCTCTGGGTCCCTATCCCAGCCAGACCATTTAAAAAACTCAAAACTGTTTTCTTACAAGATTATCGCCAATATTCCCTACAACATTACTGGTGCCATTTTGAAAAAATTTTTAACAGAAAAAAATCAGCCAGAACGAATGGTTTTGATGGTACAGCACGAAGTTGCTAAAAGAATTGTAGCTTCGGATAAGAAAGAAAGCATCCTTTCGGTTTCAGTGAAGGCTTACGGGGAACCGAAAATGGTAATGAAGGTTGGAGCACGATATTTTTCACCCGCTCCGAAGGTTGACTCGGCAATTATTGTCATAAAAAATATTTCTCGACAAGTTTTTGAAAAAAATGAAGTAAACGAAGAAAAATTTTGGGAAACAGTGAAGGCTGGTTTCGCACATAAGAGAAAAAAACTCTCCAGTAATCTAAAATCTCTTAAAAATTATAAAAATAGCATTTTAATAGAAAGTTTGGGCAATAAAAGAGCGGAAGACTTAGCATTAGAAGACTGGATTTCACTAGCCAAACAATAGGAAAATGATATAATCACTGCATAACTAAATTAAATTGGTCAAAACAAAAAAGAGTGATTTGGGTTGCTTCTGCAATTCTTTTTGTCGTTGTAATTTTTTGTGTAAAAAATAAAAATCTATTCAAAAATACAATCAGTTACATTAGTGGAAATCAACAATCTGGATTAACCTACGGCAACGAAACGGTGGCGGACTTGGTCAACAAAAGCACCACAGGAGATGGTATACCTGATTGGAAAAAGATTCTATTTGGACTCGACCCCACAAAGACAGAAAATGTTCCTGGAGTTCCAGACAGTGTGACAATCGCAAAGTTGGAACAAGAGCAAGAACAAGAGGCAGGCGGTCAGGCAAACGTCGAAGGCTCCAGTTCTAGTTTGACACAAACTGACCAATTTTCCAGAGAGTTTCTTGCGACACTTACAACACTAACACAAACTGGCGCGATAGATGCTAATGGTAATATGGACCAAGCTACAGCAGATCAAATAACCAACACATTGGAAAATAATGTACAGAATTCTCCACAAAAAAAAATATATTCGTTGTCCGACTTAAAAATTAGCAATGACAATGGTACAAAATCAATAAAAAAATATAGTGATGCGTTAGATGTCTTTTTTCCAAAAACATATGTAAAACCTTCCGTAATGGACGTATTGCAACAATTTGCCCCAGACGACACAGGGAACAACGTAGACCCAACTGTATTACCAGAACTTAGCCCAACTATCAAAGTATTAAGTACTATGCTGAACGGAATGCTAAAAACAGAAGTTCCACAATCTTTAGCAGTTGCCCATTTGAGTGTTATAAACTCACTAGAAGAGGTGATTGAAAATCTAAACGACATACAACAATACAACAATGACCCACTGGTTTCGTTCAGCGGGATAAGTAAGTATGAAACAAACACCGTAGTTCTGGGAACTTCTATTAATACGTTAGCAAATGCAATAGACGTGGGATTGAAAGATTAAGTATAAAATCGTATAATAAGCAAGTAAAAATATTAAAATGATAGGAAAAAAATATATAGTAAAATTAATTTCTTCTATTGTTATTATTCTAATAATAACGCCAGTTGTTTTACTTTCTGTCCCTAAAAAAGCAAAGGCTAATGACTACAATGGCGACTTTCCTGAATTTTTAGATGAAGGATTTAATTATGCAGATCTTGGCGAAAACTCAGCAGATCTTGGCGAAAATACTGTCACATCGGGGACAACTGCAGGTGTTGTAGCACCCGCAACCGCGTCTACAGCAGTAGACACACACATAAGTCTTGCAATGAAAATAGAGGCTGCAGCTAAAGAGGTTTTAAGACAAGCTATTATTGTTATTGAGCATAAATTGCTAGATTCTATAACCCAAAGTACAGTCAATTGGATTAATTCTGGTTTTTCTGGCTCTCCACTTTTCGTACAAAATCCAAGCCAATTCTTTGGAGACATCGGTCAATTTGAAATAAAAAATATAATAAATCAGACTGGATATAATTCGGTTCAGTTTCCTTTCGGTAAGGCTTGGGATTTGCAGGTAATAAATATGTATAAACAAGCAGGCAATGCTGACATGCAATCCAGTTACAGTCAGATAACTAATGACCCAGCTTTAGTGCAAAGTTATCAAAATAATTTTAACGCTGGCGGATGGAATGCTTTCTTTTTAAATACTCAGTATCCACAAAATAATTATCCAGGATACAGCATGCTTGCAAGTCAAAACTTGGCTTCACAACTTGCAGGAACCACGCAGAATGATGCACAAAAAGTGACTTCGACGCTTCAGCAAGGAATGGGATTTTTGTCTCCACAAGTTTGCCCCGCAAGCGTAAACCCAAGCTACAACAATAGTGCCGACGAGTGGCATAAACCAACTTTTACTTTTGATACTGACGGTAGCATCTGGAACCAAACCGAAGCAGCAGATTGCCCTACCGGCATTAACGCAACCTGTGAAGCACAAACACAAAAAGATTATGACATTTTGTATAGTGAAGCCCAAGACACATGGGCTGAAACAAATCAATGTATAAAACCTAACGGCACAAGTGGTTTAGTTACAACCACTCCGGGCGCAGTTGTGGCAAATCAAATAACGAGTGCTCTAAATTTAAAAACTGGCTCAGCCCAACTAGATGCAGCCCTTGGAAACAGTATTTCTGCTATTTTAAATGCTTTCATAAATCATTTCTTGCAACAAGGTTTAAGCGCACTTTCACAAACAGTCCAGTCTATCCCTTCACCAGATAGTTGGAGTTATGCAGGACAAACTTTAAACGGCGCAGGTGGTGGTGGTACAACAAATCCATTAGTCGTCCCGACAAGTGTCCTAGTCAAACCTGGCAACACAACTTCAACAATCATTTCTGGGGGCACAGCACCTTATACAATACAAACACCACCTGGTTCATCCGTAGCAACAGCTAATATTTCTGGAACCAATCTATCTGTCACGGGTGTTGCCGGAGGTCAAACATCATTCGTAGTTACAGATTCCGGAACTCCAGCCCAAACAGCTACGGTGCAAGTGACAACCAGTTTAATTGTTGATTTCAATAACCCAACCGCCTTACAAAAAATTTCTGCCGGCGTCGGAAGCTCAACAAACATAACTATATCAAATGGTACGGCTCCTTATAGTATACAATCCGAACCAGATTCAACTATTGCGTTGGGACTTATTTCCGATAATGTTCTTACAATTATCGGTGTCGCGCCTGGAAATACTTCAATTATTCTTCAAGATTCTTCAACTCCAGCTAATACTATTACTTTGCAAATTGTAATTGGTAGTGAGTCTTCACTTTCTGTTCCAGCTGTTTCTGCGAATATAGGAAGTACAACAAATGTAACTATTTCTGGTGGCACACCTCCTTTCGCCATAATAACACCATCAAATTCATCCATAGCATCAGCGTTGGTTTCTGGCAACACTCTTACTGTTATCGGATCCACAGCTGGAACAACATCAGTGACTATTCAGGATTCATTCTCTCCGGAGCAAACTATTAATGTTCCAATCACAGTCGGTGCGACCAAGTCTTCAATAATTGATTTCAGCAACCCACAAACCCAGAATGTGTCTTTAACTGCAAGCGGAACAACCAACCTGACCCTTGTTAATGGAAAAGTAAATACAAGCAACACAAGTTCAGCGGCACTATATAGTATAAAAACAGAACCGAGTTCTGCGGTCGCGATTGCTCAAATTTACGGAAATACTCTTTCTCTCACAGGAGTGGCATCGGGAACCACATCAATGATAGTGCAAGATCAATCTAACGATACTGACTCACTCAACATAACTGTGACAGGAAATGGCACTACTCCCAGTAATCCGACATCAAATTCTCTAACTATTCCCCAAAATATTTCTGAGTCAATTAATAATTCCCAGACAATAACCATCACTGGTGGCACAGTGCCATATAGCATATCCACATGGCCAAATGGAACAGTCGCAAGTGTCGCGCTTTCTGGCTCGAATATTACAATCACTGGAAACTCACAAGGTTCTACTCCTTTTACAGTTCAGGATTCATCGACACCGGTTCATCAAACTGTCACATCAACTATTACCGTATCTTCAACCTCTAGCCAGCTAGGAACCTGTTCGATGACCATAAACGGAGTGCCAGAAAGTGCTTGTTCTACTATTAATGGAAATTGGACAAATGGAGCCTGCGTTGTTGTTAGAGACAATGTACCACAATCTTCTTGTGAAGGAACTGGCACGATCTGGACGGCAAATTAAAAATACAGTAAGGTTTTCGCGAAAGAAAAATAATGAATTTAAAAATTAAAAAAATAACCCCGTACCTCCTAGCACTGATTTTTTTAGTCGGAGTTTTTGGCTTGATACCGACAAGACAAGCTAAGGCGCAAACACAAAATGGATGGTGTGTTTCTCCAACAAACACAGTAAGCGCTGATACATTTACGGATTGCAACACCATTCACGGACAATGGTTTACGACACAAACTATGGCAAACGCGTATGCAACGCTACAGCAACAATCAACAAATTTAACAAATCCAGGTAAAGACCTTAACGATTTTCTTGCAAATAACAGTTGTGGAATAGGCATATTGGGCATTACTACGGATAATAGCAAGGCTACCATTTGGCCAGGTTGCGGTTTGGCAATTGGTAATTGGCTTTTCATTACATTTCCAGGTTTATTGCTTTTCTGCATCGCTTACTTTTTCAACTTCGTAGCATCAATCACTCTCTACAGCAATATATATTCTGGCTCTACTTTTTTGCCAACAGCTTGGGCAGTCGTTCGTGACCTTTCTAATATCTTTTTCATTCTGATTTTGCTTTATATAGCTGTCAGATTAATTTTAGGTATTGGCGGACACGACACAAAGCAGATGATAGGAAAGGTTATCATCATTGCCTTGTTGATAAATTTCTCGATGTTTTTCACGGAAGTGGTGATTGATTCTTCAAATATTTTAGCTTTGATTTTTTATAATAAAATGAGTGTGACTACTTTGAACGCAGATGGCAGCCCAAGACCTTATGAAAGCGTTGCCGGAGAAAGAGATATCGCTGGAGGGTTAGTTAATGCTTTTAACCCAATGACACTTTTGAGTCCGACATTCTTTGGTGATGCTGGAGCAATCGGTGTGGTGGGGCAACCAGCCCCACAACCGCAGCCGCCATCTGCTGGAACAGTAATTGGGATAATGATATTGGCTGGAACGCTGATGGAGATTGCCTGCTATGCATTTTTTGTGGCTGGGTTTAGTTTAATCAGCCGTATGATTGAACTCTTTATTTTGATCATCTTTTCGCCTTTTGCATTTATGTCTTTCACTACGCCCGTATTGGAACATATTGAATATATCGGCTGGGATGCGTGGCTTAAGCGCTTGCTCAAGACATCATTCATGGCGCCGATTTTTATGTTCTTTATGTATTTCATATTCCTCTTGGTCCATTCAAATATGTTTGGCAGCCTGCTCACGCCAAATCCTTCAAGCATAATGGTGACCTTACTTTCCATTTTAATTCCAGAATTGATTGTTGTGATTTTACTTCTCAAAGCGACAAAGTTTGCCCTCGATGGTTCAGGCAAGCTTGGCGAAATGGCAATTGGGGCAGCCAAGGCTGTGGGTGGACTTGCGTTAGGTGCTGCAACAAGCGGAGCATCAACAGTAGCTTTGGGTGGAGCGGCCGCTGTAAGCCGAGCGACTGTCGGACGAGCTGGTGCAGCTATCTCTGAATCTGGTTTTGCGAAGAAATGGGAAGCTAAAGGATGGGGAGGTGAGGCATTTAGAAAAATAACTGGGGCTGCCGGTTCTGCAAGCTTTGATGTACGTGCAGCAAAGATTGGTGGAAAGACTTTGGCATCCGCAACTGGTTTGAATTTGGGCACAGCACAAAAAGGTGGCTTTACAGAGAGAAGAAAAGAACAAATAGCAAAGAGACAAGAGAGAGCAAAGAGCATAGAGGTTGGAGAAGACGAAACATTAAAGCAGAACTTAAACAAAACAGAAACGGATTTGCACGACTTGCTAAGTGAAAATTCAGAAGTAATGGAAAAACTTGATAAGGCAATTGAAAAGAAAAAAGAAGAAGTGAGTGTTGCAAACAACAAACTAAATGCCGCCAAGGGTACTGATGGAGAAGGAGCAGCAAGAGAAGAACTAGCACAAGCAAACCGTGATTATGATTTTGCGAAGCGAAGTAAAAAAGAATTCAGATCGGGTGCAGATTACATGGTTACAGACAGTGTTGGAAACACAGCAATACAGAAAGGAACTGGTATAAGTATTGAGGGCTTAGAAGAACAGAAAAGAGATGCGGCTCGAGCAATAAAAATGGAAAATATAAGAAGAAAGCACGTTTATGCTCACACAGTAGAAAGCGGATTAACGCAAACAAAAGACTTTATCTTTAGTATGGGACAGCACAGCTTCAGAGGTGCCAGGGAAGCTGCCTTTAAGATTAGAACCGATGCCAAAATAGAACATGGTGGAGGACACGGAGGTGGAGACAGTGGTCATGGTGGAGGAGGTAGTGGAGGAGGACACACCCCCGCACCCAAACCAGCAGCTGCTAGTCAAGCTGCTAGTCATGCGCCGGTAGCACATGCTCCAACTCCAGATGCCCACGCCGCACCGGCAAAAGATGACCATGGTGGAGGAGGTGGACATGATGCAGGAGGACATGGAGGGGGACATTAAAATTTATGACAGATGAATTAAAAACAACAATTAAAAAAGAGATTGAAAAACTACCAAAGGAAACACAAGATGTTTTGACTTCTTTTGACTGGGTAAAACTTACGGAAGAAATCGGTAAAAAATATTTACTATCTAAAGATGACATAAATAATCTTCAAGTAGAAACACTTCTGATTTTAACTGGTATTGAAGACATTGATTCATATATAGACAACATTGAGTCTGAAGTTGGCACCAGTAAGAATGAAGCGGAAAAAATCTCTGGAGAAATTACTCAAAAAATATTTATACCAATAAATGACCTGCTGATAGACAAAGTTAAACAAAGCGACAAGATAAAAAATTCAAAACCCGAGGAAAATATTAATTTTGTTCTCTCCGGCGGAGATTATTCCGCTTTTCTGGAACCAAGAGAAGAAACAGTTGAAGAGGAAGAACCAGTGGTCCCGGTCTTTTCTCTGAAAGAAGAAAATTTTAAGAAGTAATCTTTAATAAAAGTATGGATGAAAATATAGATTTCTTGCAAATAAAAATAGAAAAGGCAAAATCTCAATTGTCAGAAGACACGCTTAATGCAATTAATGCGGTTGACTGGAAAGGCACCATTTTGAAGTTGCGAGATAAAATGGGATATAGTTTTGAACAACTCGGCGACCTGGAAACTGAAACAGAATTATTACTCTGTGGGTTATTAAGACCGGAAGACTATCCAAAAGAACTTGAAAAGCGAATGAGGATTTCAAGAACTCAGTCCAATGATTTGGTTAAGGAAATGAATGAGCAGGTTTTTGCAAAGATAAAAGAAGAAATGATTAAAGCTACAGACAGAAAAAGTAGTCTTGCGAAACAAGAACAAACAATACCTTCTAGTCAAAATGTTTCTATAACACCACTGTCAAACGAAAGTGAAGAGGAAAAAAAAGATAACGCGCAAATATTAAACACCGCCGGTATTGAAATTCTGGATGGAAGTGCTAAACCTATATCTCCGATTCAAATCAACAAGGAGGAAGTTTTACCTACCTTAGAGAAACTGGAAATCACCGGCAAGGTACAGCCTCCAGCTCCATCAATCTTGGCACAAAAATTGTCTGTCCCAGTACAAACGACTACAGTGAAAACCGAGCACTCTTTGGAAAATATCACAAAACCAACTCGCCCTGCTTCTGAAGCAGGCGGGGCAACTA
Source organism: Minisyncoccota bacterium (assembly GCA_031291825.1). Classification (GTDB taxonomy): domain Bacteria; phylum Patescibacteriota; class Minisyncoccia; order Phycocordibacterales; family UBA9973; genus UBA9973. The sequence continues at coordinate 189,236 of JARLIG010000009.1, read as the reverse complement.
CGCCAGCAACTTATGCAAAAAACCGAGACCCTTATCGTTTACCGATAGAATAGAAAAGGTGCTTGGCGGTTATGAAAAATAAAGCTTTAAGGTTATAATTAAATTGGCTTTTCATAGTTCTGAGGCCTCTCTTATGCAATTCAAAGTTCCACAATTTTTAGACATAGAAGATAAGATTTTCGGACCCTTTACATTTAAGGAGTTTGCTTATTTGGCTGGCGGAGCTGGAATATGTTTTGTTTTATTTAAATGGCTCGGGTTATTGGTTGGAGCTATACCAATATTGATAATGGCTGGAATTTCAGCTGCGCTTACTTTTTATCGTCCAAATGGTAAACCTTTAATTTTTACTCTAGAATCGGGTTTTAAGTTTTTTGCAAAAGACCGACTTTATATTTGGAAAAAAAGTGTCGTAAAGAAAAAGACTGCTGGACAGTCTGTGGAAAACGAAGGAGATAAAATAAAAATGATGTCTCAAGGTGAGGCAAGGTTGAGTGGGAGCAAATTAAGAGACTTGGCTTGGAGTTTAGACGTTTTAGATCTTAGTAAAGATCAAAAACGTCAGTTATAAAGTAAAAAGTTTTTCAAGTACATCAAGAAAATACAATGCAAATTAAATTAATTCAACTTTATAAACCTAATTACTTTATACTTTACGAACTTTATAACTTTATGAACTAGCACTATGGCCTTAAACGCAAAAGCAACACAAGAATTTATACCAATCAAAGAAGTACGCGATGGAATCATCGTTCTAAAAAACGAGGAACTTCGAGCGATTGTGCTGGCTAATTCAATCAACCTTTCTCTGAAATCAACGGACGAGCAGAGAGCAACTATTTTGCAATTTCAAAATTTTCTAAACACTCTGGATTTTCCAATCCAAATATCTATCCAATCAAGGAGATTAGACATCAGACCCTATTTACTGCTCTTGGAAAATAGATTAAAAGTACAGACAGAGCCATTGCTTAAATTGCAAACCAAGGAATACATAGAGTTTATTAAAAATTTTACCGACACAGTCAGTATCATGACTAAAAGTTTTTTTGTAGTGGTACCTTACACCCACACTGTTTTAAAATCAGATGCTGGATTTTTTGATAAAATATTTTCCAAGAAAAAAAATAAAGAAGAAGCCCGAGCCTTGCAACAAGTTGATTTTGAAGAAAAAAGGTCACAGCTAGAAGAAAGAGTGTCTGTGATTCAGCAAGGTCTCGGACGCTGTGGAATTAATTCGGCTCAATTGGGAACAGAAGAAGTGGTAGAAGTTTTCTATAAAGTTTTCAACCCAGGGGAGTTGGAGGGGAAAATTAAGGTTGAATAACAATTACGAATTAATTTTTATGATGGAATTTTTTAAAAAATTATTTAAACCGCAAAAGAAAACAGCTGGGGGAGAAGCGAGGGCTTCGACTATGGCAGTAATGCCCGAAGAAATTTATGAGTCCGCAAACTTGGAACTTCAAGACGTCATTGCGCCGTCAGCTTTAAAAATTGAATCGAAATCCATAAATTTGGGTGAAAAAATTGCCCGCACATTTTTCATAATATCTTATCCAAGATTTTTGACAGACAATTGGTTCTCTCCAATCATTAACCTAGATAAGGTTTTTGATATTGCAATTTTTGTTCATCCAATAGATACATCCTTGATGTTACGCCAGTTCCAAAAAAAGGTAGCGGAAGTACAGAGTCAGATAAATGTACGTGAAACAAAAGGCATGGTACGTGACCCAATGCTGGATACTGCTTATCAAGACTTGGAAGGGTTGCGTGATAACTTAATACAAGCACAAGAAAAGATGTTTGATGTGGGTGTCTATATCACCATCTACGCAGACAATGATATGGAACTTTTTAAAATTGAAAACGAAATAAAATCAATTCTTGAATCCAGACTTATCTATATAAAACCAGCGCTTTTTCAACAAGAAGAAGGTTTTAAAAGCGTTATCCCAATTGAAACAGACCTGCTCGGAATTCATCAAAAATTAAATTCGGAGCCACTTTCTAGTATTTTCCCATTTATTTCTTCAGACTTAACTTCAGACAAAGGAATACTTTATGGGATAAATAGACACAATTCTAGTATGGTTATTTTTGATAGATTCTCATTAGAAAATTATAACTCTGTAACTTTTGCTAAGTCTGGTTCGGGAAAATCTTACGCGACAAAATTGGAAATACTAAGGTCTCTGATGTTTGATACCGACGTCATCGTCATCGACCCAGAGAGAGAATATGAATTTTTAGCAGAAGCCGTTGGCGGAAGATATTTCAATATTTCTCTTTCTTCTGACCACCATATCAATCCTTTTGATTTGCCAGCACCACGCGAAGATGAGACAGCCGAAGATGTTTTGCGTTCTAACATCATAAATTTGGTCGGACTTTTACGATTGATGTTGGGAGGGCTGACTCCAGAAGAAGACTCCATGGTGGACCGAGCGATTTCAGAAACCTATGCGATGAAAGATATCACGCCTGATTCGGATTTTTCCAATATCGAACCTCCACTACTTTCGGATTTTGAAATGGTTCTCTCTGGAATGGATGGAAGTGATTCTGTGGTACAGAGGTTGGTAAAATACACCCGGGGTTCTTGGGCGACATTTTTAAATAGACCATCTAATGTTGATATTAATAAAAAATTCGTAGTCTTTTCCGTGCGCGACATGGAAGATGAATTGAAGCCAGTCGCAATGTATATCATCATGCATTATATTTGGACTGAGGTACGCAAAAATCTAAAAAAACGTTTGCTTGTAGTGGATGAGGCTTGGTGGATGATGAAATCCGAAGACACCGCATCTTTTTTATATTCCATCGCCAAAAGAGGTAGAAAATATTATTTAGGTCTTTCTACAATCACCCAAGATGCAGCCGACTTTATGAAATCTCCATATGGAGTGCCTATTATCACCAACTCTTCCATTCAACTTTTATTAAAACAATCACCAACCACGATTGACCTTCTACAGAAAACTTTCAACCTGACAGACGAAGAAAAATATTTGCTTTTGGAGTCAAACGTGGGAGAAGGAATCTTTTTCGCTGGATTAAAACATGTCGCCATAAAAATAATTTCTTCCTATACGGAAGACCAAATCATTACTTCTGACCCTTCACAAATATTATCCAACAAAAAAGCCAAGCAGGAGCAAGAAGCGGCCGAAACCGCTGGTGCGACAGGGCAGGTAGCGGAAAAACAATAATACAGGCCTTGGGCTCTAGGCATTGGGCATTAGCAAATGATATAATTAGAGTATGAAATTTAGGTTTATATTATTATCTTTAATAGCAGTAGTTACAGTAGCGGGAGTTATTTTACCATATAAAGCAAAAGCTTCTTCCCCGTCAGACATATCGGTAACCACATCTCCAGAAAATCCAACTCCCAACAGTAATGTAACAATTACTTTAAGTAGTTATGTTGATGATTTAAATGGTGTTTTAATATCTTGGTCTATCAACGGTAAAAGTTCTTTATCGGGAATTGGTCAAAAATCTTTTTCTTTAACAGCCCCAGCTTTGGGTCAGCAAACTACTGTGGTTGCCACTCTGGCCTTGTCTGATGGTGATGTAAATGAAACAATTGTAGTAAAACCCGCCATAATGACACTGCTTTGGGAGGCAGACGGTTCTTATGTGCCACCATTTTATGAGGGAAAATCCATGCCCTCACCTGAAAGCGAAGTAAAAGTGGTAGCTATACCAGAAATAAAAAGTGGTTCTAGTTTTATTGACCCAAACAATATGCTTTATTCTTGGAGTTTGGACGATACCAACGACCAATCCAATTCTGGTTATGGTAAAAATTATTATACCTACACAAGTGATTATTTAGACAATTCAAACAATGTTAGCGTCACGGCATCATCAATAGACCAACAAAATTCAGCAACCGCCAGTTTAAACATAGCTACAGTAACTCCAAAAATAGAATTTTATAAAAACGACCCAAATCTTGGAACAATCTGGGAGCAAGCACTTTCTGACGGCTCCACAATAACAAATGACGAAAATGTTCTCGCAGCACCATATTTCATATCACCCGCAGATATTAGAATTCCATTTTTAACCTTTGCTTGGTCTATCAACGGTCAGTCAATTTCTGTTCCCGATAACACCAAAAATATGTTACCTTTACAAGTACAATCGGGGAAATCAGGAATATCGCAGATAGGCCTCGAGGTTGATAACATTCACAGTCTCGTGAATACGGCCACAAAAGAAATAGTAGTAAATTTTTAAACAAATGAAAAAATTCAAATTTTATATTTTAATACTGATTGCTTTGGTTGGACTCCTTGGTTCGACAGTGAGAATAGATGCGCAGTCGTCATTCTGTCCTCAAGCTACTCAATCTGACCCAACAGGTCAGTGTGATTATGGCCCTGGAGCTAATGGTCAAGATTACATAGAAAATACAACAGAAAGTGATTGTGCTCCGCAGCTTGCTACGGGAGATGCAAAATCATTCACGCCTGATACGTATGGAGATTGTACAATTAATGGCGCAACACAACAGTGCACAACAAGAGCATCTTGTGACCAAAGCCTACAAACTCCTGGAAATAATGGCAGTTTTACAGGTTACTACAATCTTCTAGCTCCACTACCTCAAGTAGGTCCTCTTTTTGATGCCAACACCAATACAGCCCAGCCAAACAGCTTGGGTAGGTATTTAAATCCAATGATAACTGTATTCATTGGTATTTGTGGAGTTTTGGCAGTCATAATGATTTTGATGGGTGGTATTGAATACATGACTAGTGAATTAGTTTCCAGTAAAGAGGCAGGAAAGGAAAGAATTCGAAATGCTTTGTTTGGACTCATCCTTGCTCTCGGCGCTTGGACAATTTTACATACTATTAATCCAGACATACTTAATTCCGATCCATCAATACCGAATGCGAATATTACGACAATGGACGCTGCTGACCAGGCAACCTTGGCAAACAGTGAACAGACCACATCTTCTGTTGGAACTGGATATAAAACCAATGCCCCCGATGCTGGAGTTGCTGCCTTTGCACAAAACAATTGTTCATCACTAAGCTCTATTGGAGTAGATACAACCAATCAGACAGCAGCTTTTTGCGCGGGTCTCACTTGTGTTACTGTGCCTATAAATATTGGCTATAAAGGTGTAGCACAACCAGGAACAGCAACAGACGGCGATGCAAAAACCCCGGTAGGAACTTATAAATTGGGTAGTAAAACCGTGGGAAGCAATGGAAGTGCTGTTATTTCTAATGGCTATAATTTCGGAGCAGCATTTGTTAATATTGGTGTAACAGATTCCAATGGAGTTAACAGGGGGATAGGTTTTCACGGAAATGCAGGTGACACCCTTGGAACAACCAACGGATGCGTTAGAATGACGAATGATGATTTGGCTCTTTTGGCTCCTTGTATGCAGCAAGGAACAACAGTGGTTATACAATAATTTTATGTCAAAAAGAAATTTTATACTTTTAATGATAGTTCTAATCATCGCAATCATTGCAGTTTTTGGATTTTTTTATTTTAGTAAACCAGCAACAAATACAACGGGGAGTAATACCCCTGGCACAAATTTTTTCGCGCAGTTTAATCCTTTTGCAAGTAAAACAACGCCACCAACCACGACCACACCACCAACCACAGTCACTCCTCCTGTTGTAACTCCTGCAGCTAATGTGAAATTAAAAAAGGTTTCTAGTATGCCGATCGCTGGTTACACTGTTTTTAGTAAACAAAGATTAATAGTTCCTGTAACGCCAACACCAGCAATACCATCAACTAATTCAACTCCCGCCACAACGACTTCCACCACAAACGCAACAGTTTCGACAAGCTCACCGCAAGCAACACCAACAACAAGTACTTCAAAAACTACTAGTAGTACAAAAAAAACTACTACCAAACCTACTGCTCCTTTGACAGAATTTGCCCCAGCTTTGAGATATGTCGCGAGAGCTACGGGTAATATTTACGAGACTTTTGCCGATGTTATAGCAGAAGGACAATATACAACAACCGTTATTCCCCAAGTTTATGATGCCTATTTTGGAAATAGTGGAAATTCTGTAGTCATGAGATATTTGCAATCAGATGGAAAAACAATTGAGACTTTTATGGGCACTCTCCCAAAAGAATATTTAGGAGCAGATACAATTGTAAACAATGCCCTTACGGGTTCTTTGTTGCCAAACAATATTAAATCCATAAGTGTTTCACCAGACAGTTCAAGTATCTTTTATTTATTTAATAATGGTACTAATATGATTGGTACAACCTTAAATTTTTTAACTAATAAAAAAGTACAAATTTTTAGTTCACCTTTCACTGAGTGGACATCCTGGTGGCCAAATAATCAGGATATTACTTTGACGACCAAGCCCGCTAACGGCATCCCTGGGTATGTATATGAGATGAATCAAAGTGGTAATAATTTTAATCAAATTTTAGGCAATATAAATGGTCTTACTACACTGACTAGTCCTGATGGAAAACTTCTTCTTTATGGAGATGATAGTTTAAACTTAAGTGTTTATAACACAGCCACAAATACTTCAACTATTTTAGGCGTTAAAACTCTCCCAGAAAAATGCGTTTGGGGGAACACGAGTACGGTTGTTTATTGTGCGGTACCCAGACTTATTCCCAATACTCAATATCCTGATGGGTGGTATCAAGGAGAAGTATCTTTCTCAGACGAAATTTGGAAAATAGATACAACAACAGGCAACACGACGATGCTTGTAGACCCACTTACAGTTAGCGGGGGAGAAGCTATTGATGGTATCAAACTTCAATTAGATAGTAGTGGAAATTACTTATTTTTTGTAAACAAAAAGGACTCTTTCCTTTGGGAATTTAATTTAAATTAAATTAAATCGCTCCAACATATTTTATAACCACTCTACGAGAAGGGCCAAAACCAACTGACTCGGTTTTTAAGTCAGTTGCTTCCGATAAAAATTCATGAACAATTCTACGTTCAAAAGCAGACATGGGGTCAACTTCTATATTTGATTTAAAATATCGTGCTCGTTCAGACATCATGTGTGCTACTGCTCGAATACCCTCGATGTGTTTTTTTTGAAAACCGTTTATGTCGATAAGAATATTACCTAGAGTATTTTCTATATTGGATTCCATTGTGCCCGCGTTTCTTTTTGGCAACATTTTTGTTTCAATAATTCTATGTACAAGATGATTTAAGGCTTGCAGTCCTTCGCCCTCACGCGAAGTAAAGAACATTGGCTCACCAACGTCGAGAGAAACCCAAATATTTTTAGAGCCTTCCTCAGTCACAGAAATACTGTTCAGTTTTATTGTAGTTTTTTCAATTAACTCTTTTATTAAATTTTGTATTTCATCTTTGTCCATATTATTTGGTTAACTTTTTTTCTTTATCAAGTTGTTTCATTTCTTCTAAAATAACTTTTGACTCTACTTTTATCATATTCGGGGTAAATACTTTCTTTTTAATATAAATTTGTTGACCAACCATAAATAAATTACTGGTAATCCAATATAAAGCAACTGCTCCAGAAATATTATAGGCGATGAAGGCGACAATAAAAGGGAAAACATATTTCATCTGCATATTCATACTTTTTCCAAAACTATCTTGGAATGATGGATTGGCGCCTCCTGAAAGAGCCGGCATTGGCATAAAGTGTGCCTGAAGGGACTGAGAAACTCCGGCAAGAATCGCTAGTAATAAACTTTTTTTACCAATATCAACTATCCCTAGGAAAATCATATTCATGTGTGCTGGGATATGAACGAAGGAATAAAGCACTCCGTTCTGGAAATGTATTCCCTTTAAGAAAACATAGTACAAAGCGAAAATAATTGGAATCTGAATTAACATCAAAAGACATCCGGAAAATGGATTAGTTTTGTGTTGTTTATAAAGCTCAAAAGTACGTGTCGCTTGCTCCTCTTTACTTGCACCACTTTCCTTTATTTTCTGCAACTCTGGAGCAAGCATATTCATTTGAGCCTGACTTTCAATAGATTTTCTAGAAAGAGGGAATAGTATAACTTTTACCAGAATAGTAAGAACTATAACGGCAATACCCACATCTCCACCAGGGATAATTGAGACTAAAAAAGCCAATGCGTTTAATAGTGGCTGATATAAAACTAGATTCCAGATCTGACTAATCATCTCCCCATTCTATATGAAAACTGATTCAATTACAAATTACGAATGAGTAATTACGAATTTAATTCTTAATTCGTAAATCGAAATTCTTAATTTATTTCAGTGGGTCCATGTGTTTTTTCTGCCAAGGATGACAACGGAGGATTCGTAAAAACCCAAGGTAACTGCCCTTCAGCACTCCATATTTTTCTATTGCCTGCTTTGTGTATTCTGAACAAGTAGGATAAAAAACACAGCTCGGCTTTAAATATACTGAAATATATTTTTGATAAAAATCAATTAATTTTAGAAAGTATGTTTTTAATTTCATTTTCAATTATCAAAACATCGCTTTGGGCTTTCTTGTAAAGAAAAGCGCCCACTATACCAAGAGGGAATTGGTTAATGTACCTACTTAAAGCAGTATATCCATGCCGTCTTAGTAAATTTCTTTTAACCGCAAGTTTTGCCACACCTTTTGGAGCAATAAAAGAAATTTGTGGAGCTAGAGAATTTTTGTTTAGAAGGAATTTGAAAGTAAGATTAGAAGAATTTAAAAACTTACCTTCTTTAAAGATTTTTTCTATTGCCTTTCTATCGGCTCTATTTTTTTTAGGAAGCATAAAAATAGTTATAAAGTAAAAAGTTATAAAGTTCGTAAAGATTAAACTGCTTTAAAAACTTTCAACTTTATGAACTTAATAGCTTAAACTGAAAGTTTGGCTCTGCCTTTTTGACGTCTCCTCTTTAAAACACGCTTTCCAGTTTTAGTCCTAGATCTTACTAGAAATCCATGAGATTTTGCTCTTTTTCGCTTTTTTGGTTGATATGTTTGTGACATATAATAGAGTCTATAATATAATTAAGAATAAATCAATAAACAAAAACACCTTGCTGTCTATACGTGCATGAACCGACGATTTTTATCCACAGCTTATCAACAGAGTTAGTAAGTTTTAAAAGATGTCATCTAAAATAGAAATAGTATAATATGAAACTATGAATACAAAACAGCTTTGGAAAAACTGTCTAGCTGAAATTGAAACTGGTATTTCAAAAGCGAATTTCAGTACTTGGTTTAAAAATACGTCTATTGCCAAAGAAGATACTGGCATCATCTATATTGGAGTTCCAAATGAGTTTGTTCGTGATTGGCTTATGAATAAATATCACAAACTTATCACCAAAACAATTGCGGATGAGTATGAAAATATGCGTGCGGTTGAATATATCATCACTAAGGTAGAAAATACCACACAAGAGGTGGTAACAACCAAAGAAACAATTGAAAAAGAATTGCCTTTAAGAGATTTATATATAAACCCGGATGACAACCTAAATCCACGCTATCATTTTAACTCTTTTATTGTTGGAACCTTCAACGAATTAGCCTACGCGGCCGCTCAGGCGATCATAGAGTCTCCTGGAACTAAATATAATCCGTTTTTCATTTATGGAGGTACTGGACTTGGAAAGACACACCTTATTCAGGCTGTTGGAAACTCCATTAAAGATAAGTATCCAAACAAAAAAGTTCATTATATGACTTTAGAAAAGTTTGCGACAGATTTTATTAACTCTCTCCAAAGCAATAAGGCAAATTCTTTTAAGGAAAAATATCGTAAATATGACCTTTTAATCATAGATGATATTCAATTTATTGGAAAAATGGAAAAAATTCAAGAAGAGCTTTTTCACACCTTTAACACTTTTTATGAAAACAATAAACAAATTATTTTTTCTTCTGACAAACACCCCAACTATATTCCAGAGTTAGCCGACCGTTTAAAATCAAGGTTTGCTGCTGGAATGATTGTCGATATTTCTGAACCAGAATATGAATCGCGTTTAGCTATTCTAAAAGTAAAACTTCGTGAACTTAATGTTGATTTAGAACAAGAACTAGTTGAGTATGTTGCCAGCTCTGTACAAGGAAATATTCGTGAGTTGGAGGGAAGTCTAAATCTTATTGTTTGCCAATATCGCTTGAAAAATAAGCCTTTAACCCTTATGGAGGTTAAGAGTTTGCTAAAAAACAACATGCGTCCTAAGAAAAATATGGCAATTAAAGATGTTGTAAAAATTGTTAGTGAATACTATAAACTTGAAGAGGCTTCTGTTTATGAAAAAACCAGAAAAAAAGAGATAGTTAAGGCTAGACAGATTGTTATGTATTTATTGCGTGAAGATTTTAATGTCTCTTATCCTTTAATTGGACAAAAACTGGGCGGTAAGGACCACACCACGGTTATTCATTCCTGTTTAAAAATTAAAACCGACTTAAAAAATGACCCCCAACTATTACAAGAGTTAGAACAGATAAGAATTATGTTTAAATAAACTTAATAATGTGTTTAAAAGATGGTATTAAAAAATAATAAGTATTAATTTTAATTAAAAAGAAACAATTTAAGAAAAACAGACGGGAGTTGTTAGACTTAGATTAAAAATTAAAAAAACAAATATAATTATATAAACATAGCTATGATTACTTAATCCACTTATCAACACAACTAATATTATTAATAATTTAATTATATAAAGATATAAACATATATGAAATTAGAATGTTCAATTGAAAAAATAAAAAATGCAGTTGCTCAAGTTGAAAAAATAACTGGTAAAAATTTAACCCTGCCAATATTGAGTTCTATTTTATTAATTGCTTCTCAAAAATCTTTGAAATTAAGGTCAACCAATTTAAGTCTTGGTATTGAAATTGAAATTCCGGCGAAAATAGAAAAAGAAGGAACCTTAGCTATTTCTGGTTCTGTTTTAAATGCAATCTTTTCTAATGTTTCTCAAAATGAAAATGTTCAACTTGAAAATAAGGATGACAACCTGTTAATTAAAACAAAGAAAACTCAAATAAAACTAAAAAGCCAACCACACGAAGACTTTCCAACAATACCAATAGTTGATGGAACAAGTTTTGAGATAGAATCAAAAAAATTAGTTGATGGGATAAAATCAGTTTACTACAGTTCTTCTGTCTCAGATATAAAACCAGAAATCTCAAGTGTTTTTATGTACACCAACAACGAAAATTTAGTTTTTGTTGCAACTGACTCTTTTAGGTTGGCTGAGAAAAAAATAAAAACAAAAGGAGTTCCAGAAATATCGGGAATACTTATTCCTTATAAAAACATTTCTGAAATATTAAAAATTTTTGGAGAAATTCAAGACTCCATAAAGGTGTGTTTCAATAAAAACCAAATCTCTTTTTCTTCCGATAATATTTACTTAACCTCTAGGGTGATTGATGGAATTTTCCCAGACTATCGTCAGATTATTCCCAAAGATTCCACCACCGAAATTGTTGTTTTAAAACAAGATTTATTAAATGCGCTTAGAATCTCAAATATTTTTTCTGATAAATTTAATCAAGTTAATCTTAAAATTTTACCCAAGGAAAAAATCTTCGAACTTTCCTCTATAAACAACGATATTGGAGAAAACAAAACCTATTTGGATGCTGTTATTAATGGAGAAAATATTGAGCTAGGGTTTAATTATAAATATTTTTTGGATTGCTTCCAGTCAATTACTACCGATAGTGTTTCTATAAAAATGGCTGGAAACGGAAAGCCAATAGTTGTTTCCCCTGTTTCTGATTCACTGTTTACATATCTTATTATGCCAATGAATAAGTAAGATGATTGAAATAAAAGATTTATTGGGTAAGTTTAGTAAACTTCTAGTCTCTGGAGAAGTTAAAAAAGGAGCCATTCGAGATGTTTTACAAAAAACAATTGGAATAGATATAAAATCTGAAGATATAAAAATAAAAAACAATACAATCTATTTAAATATTAGACCTATTTACAAGAATGAAATTTTCTTGAAACAAGAAAAAATTTTTCTAGCCCTAAAAGAATCTTTGGGTGAAAAAATACCCAAAGACATTAGATAATTATTGTGCTACTTTAAAAACAACATCAGACTCACTACTATTATAGACAGTGTCATAAGAAATTATTTTTAAATCATTAGTAGTTTGTAAGTTTTCTAAATCCTCTGGTCTAAAAGAGTAAGTAAAAGGTGGCTGGAGGGTTTCCATATAAACATCATTTATAAAAACATCCATCTTTTGTAAAGAATAATTTCCAGAGCTGGTTATTTGTAGATTTATTTTTTGGTTTGGTTGGTAAGTAGTTGTGTCGTCTGGAGAGATAATGGAAACTACGGGTTTATTCTGCTCTGTGTGTATGTTGTCAGTCGCTGTTGGCTTATCTGCTTCTGTTGTTGTCGGATAATTTCCTTTATTTTGCGCCCACCAATTTTGAACAGGTATCTCCCAGTGTTCAAACTGCGGGTCATTTTCTGGATTTGCTGGAGGAGGTCCTAAAATATTATTTTTATCCACCCAATATAAAATAGAATGAACATCGGTCACCACCTTTTCTTCGGTTGTTTCCTTGGGCGTGTTTGGAGTAGCCAGAAGTCCTGAAATTTTATCTATAAAAAAGTTATCGTTTCCTTCCCATAGACCACGCAAGACTGGTTTTACTAAAGTAGGGTCTACGTCCAAATCTGGTTTTTCAAAAGTTTCAGTTGTGGTGTTTGCCAAGGCAGTCGATATAAATTTATTCCAAATCGGTCCAGCTACGGCTGAGCCACCACTTTTCATTGGAGTATCGTCATTGTTTCCTGCCCAAACTCCCACAACCAAAGAAGGAGTATAGCCAATTGTCCAAGCATCCTTATCATTATTGGTTGTTCCTGTTTTTACGGCCACATCCTTACCTGGAATATATAAAGCTGAATGTACTCCGAAGGTTGGTTCACGGGCTGTTTCATCGGAAAGAATATTTGAAATAGTTAGAGCTGTGTTTTTCGGTAGAACTGTTTGTGGGTTGGATTGATATTGTTCCAAAACATTTCCATTTAAATCTTGAACTTCCAGAATTCCAGTATATGGATTTCTAACACCATCATCGGCAAATACCCCATAAGCTGATGTCATGTCTAAGAGTGACACCTCACCACCTCCGATAACCAACGTCAGTCCATATTGTCCAGCATCTCCAAGTGTACTAATACCCATATTTTCTGCTGTTTGTAGAGAATTTTGTTCCCCAGTTAAGTAAAAAAGTTTTACCGCTGGAATGTTTATAGATTGAGCAAGTGCATTTCGTAGGGTCATGGGTCCTCGATATTTTCCATCAAAATCTTGCGGCATATAGCAATCGCTTTGGTTGTGGCCTGGTAGGGCCTTACCATAAGCGTCACAGGTTGTTTGAAATTCTGTAGGTAGGTCAAAGAGCACTGTGTCTGGAGTAAACCCGTCATTGAAGGCTGTGGCGTAAATAAAAGGCTTAAAAGAAGACCCTGGTTGTCTGGTCGCTGTGGCGACATTGAAATTTCCATCAATTGTTGTGTCAAAATAGTTTCTAGAACCTACCATTGCCAGAACTTGCCCAGTTTTTGGATCTATCGCCACTAAGGCAGCATTTGAGGCATTCCAAGTTTTTTCGTTTTGTAAAGCGCCTGCCTCCACAATTTGTTCTGCTTGTGATTGTAGGTTTGCATCCAGTGTTGTAATAACTTTTAGGCCACCATTATCTACTACATCGCTTCCATACTTTTGTTCCAGATAATTTTTAATCCAAAAAACGAAGTGCGGTGCTCGGATTCCCATTGTTGCTTGTGGAACAAAAGTTACAACTTCATTTTTCGCTTCACCATATTGTGCTTCTGTAATAATTTTTAAGTCTAACATTCTAGATAATACTAAATTTTTTCTTTCATCAAGTTTATCTCTATTTGGTCCGTATGGAGAAAGTGTGGTTGGTGATTGTGGAATTGATGCAAGATACGCAGCTTGAGCAAGTGTTAGTTGTGATGCGTCTTCATTGAAATAGTTTTTACTAGCTGCTTCGATACCATAAACATTTCCACCATAAGGAATTTCATTTAAATATGCTTCTAATATTGCGTCTTTAGACATTGATTGATCAATTTTAATTGCCAAAACCCACTCTTTTATTTTTCTAATATAACTTCTATCAGATGTCAGAAGGGTATTTTTTACTAACTGTTGAGTTATGGTAGAACCACCACCCCCTATGCCAATATGAAAAATATCCGAAAAAAGAGCTCGCAAGGTAGAACTTATCCTTACGCCTCCTTCGTTGTAAAAATTAGAATCTTCAATTGCGATTGTGGCACTTTTAATATTTGGGCTCATCTCGTCGAGTGGAACATCCGTCCTTTTTACATCTTGATGTATATCATAAAGTAAAATTTTCCCTGTACGGTCATATATCTGGGTGGAATTTACCACCTTGCGGTCTTGAAGAGAATGAAAGTCTGGAATTTTTAGAGAAAAAATTAGAACAATTAGTGCCCCAGACATTAAAATAACAAGACTGGCAAAAAATAGTGCCAGATTTTTCAATAACTTCTTATTTTTAAAAATTTTTCTTAATCTTCTCCAGAACCTTTTCATCCCCTTAATCATAACAGAAAATATGTTATAATTCGAGTTATGAAAGTGATAACTGACGAGAAAAAAATAGATGAAGTATTAAGTAGGGGGGTCGAAAATATTTACCCTTCCAAAGAAGAGGTAAAAAAAGTTTTTTTGTCTGGAAAAATATTATCTATTTATAACGGTATTGATCCTACTGGACCAACTTTACACATCGGACACGGTTCAACCCTTCTTAAACTACGAGAATTGCAAGATTTGGGGCATAAAATAATTTTACTCATTGGTGACTTTACTGGTAGGATAGGTGATCCAACCGATAAAACAGCAACCAGAAAACAACTTTCTATAAAAGAGATAAAAGAAAATCTTAAATCTTACACAAAACAGGCTGGTAAGATTTTGGATATGAAAAAAACCCAAGTTAAATTTAATAGTAAATGGTTATCAAAACTTTCTTTTGAGGAAGGCATGGAGATTGCTTCAGAGTTTACTCTTCAGCAAATGATTGAAAGGGATATGTTTGAAAAAAGAATAAAAGAAGGGCAACCCATTCATCTGCATGAATTTTTTTATCCTCTTATGCAAGGATATGATTCTGTTGCGATGAATATAGATATGGAAATAGGTGGAAATGACCAAACCTTTAATATGCTTATTGGGCGTACGATGATGAAAAATCGTGGCAAGGAAAAATATATTTTAACTACAAAACTTCTGGTAGATCCAACTGGTAAAAAAATGGGAAAAAGTGAAGGTAATATGGTTACCTTGGAAGATAGTGAAGAAAATATGTTTGGAAAAATAATGAGTTGGCCTGACAGTTTAATACCATTAGCTTTTGAAATTTGTACTCGTGTCCCCATTCCTAAAATCAACGAAATAAATCAAAATCCACGTGATGCTAAAATGAAATTGGCTTTTGAAATTGTGAAAATTTATCACGGAGAAAAGAAAGCAGGAGAAGCACAAGAATCTTTCATTAATACTTTTCAAAAAAAAGAAATCCCAGAAGAAATGGAAGAAATAAATGTTCTTAATGGAGAGTTATTAAGTGAGGCTTTAGTAAAAAATAAGATTTTATCTTCAAAAGGGGAATGGCGTAGACTTATTTTAGGAAATGCCATACACAATCTCGATAAAAGTAAAAACATAACAGACCAAAATTTAAAAATTTCAGAAAATCTAACACTTAAAATAGGCAAAAAAAGATTTATAAAGGTTTTAATAAAATAAAAACACCCGAGTGGGTGTTTTTATTTTTAAGTTAACTGTCTTTGTCGGGATCTTCTTCTTCGTAGTCGTTGATTCCCTCAAGTTCTAGGTCAGTCATCTCACCATCATCATCTAAATTTAATTCATCTTTTTCTTCTGGCTCTTCGTCGTACATGTTTTTTATTTTTTATTAATTTTTAAGCGACCAACTCACAAAATCTATTAATTTCTTCCTTTGTATCAAAATTTAAAAATCTTGGCAATAGAATCTGTGGATAACTATTATCGCAAACAAGCAAAGGCGGTTAAAGCAATAGCTATCGCATCCAATTCATCATCAGATTTTTTAGAATTATCGATATCAACCAAGATTTTCACCATTTTTATTATCTGTTCTTTGCTGGCCTTACCGTAACCAGTGGTGGCTGTCTTTATTTGCGGGGGAGAGGCTTCAAATATTTTGAGGCCAGCACGAGTAGTTTCGTAAACAACCACCCCACGAGCCTCAGCGACGTGCATAACTGTCTTTTGGTTGGTTGTTAAAAACAAAGTTTCAATAGAAAGAACTTCTGGTTTAAATTTCTTTATAACCCTATCGACTTCTTCACCAATTAAAAGCAATCTTTCATTAAAGTCTAATTTAGCTGATGTTTTAAAACACTCTGAAAAAAGCACCTTTTCCTTCTTGTCGCCTTTGTTTTTCTCCAAAACCGCCACACCGAGCCTTTCAAAGCCTGGGTCAATACCTAAAATTTTCATAATAGTAAGTTTAACATTTTTTAAGGCTGTGGATAACTTTCTTGCCCTTATTTATATATAAGACTAAAATATAGAAGTAGATTAGTTCCTGTTTTATAGGGTTTATTTATATCGGTGCCCTCAAAAGCACCACCCATCTAAAAGTCGTTTGACTTCCCTCATTATTTAAAATGAAAGTCTACGACTTTTATTGCTTCTACTCTGATTTTTTTATTCTGCGTTAGTATAAACATCCTGCACGTCATCATTTTCTTCCAACTCTTCTACTAGTTTATCTAGCAATTCTAAGTCTTGGTCAGAAACAGGAACAAACATATTTGGTGTCCACACAAGTCCTTCAGGGCTTTTTTCTTTTTTAAAACCCCAAGTGACGGAACCAATTGCTCCCAACAAAAATCCATTCTTGGTCAGAATATGTTTTATGTCTTGCGCGGTTCTGTTTTTACTGTCAGTTAAGGTTTCAATAATTATTCCAACCCCACCCGGGCCATATGTTTCATAAGTAATTGCATCCATATGGGCTCCGGGCTCACTCGCTTTCTTTATTGCCCTTTCAATGTTTTCTGCAGGCATGTTTACCTTTTTTGCTTTTTCAATGGCTGCGCGTAAACCAGGGGAGTCTTTTCCTCCTGAAAGTTTAGCTTCTACGGAAATGAAACGTACAAGCTTAGAGAAAATTTTACTTTTCTTGGAATCAGTAATAGCTTTTTTGTGTTTTATTTGCGCCCATTTATTATGTCCTGACATGTTGTTTGTTTTTTTTATAATAATTTCTTTTGTAAACTTTCCGGAACGTCAAATCCTAAATGTTCATATGCTTTTTGGGTAGCAACTCTGCCACGTGCTGTGCGTTCAAGTAATCCAAGCTGAATCAGATATGGTTCAATAACTTCTTCCACAGTTGCTTCTTCTTCAGACATTGCCGCGCCAATAGTTTTTAATCCAACTGGTCCGCCGTTGAATTTTTCAATTAATATTTCTAAAAATTTTCTGTCGGATGAATTCAAACCAATCTCATCAATTGCGAGCATGTTCAATGCCTCTCTAACAGTTTTTTGGTCTAAACTTTTTTTATGTACTTGTGCAAAATCTCGACAGCGTTTCAAAAAATAATTTGCGGTGCGAGGAGTAAAGCGACTGCGCTTGGCAATTTCTTTTAAAGCTTCTTCGTCTAGCTCGGTTTTTAAAAGTTTACTTGAACGCTCGATAATTTTAGCGATTTCTTCATTTGAATAAAATTCCAACCTAAATACTCCACCAGAAAAACGTGAACGAAGGGGAGAGGAAACTAAGGCTACGCGAGTCGTCGCTGCAATTAAGGTAAAAGGTGGAAGGTCAAGCTGAATTGTGCGCGCCGAAGGACCTTTGCCGATAATAATATCTAAAACACCCGACTCCATTGCTGGATAAAGTATTTCTTCAACCATTTTATTGAGTCGGTGAATTTCGTCGATGAAAAGTATGTCGCCAGCCGCTAAGTTGGTCAAGATTGATGCTAAGTCTCCAACTTTTTCAATCGCTGGCCCAGAAGTAATTTTCATCTGCTTGCCAGTTTCCTTAGCAATCAAGTGTGCCAGAGTAGTTTTGCCCAACCCTGGTGGTCCATAAAAAAGAATATGTTCTGGAATATGCCCACGCTCTTCCGCAGCCCGTAAAAGTATTTTAACGTTGTCTTTTATATGCTTTTGGCCAATATATTCATCCCAATGAGTTGGGCGGAGGGTTTGGTCTAGAAAAGATTCATCTGCATTGGATGTTTTGTCTAAATCGAGTTTTATTTTTTCTTCGGTGTTTTTACTTGACATTGGTTTCATAGTATGCTATATTGGTGATGTTAGTATGTTTATCAACAGGGTATTAACAGCCCTATCAACATTATATCATTTGCTTTAGATAGCATATAGTATAATCTTTTTGTAGCCAATTAAATAGTTTTGGGAGAGTTTTGCCAAGAAGGCATTAATCTCTAAGCAATCAGCCACCGGTTATACGAATTTGCATAGGACGTTTTGGTACTTTTATTAGTTCACTGGAACTATCCTATAATTCTTTGTTACTTTTGAGGCCCAGCCTTAAAAGGATTGTTTGGAGATTAATGCTTTTTTTATTTTCTAAGCTTCATTTAAGTCCACCACGCTTTGCACTTCTTCTATCGAAGTGATTCCACTCAACATTTTTACTAGTCCGTCTTGACGCATTGAAAGTATGCCTTGCGTGCTGGCGACTTTTTTAATTTCGCGCTCGCTTGGATTTTCTGGCATTATTTTTTCGATTGCTTCAGTTGTTTGAATCGCTTCGAAGATTCCGATTCGTCCCTTATAACCAGTCATATTGCACTTATCACAACCGACAGCAGCAAAAAGTTTAATTGGTGCTTCGGCATTTATGCCATAATCTGATATTTTTTTACCTTCTGCTGTCATTCCTTCAATAATTGATTTTAATGTTTTTATTTCTTCTCCCGTAGTTTCTTTTTCTTTTTTACAAAACTGGCATAGTTTACGCACCAATCTTTGAGCGATTGAAAGTGTTAATGCAGAAACTAAAATTTTCGGATTTACTCCAAGGTCAATTAGACGAGGAATAACACCAGCAGCATTGTTGGTGTGTAGAGTTGAGAAAACAATATGACCAGTCAGGGCTGATTGTACAGCTGTCTCGGCTGTTTCGTTGTCGCGGATTTCTCCAACCATCACTACGTCGGGGTCTTGGCGAAGAGCTGAGCGTAAACCCTCCGCAAAAGTGTAACCTTTTTCTTCATTGGTTTGAGTTTGAGTTATTCCAGGTAAATGGTATTCGATTGGGTCTTCAATGGTGATTATTTTTATTTCTGGCGAATAGATTTTTCTTAGGAATGCGTAAAGAGTGGTTGTTTTTCCGGAACCGGTTGGACCAGTGACTAAAATTAAACCGTTTGGTTTGGTAATTTCTTCTTGAATCACAGAAAAAAGGTGTGGTTCTATTCCTATCTCTTCTAGATTAACCTGAATAGATTTCGGATCCAAAATACGCATAACGATTGATTCACCATAGGCTCCAGGAATTAAAGAAGTACGGATACTTATTTCTTCCACCCCTTCTTCGATATTAAAACGTCCATCTTGAGCTATTTTTGAAGTTAGCTTCATGCCTGAGAGAAGTTTGATTCGCGAGTTAAGTAGGCGGTAAACATCTAAGCCAAAATAATTAGTTATTTGTAAGACACCATCTAGACGTAAACGCAATCTACCTTTTTCTTTTTCTGGTTCAATGTGAATATCTGAAGCTTTGATTGCAATTGCACCAGCTAAAATAATTTCTAGTAAGCGGGAAATTTTGTGAATTTTATTTCCTTCCAATGCCTCTGTCACCATTTTTTGTATATCTTGTATTTTTTCTATCTTTTTTACTGTTTCTCTTAAGACGTCTCCAGAAATATCTATTCCTCCAACCTGGGAACTTTCTGCCATCGAAAGTTCTTTGTATCTGTCCCAGACTTTACTGATGCTGGCCGCGGAAGCCATATAAAAAGTTGGAACTAAACTTTTTCGTTCCATGTCATCCTTGAGTCTTTTTATAAGGTCTTCACTGGGTACACGCAAGGCAATAAAAATATTTTTCCCAAAAAGTTTAAATGGCGCTACGTTCATTTCTCTAGAATCTTTTTCCGAAATTACGCGAAGCGCTTCGTTGTCTATACCTAAACGATATAAATCAATATAAGGAAGACCATACTTTGATTCGGCCAAAGTTGCAACCAGTTCTTCCTCTTCTTGTTTGTGTAATTCGTCTAGTTGCTTGTTTTGTTTTTCTTCGTCAAATAAAGCCATTTATGCTAAATTATAGCTTATTTTAATAGTAAAAGATAATATTATAAATATTAAATTATGTTAATATAAAAACATGCGTAAGTTGGTCACAAAAACTTCAAAAAGCATAAAAGAAACTAGTGAAATAGCCGCTATTTTTCTTGAAGAAATTTTAAACATAGAAAATCCAAACCAGGGTGCATTAGTAGTAGGGCTTGTGGGAGATTTGGGTGCTGGCAAGACAGCCTTTTTTCAAACAGTAGCTAAACATCTAGGAGTAAAAGGCAGAGTAAGCAGCCCAACTTTTGTGATTATGAAAAAGTACCCTATTAAAAACAAGCAATATAATTTTTTGTTTCACTTAGATGCATATAGACTTAAGAACGAGGAAGAGTTGTTGCTTTTGGGTTGGGAGGAGATATTAGACGATGAGAAAAATATAATCTTTATTGAATGGCCACAGAATGTTTTAAAAGTTATGCCACCAAACACAAAATTTGTTCATATCTCTGAAGATGAAAATGGACAAAAATTTTTTGAGTTTAAAAAAGTTTTTAAGGCTAGGCTAGTTTAAAATGGTATAATTAAGGTAATGTCCAAAGTAAAAGAACAAAACAGTAGAACACTAGTTCTCTTGGATGCTCACGCAATAATACATCGCGCCTATCATGCACTGCCGGAGTTTTTGTCTATAAAGGGCGAACCAACAGGTGCGCTTTATGGACTCTCTAGTATGTTGATGAAAATTATTACTGAGTTAAAGCCAGATTATATTGTTGCCTGTTATGATTTACCGCAAAAAACTTTCAGGCACGAAGCTTATGATGCATATAAAGCAGGACGAGCAAAGACAGACGAAGCTCTCATTGTACAATTAAAAAAATCTCGTCAAATTTTTGAAGCTTTTAATATACCAATTTATGATGCGTCAGGTTTTGAGGCGGATGATATTTTGGGAACAATTGTTGAAAAATATAAAAAAGATAAAAAAATAAATATTATTATTGCTTCTGGTGATATGGATACCATGCAACTAGTGGATGGTAAAAAAGTGCAGGTTTATACCTTAAAAAAAGGCATAAATGAAACCATTTTATATGATGAGGGGGCCGTTGTTGCAAGATTTAATTTTAAGCCAAAACTTTTACCAGACTACAAAGGTCTGCGTGGAGACCCGTCGGACAACATTATTGGTATAAAAGGTGTCGGTGAAAAAACTGCTGAAAACTTGATTATAAATTTTGGCACGATTGAAGAAATATATAAGCAATTGCGAATGACAGATTACGAATTACGTTTTAAAAAAGCGGGCGTGTCAGACAGAATGATTGATTTGCTTAAAAATAACGAAGAAGAAGCGTTATTTTCTAAAACATTAGCCACGATTAGAACAGATGCACCGATAAATTTTGTGTTACCCGAAAAAACTTTTTGGGAAAACGCTGATTCTAAAAAAATAGAACAAGTTTTTGCTGATTTTGAATTTAGGAGCTTGCTGGGACGTTTAAAAAGTTTTTTTGGAAACCAAGACCAGAAGACGAACCCAGTAGAATTTTCTCGGGTCCTCGGTTCTCCGGGGCCCCAAACCCTGGCCAGACCACTCAAAAATTCTCTAGGTTCGTCTTCTGAGGGCGAAGACTCCTCTGAGCAACACTCTCTTCTGGTGGACCCAAAAAAATTCCAAGAAGCCAGCATAGCTCTTTGGCTAATTAATTCAGATATTTCCACTCCGAGCTTGGAAGACATACTTTTTTTCGCAAAAACGGATTCTTTTGATAAAGCTTATGAATATATTTTTCAACAACTGAAAGAAAAAACCCCACGCCAAGGCGGGGCAAGCTTAGAAAAAATTTACGAAGAAATAGAAAAACCGATTATTAGTATTGTAAAAAAGATGGAAGATTATGGAATATTAATAGATAAAAAATATTTTGAAAAATTATCTACAGAGTATCACACAAAACTAAATTCACTTACTAAAAAAATTTATTCCATAGCTGGAATGGAATTTAATATTAATTCACCGAAGCAATTAGCCGAAGTGCTTTTTGTTAAGATGGGTATTAAAACAACAAAGAAAAAAAATTCTAGTGGTTCTTTTTCTACAAAAGTTTCAGTCTTAGAAGAACTAGAGGAAGACAACCCAATCGTTAAAGAAATTTTAGCTTATCGGGAATTACAAAAACTACTCTCAACTTATATCGATGTAATTCCTCAAATGGTTAGCGTTGATGGACGATTGCATGCAAAATTTTTACAAAACAGCACGACGACTGGCAGGTTTTCTTCACAGGATCCAAATTTGCAAAATCTGCCGATTAAGACAGAGCTTGGTAGGAGAATCCGCACTGGATTTATTGCTCCCAGTGGATTTAAGCTTTGTGCTTTTGATTACAGTCAAATTGAATTACGCGTCGCCGCAATACTTTCTGGTGATAAAAACATGACTCAGATATTCCGCGCGAGAAAAGATATTCATGCCGGAGTCGCCTCATTTGTTTTCGGTGTTCCGATAGATAAGGTTGATGCTGAAATGCGTCGCAAGGCGAAAGTTATAAACTTCGGAATTATTTATGGTATGGGGGTTTCTGCTCTGCGTAAAAATCTTGGGGGAACGCGTCCGGAAGCTCAAAAATTTTACGATGATTATTTTAATCAATTTTCTGGTGTGCGAGATTATTTGGAAAGCGTAAAAGAATTTACAATGAAACATTCCTATACTGAAACATTGTTTGGTCGTAGACGTTATTTTCCAAATATAAATTCGAGAATTCCTTTTTTAAAAAATATGGCTGAACGAACTGCCACCAATGCGCCAATTCAAGGCACAGCCACGGCAGATATTATAAAGTTGGCAATTAGATATGCAGAAGAGGATTTGACCTTAGCTGGGTTGATAGACAGAGCCCACTTAGTGCTTCAGATACACGACGAACTGGTCTATGAAATAGATGAAAAAGTTTTAGATCAAGCCGATGCGGTTATAAAAAATGCTATGGAGCATGTGCTAGAAAGGTCATATTTACAGTATAAAACAGAAATTCCACTCTTAGTTCACTCTGGTTTTGGTGATAATTTTGGTGAAGTTAAATAGTAAATTGTGATATAATAAGGTAATGGAAGGCAAAAAAGCACAACTTCATAAAAACAAAGTGCATAAAGTTTTATTCCATTCGTACTTTGCGTACTTTCTCTTGTTTGTGATCGCAATCTGCCTTGATTTAATTTTTAATTTGCAGGTTTTTAGTCGTTCGGTTGCAACAACTGGCATTGTTCTTTTAATCCTCGGCACAATTTTAGTCTTTTGGGCACAAAAAACATCCCGAAGTTTACAAAAAGGCACTCCCGATAAAGAATTTTTTTCTCATGGACCTTATGCTTTTACTAGAACTCCAACCAATTTTGGACTTTTCTTTTTAATGTTGGGTTGTGGAATGATTGCCAATGCTTTTTTTGTAATTTTCCTTTCCTTTTTTGCTTTTTTGATAGCTAAATTTATTTTTCTAGAAGAGGAGGAAAAAATTCTAGCGGAAAAATATGGTGCTCCTTATTTAGCATACAAAAAATCAGTTTTATTTTAATATATGATATATCTTTTTTATGGTGATGATACAGAAAAAAAATTTTCTGTATACGAAAAATTTATAAAAGCCACACCCCAAAATACAGAAACCCTTTTTATTAGTAGAAACAATTTTAATCCAATGCAAATTGAAAGTTTGTATTCTGGTTCCGGTTTATTTTATGGTAAATCTACTATTGTTTTTTCAGGTATTTTAGAAAACGAAGAAACTAGAAATTTTCTTTTAGATAGACTAAATCTTATGGGAGACGCTAATAATGTATTTGCCTTCTTAGAAGGCAAATTAAACAAACCTGTTATAGATATTTTTAAAAAAGCCAGAGCGGAGTTGAATTATTTTGAATTGCCCAAAGAAAAAAAAGAAAAATTTGATAATTTTTTGGTAGCAAATGCCTTTGCCAACAAGGACAAATTAAATACTTGGATTTACTTTAGGCAAGCAATAGACCTTGGCGCTAGTTTGGAAGAAATTAACGGCATCATTTTTTGGAAAGTTAAAGATATGATTTTAAAAAAGAACTTTAGTAAATTCAAAGAAGAGCAATTAAAAACTTTAATTTCAAGATTAAGCTATCTTTTACCAGAAGCTAGAAAAAATGGACAGGACGCCGAAGCAGCCCTTGAAAAATTTTTACTTGAAGCTTTTTAGAATTGTGGTATTATCAAACCTGTTGGTAATTTTGCGCCCATAGCTCAGCTGGTAGAGCAGATCCCTTTTAAGGATAAGGTCGTTGGTTCGATTCCAACTGGGCGCACAAGATAAAGTAAATGCTATAATGTTTTTATGTTTAAATTCAATAAAGTATTTTTATATTTTCTTATCATAACGATAATTGGCTCATTGCTTACATATAAAATTGTTGTTAAAGCGTATGATAATGCTTACACTAGCTATTAATATAGGAGGATTATTTTTTAGGTAAATTTTATAATTGATTTAATTTTATGCAAAAAAATATTTTCAAACTGCATAATCCTTTTCAGCCCGCGGGGGATCAGCCAGTAGCTATTTCAAAGTTGATGGATGGTTTAAACAAAGGAATGAATAAACAAACTCTTCTGGGGGCCACTGGCACTGGGAAGACTTTTACGATGGCTAATGTTATTGCAGAGTACAATAAGCCAACACTTGTAATTGCGCACAATAAAACCCTAGCTGCGCAACTTGCGCAAGAATTCAGACAATTTTTCCCCGACTCAGCGGTGCATTATTTTGTTTCTTACTATGACTACTATCAGCCAGAAGCTTACATGCCAGCCTCTGATACTTACATTGAAAAAGATGCGCAGATAAATAAAGAAATAGACAGACTGCGTCATGCTTCAACCCAGGCATTACTCACCAGAAAGGATGTGATAATTGTTGCTTCGGTTTCTTGTATATATGGATTAGGCTCTCCAGAAGAATATGAAAAAGTGAATCTTAAACTTGAGCTTGGTATGAAGCTTGATCGCATGACTTTAATGAGAAAGTTAATCGAAATTCACTTTGAACGCACCAATGCTGACTTAAGTCCAGGACAATTTCGCTCTATTGGTACGAGAGTTGAATTTATGCCTGTGTCGGAGACCAACATGTACCAAATAGAATTTAAAGGTTTGGTCCTAGAAAAAATGACTAAAATTGACCCAGTTTCTTCTACAATAATTTCTGAAGAAAAAAATATTTTTATTTTTCCAGCGAAACATTTTATTACCGAAGATGTAAAAAAGAAAAGAGCATTAGTTGAAATAAAAAAAGAATTAAATGGACAGTTAAAAAAATTCGAAAAAGAAGGAAAATTACTTGAAGCTGAGCGTATAAAAAGAAGAACCAACTATGATTTGGCGATGATTCGCGAAGTTGGTTATTGCAACGGCATCGAAAATTATTCTAGACATTTGTCAGGCAAAGCTGCAGGTGAACCGCCAGAAACATTACTTTCTTATTTTCCAAAAACAGGTTTTCTCACTATCATTGATGAATCCCACGTGACTTTGCCGCAACTGCAAGGCATGTATGCGGGAGATGCTTCACGTAAAAATACCCTTGTGGAATATGGCTTTCGTCTGCCTTCGGCCAAAGATAATAGACCTTTAAAATATGAAGAATTTCAAAAAAGAATTGGTTCGGTTATTTATACTAGTGCTACACCAAGTGAACAAGAGAGAACTCAGAGCGAACAAATAGTAGAGCAAATTATTCGTCCAACAGGACTAGTTGACCCCGAAACAATAATTAGACCAATCTCAGAGGGCCAGGGAAGCGAGTATTCTCTTCGTCATTCGCACTCTGTCTTGGGAGGGCAAGGTCTTTCTGGCCACAGCGAAGATTCCTACGAGAACACTCACTTTCCTGGCCAAATTCAAGATTTTATAAACGAAACGGAAAAAACAATTAAAAGAGGTTTTCGTGTTTTAGCGACAACGCTCACTAAAAAAATGGCAGAAGACCTTTCTGTCTATTTAAAAGATAAAAAAATTAAAGCAGAATATTTACATAGCGATATTAAGACAATTGATAGAATAAAAATTTTAACCCAATTTAGAAAAGGAGAGTTTGATGTTTTAGTTGGAGTGAATTTGCTTCGCGAAGGACTTGATTTACCAGAAGTCGCCTTGATTGGCATTTTAGACGCTGATAAGTCTGGATTCTTACGTTCGGAAACATCCTTGGTACAAACAATTGGACGTGCGGCTAGAAATAGTGAAGGAAGAGTAATTCTCTACGCTGATGTTATAACTCCTGCTATGGAGTATGCCCTAGGTGAAACCGCCCGCAGAAGAAATATTCAATTGGCTTACAACAAAAAACATGGTATTACTCCGAAGACGATTATGAAAAAGATCAAAGACATTACTGAAGAATTAGAAAGTGAACACGGAAAAACAGTCAACGCAGAGTTAAATCTTGATTTAGAAGTTTTCAAACGCGCTTATGCCAAAGAATTAAAGAGTGATAAAAGTAAGGTAACTAAAAAAGATGGATTAACCGAAGTAAAATTACACATGTCAGACGAAGAACGAAGTAACTTGGTTTACGAAAAAATAATAAAAATCAAAGAGAAAGAAATGAATAAAGCTGTTAAAGAATTAGATTTTGAAACTGCCGCGATTTTACGAGATGAAATTGGAGTTTTGAGACAGCGGATTGGTCAAGAAAAAAGATAAAGACTTTTTTATTTTTTCTGCTATACTAAAACCAGTTTAATATTGAGCTTGAGTCATCTTGACCCCCTATCTACTTAGTGAGGTCTCTTGTGTTCTAGGGCTTAAATTTTATGAAATTCAAATGAAAATACAGCAAAATATAGATAAAATAATAGTTAAAGGAGCAAAGACCCATAACCTGAAGAATATAAGTGTGGAAATGCCTCGCAACAAAATGGTGGTAATTACCGGTGTTTCTGGCTCTGGCAAATCATCATTAGCCTTTGATACAATTTTTGCAGAAGGGCAGAGAAGATATGTAGAGTCCCTGTCTTCTTATGCGCGCCAATTTTTAAATCAAATGCCAAAGCCAGACGTAGATGAAATCACTGGACTTTCTCCAGCAATTTCTATTGACCAAAAATCTCGTTCAAATAATCCGCGCTCCACCGTGGCGACGATTACCGAAATTTATGATTATCTGCGTGTGATGTATGCACGCATCGGGCATCCACATTGTCCGCAATGTGGAGAAGAAATTAAAAAACTTTCCAACGAACAAATTTTAAATTTTATTTTGGAAAAGGTGAAAGGACTCGGGGGAAAGAATTCCTCTGGATTACTCCAGCCTTCGGCTGGAACCTTCCCCGTTCAGAATTCTTCCCCCCAAGTCCCTAAAAGCAAAAAAAGAAAGGTGATGGGAGTGGAATGGGATGAAACTGAAATCAGTATTTTTTCTCCAGTTGTCCGCGGACGAAAAGGAGAATATTATCAATTACTCTATGATTTGCTTAATAAAGGTTTTACCGAAATTCGCTTAGATGGAGCAATGAAAAAACTTCGTGAGCAAATTATTCTTTCCAAGAACAAAGCGCATAATATTGATATTCTAGTGGACCATTTTGCTGTGCATGAATTTACTGATGATAAGGATGGAAGCAGGATGCGTTTATCGGAAGCTCTAGAACGAGCATTGCTTGAATCTGACAGCTTAGTCACAATCAAGATTGGTGAAGAGGAATTCATCATGTCTGCCAAGTTTGCTTGTAAGAACGATGGGTTTTCTTTTCCAGAAGTTGAACCGAGATTATTTTCTTTTAATTCTCCTTATGGAGCTTGCCCTGCCTGTAACGGTCTTGGTTCAAAATATTTTATGGGTGATGAACCATGTGATGCTTGTCACGGAGCGCGTCTGCGCCCAGAGGCATTGAATGTATTTTTGGAAGATAAAAACAAAAAAATAAATATTTTAGAATTATCTTCACTCTCGATTAAAGATGCGCATGATTTTTTCAAAAATTTGAAACTTTCTGAACAAGAAAAAGAAATCTCTGTACCAGTGGTTCGAGAAATAGAAGCTAGACTCCAATTTATGTTGGATGTCGGACTAGATTATTTACAACTTTCCAGAAAAGCCAATACTCTTTCTGGTGGCGAAGCGCAACGTATTCGCTTGGCTTCTCAACTTGGCTCGAGGTTGGTTGGAGCGCTTTATGTGCTTGATGAACCAACGATTGGCTTACATCAGCGAGACAACGACAGACTTATAAAAACCTTGCAAAATCTACGTGATTTAGGAAATACAATTATAATTGTAGAGCACGACGAGGACACTATTTATGCCTCAGATTATATTGTTGATATTGGGCCGAAGGCTGGAGTACATGGAGGACAGGTGATCGTTGCTGGTTTTTTGGAAGATTTATTGACTGCTAAAAAGAATACCAATAATTCTCGCACTCTAAGTTATCTACGCGGTGAAACGAAAATAGAAATTCCTAAAAAACGTCGAGAGGCCAAAGGTGCACTTCGTATTGCTGGTGGAAAAATTTTTAATATAAAAAATTTAAACATTGAAGTTCCCCTTGGAGTGATGACTTCTATTACAGGAGTCTCTGGTTCTGGTAAAAGTTCTTTTATGTATGAGATTCTTTATAAAAATCTTCAAGCGCGCTACGAACGAAAATACCGTACAGCCAAAATTTTCAACTGTACTTCTTTTTCTGGTACTGAATATTTATCTCGAGCAATTTTGATTGACCAATCTCCAATTGGTAGAACGCCACGTTCAAACTTGGCGACTTACACTGGAGCTTTTACACACATTCGTGATTTGTTCGCTACTACAGAAGAAGCGCGATTGCGTGGCTGGAAATCTAACCGTTTTTCTTTCAACGTAAAAGGTGGGCGTTGTGAAGCTTGTGAAGGAAATGGAGAAATTGCCGTAGAGATGCATTTTTTACCGACTGTTTATGTCACGTGTGACGTTTGTAATGGAGCTCGTTTTGATAAAGAGACACTGACTGTAAAATATAAGAAAAAAAGTATTTATGAAGTTTTACATATGACAGTGGAAGAAGGATTGGTTTTCTTTAAAGATATCCCAGCTATTTCTGATAGACTGCAAACATTGCTGGACGTAGGGTTGGGATATTTAGAATTAGGGCAATCTGCTACGACTCTTTCTGGTGGCGAAGCGCAACGTGTAAAAATTAGTAGTGAGCTTTATCGTCCACACCTAGAAAAAACAATTTATCTTTTAGATGAACCAACCGTTGGGTTGCATTACGATGACGTGCATAAACTTTTAGAAGTTTTAAATAAATTGGTTTCACACGGTAATACTGTGGTTTTGATTGAACACAATCTTGATATTGTGAAAAGTTCTGATTATATAATAGATATCGGACCAGAAGGTGGAGTAAATGGTGGTAATATTGTAGCAAAGGGAACACCAGAAGATGTGGCAAACAATATAAAAAGTTACACAGGAAAATATCTTAAAAAAGTATTAAGAAAATAGGATGAAAAAAGAAACTTTTAAAAAAATAAAGCTTCCAGATAAACCAGGGGTTTATTTCTTCCTGAAGGGTAAGGAAATTTTATATATTGGTAAAGCCACTTCCTTAAAAGACAGAGTGAAAAGTTATTTTGGAAAGGACTTAATTGAAACCAGGGGGCCAATAATTTTGGATATGGTTTTTAAGGCAGATAAGATAGATTGGCAGACAACCGATAGTGTTCTTGAAGCTTTAATTCTAGAAGCTAATTTAATTAAAAAATATCAGCCCAAATACAATACTAAAGAAAAATCAGATAAAAGTTTTAATTATGTTTGTATTACTAAAGAAAAATTGCCTAGAGTTGTTTTAGTAAGGGGAAAAAATTTAAAACAAGAAGTTTTTTATAAAGTTTTTGGGCCCTATCCAAACGGCAGTCAATTAAAAGAAGCTTTAAAAATTATTCGCAAAATTTTCCCATTCTTAGATGATAAAAGTAAAAATTATATAGAATTTTATAGACAAATAAATTTAGTTCCAGATTTAAATGATACAAAACTCTACAAACAAAATATAAAAAATATAATTTTATTTTTCTCTGGCAAAAAACAACAAATTTTCAGAAATCTCAAAAAAGAAATGCACGAATATTCTAAGGTGCGAGAATTTGAAAAAGCTGGAGAAATAAAAAGACAACTTTTTGCTCTGCAACACATCAATGATGTAGCGCTTATAAAAAACTCGGATGTGGTTGCAGATGTCGGTATTCTGCAAGGCAGAAGCCTGACACCTGCAATCAGTACACGCATTGAGGCTTATGATATTGCCCACATGGGCGGTAAAAATATGGTCGGCGTAATGGTCGTAGTAGAAGACGGAGAAGTAAATAAAAATGAATATCGAAAATTTAAAATCCGAACACAGGCTGATGCTAATGATACTGGAGCGCTTGCCGAAGTCTTGGAGAGGAGGTTCGGGCACACTGAATGGTCTTATCCGAGCTTGGTTGTTGTCGATGGAAGTATCGCGCAGATAAATGCTACACAGAAGATATTAAGGAATATTGGATTAAAAATTCCAATTGTCTCAGTAGTAAAAGATGAACACCATAAAGCAAGGGCCATTATGGGAGATGAAAAATTTGGGTTAAAATACAAGAGAGAGATTTTGTTGGCTAACAGCGAAGCGCACCGTTTTGCAATTACTTATCATAAAAAAATGAGAAATAAAAATTTTTTAAAATAAAGTATGAAAAAACAACAGGAAAACATTTTAATTTTGCATAATATCCGAAGTGTGGAAAACGTTGGGGCGATGTTTCGTACGGCAGATGCTGCAGGAATCAATAAAATTTATTTGACGGGCTATACGCCGACACCCTTAGATAGATTTGGGCGAAAGAGGAGAGATTTAGCAAAGTCTGCGCTGGGGGCAGAAGAGTTTGTTGCTTGGGAACAGAAAAAAAGTGTTTTACCATTACTTGCAAAACTAAAGAAGGACAATTTTCAGATTATTGCTATTGAGCAAGATGAAAAATCCATTGATTACAAAAAAATTAAATTGCAAAACAAAAATGTTTTCATTGTTGGCACAGAAGTGACGGGTATACCTAAAAACGTTTTGGAAAAATGCGATATTGTTGCTGAAATTCCAATGCGAGGCAAAAAAGAATCGTTGAATGTTTCTGTGGCAACTGGAATTGCTTTGTTCCGAATTCTTAATTTTTAAGGTACATATAAAATTCTACTGAATTTTTATTCCTGCTCGGCTCGTCAGCCTGCGCAAGCCCTTAAAAACCAAGAATTCTACACACTTTCAGAAAAATTTTATTTTGTTTTTTTACTTCTGACAAGTTTTGCAGAAAATCGTTGTTCTTCCGGCAACTATTATTTTTGTGAGCGGTTTTTTGCAATTTGGACACATTTCTCCATTTTTTCCATATACTTTGTGTTCTCTGGCGTAATTACCTCGAGTATTATCTAAAAGACGATAAGTAGCCACAGATGAACCTCCAACTTTGATAGCTCGCTTTATAATACGAATTATTGCTTTGTGTAGTTCCTCGGCTTCCTTTTTTGAGATGCTGAAAGCTTGTCTGTCTGGACGTATTTTTGCCTCAAACAAACTCTCGTCTGCATAGATATTTCCGAGACCAGTGACAATTTTCTGATCCATCAGCACGGCTTTAATCTTTCCTTTTTTGTTTTTCAGGGATTCAAAAAAATATTTAGCGGTAAATTTTGGAGACAATGGTTCTAGCCCATACATAACAAAATGATTCTCTGCTTCAAATGTTTTTGCGCTCTGGTAGTAGAGAACATACCCAAACATTCTTGTATCGTTGTAGTACAAAACCCCGTTACTTAATTTAAATATGATATGTGAATGTTTATTTGGCAGTCTGGTTTCTGAGAGTTCTATGGAGTGACCGCCCATAACAGCTTTCTGCCCACTTTTTTTCTGATATACAAACTGCCCAGACATTTTTAAATGAGCAATGATAATTTTTTCGTGAGTTAATTTGAAAATGAGATTCTTGGCTCTTCTTTCTACGGCGATAAATTTTTCACCCACAACACCATTTATAAATTGGGCTTTCTTTTTTTGGGAAATTTTTCGCAAGGTTCCCTTACCAGAAACAAGTTTTGGTTTTCTTATTTCCACGCTAAGAATTTTTTGGTTTAGGATATTTTTCGCTAAACCCATTCTAAGATTTTCAACTTCTGGTAATTCCGGCATGGGTTTTTATTTTCCGCCTAAAATTTTCAAGGCTTCGCGGATTTTGGTGTTGGTATTAGCATCTACGGAAACTTTTTTAAGTGCATCGCGAGCTTCAATGGCAGAATAGCCGAGTGATTTTAATGCTTCCAGTGCATCTAACTCTACTTGCAGAGAACTGCCTTCTAATTCTCTACCAACTTTATCTCTCAACTCAATAACAATTTTTTCTGCAGTTTTTCGCCCAATACCAGAAATTTTTGTGAGATAACTTGTATCGCCGATACCAATAGCTTTTCTTAGTGTTTCGATAGATGTAATTCCTAGAATGGAGAGTGCCCCCTTTGGTCCAATACCGGAGACATTTATGAGCATTTCAAAAAATTCCAACTCCTCTTGGCTTAAAAATCCGTATAAATCCAGGGCATCTTCGCGAACATGAGTGTGAATCCAAAGAAAAATCTCACTATCTAACTTTTTTGTTTTAGACAATGTATCGGGAGAGACACTTACTTTATAGCCGACCCCGCCTGTTTCCACAGTTAAAAATTTCTCCGTTTTGAATATTATTTTCCCCCTAATGCTACCAATCATATATTTATCATAGCATATTTACCCCGCCGTGGCGGGGATTGCATTTATCGTTATTTTAAGCTATATTATCTGTATGCCAATAACACAATCAGCTAAAAAAGCAATTCGCGGTTCACTCCGCAAAAAGGCCTTCAATGACCAGAGAAAGAAAGTCATGAAGGAAATCATCAAAAAAATTGAGAAAACTGTAAAAACAGATAAAGCTGGAGCCGAAAAAATGCTCTCTGCTGCTTTTCAGGCTATTGATAAATCTGCACAAAAAGGCGTTATTAAGAAAAACAACGCTGCCCGCAAAAAGTCTCGTTTATCAAAACTAGTTAAATAAAAAATGAACCATCTTTTAGAGTTTTATGGAACTGAATGCCCACACTGTGTGCGGATGCATGAACTTGTGGAAAAATTAGAAAAAGAGGAAGGAATAAAGATTGAAAGTTTAGAAGTTTGGCACAACAAAGAAAATGAAGCTCGTTTGCTTGAGCTCGATAAAGAATTTTGTGGTGGAGTACCATTTTTCTATAATACTAAAACTAATAAATGGATTTGTGGAGAGACTGACTATAATAATTTAAAAAAATGGGCTAAAGGGGAAGAGTTTAGCCAAGGCGAATAAATTTGAAAATTTTGGATACTAAAAAAGAAAAACAAAATCAACCTGGTCTTTTTGGATTGCTAAAACCATATAAACTTCTTCTTTTTATCCTTATAGCTGTTACTATCGTTGGCAATGGTTTTAATTTGATTGTGCCGAAAATTATCGCAAATGCTATTGATACCTATATGAAAGGTAGTTTTGTTGTCAGTCGTTTAATTATAGAATTTTCTATTGTTGCAGTTCTGGTTTTTATTTTTACTTACTTACAAAACATTGTTCAGGTTTATGTTTCTGAAAAAGTTGCGAGAGATTTACGTAACGAATTAACCGCTAAGATTTCAATTCAAGAATATTCCTACATTGAAAGAATCACTCCTGCTAAACTTTTAACCAATCTGACTTCCGATGTTGATGCGATAAAGACTTTTGTGTCTACCGCTATCGCTTCTATTATTTCTTCCGTTTTCTTAATTATCGGCGCAGCCGTGCTGTTGCTTTTAATTAATTTTAGGTTGGCACTATGCGTGCTAGCTATTGTACCAATCATTGCAGTAACATTTTTTTATGTTTTATCTAAAGTCAGGAAACTTTTTTTGGAATCACAGAAAGCAATTGATTGGTTAAACAAAGTCATTAGTGAAAGTATCTTGGGTTCTGGAATTATTCGATTACTCAACTCAAAAGATATTGAATATAATAAATTTTTAGTTGCTAGTACTGAAGCGAAAAGAATCAGTTTAAATATTCTAGCTTTATTTGCCAGCCTTATTCCAGTTATTACTTTTTTTACCAACCTAGCGACGTTGGTAATTGTTGTTTTGGGCGGACACTTTGTCATCCAAGGTACTATGACTCTCGGAAACTTTACTGCCTTTAACAGCTATCTGGCAATTCTTATTTTTCCTATTTTGATAATTGGTTTTATGACCAACGTTATTGCTTCGGCGCGTGCTTCTTATGGACGTATCGGGGAAGTGCTCTATGTATCCAAAGAAAAGAAAAATGGAACATTAGCATCAACGCTTAGAGGCGATATTGAAGTCAAAGACGTAACTGTGCTTTTTGGAGAAAAAGCTGCTTTGCGAGACGTTTCTTTTAGAGTCTTGGCTGGCAGTAAAACTGCCATTATTGGTCCGACGGCTGCTGGAAAAACCCAAATGCTTTATTTATTAACAGGACTTCTTTATCCAACTAAAGGAGAGATTATCATCGATGGTAAAAATATAAATGAATACGACAAAGAAAGTTTACACAGCCAAATCGGTTTTGTTTTTCAAGATAGTATTTTGTTCAACTTAAGTTTGCGTGAGAATATCGCCTTCAGTAACTTGGCTAAAGATGCTTACCTAGAAAAGGCAATTAGTACAGCTGAATTACAAGATTTTATTGATACTCTTCCGGAGAAACTAGACACAGTTGTTTCTGAGCGAGGGACGAGTCTTTCTGGTGGTCAAAAGCAACGCATTATGCTGGCTCGCGCGCTCGCGCTTAATCCAAAAATACTTTTACTAGATGATTTTACATCAAGAGTTGATAATCAGACTGAAGCAAAGATTCTGGACAATATTACTAAAAATTATCCGGACCTAACACTAATCTCGGTCACACAAAAAATTCAATCAATTGAACACTACAACCAAATTGTTTTACTGATGGAAGGGGAAGTTTTGGCTAAAGGGACACACGAAGAACTATTAAAATCTTCTCCGGAATATGTGCAAATTTATGATTCACAAAAAAGTATGAACCAATATGAGTGATTATTCTTTAAACAAAACTGATATAGCAAAGGAAAAAGAAAAGGGTGTATTAGTCACCGCTTTTAAGAGACTCATTCCCTTAATGAAAGAAGAAGGGAATTCGGTTATCTTTGCCTTAGCTGCAATTTTTGTTTCTTCGGCGGCAACTCTTGTCGTGCCGATTATTATTGGACATATCGTGGATGTTTATCTTCAGGGTAAAAATTTTCACGGGGTTTTAATGTTTTCTATCTTACTTACCGCTGTTTACATTGTCGGACTTATCTCCAGTTATATACAAGTAAAAGTCATGGGTGGGGTTGGCAGAAGACTGCTTTTCAATTTACGTAATAAAATTTTTGAAAAACTACAAGCTCTACCTGTTGCGTTTTTTAATCAAAACAAAGAAGGTGATATTATCTCGCGTATAAATAATGATACAGACAAACTCAATCAATTTTTTTCGCAAGCCTTCATGCAGTTTATTAGTAATATAGTTTTAATTGTTGGCACGGGAATATTTCTTTTAGCTATTAATATACATTTGGGTGGTGTGGCCTTAATTCCCGCAGTTATCGTTCTCGTTGTGACACAGTTCCTTACACCTTGGGTTAAACGCACTAGTCTTAAGAGCTTGCGAACCTTAGGCAGTATGAGTGGTGAAATTTCTGAAAGTATCAATAACTTCAAAGTGATTGTGGCATTTAATCGATTAGATTATTTCCGTGATAAATTTAGAGAAAGTAATGAAGTAAATTATAAAGCATCTATTTCAGCTGGTATCGCCAGCAACGTTTTCACTCCACTTTACACCTTGGCGGGGATATTGGGGCAGATAGGTGTTTTAGCTTATGGTATTTATTTAATTTCTGTCGGACATTTTACGGTTGGTTTATTAATCAGTTTTCTCCTTTATGTGAACAATTTTTACAATCCACTTCGACAGCTGGCTTCAGTTTGGCCATCACTACAGCTTGCGCTTGCTGGCCTCGACCGTATTTCTGAAATTTTGACCTTGGAATCAAATATAAAAATATTATCACCTGAAGAAGTAAATGTACCAATAATTTCTTCTTCTACCTCAACAATTTTGGAATTTAAAAATGTCTATTTTAGATATGGAGAGGGTAAAGAAATTTTAAAAAATATAAATTTCAAATTAGAAAAAGGAAAAACTTATGCTTTTGTTGGTCCGACGGGCGGTGGTAAAACCACTACAGCTTCACTCATGGCGCGGTTGTACGATCCAGCACAGGGTGAAATATATTTGGAAAGCAAAGATATCAGACTATACAGCGGAGAAGAACGGGCAAAAAAAATCGGATTTATTTTACAAGAACCATTCTTGTTTACTGGAACGGTTTACGAAAATATTATCTATGGGAACAAGGAACATGCGGGATTTTCCCACGAAGAACTAACCGAAGTTTTAGAAAAGGCTAACCTCACAAAATTACTAGATAGGTTTTCGGAAGGGTTAGACACCAGAATTCATCCAGGTGGTGACGCTATCAGTCTCGGACAGAAGCAACTCATTGCTTTCATACGCGCAGTGCTTCGTAATCCTGATATTTTGATTTTAGACGAGGCGACAGCAAACATCGATACCGTGACAGAGCAATTACTAGAAGAAATTTTAAGAAAATTACCGGTAAATACAACTCGCGTGATTATCGCGCACCGCCTAAATACGATTGAAAACGCAGATGAAATATTCTTTGTAAACGGGGGAGAGGTAACGCTAGCTGGAGACATGCAACACGCCGTTGATATGCTTTTACATGGTAAAAGGCAAAGTTAGGAGTTCAGAAAATATGTTTTAGAAAGCCTTGCGCAGGCGGGCGCGCCGAGCAGTTCGCTCCGCAAGCTTGCGGAGATAGATTGCTTTATAAAATATATTTTCTGAACTACTAAAAATACAAAAAGCCCCCGAGTGGGGGCTTTTTGTATAGAGAGAATATTATGCGCGTTGAACGTTCACAGCATTCAATCCTTTTGGTGATTGTTCTGTTTCGAAAGAAACAGTATCACCTTCTTTGAGCTCGTCAAAAGTTACGCCAACTAGAGAGTTGCTGTGGAAGAATAAATCCTTCTGTAAGCCTTCTCCAGTAATGAAGCCGAAACCTTTGTCAGTCAATCTTTTTATTGTACCAGTCATTGATTTTTATGTTTATGTTTTTAAATACAAATAGATATCCCTTAGAAATCGACTCTTTTCGAACCTACTTTGTAGTTACAAGTATATCATAAAGGTAATAAGTTTGTCAAGCGGGGTAATTGACAAAATACAATTTAGGTGTATAATACATGGGTTAATAAGTTCTTTTAAATTACGTAATCGCCATAGCTTTAAGGAAATAAAAGTGTCAAACATCGGGTGTTTGACAAGTGTTTCTTAAAAGCTGTGGCGAAAGCCAAATACAAACAGCAATGGCACATGTGCCATAAAGGAGAAAGACATGTCTTCAACCTTTTCAGATGGACAGTTGCGTCAGACTGGTAATTCACTTGCAGCCGCAGGTTGGACAACAGAGGACCTCACTCTGCTCGGTCAAGCTGGACGCGATCGTCTCGTTGGAATCCGTGATTCTTTGCGTCGTGGTGGCGATATCGTTACCGCTATCGTGGAGGGTCGCACCGAACTTTGGTTGCACGAAGACCAGAAGACGGGCTGGACACGCGGTCGCGTGATTTACTCACACCTGCAAGAAACTGGTCTGCTCGCTGGTTGCGTGGACCTTGACGAACTCAAAGCGATACAAACCAAAGGCATCGATTTTTTCCGGAAGCATTTTGCGGGAAAGGCCATATTCGGTTGGCGAAGCGTCCGGGACGGTCATGTGCCGTTTCTCGTCGAGTATGGCGACGGGGTGCTTCTGTTCTGGCGCCGCCTCGGCGACGTCTGGGTTGCGTGCTACCCGGCTCTCCGTCGCAAGTAAGTTCTAAGGACTAAGACTTTGGTTTTCTTGAATTTTTGATCTTAGTCCTGCATTCGTTTTATCTTGAGGCCTTGTGTTGTCACTTCGGTGATGGTGCCAGGCCTTTTTGTTTTATATTTTGATATACTAAGTATGGTAGTAGGCGAATCTGAAAGCGATTACGATTTCTTTCTGCCGAGACCAGTATCCGTATATCGAGAGTGTTTGAGATTAAGGTTTCAAGCAGAGTGATATACGCAGAAACTTCATAAAAAATGAAAATACTTGGTATAGAATACTGACGCATTGTTATGCGAAATAATATTCAACCCCGAACTATTCCGAAGGAATTTTAAAGGGTGGTGGCACAGATGGTGTTTTATACGTTCGTCCAGGACGATAATGTGCCGTATCTCATCGAGAATGGCGACAAGGTGATTCTGAACTGGAACCGCCTCGACGACGTCTGGGATGCGTGCAACCCGGCTCTCCGTCGCAACTTTTTTCATTTCTCTCCTACTTTGTGGGAGAGTTTTGTTTTACAAGTTGTCCATGCCAACCACCGAGTTGTTTTCCAGTTATCGCAAGTGATTCCGATAAAGCAGTAAATTTTTTAGTGTCCAATGCTTTAATTTCCCAGAGTATATATAAAAGAAATTTCAAAGTATCAAGTGAAATAATAGCTTTTCGGACAAATGGCTGTTTTTCTTGTTTTTCCAAAAAACTTGCAACCAAAATACTTTCAATGGTTTG
Organism: Minisyncoccota bacterium; assembly: GCA_031291825.1. Classification (GTDB taxonomy): domain Bacteria; phylum Patescibacteriota; class Minisyncoccia; order Phycocordibacterales; family UBA9973; genus UBA9973. The sequence goes on along the minus strand of JARLIG010000009.1, from coordinate 150,086 downwards.
GATAAAATATTTGTCTATTGTTTCGGCTAAAGTATACCGCGAAGTTTTCGGAATAGTTGGTAAACATTTCTGCCACTCTATGTAAACTCCTTTAATAATTTCTAAAACTGGTAAAATTTTCCAAGTGGGGGGGGGTCTTATTTGTCATTTTTTTTTAATTTTAATACTGATAAACTATAATCATAACATGGATGCAATAAATTTTGAAAAAATGACCTCTGTTGAAAATTTGCTTCTGGCTTGGAAAGAATTTCTACATGGAAAAAGAAATAAAGAAGATGTGGAGATTTTTCAATTGCATTTTATGGATAATATTTTATCTCTACATAAAGATTTAAGAAATAAAGCATACAAACATGGGGGATATGTTGCTTTTAATATTTCAGACCCAAAACCAAGAAATATTCACAAGGCAAATGTCCGGGATAGATTGCTTCACCATGCAATTTACAGAATTTTATACCCAAATTTTGATTCTAAATTCATCCACGATTCATATTCTTGTAGGATAAATAAAGGAACTCATAAAGCCGTAAACAGGTTTCGTGATTTCTCTCTCAAAGCTTCCAAAAACAATACAGAAACTTGTTTCGTCTTGAAGTGCGATATCAAAAAATTCTTTGCGAATATTGACCATGAAATATTAAAAGAGATACTGTCAAAGACCGTCTTTGACACAGATATTTTATGGTTACTTTTTCAAGTAATAGATAGTTTTTCCACCAAGCCAGAAGTTGAAGTTGGTTTACCGCTCGGTAATCTCACTTCCCAACTGCTAGTGAATATTTACATGAATGAGTTTGACCAATATGTAAAAAGAGAATTAAAAGTAAAACATTATATACGATATGCGGATGATTTTGTGATATTGAGTGATGACAAAAAGTATCTTGAAGAATTGCTGCCAAAAATCAGTGATTTCTTAGAGAAAGAATTAAAGTTACAATTACATCCTGATAAGGTTTACATTAAAACCATTGCTTCGGGAGTTGATTTTCTCGGCTGGGTTAATTTTTCAAAGCATAGAGTTTTAAGAACTAGTACGAAAAGGAGGATGTTCAAACGATTAAAGGAAAATCCTAAAGAAGAGTCCCAACAGTCTTATTTAGGAATGCTTTCTCGTGGAAATACTTATAAACTTAAAAATAAACTTTCTATTTTACCTTAAATAGGCTAGTCTGTATAAATGCAGAAAGAAACAAACGATAATCAAAAAACCAAAGAAACCATAGTCCGATTTGAGAAAGTCTCATTTGAATGGGGTGTAAATAAGCCTATTTTAGACGAGGTTAGTTTTACTATTAGACGCGGGATGAAACTCACCCTGATGGGGCAGAATGGAGCAGGGAAGAGTACTATTTTTGGTTTAATTGCGGGATTGTCAATGCCAGAGTCTGGAATAATAAATATAGTTAAAGGAGTCAGTATTGCGACATCACAGCAAGTAATTCCACGCGAGCAGATGGATTTTACTGTACGAGAATTTTTTGAGAAATCTTTTAAGGATAAGGTTTATGATATTGACCCCAAGATTGACGATGTGCTGGAAGTAGTAAATCTAAAAGGGCACACGAAAGTTCACGACAAAAAAATAAATACTTTCTCCGGCGGACAGCAAGCACGGCTTTTACTCGCTTCGGCACTCATTCAAGACCCAGATTTATTGCTCTTGGATGAGCCAACAAACAATTTAGACAAAGCCGGAATTGCCCATCTGACAAATTTTCTAGTTAATTATAAAAAAACGGTTTTAATTATTTCCCACGATGCAGAATTTTTAAATGCCTTTACCGAAGGCGTGCTTTATTTGGATGTCTATACGAAAAAGATTGAGCAATATGTCGGAAATTATTTTAATGTCGTGAAAGATATTACCGCGCGGGTGGAAAAAGAGAATATGAAAAATGCGCAGTTGCAAAAAGAAATTCAGGCGAAGAAAGACCAAGCCAATGTTTTTGCTTACAAGGGCGGACGTTTGCGACTGGTGGCGAAGCGTATGCGTGAAAAAGCGGAAGAACTCGAAGAAGAGATTGTGGACGTACGCAAGGAAGATAAAGCGATTAGGCCGTTTATAATTCCTTCCCAGCCGGACTTAATTGGAGAAGTTTTAAATATTTCTGCTTTTACGACGATGAAAAATGGAAAGATTATAAAACACAAAGCTCATATCTCTCTAAATAAAAAAGGCCACTTGCTTTTACAAGGACCAAATGGTATTGGAAAGACAACACTTCTAGAGAGATTGGCGAGTGGCAAGGCCGATGGAGAAAAGGTGGCAGAGGGGATACGCATTGGATATTACCGGCAAGATTTTTCTACACTAAATTTTGAAGACACAGTATATCAATCTTTAGCTTCAGCGATGATTGAGGGCGGAGAAAAATTAAATGAAGAGCATATGCGTTCTGTCGCCGCTGGATTTTTAATTACTGGAGAATTTATCCGCACAAAAATCGGCGACTTATCGGAAGGGCAGAAGGGGTTGGTAGCTTTTGCTAGATTGGTTTTGCAAAAGCCCGGACTTTTAATATTGGATGAGCCGACAAACCATATTAATTTCCGTCACTTGCCGATTATTGCCGAAGCCCTAGATAAATACGCTGGCGCGATGGTTCTCGTTTCTCACGTTCCAGAATTTATCAAACAAATTAGGATTGATGAAATACTTGATTTAGAAAAGTAGCTAATTCTGCTCCCTTGATTTCTCGAAAACCGTTTGGTTTTAAATTTCCCAATTTTATATTCATAACTCTCTCTCGTTTCAGGTCAGCGATTTCTTGAAAGAGGGCAGAACACATACGGCGGATTTGGTGTTTCTTGCCTTCGGTTAAAATTACGCGAAAAGTAAATTCATCAACGATTTTGACTTTGCATTTTTTAGTGACATAGTCTTCAATTTTTACCCCAGCTTCCATTTTTTGTTTGAAACTTGAGCGGAGTTTGTTTGAAGTTCGCACAACATATTCTTTTTCGTGAATATATTTTGGATTTAAGAGCTGGTCGGTAATGCGTCCGTCGTTGGTGAGGATGATAAGCCCATGGGAATTTTTATCTAGTCGGCCAATCGGGAAGACATCTTTCGGAATTAAAGAATTTTTAATGGTTTCTTTGATGTCTTTCTCTTCGCCTTGAGGGGAGTGAGTGATGACGTCCACCGGTTTGTTGTAAGCAAAGTATTTATATTCTTTTGGCTTGGCGTCTCGGACTTCTACCTTGTCGCCTTCGCTGACTTGGCTGCCCAATTCTGCTAATTTCCCATTGATAAAAACCTTCTTTTCCTTAATAAGTTCATCCGCACCTCGGCGGGTGGAGATTTTTTGGTCAGCTAGGTATTTATTGATTCTCATTCATCTACTGTACCACACTTGGTGCGGTTGTAGCAGTTGGCATGTTTGGTCTAATCTGAATAGATTTAGCACTGACACTGCCATCAGTGTTGGATGTGCCAGTAACTGAAACATTTGTTCCGACAGTAAGGTCAGCCATACTTCCACTTACTTCTTTTGTGATTGGTGTACTACTATCTAGTAAAACTATTTTTGAACCTACTGGGGTCGTTGAAGTTATCGCACCAGCCGGAGTCATAAGTTGAACGGTAATACTAGTAGCATCTTTTGAAATAATTTGTCCAATAGTTGCTCCACCAAAACTTCCGCCTCTAGTGCCACCTCTTAGTCCAGCATATGCTGCAGCACCTGTCGTGCTTGTGGCCGCTGTTTGATTCTTACCATAAGCTGCACCTCCCAAAAATACTCCAACCAAAACAATAATTCCTACCACACCCCAAACAATTTTTTTACTCATATATTTTTATTTAAATTAATTAATAACTTTTAATAATTTTTACTCATATCTTAATGCATCAATCGGATTTAATTGCGCTGCACGTCGCGCTGGGTAATAACCGAAAATAATTCCAATCCCAGCTGAAACACAGAAAGCGAGAATAATCGAAGAGATTGATACCGAGGCTTGTAAAATTCCGAAATACGTCACCCCAAATGATATTAGCCACCCGAGTATTACACCAATGAAGCCACCGATAAAGGTGAGCATTATTGCTTCCATTAAAAATTGTTTATTGATATCACTTTTCTTTGCACCGATTGCTTTACGTAAACCGATTTCTCTGGTGCGTTCGGTTACGGTCGTGAGCATCATATTCATAATGCCGATTCCGCCGACGACCAGTGATATTCCCGCGACGGCTGCGAGCAGGGTAGTGAAAGTTCCAGTGACAGATGAGGCGGTAGCTAGAATTGATGTTTCGTTCAGAACATTGAAATCAGCTTTCGTTGGGTCAGTAATGTTGTGGTTAGAAAGTAAAAGAGTGGTAATGTCGTTTTGTACTTGCGTTGATTCTGCAGAAGTAGCCGCTTGCACATCGATTTCACTTAAGTATTTATCTCCAGTTAGATAACGTTGCGCTGTTGTATATGGAACATAAATAATATCATCGGCATTACTAAAACCAGAACCACCTTTTGCGACCGTCGTTCCGATAACAGTATATTCAGCGCCATTTATGCGAATAATTTGTCCGACGGCATCAGTTGATCCAACACCAAATAAAGTATCTCTAACCGTTGGACCCAAGACTGCTACCTTATCGCCGTCTGTTACATTTTGGTCAGAAATAAAATTTCCCTCATCAACAGCAACATTTCGAACTGTTAGATATGAAGGTTCAACACCAGTAATCGTAGTATTTGTGTTCGTGCCTGTTCCCACGACTTGTTCTCGAGCGGTAACTTCGCGAGTTACTCCAGCTACGTTTGAAACCTCAGACGCTATATCATCAGCATCTGCCAAGGTTAAAGTCTTTGCTGCACCACGAGCACCAGAAGGTCCACCGAAGGTACGTGTTGCTCCAGGCATTATCATTAATAAGTTTGCTCCGATTGATTGGATACTGGAAGATACAGAATTTTGAGCTCCTTGGCCGATGGCAGTCATAGCAATAACTGAAGCTATACCAATTATAATGCCAAGCATTGTGAGACCAGAGCGCGCTTTGTTGGCAGATAGAGCGGAATATGTTTCGTGTAATAAGTCAGCGTTTTTCATATGTTTATTATTTTTTTAATATGTGGCTCTTTCTCGCTAAGCAAGCCATCTCTTATAAAGAGTATGCGGTCGGCGTGTTCTGCAACATCTTGTTCGTGAGTAATTAAGACAATTGTACGACCCAATTCCTTATTTAATTTTTGAAAAGTTCCTAGAACAATTTCGCTAGTTTTAGAATCTAGATTTCCTGTCGGTTCATCGGCTAAAATAAGCGATGGGTCGTTTACTAGCGCACGAGCAATGGCAACTCTTTGGATTTGTCCACCGGAGAGTTGGTTGGAAAGATTTTGAAAATGTCCTTCATCCAAACCCGCCAAGAGAAGAACTTTTTTTGCCCTCTTCTCTCTTTCTTCTGGTTCTATTCCCTCATAAACAAGTGGAAGCATCACGTTTCGTAAAACAGTTGTTCTGGGGAGTAAGTTGAAAGATTGAAAAACGAAACCAATTTTATCTTTTCGAATATCTGCCAATTCATCATCAGATAATTTAGAAACATCTTTTCCGTCCAAAAAATATGTTCCACTGGTTGGGTTGTCTAGTCCTCCCAAAATATGCATCAAGGTTGATTTACCTGAACCGGATGGTCCCATGATCGCCACAAATTCTCCGTCTTTAATGGTAAAAGTTATGCCCCTTAAAGCCTGGAACTCAATGTCGCCTGTTTTATATGTTTTTGTAATGTCTTTTATTTCTATCATTATATTTTTATCCACCTATTCTTACGGCTCCTCCACTTACTCTTCCTCCGCCTCCTACTCCGCTCAAAATGCTAGGGGCAGTAGTTGTTGCAGTTGTTTTGGTTGTTGAGGTGATTGTTTTGGTGACAATTTCATCACCTAAGTTTAATCCAGATACTATTTGTGTAGATGTGCCATCAGAAACACCGGTTACTACAGTTTGGTTTTTTGGTGGAACTAGTGATGGAGAACCTTGCACTCCAGCTAGTGGAGCTGGTAGGGCAGTATCAAACATCTGTACATAGCTTACTCCGCCCTGTGTTTTTATCGCGCTACTTGGTACAGTCAAAACATTTTCTGCAACATTGGTAATGATTGCTGCATTAACACTCATACCAGGCTTGACTCCATCGTCACTAGTAGCATCAAAACTTATTTGAACATTATAATTTACAACTCCTTGAGAAACGGTTCCAACAGAATCAATCTCCACAACTTGTCCGGCAATGGTTAGGTTTGGAATCGCATCAAAAGTAAGAGTCGCTTTTTCTCCGAGAGCTATTTTTGCAACATCAACTTCGTTAAGTGTAACCGTTGCCAATTCCTTGGAGGTAATAATTGTCGACAGAGTTGTTCCGGAGCCGACATTGTCTCCCACTATAACTGGAACACTCGAGATGACTCCATCAAAAGGAGCCTTGATGTGGTAGTAGGATAAATTCTGCTCAGCATCCGATAAGCTATTTTGTGCTTGAGTGATGGCAATTTGTGCTGACTGAGTATCTAAGTTGCTACTTGGAAAAGCATCCTTGTTACTAGCAATATTTGTTTCAGCTGTTAATATGTCACTTAGGTGTGAATTAATTTCAGAAGTATAAGTATTTAGTGATGCTAATTGAGTTGTTATTATTGTAGGAATTTTATAGTTATATTGTTGCAGAGTACTGTCGACAAAGTCGATGTAGTTATTTGCAGCTTGTATTTCATCCGCAATTAGTTTTGTGGTGCTGTAAGTTTCAGATATTAAACCATCAATCGTACTATTGTCGGAAGTTCTGGAGATTGATTTATAATCAGTAGAATTCTGGTTATAAGCGGTCAAGGCTAAGTTGTAAGCATCTAGAAAATTTTGTTTGTAAAGATTGGCTTGGTCTGTCTGCGCACTGGTAACTTGTTCAGCGTACCAATCAATATTTTGTTGGGTACCTCCATTTGTACTTTCAAAAAACATGTTATTGATACCATTCTCGATGGAAGGCAAGTCTAGAAAAGCATTTGAGACAGAAGTAAAACCATTATCATAGGCTTGTGAGAGAGAAGCGTTCAAGTTTGTGTTTGAGTCTTGAAGTTGGAGTTTTTGCAACGCGAGGTTGGCATTTTGTAAACTTATTTGCGCATCGCGGACTGTTTTTTGTGCGTCTGTATCATCAATAACAAAAAGTGTTTGTCCTGCATAAACTTGGTCTCCAGGTTTGACGTTTACCTCAGTTAAAGCGCCAGAAACGGTTGGTGTGATGTTGATTTGATTTAAAGCTGACACTTGTCCACTGTCAGTGATCGAAGATACAATCGTGCCACTAGTAACTGGTGACAATACATAACGAGTCGTTCCGCCGGTGCTGGTTATTTTTCCATAACCCCAATATCCAATGCCGACAATTAACACTACGATAATGGTGCTAATGATCTTATGAGTAAACACATATAATTTTATTTTACTGAAAAAATTTTTCATATTATTGTTGGATTGGAGCTGGCATCTGTGTTGGTGGTACAGGCATACCGAGCGGCATTACTCTTATAAATTTAGCTTCTATCTGTCCTTGGTCGTTTGGTGAGCCAATCACAACAACAAAGTCGTTCACAGATAGATCGCTTTGCTGTATTGAGGTCATCGCTTTTTCTATTTTTGTGTCATTACCTAATAGAACTACTTTTTCTGTATTGTCTTTATCTTGCACGATGATGGTTGGTAGTTCTATTTTTATTATTTTGCCAATTGCGCCATTCGCGTTAGGAAAATTATCAGTGCCCAACAGAGGGTGGTCGGGACCAAAGCCAAAATTGCGTTCATAATTTTCCCCCCAAGCACGCCCGAATGAAGCCTTATGGAACCCCACATTGACTCCAGCGTAAAATATCAAAAGAGCAACTAACATTATTCCAATTCCACACAAAACTTTTAAAGCAGTTTTTGATTCAAAAACCCTTACGAGGTCGTCGTGTATATTTTTCATATTTTTTATTAAGCTGATAATGTTCCAAAACTAATAAATTGATTTCTGCTGATTTGCTTCATTACATATCTAAATGATAACAAGAATATGAAAACCAGAGACAGGGTAAAAATGATGCTCGTCATTGGCAACGATTCTGCTAGCGATAAAGTAAATTCTTTCCAGTAAGAAAACATTAATCCACTGTCTGAGAAAATTAGAGAAAAATAATCGTAAAAACCTGAATGCGATAAGTTAGTTAACAACGTTTGGAATACGGGTATGAGTGTTATGAGTGAAGCAATTCCAGTGAAAGTGCCAATCCATAACTTAAACTTTGCCATATTTTTATTATGTATAACCATTTTATTTAAAATAGAAAAAGCCAAATCTGGGCTTGGCTGGTACTTTGCTTTTTTGAATATTTTTGTTAGTTTAGCTTGCATACAGTATTATACGTTCTAAAAAATATTTTGGTGCAGTTAGTTAAGTATTTTTCGAAGTTCCATAATGGCTCTGCGGTGTTGACTCTTAACAGTATTTAATGGTTTTTTTAAGATTTTTCCTATTTCCTCAAATGTCATTTCTTCTTGATAGTGAAGCACCAAAACCTCTTTATAACCTAGGCGCAATTTATCTAGGACCTCGTTTAGAAATTTACTGTCTTCTAGCTTTTGTAAAACCAAATCAGGCAATAATTCTTCGGTGGGAATATTTTCCGCAAAGGAATTTATATTTTCATCATCTTTTTCCCCGCCTGCGTGGGTGGGCATATCAGAAAACAAAAGACTTCTTCTTTTTCTTAAGAAATCAGTGGTTGTGTTTTTGGCAATGGTAAAAATCCAAGTCTTAAAACTTGCTTTTAGGGGGTTAAAATAAGTAATATTTTTCCAAATTTTTATAAAGACCTCCTGAACGATATCTGGCGCATCATTTCGGTTTGCTAGGCGCGCGGTAAAATTGTAAATAGAAGAAGTATAGCGGTTCACGATAATTTTTAACGCTTCTTCCGGATTTTTTTTATATAAAATAATAATTTCTTCATCTGTTGACGTAGAATCATCATTCTTTATGCTCTGCATAGTATAAATATAGCATAATTTTTTTTTAATTTTTATGCCACCAAAATCAACCCTATCAACTAATTAGTGTGTTGGCGCCTTCCATTGATTGTAGACATGTTTACTCAAGAGTATCAAAAGAAGAATAAAAATAATTAAGATAAGCCAACCGAAAATGTTTACTGGTAAAAAAGATCCAGCTCCAAACACATTTGCTCCCAACATTGAGGAAAGTGAAGAAGTGTTGGTGGTCACTGGAGTGGTGGTGTCGGTGCTGGTGATTGTTGTCGGAGTGGTTGGGGTTGTGGGAGTAGTACTTGTTGTTCCACCAACATAAGTATAGTTTACTGGTGGGTTTCCAGTGGTTGTGAAACTCAAAATTGTGCCATCACTTACTCCATAGGAGTTTTGCGTAACAGCGCGGAAATAATATGTAGTACCCCCAGCAAGCCCAGTTATCGTGCTAGTGTGTCTGATTGCCGGAGCTCCGCTTAAAGCAACCGTAGAAGTTTGATTACCAAGTTGAGTAGTCGTGCCCCATTCAAACCAAGTATTAGCACTGTTGCTATTACCAGGTAAAATCAAAGAATTAAATTGCGCTGCTGTATCAGTCAAGACTGAAAAAGAAGTGGTGATAGCCGTCGGAGACATCTGGTTGTTATAGCCAGTAGGATCTAAGCCAGTCGCGAAGGACATAACATTCCCATAGACTCTTCCTTCACTATTTTGTGCAACAGCACGGAAATAATATGTTGTGCTTGAACTAAGACCAGAAACGTTTGTGGAATAGTTTCCATCATAACCACTGTTAAAAACAATGTCATTATTAGCAGTAGAATTTGCAAAATTTAAGTCGGTTCCATATTCAAACCATGCAGCTCCAGGCAAGCCACCAGTATTTACAATACCGTTAAAAGTGACGTTTAGGGGGGTAACGCTGGTTGCGTTAACTGTTGTAACTGAAGCGTTATAAGCATGTGTCGTAAAAGGTACAGCTATAAAAAACATAGCTGTTGCAAGGGTTATTCCAAATAATTTAATTATTTTCTTAAGCATTCGACTATTATAGCACTTTATAGAAAAAAGTCAACTAGTGCCCTCAGTAGGATATCTTTCCCTACGGGAACAGTAGACCTTTTACATTTTTTATAAATAAAAAATAAGTAAAAGCTTTTCGATTCCTACAACAAGCCAATAAATTGGCTTGTTTCGTGCTGGTGCCCTCAGTAGGAATCGAACCTACATCACAAACTCCGCAAGCTCGTATTCTATCCATTGAACTATGAGGGCAAACTCACATTTGAAGATTAGCAGTTTTTTACTAAAAAGCAAAATAGCAGACGTTCCACACCTGCTTTGTAGGTGTGGAACGTCTGCTAAAATCCAAGCACCTCCATTATTTTTTCAGACGGGTGCTGCCTCATTTCTTCTTCAGCAATACCTTTTGAAGATAACGCAGAGTGGATTTCTTCCGTGATTTCTTCGGTGATCGGAACAGTTATTATTGGCATAAATATACGCTCTGATTTTATAAAAAGTAGTGATTTTGTGTTTGGTTTGTCTTGTTGCGGAGTTTGCACCCAAAAAGATTTTATGTTTTCATAAGGATATATTCGACTTCCTATCTTAAGTCCCATGTCATTCATTTCATAAGAAATCATATCCGGTTTTTTAACAGCAAAAAATCCGAGTAATAAACCAGAAAGTATCAATAACACTGCAAAAAAATAATCATTAAAAATTATTGCAGCGATGGAGCTGGTTATCACAATAATACCGAGTGCCCAAAACCAATCCATACTTCTTTCTTTTTCTTCGTACTCAAGAGCAGACCAATTTAATTTTTGGGATGATACATTTTCCGTATCCATGCTATAATTATACTATAATAACTATTTTAAATCAAAAAATTTATGTTTAAAAAATTTATCCGTTCAAAAATTACGATAGGTATCATCACATTGCTTTTTCTTGGCGTAGGTGGATACTCTCTTTTTCACCACACTACAAAATATCAGTTTATTCAGGTAGTTAGTGGTCCAATCACCGAATCAGTTTCTTTGACGGGAAATACCACACCCAGCCAGAGTGTCTCCTTGGCTTTTGGTAGCAGTGGAATCATTTCTCATGTATATTCTGCTTTGGGCAAGGAAGTTTCTGCTGGACAAGTTTTGGCAGATTTGGACACCAGCGACCTGACAGCTCAACTACACCAAGCTCAGGCGAACGTAGACACAGAGCAGGCTAAGCTAGCTGGGTTGGAAGCTGGCGCAACCCCTGACGATATTGCTGTCTCACAAACCGCTCTTGATAAAGCAAATCAAGACCTAGCAAACATGTACTCCAGCATTGTTGATACTTCTACTGACGCTTACGCAAAGGGTAACGATGCTGTTAATACTCAAATGAGTCAAATGTTTATTAACAACACTGGATCCACTGCCAATCTTTCATATGCTACTTCTAATTCTCAAGCTCAGACCAATGCACAATTAGCAGAAGTTTATTCAATTACCGCTTTAAATAAATGGTCTCTGGAATTAACAAATACTGATACATCCAATGCTGGTTTAGAAAAATTATTAACGGATGAAATTTCTTATCTTGCGACCGTTCGGCAATTACTAAACAATGTTTCCACTACACTTCAGAGTTCTCCCTCTTTAAGCGCAGCCACTCTTGCCACCTATAAGATGGATGTTTCTACTGCGCTCAGTGAAGTAAACATTGCTACTACTAATCTTAATACCATTTCTCAAAGTATTTCTTCACAAAAATTAACAGTTTCACAATTACAAGCTGCGTTGGATTTTAAAAAAGCGGGTTCTACCACAACCGATATAGCTGCAGAGCAAGCGCAAGTCGAGCAAGCACAGGCGAGTGTACAAAGCGCCGAAGCCAAATTGGAAAATGCTCAAATCATTGCTCCGATTAGTGGAACGGTTACTCAATTTGATGCAAAGATAGGGCAGTTCGCTTCTACGGTCACCCCACTTGTATCCATTATGTCTGATTCTGGATACGAAGTAGATGGTGGTGTTTCCGAGATTGATATTGGCAAAGTGAACTTAGGCGATACAGTGTCAATGACACTAGATGCTTTTCCAGGGGAGACGTTTTCTGGCTCGGTATTCTACATTGCCCCAGCAGAAACAGATACTGGCGGAGTAATAAGTTATTTAATCAAAATTTCATTCGACAAATCAGATTCTCGCATAAAGAGTGGATTAACAGCAAATATTGATATACAAACAAAATATAAACCGAGTGTTTTAATTCTTCCACAATATGCAATTTTGCAGAATGACCAGGGAACTTTTGTGGAGACACTTGTTAACAACAAAATTGTCCAAAATCCAGTTACCCTTGGTATTCAAGATGAAACAGGAAATGTTGAAGTACTTTCTGGAGTAACAGAAGGAGAGCAAGTTCTCAATATTGGACTGAAGTCGTAATGATTGATTTACATGATTTAAAAAAAGAATATACAGAGGAGGGAGAAACAGTTACTCAAGCTTTGCGTGGAGTTACTTTTTCAATCGAAAAAGGGGAGTTTGTTTCTATTATGGGACCTTCTGGCTCGGGTAAGTCTACCCTTTTGCACATTTTAAGTTTTCTAGACCGACCAACTGGCGGGACGTATACCTTTCAGGGTAAAAGTATTGATGATATGACCGACCAAGAGCTGGCTCTAGTAAGAAACAAAGATATGGGTTTCGTTTTTCAATCCTTCAATTTACTTTCTAGATTATCCGTTTATGATAACGTAGAAATACCCCTTCTGTATTCTGATATTCCACCCAAAGGAAGACAAACTTTAGTAGAAGAAGCCGTAAGAGCAGTTGGGCTAGAAGAAAAACTTTATACTGAAGCAGCGAAACTTTCTGGCGGGCAGAAACAGCGAGTAGCAATTGCTCGAGCCTTGGTGACCGACCCGAATGTTATTTTTGCAGATGAACCGACAGGTAACCTAGATTCACAATCAGGATTACAAGTAATGGAGATACTTGAATCTTTGCACGACAAAGGTCGCACAGTTGTATTGGTGACACACGAAACACAAACAGCCGAATTTGCCAATCGCATTATTAGAATAAAAGATGGAGTTGTCGAAAGCGATAAAAAAATAATCGCCAACCGTGTCCATCGCGATTTGAAATAATATGCTCTTTAGAGACGCTTTTAAAACTGCTACAAGAAGTTTGATGCATGGAAAGATGCGTTCTATTTTGACAATGCTCGGTATTGTTATCGGCATTGCTTCGGTTATTATCTTGATGTCTATCGGACAATCTGCCCAAGGCTTGATTTTGGGTCAAGTAGAAAGCATTGGTTCGAATTTAATTATTATTATTCCAGGCGCACCAGCTAACGGAAAATTTTCATCGCCAGCGGCGGCGCAGGGAATCGTCATCACTAGCCTGCAACAGAGAGATGTTGATGCGCTTTCTCGTGAACCCTCAATTGATTATGCCGTGCCAGAAGTACGGGGGCAGGGCGATGTGGTTTACGGCAACAATGATGTGACTGAAGGCTTCACTGGTTCTACGGCTGATTTTTTCACGGTCAGTAATTTAGCAAAAGTTTCTATCGGCCAGACTTTTACCAAAAGTGATGTTGACTCGGCGAACCACGTCGTAGTTATCGGACCCGATTTGGCGAAAACATTATTTGGACCGAACGTAAATCCAGTTGATAAGGTTATTCGATTGAAAAATGTTTCCTTCAGAGTTATCGGTGTTCTTGCTAAAGGAGGAACCGGAGCCTTTGGTGTGGATATTGGAAACCTAGTGGTGATGCCGATTACCGTCGCGCAGACACAACTTTTAGGAATTAATTATTTTAATGTCATCGTAGTCCAGGCGAATGCCCAATACGACAGCGCTTTTGTAAAATCACGTGTTGGGTTTATTTTAGAGCAAGACCATGGCATCACCAATCCAAATAAAGATGATTTCACGATTGATACACAAGAAGATATTTTATCTTTGCTTGGAAACATCACTTCAATTTTGACTCTTTTCTTGGCAGCAATTGCTTCCATCTCTTTAATAGTCGGAGGCATCGGAATTATGAATATCATGTTGGTTTCTGTTACAGAAAGAACTCGGGAAATTGGTTTACGTAAAGCTGTCGGCGCCACCAATCGCGACATCTTGGAACAATTTTTAATTGAATCAGTTTTACTAACACTATTTGGTGGGGCGATAGGTATTGCCGCAGGTGCGGCAGTGGTGGGATTGGTGTATCTTGGTATTTCAGTTTTTGATCCTTCGCTTGGTTGGGCATTTGCCTTTCCTATTTCTTCGGTTATTCTCGGACTAGTGGTGTCTGGTGTCGCGGGTATTGCCTTCGGTATTTATCCAGCGCAAAAAGCTGGCAAGAAAAATCCGATTGACGCTCTTCGCTACGAATAGTCAATATTCTTTTGCATTATTAAAATCTGCATAAAAAGTTTTTACAAGCGAGTTTATAATTATTGGGTCCGAAAGGAAAATTCCCAATTCACGATTTTTGTTGAGGGAAGTATAAGAAAAATTTTCTGAACCGAGAAAAGCATTCGTGTCGTCTGCAATAATCATTTTGGCGTGAATGTAAAATTTTTCTCCATGGAAAAGATGTAAACTTACACCTGCATTTTTTAATTGTCCAAAGGCAAGTTTGGCAGCGCTTTGATATGTCATGACGATATTTACGGCGACACCTCGTCTAGCTGCATTCATCAATGCGTCAGTGATTACTGAGTCTTCCATTTCTTCGTTGTAAATATCTAGTTCTTTTTTGGCGCTATTTATAATGACGAGCATGTTTTCATCCACACCAGGGCTCCAAACTAAATCGTCCCCATTTGATGGCAAAACATTTTGATGGGTCCAGTCATTTTCAAAAGTATTTTCTATCGCTCGCACATCATTTTGGTCTATATCTAATATGCCAAAATCTCTTCCGGTCGCATAATATTCTGGCGCTAAATTAAAAGTCATAATCAAAGCCTTGTTTTGGTCTACAATTAAAGTTTTCTGGTGGGTCAAAGCAAAATATTCTGGCGTCCAATGGACTGGAATTTCCAGTGACTCTAAATACGAATATGCTGGCTCGTTCATTGCTTCTTCTTTTCCATAATAACCTTCGTTTAGGAGCACACGTACAATTACTCCGCGTTTTTGCGCCACAGCGAGTGCGTCGGCAATTTGTTTATCTTTGAATTCATACATTACCAAATCAATCGAGCTTGTTGCGTTTTTTATCATATTTAAAACCGGCGTGATGCTTTGGTCTGGCTCAGTGATTAAAGTAAAAGTTCCAGCTGGCTGATTTGTGCTGGGTAAGCTGGCATGAGCCGAATTCTCATAGTGTGTGTTGAGCGGGTGAGCGTAAGTGAAAATTAAAAAGCCAAGCAAAAGTACAAACACAACAAATGCATAGATTGGATGAGTTTTTATTTTTAAAACAAAATTACGATACGTGTCTAGCAGAGTTTTGTGCTCCATTGATGGATATATAAATCATAGCACAAAACTTTTTTGTGTCTTTATTTAAATGCAAAAGATAGCAACACGATAGTTAAGGCATTTAGAATTACTAATGCCAATACAAATGATGTTTTTGAGTGCATTGCACTAGGATTCATTAAAATATAAACCGTGTAGATTATTGCAACAATTGCCGCGCCAATAAAATTTCCTTTTATCATAGTTATAATTAGATTTAGTTAATAAAATACTCGGCCTTTTAAGATTATATCATTTTTGCGGAGGCGGTGAGATTCGAACTCACGGTACCTTGCGGTACTCCTGTTTTCAAGACAGGTGCACTAAACCACTATGCGACGCCTCCAAGCGTTTTTGTTTTATTTAAAAGAAGAAATGCTTTTATTATCCGAATATTGATTTCCAAGCTTTGCGAAAATCTCCTTTCACTTCTGCCCAACTTTTATTTGCAATCTTGAAAACGTAGAAAATTTCTAAAATTCCAACAGTGTTCAAGATAAGTATAATAATAAACCATATTTTCTGGTTGCGTTTTACTGCCAACCAAAGCGCATAAGCTTTCCATGGGATAGTCCAAATTGCCAAAAGCAATAGGATTAAACTTAGCGCATGTGAATTATATAAACTATACATCATGCTGATGATAATAACAGAAAAATACCTTTTGTGCTAGTATTTAAAATATGGTCAAAGAGAAAAATTATTTTAGATTTTTAGGTGTGGATTATGGCACTAAGAGAATAGGATTGGCAATTTCGGACGAAAACGGAATTATCGCTTTTCCAAAACAGATATTAGCGAACGATTCAAAGACTTTTGAAAATCTGGAAATTTTAATCAAGAAAGAAAATATCAAAGAAATTGTGGTTGGAGAATCGGTAGATTTTTCGGGAAAGTTAAATGCGCTCTCTGGCAGAATTGAAGTTTTTATTTTAGAATTAAAAGAGAAGTTTAATTTGCCAGTTCATAAACAGAAAGAATTTTTAACTTCTGTTGAAGCTAGACATTCTAAAGATACAAAAAAAGACTTCAACCAGTCTCAATCACATAGTAAGGTAAAACAAATCAAGTCTGGTAGAGTAGATGCAGGAGCCGCTGCATTGATATTACAAAGATATTTAGATAAAAATAACAAAAATTTATGATTTCCATAGATGAATTTAAAAAAATTGATATTGTCGTTGGAAAAATATTATCAGCGGAAAAAATTCCAGATACCGATAAGCTACTTCGATTGTCAGTGGATCTGGGTGAGGTTGCTCCCAGACAAATAGTTTCTGGCATTTCTTTATATTTTCCAGATTGCTTAGAGTTGGTCGGAAAGCTTTGTGTGTTTGTCGCAAACTTAGAACCAAGAACAATTCGGGGCTTTGAAAGTCAAGGTATGATACTGGCGGTGTCGGGGGAAAATGGAGAGTTTTCTCTTTTAGAACCAAACTCCACTATTAAGGTTGGCACCCGTGCAAAATAA
Source organism: Minisyncoccota bacterium (assembly GCA_031291825.1). Taxonomy (GTDB): domain Bacteria; phylum Patescibacteriota; class Minisyncoccia; order Phycocordibacterales; family UBA9973; genus UBA9973. The sequence goes on along the minus strand of JARLIG010000009.1, from coordinate 133,103 downwards.
CAGTATAATATAAATATGTTTATGGATTCATTCAATAAACTTTTCCTGAAGTGTTTTCCTACACCGAGTTTTTTGGCTGCACGTTCTTTTGGGTTAGATATTTCGGATGAATCGTTAAAATTTGTGGAATTAGTACCTACTCATTATGGGATGAAAATTCGTCGATGGGGAGAGCGGGCCATTCCAGCGGGTGTTATTGAATCTGGTAAGATTCAAAATCCTGAACGGATGGAAGAAATTTTATCAAAATTGCGAAAAGAAGAAGGAGTAAGGTCCGTGCGTGTTTCTTTGCCCGAAGAGCAAGTTTATTTATTTCAACTTCGCTTGGAAAAAGAAGGGCTGACTAGCGTAAAAGAGGGAATAGAGTTAGTTTTAGAAGAACATGTTCCGATTCAGGCAGAAGATGCGATTTTTGACTATGAATTAGTAAAAGAAGATGCGCAAAGTATAGAAGTTCAAGTGGCGACAATACCTAAAAATGTTATTGATAACTACCTTTTAATTTTTGAACATTCACAAATTAAGGTTGAGGCATTTGAACTGGAAGCCCAAGCAATATCTCGAGCAGTCGTGAAGAATGACGACATGGACACTTATATGATTGTCGACTTCGGAAAAAAGCGCACTGGTATTTTCATTGTATCGAGTGGTATTGTGATGTTTACTTCTACTTTAGACGTTGGAGGCGTATCCTTAACCAACGTAATTCAAAAAAGTTTCAATGTAAATTTTGAAGAGGCCGAAAAAATGAAACTAAAATATGGTTTAGAGCGTAATACGGAGAATAAAGAAATATTTGCGGTGCTTTTGAATAGTGTTTCTATTTTACGTGATGAAATAGTTAAGCACTTTTTGTATTGGCATACTCATAAAGACGAAGAAGGTAAAAATAATCCGCCAATAAAGAAAATAATTTTTTGTGGCGGTGAATCAAATTTAACAGGGCTAACGGACTATATTTCTATCAGTATGAAGAGTACGGTGGAGATGGCTAATGTTTGGGTCAACATAATAGATACCGAAAATTACATTCCAGAAATTAGTTTTAAACAAGTGCTTTCTTTTACAACTGCCTTGGGTCTTGCTCTGGGTAATTTCAAAAATGATTAATTTAATTCCAAAAGAAGATAAGAAAAAAATGGCAATGGCTTTTTACTATCGGCTCTTGGTGTTGTTTTTGGTAATGTTTAGCTTTGCAATGTTTATTGCTAGTGTGGCACTTTTGCCTGCCTATTTTGCTTCAACGACCAAAGATTCAATTGCCGAATTAAAACTGGAAACACAAAAAAATACTACAGTTCCTCTCCTGGGCCAAGAATCCTTGACGGCTATACAAGATATGAATAACAAACTCAGCTTGGTAGAAAAAGCAGAAGAGAATAAATTTCCAATTTCTAAAAATATTATTAGCGATATTATTTCTAGCAAAACATCCGATATCAAAATTACTCAGATTTTATATACCGATGACCCGACGGTGGGTAAACAAATTACTATTTTAGGAACAGCTCCTTCGCGTGAATCTTTACTTTCTTTTGAACAATCCCTTGAAAACAATCCAGCCTTTAAGAATATAAACTTGCCGATTTCCAGCTTCATCAAAGATTCAAATTTGCAGTTTAATTTAACTTTAAGTCCAGTCTAATATGAAAAATAATTTTTCTAAAATATTAATATTACTTTCAGCACTACTTTTCATCAGTTCTTGCGCTATTTTTGTGTTCTTATACAGAGAAATAAATACAAACAACAGTAAGGCAGAGTCAGATACAGCGGCTTGGCAAACGGAAGCATTAAGACGTGACGACATAACTTCACTTAATAATTCTTTAGCACAAGTTTCTAACGATAGGTCCTTACTCCAAACCCATTTTGCTCAAAGTTCTGATGTTGTTCCATTTTTAAACACGATTGAACAACTTGCTCCGCCGACGGGCACGGTTGCGCAAGTGGAGTCTGTTAGTAGTGGAGCAAACAATACTGGATTGGTCGTTGAATTAAATGCTTCAGGCAGTTTTCAACAACTTTATAAATTCTTAACACTTTTGGAAAATTCTCCTTACGAACTTAATTTCCTTTCGATGGATATTCATAAATCTACTGTGTTGGATGCGTCTACGAACCCTACCAGCAGTTCTGGCACTAAAAGCAGTAGCACGGGTTGGAATGCTGTTTTTCAAATACAACTTTTAAGCTTTGTACCATAAATTAATTATATGAAAATAAATATCTTTAAGAAAAAAAATAATTTTAAAAAAAGAAGTTCTACCCCAAGTGCGAATTTTTATTGGAAAATTGCGGTACTCAGCACATTTATCATAATATTGGCGTCCTTCGGTTTTGATTATTATGTTTTTGTGCAAAGGAATAAAGAAGTTGCATTACCAGCAGCCAAAGACAATGGACAAATTCCGACAGTTAACAAGAATCGCATCGCGAACGTTCTGAATTATTTTTCTGAAAGAGAACAAACATCTAATCAAATATTAATAACGCCCGCACCTGTCGTTGACCCATCGCTCTAAAAATGCTAATTTAAATCAATGCGCGGTTAGCTCAGTTGGTAGAGCAACCCGTTTACACCGGGAAGGTCGTAGGTTCGAGTCCTACACCGCGCACTTTAGCTTTAGAACAAATGCCCTCGTAGTTCAATGGATAGAACAGAGCTCTTCTAAGGCTTCGATGTAGGTTCGATTCCTACCGAGGGCACAAAAATATGCGGAGCACATTTTTGTGCCCGAGAGCAAGCAAACTGCTTTGCTTGCGGGTAGAAAGCGAAAAGCTTTGCATTATCCTGAGCTTGTCGAAGGATTGAAAAGGTCTACTGTTCCCGTAGGGAAAGATATCCTACCGAGGGTACAAATTTTGACACAACTGTATTGGGTGTGTCAAAATTTGTACCCTCGGGTAAATCCACACCCCTTGCTTGACTTTTATAAAACATCATAATACACTTCAAGTGTAGAGAGATGGTTGCCTCGGTAACTGCTTCTCATGTGTGAGTTCTTCTCATCATGTGGCGACGAACCAGCTTATAGGTTCGACCCAAATCAAAGATGTCTTAGACATCGCACCACTCAACCCCCAGGCGGCCAGCTTGGGGGTTTATTTTTATATAATTTTCCACCAAGCACACATTTTGATTTTTATGTTTTTCGTGTTAGGTTGCTATTTAGAAAGGAGAAAGTACATTGCTTCGTATATTGGCAGTCACAACCCTTGTGTGTTGCATATCGCTTGGTATGCACGCGCAACAACCGTTGGAGGACGTCTTACCTGACGCTCCAACGTCTGCGACGTCTTCGGACGTTCAACAACCCCAAAAGGCTAAACCCGAAAGCAAGCTTGAAAAGAGGTCTTTTCGACTCTTGCAAAGCTTGTTTGTGTCGAGTGTTCATGCAGATATGAGCACAACGGTTGATTTTTTACACCATCCCCAGCACGTGGAGTATCGTGCTATGTGTGGTGTTCAGCCGTGTCAAGACATTTTGCATGGGTATAGTCCTCTTTGGTTCACCGAAGTAGGGCGCCCCGCGAAAGTGTTCGGGTGTAGTCCTAGAGGTGTTGGGTGTTCGTTGGTATCCAATATTGCCAACAATGCCACCGTCTTTGGTCTGGCTGAGTTTTTGCACCATAAAGGAAAACTCGGAAAGACCATCGCGTGGGGATTGGTCACCGCACAAACAGTGACCAACTTCAGAGCAGTATGGCACAACAAGCATGTGACCCTAAATGACAGGCTTTATGTCCCGTCTGGGGCCACAGATATTAGTTGGTACAACCTTCAATAGGGAAGTGCCACAAACCGCCGGACCCATCCACGTGGGGGTCCGGCGGTTTTTTTATTTTTCCTTTATTTGTTATAATCTATTCATGCAAGGCAAACATGTTGATGAATCTTATTTAGATCTTTTGGAACACATTATAAAAAATGGCGCAACAAAGACTGATCGAACGGGTACGGGTACGAAAAGCATTCTTGGATATCAGATGCGTTTTAACTTATCTGATGGTTTTCCTCTTTTAACGACTAAAAAAGTTCCAATTAAATCAATCATTCATGAACTGTTGTGGTTTATGCGTGGCGATACAAATTTAAAATATTTAGCAGACAATAACGTTCATATATGGGATGAATGGCCTTACAAGGCTTACTTGATTAGAAATAAAATTAATGTACCCAAAACTGGTTCGGAAGAATGGAGTGCCGGCATTAAGGAATTTATTGAAAAAATAAAAACAGATGAAAAGTTTGCCAAAGATTATGGAAATCTTGGTCCAATTTATGGATATCAATGGAGAAGTTGGCCGACACCAAATGGGGGACACATAGACCAACTTGCCAAAGTTATACAAGAAATTAAAAAAACACCTGATTCACGAAGACTAATAGTGTCTGCTTGGAATGTGGCTGATATAGATGAAATGGCGAAGGCAGGCCTTCCTCCTTGTCACTGTTTCTTTCAATTTTATGTTGTGGACGGAAAACTTTCTTGCCAATTATATCAACGGTCTTGTGATACATTCCTTGGTGTTCCTTTTAATATCGCTTCCTACTCTTTGTTTACTATGATTATCGCTCAGATTTGTGGACTTGAAGCCGGAGAATTTGTTTGGACCGGAGGAGATGTGCACTTATATTTAAATCACTTAGAGCAGGCCAATCTACAGCTTTCCCGTCGTAGTGATATTAGAGCATTGCCAAAAATGAAAATAAATCCTGATAAAAAAAATATTGAAGATTTTACAATTGAAGATTTTGAATTGGTTGATTACAATCCGCACGAGGGGATTAAAGCACCTATCGCAGTTTAAATATTATGATTTCATTAATCGCTGCCATCGGGAAAAACAACGAATTAGGGAAGAGTAATACCTTGCTTTGGAAGTTGCCGGCGGACATGGAACATTTTAAAAAAATTACCTTAGCCCATACCGTAATTATGGGACGAAAAACTTTTGAATCTATCGGAAGACCCTTACCAAACAGAAAAAATATTGTTATTACAAGAGACGCAAATTACAAAAAAGAAGGTGTTGAGATTGTGCATTCTTTAAGTGAGGCGTTAGACATTGTAGGAAATGACCAAGAAGAAGTTTTTATAATTGGTGGCGGAGAATTATATGCACAAACGATGCCAGTTGCAGAAAAGCTTTATATTACACACGTAGATGCGGCAGATAAAGACGCTGATATCTTTTTCCCAGAAATTATTCCAATCGTTTGGAATGAAATATCACACATAGAACATAAAAAGGATGAAAAAAATCCTTTTGATTATACTTTTTCTGTTTATGAAAAATTTATATAAAAATACTATTGATTTTTATATAGTTCAATTTCTTTGTTGATAATCTCTAATTTTATTTTAGCTTGTTTGAAAATTTCTTTGCTTCTTTTTGCTCCGTGGTAATCTTTTAATGTTACCACTCTAAGGATTCCAGAATTTATAATGCTTTGAGCGCATTTATAACAAGGTGTCATTTTGCAATAAATTGTTCCACCTTCTATCGCTACTCCCATCCTAGCTGCATTGTTGATGGCATTTTGTTCCGCGTGGGCAGTGCGGATGCAATGTTGGGATTTAGTTCCATCTTCATTTATGACTGTATGCATTTCGTGTCCAACTTCATCACAACTAGGCAAGCCCACTGGTGCACCAACATAACCAGTCGCAAGAATTCTTTTATTTTTTACTAATACTGCCCCAGCACGACCTCGGTCGCAAGTGCCTCGTGAGCCAACCATTTCGGCTAGATTAATAAAATATTCATCCCATGAAGGTCTGGTGTCCTTGGTAATTTTTTTTGTAACTTTTTTCATATAAAAAATTAAGGGTCTTCGTCTGTTTTGACACGAATAAAAACATCGGTTCCGTCTGGAGATTTACTTTTCAAATATTTACGTTTTTTATTTTTTTCTATTTTTGCGACGAGTTCTTTTTCCAAATCAAAACCCATATTTTCACACATTCCCAAGATGAAAATCATTACATCGGCAAATTCTTCCGCTACACCATCTTGTCCTTTGTTAAATTTTGAAAAAGCTTCGGAAAGTTCTTCGTATGCGCGGCAAAATTCTAGGGCGGTATTTGTAGTGTTGAAACCTTTCTCTACCTTGTTTCGGATGACTTCTTTTTGCAGTTCTTTAAGGTCTACCATGGTTATAATATACTCCAATTAGTCTTTCTTTCCAAGTGCTTTTAAGACTTTCAAATACATTGCTTCCACTTTCCTTTTTTGTGCCTTTCCAGTTGTTACATAATGGTCCAAACCCGGCGCAGCATTGATTTCAATAATATAATAACTGCAATCTTTGGGATTTTGGGTAATGTTTCCTTTAGTGACCATAATATCCACTCCCGCCATACGCAGACCCATAGACTTGGTAAGTTCTTTGGAAATTTTAGCGAAATTTGGATGAATATTTTTTGTAACGTCTATAGAATCTCCGCCGGTAGATAAATTTGCATTATCAAGCAAGAAAACTTGGCGGCCTTTTGGAATGATATCTCTAAAAGAATATCCCTTTCTTTGCAATTTTAATTTCATTCTTAGATCAGCAAAATTTATTTTTGTGTCTCGTCCTTGTGTTAAAAATTGTTTTTGTTTTTCTTTTAAAAGTGACAAGACAGAATTTTTCCCATCTCCCGTGACGGAAAGGGGAATGCGCTCGTAAGCGGAAATAATTTCTTTATCTAATACAACAATGCGGTAATCATGTCCTGGTAAATATCTTTCGACAATGGCTACTTTATCAATTTTGAAAATCTTTTTTAGAGATGAAATTAATTCTTTTTCATTCCAGACCACAGAAACTCCAGAACCTTGGCTTTGGCTGTTTGGTTTTGTGATGACAGGATAACCGAGTTTTTTTGCGTAGCTCACGCCATAAGCAATCTTGCGAGTACTCTTTATGGAATTTGCCCAAGAATCTTTAAAAACTGTTTTTCCTTCTGCTACAGGATAGCCTCTCTTCTGCATGAAAAATTTAGCATAGTCCTTGTCTTTGGCTATGTCTGAAGCAGCTATGTGATTTAAATCCAACGAAAGATATCTGATTGATCTGACTACTCCATTTTTATAAATTATCTGGGCTACAAAACCCCACTCTGGTTCGACGACAACCCTTGCTCCTATTTTGGATGCAAATTTTTGAACAAGTCCTGTCAGGTAAGGAAGTGGTTTTTTGTTGATGTCATTTTTCATTCCTTCTAATATACTCTAAAACTACAAAAAACAAAGCACCCTGTTTATGGGGTGCTTTGTTTAGTAACTTTAAGTTTATTTAGACTACATCGATGCCCATAGAACGAGCGGAGCCGGCAACGATTGCGATAGCACCTTCATCATCTTTCGCATTTAGGTCTACTCTTTTCTTGTTTGCTATTTCGAGAGCTTGAGCGCGAGTTATCTTTCCTGCCTTAGTAGTTTTATTTTTACCAGAACCTTTTTCCACACCGGCCGCTTTTAGGATTAGACCAGTGACTGGAGGAGTCTTAACGACGAAATCATAGCTGCGGTCTTCGTAGACGGTAATAGATACGCCAACTTTATCGCCAGCCATTTTGGCAGTAGCTGCGTTAAACTTGGTGACGAAGTCCCCAATGTTAATACCAGCCTGTCCGAGTGCGGGTCCAAGCGGGGGAGCAGGAGTAGCCTTTGCGGCCTGAATTTGTAGTTTTATTTTTTTGGTTATTTTCTTTGCCATATAATTAATTTTGCGAAATTATGTCGCGCAATCGTCCTTTTAGCGCGACTCTTATATATTTCTTAATCTACCTTAAATCTTCTTTACTTGCAAGAAGTCTAGTTCTACTGGAGTTTCGCGACCGAACATCGAAACTAGAACTTTAACTTTACCTCGGTCTTGGTCTACTGAATTTATCTTGCCCTCCAAATCCTTAAATGGTCCATCGTTAATCAAAACTGTTTCTCCGATAGCCATATCGATATTGTGCTTGAGAGTGCCTGTGTCCATTTTCTTGAAGAGATAGTCCACCTCTTCTTTTTTTAAGGGTACAGGGTTGACTCCAGCACCAACGAAGCCAGTGACTCTCGGTGTGTTACGTACTACATACCAAGAATCATCCGTCACAACCATATCCACTAAAACATAGCCTGGATAAATCTTTTCTTCCACTTCTACGCGCTTGCCAGCTTTTATTTTTATTTTTTTCTCAACTGGAACAATAACATTAAAAATTTTGTCATTCATGCCAAGAGAATCAATACGCTGACGCAAATTACGCAAGACAACGTTTTCGTATCCAGCATAGGTGTGTATGGCATACCAATTTCTAATTCCTTCTGTTTCTTGTTTAGACATATATTTAAGGTGTTATTATTTTCTGTAATCCTTGTGAAAAGATAAAATCAAAAACACCCAAGTAATACGCGATGATAACCGACAAAATAATAACAATTAGGGTGTAGTAAAAGGTTTGTTTTCTGGATGGCCAGATAACATGCTTTAATTCCGCTTTGGTTTCTTTAAAATATTCAGTAATTTTTGACATTGATTTCTTTCAAAATTTTTAGGCTTTTAAAAAAGCCCCTCGGGAGGGCTTCTTTAATACTACTCTTTTTCCCTAAATAGTCAACTCTACCTTATTTCGTAAGTTATTGTGACGTTTGAGGTAATTTTATTTTCTCCAGTAGGTAATGCTGGTGCGGAAGCGTTGGCGGTGCTGGATACAGTCATTGCCATAGCCTTAGGGTACATGATAGGTGAGCCATTGTCTTCAGAGAAATTTACAATACGGACAAGATTGATACCTAGGTCTTTTGCAAGAGTTTGCGCTTTTGCTTCAGCGTTAGTTATCGCAATTTTACGAGCTTGTTCTTGTAGTGCGTCTTGATTCTCAATGGAATAATTTGGACCACTTATATTTGAGACACCAATTGTACCAATACCCGCAACAACAGCTCCAACCTTTGTGAGGTCGCGAACTTTTACTGAAATATTCTCAGAAGTTTCATATCCAGTTAAAATTTGTTTTGAAGGAGGACAATACACAGCAATATTAGAAACAATTCCTCCAGACATAGGTATTGGCGTAGGTGGACAAACAGCATTCTGATTTTGATATTGAGGATATGAACTATAGTCTTGTGTTTGTATGTCACCTTTAGCTATACCGTCAGTGTTTAAAAAATTTAATACAGCTGTTTCCTTGGCTGTGACTTTGGTCTGCGCATCTTGCATGTTTGCAGCATCTCCTACGAGCGTAAAGCTAATGGTTGCCAAATTTGGTACAGCCGAAACATCTCCTTCTCCGTCAAAGCTCATGGTGTTTACTGTTACGTCGGCTGGAACATCGTTATAATTTTTAATTTCAGAAATTGTTTGGATAGCAAAATACAGACACAAAATTAGAGCTAAGACAAAAAGAGCTTTCAAGAGACTAGATTTCTCGCATTTTAATAGATCCATATGTTTTGTTCACGCTATTCGCGTGAAAAGTTACTTCTTAATTGCTAAAAGCGTTACTTCGAAAGTCAAAGTAGCATTTGGGGGAATTGTTGGAGGATAGCCATTTGCTCCATAGGCATCCGCTGGAGGTATTACTAGAGTCTTTGTTTCTCCAATTTTCATTCCGACGATTCCAGTATCCCATCCAGGAATGACTTGCCCCGCGCCAAGAGTAAAAACAAATGGCTGCACGTGACCAAATTTTGGGTCTATGTTTGAGTCAAAAACAGTTCCGTCTGCTAATTTTCCGGTGTAGTTCATCGAAACAGTATCTCCAGTCTTTGCTACGTCGCCGGCTGTGGTGTTTTCGGTGGGAGCAGGGGTTGGAGTTGATGGGGTGGTTGGAATGTTAATAGTATTATCGGTGCCACTAGGTTGATTATTTGTGACATTATTGTTTGAAGCCATATTTACTTTATTTTTTATGCTGATAAAAACCAGAATCCCCACTACTGCTAAACAGATTATCACTGCCAAAACAATATTCATATTTTTATTATTTTCCTTGTCCATAGTTATTTATAACTTAATATTAATAAGGAAAGTATACTGCTAAAAAAGCACTAAATCAAATTTACTTCTGGTATAAGTTCAAGTCCAAATTTATTCCTAACTGATTTAATTATTTGATTTGCTAGATTGAAAACTTCAGAACCAGTTGCATTTCCGTAATTTACTAAAACTAAAGCCTGCTTTTCGTGGACACCGACATTTCCAAGCTTACGTCCTTTCCATCCACACTGCTCGATGAGCCAGCCAGCTGGAATTTTCATTAAACCTTTCTCCTCGAAGGATGGAATATCTGGATATTCCAGTAATAATTTTTGCAGTTCATCTTTTTTTATAAAAACATTTTTGAAAAAACTTCCAGCATTGCCTAAGATTTTTGGGTCGGGGAGTTTACTATTGCGAATAGAGGCTACTGCTTCACTAATATCTTTTGAATTATGTATTTCAATTTTATTATTTTCCAAATATTCCTTTAGCGCGCGATAAGTTACATTTTTATTTTCTTTCTTACTCAATTTTAAAGTTATTGCGGAAATAAAATATTTACCTTTTACTTTATTTTTAAAAATACTATCGCGATACCCAAGTTCACACTCTTCATTGTTAAAAATTTTCTTCTTTCCAGTTGCTACTTCAAAAGTTTCTACATTTAAAAGTGTTTCTTTTATTTCTGAACCGTAAGCCCCAATGTTTTGCATTGGTGCCGCGCCGACGGTGCCAGGAACTAGAGACAAATTTTCGATACCCCAATAGCCATGATTTACGGCAAATAGCACAAGGTCATTCCAGATCTCTCCGCCCATCGCTCGTACAGAAACACTCTCGTTGCTCTCTTCAGTGATTTCTATACCTTTTAGTTTATTTAAGATGACAATGCCGTGAAAATCTTTCGTAAACAAAATATTACTTCCACCACCCAGAAAGATTTTTTCATAGTGCTTAAATTCTGGTGAACTAAAAAGCTCCTCAATGTCATTTTCGGATTTTATTTCCGCAAAAAAGTCAGTATTTACGTCTATGCCAAAAGTATTTAGTTTAGACAAATTGTAATTTTTCTTGATTTCCATTTTTAGTGTATAAGAGTAAAAAACATAGCAATTGCAGCTGTTCCCATAATAATAAATGTTCCCCATACCAACACATTGGAAAGGTTGCCGCTCTTGTGTTCGCCCATAATTTTTTCATTTCTAGCAATTTTGCTAATAATGAATATAAGAGGAACAGCAGCTACCCCATTAAACACCGCAGTGTAAACTAACGCTTTTATAGGGTCAATGCCTATAAAATTAATCATTAAGCCAACAATCGTGGCAATCGTGATAACTCCATAAAAACCATGAGCTTTTTTTAATTTTAAATTTAAACTTTCTTTCCAGTTGAGTGTTTCCGCCACCGCATAAGAGGCAGAAGCAGAAAGTACCGGTACAGCTAACAGCCCAAGCCCGACAATTCCGACGGCAAAAATAAGTTTGGCCAAAAATCCTGCATACGGGAAAGTATGAACCAATGGCTCTATGGCCCTAGCAGCATCCGCGGCTGTAGCAATATTAGTTACTCCGTTTGCATTCAAAACGGTCGCTGCTACGACGATGATACACCAGGTGGCAATTTCCGACGACAGCATGCCTGCAAAATTATCGATTCTTAAAGCCTTCAGAAAAGATTTTGTGATATGAGTTTCGCCGTGCTTTATGAGATGCCTCTCTCGTTCTTCTTCCACTTCTTCTGAAGCTTCCCAGAAAAACATATAGGGAGAGATTGTTGTTCCAAACACTCCAGTGATGATAAACAAAAATGCAAAGCTTAATTGTATGTGGGGAATTAAACTGGCCTTTAGTATTGTGAGCCAAGGTTCCTTCACTAAAAACAAAGTAAGCGGGTATGCCAACAATGAAAGTGCCAACCATTTCAAAATTTTTGCATACTCCTTATAAGAGACAAATATTTCTAGTAATAAAATTAAGGCGGTAAAAAAAAGTGTTAAAAGTGCAAGATTGATTGGTATCACTAAATGAGTAGCTGCAGCCATTGCTCCTAAATCAGCTCCAATATTAATAGTGTTGGCGATGACCACTAAAACCACAGCTCCATAAAGAATTTTCTTGCTATAGTTTTCTTTTATAACTGCGGCGATTCCCTTACCAGTGACTGCGCCGATTCTGGCGCAGGCTTCCTGAATTGCTGTCATGAATGGTAATAATAATAGTGCTGTCCAGAGTTGTCCGTAGCCAAACTGCGAGCCTGTTTGAGAGTAAGTGGCAATGCCTGATGGGTCATCATCAGCTGCGCCTGTAATCAGTCCAGGACCTAGTATCTTAAAAAGTTTTTTCAGTTTCTTCTTCACGCTCTAAGTATAGAGACAGTTCCATCTTTATGCAATTTAATGAGCTTCGATGCTTTGCCTGTAATTGTGCCTCCATCTAAATAAAAATCTACTGAATCACCGAAATATTTTTTTGCTTCTGTTGTGTTTTGCGCTGGTGGCAATCCTTCTGGGTTGGCAGAGGGCGCAATGAGTGGTCCGACTTTGTTAAGTAAATCTTTTAAAGATTCCGAAGAGGGAAGGCGAAAGGCTAAAGTATTTGTGCCACGATGTAGGTAACTCAACGCTTCGTCTACACAATCAAAGATAACACTCACTGGACCCGGCCAATATTCTTCGAGCACGGTTTTTTGCCTTTCGGATAAAGTAATAGAAAATTCTTCCAACTGTTTTATGTCGCCAAGTAATATTATGCAAGGTTTTTCTGGATTCCTTTTTTTAAGATTATAAATACGGTGCACGGTGGCGACATTTTGCGCAAGCCCCACAATACCGTAAATGGTGTCGGTTGGCATGACGGCAACACCGCCCTTTTTAAGTATTTCTATTAACTCCATATTGCTCCATTTCATAAAAACAATTATACTATACTAATGGATATAAATATGTGGATTTATGCAGGGGATATGCCTTTTGATGCGACTGAGAAGTTGCTCAAAGAAACATTTGCTGCAGCGGGAAATGTAAAGGAGGTGAAGCTTGCAATTGATTCTGGGTCTGGGCGATTTATGGGTTATGCTTTTGTAAAAATGGGTAGCAAAGAAGAAGTGGCGAAGGCAATCAAGGAACTACAAGGAAAAGAAATAATGGGAGAATATAAAGCGGGTCGGGAAATGTACCTTGAACCTGCTGAGAAAGAAAAAGATCTTTGGGAGGATGTTTTTGGATCACAGAAATAAAATTGTATTGGGTGGCTATCGGGGATCGAACCCGAGCTAAAGGCTCCACAAGCCTCTGTGCTACCGCTACACCATAGCCACCATGTAGAAAACAAAACTTTAATTTTCTAAAAATAGAAAATTTGTGCTCGGGGGGAGATTTGAACTCCCATGCCCTTGCGGGCGCTACCACCTCAAGGTAGTACGTCTACCAGTTTCGCCACCCGAGCAAATCAAACTGCTTTAGTTAGTATATCAAACTGAATTTTTTTATTCAGCTTTTTCCCAGCCTGCAAAAGCTGTGCTTTAAGCATTGCTGGCAGGAGCGACTGCTTCAGCTTCGTCTTCGACGCTAGTGACAGAACGCATTTTTTTGCGAACATCTTTTACCGCCTTCGTACGAATATAGTATAGTTTTGATCGGCGAGCATGAGCTTTCTTGGTAATCTCAATTTTACCAATCATTGGAGAGTAAAGAGGGAAGATTCTTTCAACACCCACACCAGAAGCAATCTTACGAACAGTAAAAGTAGCACCAGCTTCTTTGCCGTGTTTGCGAGCTAACACAATTCCTTCAAAAGCCTGCAAACGAAACTTCACTTCTCCTCCTTTTTTAGCATTTTTTTCTTCGGGAATTTTAGACCAGACGTTGATAGTGTCGCCAGCTTTGAAATCAAGCGACTTCCGCTCTTCTATGTCTACTGGTGTGAACTTTATTTTGTTGATTTTATTTCCTGCCATAGTGGACTTAATCTAACATAAAATATTTTTTTAGGCAAACTCACGTCTGGGGTCAGTACACTTCCTGCTGGTAACAATGCTCGCAGTAAACTATTTCTGGGCGATCAGGGGAGTAACCAGTTTTAAATTGTTCGCCGCAAGGAGAATCTTTATGATTGTGAACCGCGGTATTTTTATATAAACCACTCTGGTCGGTGTCACCCTTACACATGCAAGACCTTTCATGTAATTGGATCTTTAATCGATCGCTAATTCTTCTTTCGTGTCGGCACTCACTGCAGATGCGGGGCAGGGGAAGTTTTTCTTTTTTATAAAACAGAAATTCATTCTCTAGGATTTTATATGGATTTTTACAATTTTCACATTCAAGGACCTCTTTTATAATATTTTCATCGACTTCAGCAATCGATTCTGGCAAGTCCGAGGCTTTCTTGGTAATTTTATATTCACCACGGGGTACTTCTATCCATTCATATCCCTTGGCCAGCGCTTCTTCTTTAGTCATCGGAAAATGTTGTATGGCAACGGTGTTGTTATATCCGAGTGGTGAAAATTCTGTTGGGAAAAATTCTCCGTATTTATAAACTATCCCTTCTGAATCAACGTAAGGCATTTCATCCATGTGTTTTTTTATTTTTGGCACAAGAGTTTCGTATTCTTCTTTTGTACATTGTTTATTTAAAATGCAGTACTGTCTTTTTTTTAAGCCGACGCATCCAAAACAATCGGAGCAACTGAAAAGGTGAGTAGAGTACTCGTTGTTTCTAGAAGAGGGCCAACAGCTGCGGGAGAATTTATTATTATAAGAATTTTCCCCGCATTCTAACGTTTCGTAATTCATTTCCGTATGTTCTCCCCAGTTGCAGGAATCATAATTATCTTTATTCCCTGGTACTTGCATGTACTGGCAGTAACGCATGTTTTCGCTTTCTCTGATCAGATAGCTATCATTTACATTTTTGCAATCTGTCACATAAGAACCGCTTGAATTTAAATTCCTTACGCCTTGTTGATGTCGAGTTGGCTGATTTTTCCAAAATGCTCTAGTTTTTACTCTCGCTTCTTCTAATCCAGCAACTGTATCTAAACGCATTTTTTTAATTTCGTTTTGATAATCCTCTTTTGAATATTTTTCGTTGAAAATACAATAAGATGAACCACGTAGGTTGGCACAACCAAAACAATTATTACAATCTCCGCAATCTCTACAAAAATAAAGATTGTTTGAGTCCCAAGACATTGTTGTAAAATAACACTGATAACAATGTCTGATCCAAAAACACTCATAACATCTCTCGGATTGACTTACGTGCGAATTGTCATTGGAATCTTTACACGAATCTACGCCGTTGCCATACATACAGTCCTCGGAAAAATTTGAGTTGACGATTAGATAACAATTTTTCACATAAGAAACATTAAAGACATACGGGCTATTAACCGTACCAATGTTGTTGAAGTTATACACTGGCACAATTTTATTTAATTCTTCAATTTGTTCAAAAAATGGCTTAGTAAAATCAATATCTAGAGAATACTCCATATCATTATAGTCATCACTGAACCATTCTTCTCGGGTCATGATTTTTCTACCGCTTTCTGTTGGATAAGAAGAAAAAATATCTTGGCCAGTTAAGAAATTTTTTACTTTAAATAATTTTCTCTCGTTTCTCCAGGCGAGTCTTCTCTGCGCTCTGCACAAGGGGCAGAAAGTTGGTGGAGGAACCTGCATCTTTTTGTAGAAATTAAAATCCTCCGTATCGATCACGAAATTTTTTTTGCAATTCTGACAATTTTTAGTTTCGCTTTGCATACTTTATTTTATCATTTTTTTGAACTCGGAAGGAATAGGGGATTCAACTTTTATTGTTTTACCTTTTAGGTCTTTAAATTCTATAGATTTGGCGTGGAGTGCCATGCGAGAAATTTCTTTAGGATGCGGTTGGTCAGGATTATAAAGCGAATCGCAAACTACTGGGTGATTTAAAAATTTCATATGTACACGAATCTGATGTGTTCGGCCAGTTTTTGGTTTTATTTCTAGAAGCGAAAACTTCTCTGGAGCCTCAAATCTTTTTAAAACTTTATATTCAGTTATTGCTTCACGTAATGTTCCACGGGCACCGCGTCCGCAAAGCCAACGTCTAAAATCAGTCGGACTTCGGCCGATTGGTTTATTGATAACTCCGTGCTCGTCTTTCACCCAGCCAGAAACAATTGCGATATAAGTTTTTTTTATTTCGTGATTTTGAAACTGACTTTTTAAAAGTGCATGAGTTTTTTGATTTTTTGCCAAGAGTAAAACCCCAGAAGTATCTTTGTCTAAGCGGTGTACGATACCTGGCCGCGAAATTTCTCCCATTGGCTCGCCGACTCCTTTCATTTTTGGGTAATTTTTTAAAACCCAATCAACGATAGTCTTTTCTTTGCTGCGTAGGTCGCCATGTACTGCGATGCCAGAAGGTTTATCGATGGCTAGGATGTTAGAATCTTCGTATAAAATCTTTATTTTCATTTATTTCTTTATACTAGCACAGTTTCAAACATTGACAAACCATAACTATAGTGCTACTCTTTAAATAATCATTCTCACCTAATTATTTAACGAGACTGACGCTTATGGAAATCATCTAGACTTTTTGTGTCCTGTGATTGATGTCCATGACACAAAGAAAAGTATGATGAATAAACGCAGTTTTGCGCGTCCAGCTTCGGCTAGATCGCCTTTAGGTTCCACTTCTGGTGGTCCATTTAGAAAGAGTTTTAATACGAGCAGTCGACCAAGTAGTGGCCCTGTTCGAAGCATCCGCAGCAATAGCCGAGGAAATTATAATTCTCGACCTACTTTTAAAAGAAGTGGTGGAGGAGGTAAAAAAAGATTCGGTGACCGAATTGATTTTTCTCGCTTCATTAAAAAAGGACAAATGGTGGAAGAAAAACCATATGTTTCTAAACACACTTTTGCTGACTTTCCTTTTAATCCACAGCTCCACAAAAATATTGAACGAGCTGGATTTACTAGTCCAAGACCAATTCAAGACCAAGCCATTCCTTCTATCATGAAAGGCATGGATGTCTTTGGTATGGCAAATACTGGCACAGGCAAGACAGCAGCCTTCCTTCTACCCTTGATTGAAAAAATTGCCAAGACCAAAGGACTAAACAAAAAAGAAACCGTTTTGATAATGGCGCCGACTCGGGAGCTTGCTTTGCAAATCGAATCAGATTTTAAAAATCTTGCTTTCGGATTTGGAATGTTTTCTGTTGCTTGCGTAGGTGGACTTCCAATCATGAAACAAATTCGTGAAATCAAAATGGGAGTTTCATTTGTCATCGGCACACCCGGACGTATCAAAGACTTGATTGATAAAAAAGTTTTAGATTTATCTACGTGTCACTCTGTAGTGCTAGATGAAGCAGATCGCATGCTCGATATGGGTTTTCGAGATGATATGGTTTACATCATCGGCAAGACTCCCAAAGAGGGAAGACAGACACTTTTCTTTTCTGCCACGCTTTCTCCAGATATTAAGAAATTAACGGAACAATATTTAGTGAATCCTGTTTTTATTTCAGTTATTTCTGGTGAAACAGCAAAAAATATTGATCAGGACGTAGTGCGTGCAAGAGGAACAGAAGAGAAACTAGAAAAATTAAATGAAATATTAAAAAAAGAAGGCTCTGACAAAGTTTTGATTTTCCGAGAAAGAAAACACCATGTAGATGAGCTTACAAAAGATTTAGCTCGCATGGGCTTTAAGGTTGGTTGCATTCATGGCGACAAGAGAAGTCGTGACCGCATTCGAACCTTGGATTTATTTAAACAAGACAAAATAAATATTTTAATTGCAACAGATGTGGCCGCCAGAGGTCTAGATATTCCAGACGTTACGCATGTCATCAACTACGACGTGCCTCAGACATATGATACATATGTACACCGCATCGGCCGAACCGGCCGCAGTGGCAAAAAAGGTACAGCCTTGACCTTCGTGCCAGCGTAAAAATAAAAACAAAAAACATAAAGAAAAATCCCCGCTTACTCCAGCTTTGCTGGAACCTTTCGCGGGGATTTTTCTTTATGTTTTTTTGTTTAGACTATCTTGCTTTTATCAATCCAGCCTTAAGGAGGGTAGCGTGAACGCCGTTTTTCTTCATGGTGCGCATGCCGCGAGTAGAAACTTCAATATTTACAGTTTTATTTAATTCAGGCACAAAAATTCTCTTCTTTTGAAGATTTGGATATTTTCGGATTTTGCCGGTTGGGTTGAATTTGGTTGCACGAGTACGATTAGAGTATCCGCCTCCGACGATTGAGCCCTTTTTAGTTATCGCACACGTTTTTTTCATTGCGGAATTCATGCTATCATAGAATTTGTATGGACGCAACCAATGCAATTTTTTATATCGCGATACTTATCATGTCGATTGTGATTCACGAAGTCTCGCACGGTTTCATGGCGGAATCTTTTGGTGATGATACGGCGCGAGATGCTGGGCGTCTGACTTTAAATCCAATTTCACACCTAGACATTTTTGGTTCAATTCTTTTGCCTGCGGTTTTGGTTTTGACTCATGCTCCATTTTTGTTTGGCTGGGCTAAACCAGTTCCTTATAATCCAAATAATTTAAGTAATAGGAAATGGGGGACCATTGCAGTCGCGGCGGCTGGAGTCTGCGCAAATTTTGTCATTGCGATTATCTTTGGAATTATTCTTCGCCTAACTGCTCCACTTAATTTACAGCCTGGTTTTTATACTATAACTTCGGCAATTGTTATCGTGAATTTAGCTTTGGGGATTTTTAACTTGGTTCCTATCCCACCTCTCGATGGTTCTAAAATACTTTTTTCTTTTTTCCCTGATTCTATTTCCTTAAAAATATTTCGTCACGAACAATACTCCCTACTTTTGTTACTTGTATTTATTGTTTTCTTCTCTGGTTATTTATATCCAATCTTAGCCTTTCTCTTCCATCTTTTGACAGGTCTTGCAATTTAATATTTTTTATAGTAAGCTAGGCGCTAGGCTTTAGGGTTTTAGGCTTTAGCTAATGCCTAGAGCCTAACGCCTGTTTTAGATTATGCCAACAATAAACCAATTAATAAAGAAAAATAGAGTGAAGGTCCATTCCAAGACGAAAACTGTCGCCTTGGCTCGTGGATTTAATGTTCTGAAAAACAGACCAGTCTTTTTTCCAGCTCCTTTCAAACGAGGTGTTTGCGTGAAAGTTTCTACAACCACTCCTAAAAAGCCAAACTCTGCTCTCCGAAAAATCGCTCGCGTACGTTTGACGAACGGCATGGAAGTCACTGCTTATATCCCAGGGGAAGGACACAACTTGCAAGAACACTCAGTGGTCATGCTACGCGGAGGACGTGTGAAAGACTTGATTGGAGTAAGATATCACATCGTACGCGGAGTACTTGATACTCAAGGAGTCGAGAAGCGCCGACAAGGTAGATCTTTATATGGTAACAAAAAGCCCCGAGAGGGAAAAGCTAAAGCCTAGTGCCTAATGCCTAGAGCCTATTAAAATTATGCGAAGAAAAGTAAACAACCGAAATATCGTAGCCCCAGATTTTATTTACAACTCTCAAAAATTGGAGAAGTTCATTAACTATGTCATGTGGTCTGGAAAAAAAGAGACCGCTCGCAAGGTTATGTACGCTGCCCTTGATGTTATAAAAGAAAAGACAGGCAATCCTAATCCTTTGGAAATTTTTGACTTAGCTCTCAGAAACGCTGGACCAATGACCGAAGTTCGTTCGAAAAGAATCGGAGGTGCAAACTATCAAGTGCCTGTCGAAGTTCGTGCTGAACGCCGACTTGCCTTAGCTATGCGCTGGATTCGTGATGCAGCTCGTGGTGGAAAAGGACGACCAATGCACTTAAAACTTGCTGATGAATTGATTGCTGCTTCGAAAAACGAAGGCGCCGCCATTAAAAAGAAAGAAGACACTCACAAAATGGCCGAAGCCAATAAAGCTTTTGCTCACTTTGCTTGGTAGTTTTCTGATGTTGTACACCTGCTTTGCAGATGTCCAACATCTAGAATAAACTTTTTATTTTAAAAATCCCCAAAGGGATTTTTTGTTTATCTTGACTTCACTTTTTCTTCACTATATGATATTATAATATTACATTATCATATAATTTATAAAAAACATGACCACATTATCTGTACCCATTTCGGGGGACTTGGAAAAATTCATAGAAAGAATGATTAAGGACGGAAAAGGCGCGAACAAAGCTGATGTTGTTCGACGTGCCTTAAGAGAATATCAAGAAAACGAAGCAGTTCAGAATATTCTTCAATCAGAAAGAGAAATTGCAGAAGGGAAAGGCCTAAGAGGAGACCTGAGAGAATTAGCAAAAAAATTCTAATAAAATGATTGAAATTATTTATTCTCCATTTTTTGTCCGCAAATTTAAAAAACTGGAGAATGGTCTACAGAAGGATGTTTTAGACAAAATTGATTTATTTAAAGATAGAACAAATCATGAAACTTTAGAAGTTCATAAGCTCCATGGTAAATTCAAGGAATATTTTGGTTTTTCAGTAAACTATAAATTTAGGATAGCTTTTCGCTTCATTTCTAAAAATGAAGTCTTGTTTGCCGACATTGGAGGTCATGAAATTTATAAATAGTTTTGTTTGCTAAAAATACATCGCTAATGGTAAAATATGTTTAATATGATATCAAAAATAAATTTGCAAAAGCTTTTTGCTTTAATGCTAATTGTTTCTTTTAGTATACTTGGAAACCGTAATGTTTTCGCTGGAGCCGACACGACTCCTCCAACAACTCCAACACAACTTATTGCGATTCCAGTTTCTTCTTCGCAAGTAAATCTGTCTTGGATGGCTTCGACGGATGACACGGGAGTTGCTGGATACAATGTATATGAAAATGGAAATGAGATTACAACGACCACAAACAATTCCTATTATGTTTCTGGTTTAAGTGCGTCAACTACTTATTCTTTTACTGTTTCAGCTTATGATGCAGCTGGAAACACATCAGGACAATCAACAAGCGCTAGTGCAACCACTACAGTTCTTTTACCTCCCACTGTACCTACTTTAACCATCAACACCATTTCACCATCTCAATATAGTTTATCTTGGACGGCGTCAACTAGTAGTATCGCCATAGCTGGTTATGATATTTTTCAAAACGGAGTGCAGATAGGCACAACGACAAATACTTATTACAATATAAATGGCTTGCTGGCTTCTACGACTTATTATTTTACTGTTGATGCTCGCGATACACTCGGAAATAATTCAGGACAATCAACTCCAGTCAGTGTAACTACTCCAGGTTCTACCACATTAGCCACAACAATTCCGCTATCTCCAGCATCCTTGCAAGCGACTCCAGTATCATCTTCTCAAATTGATTTAACTTGGACTGCTCCCACTGATAGTTTTGGAATTACGGGCTATGATGTTTATCAAGCTGGAGCTCAAATTGGAACTACCGCAAATACTTATTACACAGTAACTTCACTTACCCCTGGAACAATATATTCTTTCACTGTAGCATCCTATGATGCTACGGGGGATACATCACCTCAATCTACCAGCGCTGGTGCGATGACTATGCCAGCTCCAGTCGTTACTCCTACCACTACTCCAACTACCACACCCGCAACGACTCCAACTGGAACTCCCACAGCTCCACTCCCTGGTTGTCTTGGAACAAATAGTTTTAGTGTTACCACTGGCTTGCCTTGCAACAGTAATACCACTACTCCAACATCCACCACAACAACGTCTTTTCAATTTACTCAATTACTCAAGAGAGGTTCTTCGGGAAATGAAGTTGTGGAGTTACAAACATTTTTAAATAATGCTGGTTATAGTGTTGGAACAGCTGATGGTAAGTTTGGATTAAAGACTCAAATCGCTCTCAGTAAGTTTCAAATTGCCAATGGATTAAAGGGTGATGGAGTGGCTGGAGCAATGACTCGCGCGGTATTAAATAAATAATTTTTTAGAAAAAACGTATTTGCAAAAAATAGTTTTATGTTATATATTGTCGGTAAGCGCACCCTGCGCTTTTTTAATATTTAATTAGTTAGATTTAATTTATGGAACGAGATTATCCGTTAGAAAAAGTCAGAAACATTGGAATTATTGCGCACATTGATGCCGGCAAGACAACTACGACCGAACGTGTGCTTTTTTACACTGGCGTATCACACAAAATCGGAGAAGTGCATGATGGAGAGACGACGACCGATTGGATGGAGCAAGAACGAGAGCGAGGTATCACCATTACTTCTGCGGCAGTGACTTGTTTCTGGACTCCGACGTATGCAGACATAAAAGATAAATCTAAAAAACACCGTTTTAATATCATCGATACACCTGGACACATTGACTTTACTGTAGAAGTGAAGCGTTCTCTTCGCGTGCTCGATGGTGCCGTGGTTGTTTTTGACGGAGTTGCTGGCGTAGAACCGCAATCCGAAACCAACTGGCGCTATGCGGACGAAGCGAAAGTTCCTCGTATTTGTTTTATAAATAAATTAGACCGCACTGGTGCATCCTTTGAACATTCTTTTGCTACGATATTAGATCGTCTGACAAAAAAAGCGGTCAGAATGCAAATCCCAATTGGGCAAGAAGAACAGCACGAAGGTGTGATTGACTTGCTTCGCATGAAGGCATATTACTTTGAAGGTGAAATGGGTAATAAGGTTGTAGAAAAAGAAATTCCTGAAAACTTAAAAGCAGAAGCGGAAAAATACCACGGAGAACTTATTGAAAAAATAGTTGAAACCGATGATACCATGATGACTGAATACTTAGAAGGCATTGTTCCAAATCTAGATGTTTTGAAAAAGACTCTTCGTAAGGCAGTTATTAATAATGAAATTTTTCCAGTTTATGCTGGTAGTGCATTAAAGAACAAAGGCGTTCAGTTAGTACTTGATGGTGTTGTCGATTATTTGCCATCACCCTTAGATATTCCACCAATTCCAGGAATTAATCCAGATACTGATGAGCCGATGGTTCGTCATGCTTCCGACTCTGAACCATTTGCCGCGCTAGCTTTCAAGGTCGCAACAGATCCATTCGTCGGACAAATTATCTTCTTCCGCGTTTACTCTGGAACTTTATCAGCTGGAAGTTATGTTTATAATCCTCGTACTCGCAACAAGGAACGTATTGGACGTATCTTGCGCATGCATGCGAATGATAGAGAAGAAGTGAAAGAAGTTTTTGCTGGAGAAATCGCCGCCGCTGTCGGATTAAAAGATACGATTACTTCTGACACTATTTGTGACGAAGAAAATCCTATTGAATTAAACCGTATTGTTTTTCCAGAGCCAGTTATTCAACTTCGCATCGAACCAAAGACAAAAGCAGACCAAGAAAAAATGGGAATGGCGCTCAATCGTTTGGCGCAAGAAGACCCGACTTTCCGAGTTTCGACCGACCAAGAAACAGGGGAGACGATTATCGCCGGAATGGGAGAATTACATTTGGAAATTATTGTGGACCGTATGAAACGAGAATTTACCGTTGAGGCAAATGTTGGTAAACCACAAGTGGCTTATCGCGAAACAATTACCGGCACTTCTGATGCTGAAGGAAAATATATCAAGCAATCTGGCGGACGTGGAAACTATGGACACGTAAAGATTAAAGTTAAGCCGATGGAAATGCTGACCAAGGAAGAAGTAGAAGATTTACCAAAGAATACCAAGCGTTCGGAAGGTTTCGAATTTGTGAATAGTATCAAAGGAGGTGTTATTCCACAAGAATATATTGCTCCTTGTGAAAAAGGATTCAAAGAAGGTTTGGACCGAGGAATTTTAGCTGGATTCAAAATCGTCAATGTTTCTGTAGATTTATGGGATGGAAGTTATCACGAAGTTGACTCGAACGAAATGGCTTTCAAAATCGCCGCTAGCATGGCTATCCAAGACGCTTGTCGTCGAGCTGGCCCTGTGATTCTTGAGCCGATGATGAAAGTGGAAGTTGTTACTCCAGATAAATTCATGGGAGACGTTACTGGAAATCTTTCCTCTAAGCGTGGACTGATTGAAGGCATGGAAGACCGTGGAATGAACAAAGTTATCAAAGCTGTGGTTCCTCTTTCAGAAATGTTCGGTTACATGACCGGCCTACGTTCGATGACTGAAGGCCGCGCAGGTTTCACAATGGAATTCTTCCGTTACGATATCGTGCCAAACAACGTGGCTGAAACCATCATCGCTGCTAGAAAATAAAAATAGACTAAATACAAAAAACCGCTCAACTGAGCGGTTTTTTGTATTGAATAATATGATATTTTATCTTATTAAGACCCCTTTTAATTCTTTGTCTTGCATTTTCTCTTGAAAAACCATAACTTTTTCCTATTTCTTCCAAGGTATGTCCTTCT
Organism: Minisyncoccota bacterium; assembly: GCA_031291825.1. GTDB lineage: Bacteria > Patescibacteriota > Minisyncoccia > Phycocordibacterales > UBA9973 > UBA9973. Next base: position 108,771 of record JARLIG010000009.1, on the reverse strand, counting down.
TGATACAAAGCTCTAATCATGTCCACTTGTTGTTTATCTTGTTTTTCTAATTCCACCAAAGCATCTTTTATCATAGGCCACCGCCCATCTTCTATTGTGTCGTCTGTCTTTTGAGTAAAATACTCTTTAAGTTTTTCAAGCAATTCTTCCTCGTCATTTTCCTCAGTTATTTCTTCGGTCGACACGAAACCACCCCTAGGAAATCTTTTCTGAGCTGTGATTTTTCTAACATAATGAATAACTGCTTGATCTAAGACAATATTTAAAAATTTTCCTATTTCAGCATCAGTACGATTTAGGTCTATGGGATTTTTATCAGTCAATAATACTTTATAGACATCCGCGACGATTTCTTCCGCATCACTTTTTAGATTATTAGAGATACGACTACCTTTTATTGTTAGCTTGTTTAGTCTAGCGATACACCATTTAATCAAATCTTTATGATACCTTTTAAATACTTCTGCGAGGAGCTCACTTCTCTCGTCTGTGACTTTCGGTTTTTCTGGTGTATTTTTAGGTTCTTTAGATTCCATATTCATCTGTTTAGTTTATCACAACAAGGTAGTTTGACAATATTTTCTAATCTGCTATTATCTTGATAACTGCACTTTCTGCAGTTTTTATATTGGTTTTTTATTATTAAAGTTTATTAATTATCATTAGTAACTAAGCCTTAGTGACTGGTTCTCGTACACTGAGTTTTGGTTAGTAATCAATAAAATTATGGCAGAAGAATTTAAAAGAGATAAGCCGCACATCAATGTCGGCACCATTGGTCACGTTGACCATGGAAAGACAACATTAACAGCTGCAATCTTGCATGTTTTAAACATGGCAGGAAAGACTGTTCGTCTTCGTGGAGTTGACCAAATCGACAACGCTCCTGAAGAAAAAGCTCGAGGAATAACCATCAATATTTCACACAACGAGTATGCTACGGACGCTCGTCACTATGCGCACATCGATGCTCCTGGACACGCTGACTATATCAAGAACATGATTACTGGTGCCGCTCAAATGGACGGTGCTATCTTGGTGGTAGCTGCAACCGATGGAGCGATGCCTCAAACTCGTGAACACGTTTTGCTTGCAAAACAAGTTGGTGTTCCAAAGATTATTGTTTTCTTGAACAAGTGCGATATGGTTGATGATAAAGACATGATTGACCTCGTTGAAGAGGAAATTCGTGAACTTCTTACCAAGCAAGGCTTTGATGGCGCAGGCGCTCCAGTTATCCGTGGTTCTGCTCTTAAGGCTCTCGAAGCAAAAGACATCAGTGACCCTTGGGCAGCGAAAGTTCTTGAACTCGTAAATGCTCTTGATACTTATATTCCAATCCCAGAACGAGATATTAAGAAACCTTTCTTGATGCCAGTCGAAGATATTTTCTCAATTGAAGGCCGTGGAACAGTTGTGACCGGTAAAATCGAAAGAGGAATCGTTAAAGTTGGTGAAGAAGTTGAAATCGTCGGAATCAAGCCAACTCAAAAGACCACTGTTACTGGAATTGAAATGTTTAACAAGAATCTTCAAGAAGGTATGGCTGGCGACAACGCTGGAGTTCTTCTCCGTGGTTTGAAGAAAGAAGACATTACCCGTGGACAAGTTCTCTGCAAGCCAGGTACAACTACTCCACACGATCACTTTACTTGCGAAATTTACGTTTTGAAAAAGGAAGAAGGTGGACGCCACACTCCTTTCTTCAAGGGTTACAAGCCTCAGTTTTATATCCGAACTACGGATGTGACTGGAGATGTTACCTTGGCTGAAGGAACTGAAATGGTTATGCCAGGCGACACCGTTAAAATTACTGTTAAATTAGTTACTCCAGTCGCCCTAGAAGAATCACAAAGATTTGCGATTCGTGAGGGAGGCAAGACAGTCGGCGCAGGAGTGGTTACAAAGATTCTGGGATAGTTTATAGGGTAGATTTGTACTTTAAAATAAATTCATGACAACAGAAACAGAAACAAAAATAAAAAAGCCAAAGACGGTGAAAGCTACTACACCAAAGGTTGCAAAGGTAGCTAAAACTACCAAGGCCTCTCTTAAAAAAGAGAAGACTGCAACAGATGGAAAAATTGTGCTTCGTATCCGAGTTCGTGCTTACGAGAGTAAGATTTTGGATGCTTCTGTTAAACAAATCATGGATACTGCTACCCGTTACGATGCAAATATTGTCGGTCCGGTTCCATTACCGACTGAAATAAAAAAATATACCGTTAATCGTTCCGCTTTTATTTACAAAAACACACGAGAACAATTTGAGATAAGAGTGCACAAGCGATTGATTGACATAATAAATCCAAATGCAAAGACCGTGGAGGCTCTGACTAATTTAACTTTGCCTTCCGGAGTCGATATTGACGTTAAGATGATGTAATTTTATGAAATTTATCCTAGGAACAAAAGAAAATATGTCTGAGTATTTCCGAGAAGATGGGACAGTTGTTCCTGTGACTATTGTTTCTGTTCCACCAATTACGGTGACTAGAGTTTTTGAGAAAGCCAAAGATGGATATGATTCCGTACAAGTTGGTGTTGGGACACAAAAAAAAGAAAGAGTTTCTAAGGGTAGTGCTGGTGCAATGAAAGGCGCTTTCTATAAAAACTTAAAAGAATTCAGACTAAAACCTAGCGATAAGCACACCGCTAAAGAAGGGGATGTTATTGATGCAACTGTTTTTGCAGGAGGAGACAAAGTTTCTGTTGCCAGTATTTCTAAGGGTAAAGGTTTTCAGGGTGTTGTGAAGCGTCATGGTTTCCATGGTGGTCCACGTACTCACGGTCAAAAGCATTCCGAGCGTGAACCTGGAAGTATCGGCGGAGGATTGCGTACTCACGTTCCAAAAGGAATGAGAATGGCAGGCAGAATGGGCTCAGACAGAATTTTCCAGAAAAATTTGGAAGTAGTTTTTGTTGATAAAGAAAATAGTTTAATGTTTATTAAAGGAGCGATTGCTGGCCGAAAAGGAACCTTAGTAGAAATAGTACAAAGATAATATGGAAGCAAAAATACAAGCAAAAATATATGATCAAAAAGGAACTGACGCGGGAAGCATAAGTTTGCCGGAAAAAGTTTTTGCCGCAAAGTGGCGCGCAGATTTAGTGCACCAAGTGGTAGAAGGAATGCGCAGCAACAAGCGTTCTGGTACTGCTGACACCAAAGACCGTGGAGAAGTACGGGGGGGTGGAAAGAAGCCTTGGAAACAAAAGGGAACTGGACGCGCTCGACACGGTTCTTCTCGTAGTCCTATCTGGGTTGGTGGAGGTGTCACCCATGGTCCACTTGCTGAGAAGAACTATAAGCGAAAGGTTTCCAAGAAAATGCGTGCACAAGCTCTGTTTTCTGTACTTTCTAAAAAATTAAAGGACAATGAAATTCTTTTTGTTGATAGTTTGTCTTTGTCTGATATCAAAACTAAAAATGCTGTGGAGGTTGTTAAGAATTTAGCCAAAGCTTCCGGATGGAAGACACTAGCTAGTTCTAAAAAGCCTAGAGTGTTGACAGCTTTATTCGGACGAGATGAAAAAGCTGAAAAGAGTTTCCGAAATATTCCCTCGCTTGAAATAGTTTTCTTGAAAAATTTAAATCCAATGGACGTGCTTCAATATAAATATCTTTTAATAGAAAATCCGGTCGAAAGTGTTAAATTCTTAGAAGCTCGCGGATAAATTTTATGACAACAATAATCAAAAATCCAAGAGTTACCGAGAAAGCATCTTTTGCAGCAGAGCAAAATGTTTACACTTTTGATATTTCCGCTTCTGCTAATAAGACAGAAATAAAAAAAGCAGTTTTTGCTCTCTATAAGGTTCACCCAATTAAAGTAAATGTTCTTTCTATTCCAAAGAAAAAGACAATGTCTAAAGGAATAAAAGGAGCACGTGGGGGTGGCAGAAAGGCTTTTGTTTATTTAAAAAAAGGAGACAAGATAGAATTAATTTAGTATATGAAAACATACAAACCAACAAGTAAATCAAGAAGACAGATGACCAACGTGACTTACCGTGGTGTCTTGACGAAGACGACACCAACCAAGTCGCTCACTTATGGTTTCAAGCGCGCTGTCGGCCGCAACAGTCAAGGTCGTATCACGATGCGACACAAAGGTTCTGGTCATAAGCGTCTTTTCCGCGAAGTTGATTTTATTTACAACAAAAAAGATATTCCTGCAAAAATTACATCTGTTGAATATGACCCAAATCGTTCAGCCTTCATTGGACTTGCTGTTTACAAGGACGGAGAAAAAAGATATGTGGTTTTGCCAAAGTCTGTAAAGCCTGGTGATTCATTTATCGTTTCCGAGAAAGCAGAATTGAAGCCAGGCAATCGTTTACCTTTGCAGTTTATTCCAGTTGGAACATTTGTTTATAATGTTGAAATTAAGCCAATGGGTGGTGCGAAGATTGGACGTTCTGCAGGAATCTTTGCACAAGTTGTCGCAAATGCTGATGGATATACAAACTTGAAAATGCCTTCAACGGAAATCAGAAAAATAAATGAAAAATGTTGGGCGTGTGTCGGTACTGTTTCTAATGAAGAACATCATTTGGAAAATTATGGTAAAGCTGGACGCAGTCGTTGGAAAGGAATTCGTCCAACTGTTCGAGGCACGGCGATGAATCCAGTTGACCATCCATACGGAGGAGGTGAGGGCCGCCAAGGTCGCGGAACCAAACGTCCTAAGACCATGTGGGGTAAGGTTACTGGTGGACGCAAAACTCGTGGTCCAAAGAAATACTCTAATGTGTTTATCGTTTCTCGCCGTAAGACTGGGAAGAATAAATAAAAAATAAAAATACTTAAGCAAAAGACGTCGGACACCTGTAGCAACAGATGTCCGACGTCTTTTGCTTTATACACTTTTGCTATTGTGTTATTTTGAAAAAGTGGTATAAATATCTCCATAGATGTTCATTTTTCCATTTGGAGAAAAAAGATGACGAGAACTCGTCGTGCGGAGCTATCAGCTCCGAAGTGGGTTACCAGAGCGGTTACCCGTAACGCGCAGCAGTTGCCAAACCGTCCTCGCAACCGTCAGCCGCGCCGCCGTCGGCGTTTCGACGACAAAGAATGAGATTTAAGATTCAAGGGCGCCGAGACCAACTCGGCGCCCTCGCTATGTCTACTCAATTTAAAAATTTTACCTTGTGTTATTTTAATTAAGTGTTATAACTAAAAAAGATATGCACCTTTTTAGTTTAAGTTGTTTAACAAACACAACCCCTCAAGGAGAAACGATGAGCAAATCAAGCGCTTCAGGATCAAGACATCAGAGCAACCAGTCTTCAAAGCAGTCTCTTTTGAAATACAACCAATCTCGGCAAGAAGGAGAACAGCCTGGAGGTTTGTCGAAGGCATTCGACGACGCACGGCGTGGTGTTGAGCCGAAGGTGGTCGCGTCTCCTCTGTCAGCAGAGAGGGGAGACAGATTGATGTATCGGGTGTAGCAGATATCAAATTTGGGGTTCGTCGATTCTGTCGGCGAACCCCATCTTCATGTTTACTTTCCCCTTGTGTTAATTATTTTAAGTGGTATAAATAAAGATAAGAAGTTCCTGCTTTGTTTGTCCAATGTAAGCAGAGCACAATGTCAATGTTCACAGCAGAGGATGGGAAGCCAACCTATCCACACAGAGGACTTGAGATGAAGAAGAACACAAAAGTACCGCAAACACTTACCGTTGTTTCCGCTTCTACTTACCGTCGCGGTGAGCCATTCGTTGCTCACTCCTCAGATGATGGGTACGAAGCCGTCAAACTTGCAGTGCGTGCTCCGCGTGAGCGTCCTGCGCTCATACGCTACGACAATCGAGGCTGCTACTAAGGCTTCAAAATGGGGTTCGTCGATTCTGTCGGCGAACCCCATTACCTTGTTTACCCAAATTTTATTATCTGGACTTGTATTTTTTTATAAGTATGTTATATTATCGGACGGTGGTATTGAGGAGGTGGCTCCCTTCAATGACTATGCCTTGATGGTTGTAGCCCCATTGGCTCCCTTGATACCACCTATCAGGGGATGGATTGCGCCATTTGCACCATTCTCCCAACGGGCTTCTGTGTTCACACCGGAAGCCCGTTTTTTTTGCCCAATTTTTACTTGACTTTTAGGATATTATGTGATATGTTATAGGGGAAGGAGTACATTCCATGCAAACTCAGCGGCAAGATGTAGATACTACGAATGAGGGAGCGCAAGCGGGGATCGTTTTCACGTTAGTCATCGTTGCCGGGTTAATTCTGGTTTTTGGACCTAGCTCCGAGATGTGGTTACGAGTGATTTCTGCGATCGTTCTTCCCTTTGGTGTATGGTATTTATCACGTCATCGCCACGACTAACCGGCAATCAACACGCGTACAGATGTGCGCGAGAAACACGGAGAACAAGATGCCTCTTGAATTTTTGGACGAAAACGCCAACGAGAACCAGACCGATTTTTGGGATAGGGTTTGGGACAAAGTTTGCCCGTACGTTGGAATCGTCTCGCTCATCGCCGGCACACACTTCGCCGACGTATTCATTCAGATGGGACCTGACCATCACGTTGGCACGCAACTCTTACTTTCGCGCGGAATTATCGCGACAATAGGGATTGGATTCGGGGTCCTGTGCGTTATCGCAGGAACCAAAAAGTAACCATCAACACGGCCGGTTTCGCGTAACACGCGGAGCCGGCCATCAGTATTTCTGGGCGATTTTTATTTGCTTTATTTTTTTCTGTATACTATATTTCGAGCAGGATAGTTCTTTTGGATTGGTCTCCACCGTAGAGCTATCTCATGCGGTAGAAGAACTGAGAATCCTTCTACACATCCAAAGCAACGGGACTAGCAGCTAATTTTGCTAGTCCCGTATTTTTATTTAAACCAAAAAAGTAGTTTTTTGATTTGAGCTTTTTAACATAATGGTTTTTAAAAATCTAGTTGACAATTTTTCCTTATTTGTTAGTATAAATCCAAGCTCGTTAGGAGCTTTTTATTATGACACGAAGTATTAAAAAAGGATTAAACGTTGACGAGAGGCTCTTATCAAAGATTGCTGGTAAAAACCCGCTCAATACTCCTATGGTAAAGACTTGGAAAAGAGCTGCTGTTATTTCTCCAGAAATGCTCGGTTTTACTTTTGGCGTTTATAACGGCAAGGTTCACATCGAAGTTTTAGTCACCGAAGATATGGTGGGCCACCGATTGGGTGAATTTTCTCCAACTAAGAAATTTATCAAGCACGGAGGAAAGATGCAGAAAGAACTCGAACAGAAGAAAAAGGAAGCAGAAATAACCGCCGCCAAAGGTGCGACTGCAGCCGCTGACGATGCTAAGAAAAAATAGTTCTATATACTCACTATAAATAATTAATTATCATGAAAGCATTTTTAAAAAATTACAGACAATCACCTAGAAAGGTTCGCCTTGTGGCGGGACTCATTAAGGGAAAAGGTGTAGCTCAAGCTGTGGCGGAGCTAGATTTTTTGGCGAAGCGTGCTGGATTACCGATCAAGAAACTTTTACTTTCTGCTGTTGCCAATGCTAAACAAATGGGAATTGAAAGTGAAAATTTATTTATCAAAGAATTGCGAGTAGATAAAGGTATTGTAATGAAGAGAATGATGCCGGCTGCCATGGGAACTGGGCACCGTATTAATAAACGCACCAGTCACATCAACCTTCTCTTGGCGGAGAAAGTTGTTGCTGTGAAAAAGACCAAAGAAGTTAAAGATGTTAAAAAGGCAAAAGTAGTAGTTAAAAAAGTAGCAAAAAAATAAAATGTCAAAAATAGTTCACCCATATGCGCATAGATTGATTATATTAAGAGACTGGAAGTCTCGTTGGTTTGCCGACCCTAAAAAATATGTCGCTTACTTAAAAGGTGATGTTTTGATTCGTGAATATTTAACTAAAAAATTACGCGGGATGTATGTGTCTACAATTGAAATTGAGAGAAGCCGAAAAGCTACTCGTTTCATTATTAAGACTTCTCGTCCAGGTTTGATTATCGGTAGAAACGGCGAAGGCGCAACCAAACTTAAAGAAGATATCTTAAAAAAGATGGACAAGCTTGGACTTCCAAAGCCTGAAGATTTTAAGCTAGAAATCGTAGAAATCACCAACCCTGAAGCTGATGCTGCGATTGTCGCTTACATGATCGCTGAAGGATTAGAGAAAAGAATGCCTTATCGTCGAGTCATTAAACAAATCATCGAAAAAGTTATGCAAGCGCATGGCGTAGAGGGTGCGAGAATCGTATTGGGTGGACGTTTAGGTGGAGCTGAAATTGCTCGTACGGAAGAACTTAAGCGAGGAAGTGTTCCACTTCAGTCTTTCCGCGCGGACATCGATTTCAAGCGTGAACGAGCAACCCTTTCTTATGGAGTCGTCGGTATCAAAGTCTGGATTTATCGTGGTAAAATTTTTGCTGATAAAAAACCAACTCGTGCTTCTTTAGAGGGCGGAGAAAAAAATTCATTAGAAAGTAAACAAAAGACGGATTAATTTATGTTAGTACCGAAAAAAGTAAAATTTAGAAAGTGGCAGACTGGACGCAATAATCCCAAGTCTCGAAATCCAGATACTCGTGGCACCAAGCTTGCCTTCGGTTCTTTCGGCTTGAAGTCTGAATCTCAATCACGCGTAAAATCAAACCAACTTGAAGCTGCTCGAAAAGTTATTTCTCGAACCTTAACTAAAACTGGAAAATATTGGATTCGTGTTTTTCCAGACCGTCCTTATACAGCTAAAGCGGCTGAGGTAGGCATGGGAAAGGGTAAGGGTGACCCACAAGGATATTGTTTTGATGTTTTACCAGGTAGAATTATTTTTGAAGTTGATGGAGCGGAAGAAAAAGTTGCTCGTGAGGCATTACGCAAAGCTGGAACCAAGCTTCCACTTAAGACCAGAATTATTTCCCGAGCGCATAAGCAATAATATTTAAATATATGGCAAAGAAAAATACCAAAGTAAATTTTAAAGAGATGAAAGAGGCAGAACTCAAAAAGGAATTAGTGTCCTTAAGGGAAGCTTTGCGTGTGATTCATTTTAAAGCGGAAGGTTCAAGATCAAAGAATGTAAAAGAGTCCACCATTTTAAAAAAACAAATTGCCAGAGCAATGACCGAATTAAATAAAAAATAATTACGGATTAAAAATTACGAATTACGAATTTATGAAAACAAAAATAAAAAAAGAGAATACCGAAGAGGTCAAAGGAAAAACCTTAAAGGGGGTAGTCACTTCAGACAAGATGGACAAGACTGTCGTCGTGTCGGTTTCCAGGTTTGTGAAGCACCCACTTTATGGAAAGTTTTATAAAGTCAGCAAGAAATACAAGGCGCATGACGAAGGGAATGTTTATAAAATAGGGGATACCGTAGAAATTGTCGAAACCAAACCAATTTCTAAAGATAAGAGATTTAAAGTAATTTCCAAAGAATAAATTTATGATTCAAAATGAAACCTTAGTAAAAATAACAGACAATGCCGGAGGCACCGTAGGAAAGGTGTTCAAGATTTTGGGCTCTTCTAAAAAGAGATATGCTACACTCGGTGAGTTGGTCATCATTTCTGTCAAAGTAGCTAGTCCCAGAAAAGCAGTTAAAAAGAAAGACGTGCATCAAGCTGTCGTCGTCCGCACACGTGGTGCTTATCGCCGAAAGGATGGTTCCTATATCCGCTTTGATGACAACGCAGTAGTTATTTTAGAAAAAGGCAAGAAAGACCCTAAGGCAGGTCGTGTTTTCGGACCAATACCAAGAGAGTTGGCGGAGAAGGGTTTCCAAAAGATAATTTCTTTGGCGCAGGAAGTGATTTAAAAAATTAATTCCAGATGTCAGGCTTCTGCTAAAGCAGAATACCGACATCTGGAATAAAACAAAGTATATGAAAATAAAAAAAGGAGACAATGTAAAAGTTATTACCGGTAAGGACAAAGGAAAGTCTGGCAAGGTTGTTCGTGCTTTGGTAAAAGAAAACAAAGTTATCATTGATGGTTTAAACATGATGAAGAAACATCAGCGCCCTAGAAAGTCTGGAGAAAAGGGAACAATGGTGAGTGTAGCTATGCCAATCAACGTTTCCAATGTTAAAAAGGTAGATTAAATATTATGGCAACAACACATAAAACAATTAAAGAAAAAGAAACAGAAGCATTTCCAAAGATGAAAGAAGTTTTTCATTTCAAAAATGCGATGGCAGCTCCACGACTAAAAAAAGTAGTGGTTAACAGTGGCACTGGCACACAGATGAAGAAAGACAAAAACAAGAATGACGCTATTGCAGACCGTTTGGCAAAAATTACTGGACAAAAAGGTGCTTTGCGAGGTGCCAAGCAATCCATTTCATCCTTCAAGATTCGCCAAGGGGACCCTGTCGGTATTGTTGTCACATTGCGTGGCAAGAGAATGTACGCTTTTATTGAAAAATTAGTAAATGTTGCCTTACCTCGAACCAAAGACTTCCGAGGCATTAATCGCACAGCTGTCGATAATATCGGCAATCTGACTATTGGCATAAAAGAGCATACAATTTTTCCAGAAACAGCTGATGAGGACATCCGCGATGTTTTCGGTATGTCTATTACCTTAGTTTCAACTGCTAAAAACAAAAAAGAAGGTACAACATTTTTTGAAATTCTCGGAGTTCCTTTTAAAAAAGGAGAAGAAAAGAAAAAATAAGCCTTAAATAAATAATTAAAACTCAAAATACTCCCTACTTTGGGGGTATTTTTGCTTGTCATTATATATATTTTCTTTATAATAGAATCATGAGTGATCAACCACCTATTCCTAATAACGCTGAAATAGACGCAGCTCTTAAAGAATTTGAAGCTAGTAAATATCACACTGGACAATCTTTACAAGCAGTTTCTGCTTCAACTACAAAAATTCCAGAAATTCCAAGAAAAAATGATATAGATGGAGTCAGCTTTGACACTGATATTTTAACGGCGACATCCGCTCAAGCTGCTATCTCAGCTTATCAAGAAAAAGCTACTCCAGGAATGGTTAAAATGGTTATGAAATTATCCAGAGGCGCAGTTAAAACTCAAAGACAAGCAGAATCGATACTCTTAGGGTTTGTAATATTAATGGTTGCTTTTTCTGTGTTTTTATTTATTCACTTCAATCTCCCAAATCCTGTACCACCAACTAGTAAAATTGACTCAACCTTTCCGTAATAATTGCAAATTTTATACTTCTAGTGCTTGTCATTAAAATAATTTTAGATATAATATAACCATGAGTGACCAACCACCAATTCCCAATAATACTAAAAAATATAAAGCCATTAAACTGTACGATGAGACAGCTGCCCCTGCAGTGATATTATTTATTATGAAAAATTCAGGTGGATTAGTAAAAGACCCACGAAAAGCAGAATGGATTTTATTTGGACTTATAATATTAATTGTCGTCGTTTCTATTGTTTTATTTATTCACTTTGATGTGTCAAATAACGTACAGTCGACTAATCAAAATAACCCAACCTATCCTCATTAAGATGAAGTTATTAAAAGCATATAAAAATACTCATCGAGGTTTCACTTTAATTGAACTTTTGGTGGTGGTTGCCATTATTGGGCTACTTTCCACGATTGTTTTATCTAGTGTCAATGCTGCACGTCTCAAGGCCAACATCGCAAGAAGATTGTCTGATATGAGAGAAATTCAAACAGCGTTAGAAAATTACTATGATGACTATGGAGTATATCCAACAACTGGGGGGGCTTCGCAAAGTCAATGTGCTTCTTGGGGTAGTTTTGCTGCTAATGCAGTTATTCCAGGTCTTGTTTCTACGTATATGCCTACTTTTCCCGCTGACCCTACTATGAACGCAACTAATAGTACTAGTTGTTATCTCTATAAATCTAATGGCACCGATTATGCTCTTCTAGATCTCGCCATCTCGGATGTTGGCTGGACTAATTCCATGTATGCCCAATATCCTACTTTTATTGACCCCGCCAGGGAGGGTGGTGCCGTTACTCAGTGTGGTACATCTTTCTCTAGTTGGGCATGGAAAATTTCTACTCCAGCTTATATATGTAAATAAGTACATATGTTTGACTAATTGTTTTTAATCTGCTAGTATTCTACGCAAGGGAATAGGGCTTTGATTAATCCATTTTTCTCCTTTGAATCTTTACTTTTAAAGACTTAAAGAAAAAAAGTGAGATATTAACGAAGCAATCCCAGTAATTATTTACTTGTCCCGTTAGAAAATCAGTGGACTTGTAAGAAGCAGTAAGTTTATTATTTTAATTTTTTTAATGGGATGGCAAAAACATCAGTCAAAGCAAGAGCTTTAAAGACACCAAAATTTTCTACTCGACAGAAAAATCGATGTTTTCGTTGCGGAAGAGGCAACGCTTTTATGCGTGACTTTGGTATTTGCCGTATTTGTTTTCGAGAATTAGCAAATGAAGGAATGCTTCCGGGTGTTCGTAAATCAAGCTGGTAAATTTTATGGATTCAATTTCAAACATGATAATAATAATGAAGAACGGTAGTCTCGCAGGTCTTGAGTCTGTGAGTTTTCCATATTCAAAAATGAAGCTGGCTATTGGTGAATGTTTGAAAAAGGAAGGCTACCTTTCTGAAGTTACCAAGAAAGTAAAAAAGGGTATTCCTGTTTTGGAAGTAAAATTGGTTTATGCAGACAAAAAGCCAAAAATAACTGAAGTTGAAAGAATCTCCAAGCAATCACGCCGAGTTTATTATGGTATGAAAGATATTCACTCTGTCCGCAATGGCACTGGTTTACTTGTACTTTCAACACCAAAAGGAATTTTATCAGGTAAGGTGGCTCGCAAAGAACAAGTTGGGGGCGAGGCGTTGTTTAGGGTATGGTAGAACAATAGACGTTGGACATCCGCAGAACGGGTGTCCAACGTCTGGAATAATAAAAATTTATGTCAAGAATAGGAAAACAAGAAATTTTAATACCGGGAGGAGTGAAGGTCACCCAAAGTGGCAATTCTTTAACAGTGGTTGGTCCAAAAGGAACTCTCACTAGAGTTTTCCGAGACGATATCGCTATCACTGTGGCTGACAAGATGATTACTTTAAACATAAAGAGAAACGATAAATTTTCCAAGTCTCTTTGGGGTACTTATGCTTCCCATATCAAAAATATGATTAAAGGAGTTGAGACGCCTTATCAGAAAAAATTAATTTTAGAAGGTGTCGGATTTAAATCTGAAGTCAAAGGTAATGTTTTTAATTTTGCTCTAGGATTTTCTCATCCAGTCATCGTAAAGATACCAGAAGGCATCACCGCTACCGCTGAAAAAAACAACATCACAATTTCCGGAATTGATAAAGAATTAGTTGGAAGTTTTACAGCTGCCATCCGCGCTTTGAAAAAGCCAGAACCTTATAAAGGAAAGGGTATGCGTTATGAGGACGAAGTTATTAGACGTAAGCAAGGCAAGAAGACTGTCTAAAAATTTTCCAGACGCTGGACATCTCTAAAAGATGTACAACGTCTCAAACAAAAAATATTATGCAAAATAAACAAGACAAAAGAATAAGACTAAAGAGAAAAATCCGAGCCAAGATTGTGGGAACTGCAGAACGTCCAAGACTCACGGTTTTTCGTTCTAATAAATTTATCTATGCGCAATTGATCAATGACATGGTGGGTAAAACTTTAGCTGAAGCCAGTGATGTGAAGACAACCAAAGGCACTAAGACTGAAAGAGCTAAAGAAGTTGGTCGTGCGATTGCTCTAAATGCCACGAAAGCCAAAATCAAGAAAGTTGTCTTTGACCGAAATGGTTTTAAATATACTGGCCGTGTAAAATTAGTGGCTGATGAAGCGCGAGCTGGGGGATTGGAGTTCTAATTAAAAATTACGAATTACGAATTAAGAACATGGAAAAACCAAAAGAAAATTCAAACAGTGGCAGTGGAAGAAAGAACAATAATCGCAGAGGCGGTTCATCTTTTCCACGCTCCAAGCCAGAGTTTGACCAAAAGATTTTAAACATTCGCCGAGTGACTAGAGTAGTTGCTGGAGGACGAAGATTTTCCTTCAGTGTTGCTCTTATCGCGGGTGATAAAAAGGGGGCTGTTGGTTTAGGTTTAGGAAAAGCTGGAGACACCGCGCTCGCTATCAACAAAGCTCTTCGCAATGCCAAGAAAAATATGATTAGACTAAATTTGACCAAAACGATGTCTATTCCTCACGAACTTTCCGCAAAATTCTCTAGTTCGCATATCTCACTACGACCAAACAAAGGACGTGGACTTGTCGCCGGTTCGGTTATCCGTGACATCGTGAAGATTTCCGGTATGAAAGACATTACTGGAAAGATCTTGTCTAATAGTAAAAATAAATTAAACAATGCCAAGGCAGTCATGTCCGCACTTTCCCAAATTTCTTCCAAATACACAAAGATTGCAGCTGAAAGTCCAGTTGTGGTGGTTGATAACAAAGAAGTGCCAAGAGAGCAATTAGAAATTACGAATTAAGAATTTCAAATTAAAATTCAATTCGTAATCCGTAATTAATAATTCGTAATTAAATTAAATGCAAATACATAATTTAAAAAGAGTTCATAAGAATAAGAAAGACCGCATCGTTGGCCGTGGAGGCAAGCATGCCAAGACTTCTGGTCGCGGAGGCAAGGGTCAGACCGCTCGCGCTGGTAACAAGCGTCGTCCAGAACTTCGTGATATCATTAAGAAATTGCCGAAGAATCGCGGTTACCAATTCAAGTCTGTACGCAAGCCTTATATCGTAACTATCGCTAAAGCGACTGGGAAAGATGGAAAGATAGAATCATATTCTGCAATCAGGAAAAATCTCGGAATCAAAGGGGGTAAAATCAAGATTAAATAGTTAAAAAGTAAGATGCAAAATTTTTGGAATAAAATAAAGTTGATTTGGACCGACAAAACTTTACGCATGAGAGTCTTGTTTGTGTTTTTTGCGTTGATAATTTTTCGATTACTGGCAGCTATTCCGATTCCAGGAGTGGATACAGTTCAACTGAATCAGTTTTTAAATAACAACCAATTTTTTGGTATCTTAAATATTTTCTCTGGTGGTGGACTTTCCAATCTTTCTATCATCATGCTTGGTGTCGGTCCTTATATCACTGGCTCTATCATCATGCAGCTTTTGACTATCATGGTGCCAGCTCTGAAGAAAATTTATCACGAAGAAGGAGAAGCAGGCCGCAAGAAATTTGCTCAATACAGTAGACTTCTCACAGTTCCTCTGGCGGGTATCCAAGGTTTCAGTCTTTTGTATATTTTAGAAAAACAAAATATTTTGGTTAATCTAACAACTTTTGACCGTATTACCAACGTTATCATTGTTATCGCGGGTTCAGTTCTTTTGATGTGGGTTGGTGAGCTCGTCTCTGAATTTGGTATTGGTAATGGCGTGTCACTTATCATTTTTGCCGGAATCGTTGCTCGTCTGCCTGCTTGGGTTAGCCAACACATTTTCACTTTTGATATCTCTCAGCTCCCTTTATATCTTGTCTTTATAGTTGTGGGTATACTCATCTTGGCGGGGATTGTTCTCGTTACGGAAGCGGAGCGTCCAATTCCTGTCACCTATGCGAAGCGTGTCCGTGGGACAAAGATGACGAGCGGTGGTTCAACTTATCTTCCACTTCGGGTGA
This sequence comes from Minisyncoccota bacterium, assembly GCA_031291825.1. Lineage (GTDB taxonomy): Bacteria > Patescibacteriota > Minisyncoccia > Phycocordibacterales > UBA9973 > UBA9973. The sequence goes on along the minus strand of JARLIG010000009.1, from coordinate 93,131 downwards.
ACCAAGCGGGAGTTATCCCAATCATCTTTGCGCTTTCTATTTTGCTCTTTCCGCAAATGATCGGAGCTTTTCTTTCTAGATATTCCAATGCTATTGTCTCAAAGATTTCTCATGTCTTGATTGGCTTTACCCAGACATCGGTACTATATGCAGTGCTATATTTTATCTTTGTCTTCCTATTTACATACTTTTATACCGCAGTCACTTTTGACCCAGAAGCTCTATCGGAAAATTTACAAAAGAACGGAGCATTCATCCCAGGTATTCGTCCAGGCGCATCGACTTCTCTTTATATTTCCAATGTTCTAAATCGTATCACATTGCTCGGTGCATCCTTCTTAGGAGTTGTGGCAATCTTGCCTCTCATAATGCAATTTATAACCGGGAATACATCGTTTGCCTTAGGCGGCACCTCTGTGCTCATCGTGGTCTCTGTCGTTCTTGACCTCATCAAGAAAGTTGATGCTCAGGTTTCAATGAGGGAATACTAATTATTCTCTGCCCACTTTTTATATTCCTCTACGATAATATTAACAACCTGTTCAAGGTTGTTTTTGTTTGTATCGATTACGAGATCAAATTGATTTTTGTCCGTATTGTCTATTTTGTAAAGTTCCCAATATCTTTTCTGCTCACTTTCAAAGCGTTCCGTCATCTTTTTCAAAACTTCTTCACTATTTTCGGCTTGCTCGCTTTGTTTGCGCAGCGCGTCATTTTTCATACTGCTTAAAATTCTTTCCTTGGCAATATCAGGGGAAAGGTCCAAATAAACCTTAAAAGATTCTGGAATCCAGTGATAGGCGGTGCGAGAATCAATGACAACCCTGTCGGCATCTCGCATGTCTCTCAATTTCTGGTCGGTCATTTCATCTATCTTCGGGTCGGTTTCGGCTCTTTTGTTGGTTTCGGTGACAGACAAACCTAATTCCAGTCCGACTTGGCGGAAAAAATCTCCAGAAGAGAAATGTTTAAATCCTAAAATTTGAGCCACTTTTTTGGCGGTGCTGGACTTTCCACTGCCCAAACTTCCACAAATAGTAATAATTTCTTTCTTGTTCATAGCATTATTAAAACATATTTTACGGTAAAAAGATAACCTTGATTATTCAAGCCAAATTTTGTATTGTTAGTTTATGCAATCACAAACCTTCGTATTTTATGGAATAGCGGGTGCTGGAAAGGGGACTCAAATTAAGCTTTTAACAGAACTACTTAAAAATAAAACTGGATTAGATACTGTCTATGCTTCTCCGGGTAATGAATATAGGAGAATAACACAATCCGACGATTACATCGGTTCTTTAGTCAAAGGTCCTCTTTCTAGAGGTGAACTTCTTCCTGGATTCTTGACTGATGCAATTATGGCTAATATTTTTATTTCTTTCCTAACTCCAGAAAAGAATTTAATAGCTGACGGATATCCTCGCGCGGTGGATCAATCTGTTTCATTTGAAAAAATGATTGAGTTTTTTGAACGTGAAAATGTAAATATTATTTATATTGAAATATCTAAAGAAGAGGCTGTGAGAAGGTTGAAAAAGAGGGGGAGACACGATGATACAGATGAAGGAATCACTAAAAGATTTGATGAATACGTAAAAAGCGTTGTTCCATCTATGAATTATTTTAAAGGAAAAAAAGGTTATACAATATACACAATTAATGGTGAACAAAGTGTCGAAGATGTCCATAAAGATATTGTGAAAGCGCTAGAATTTTAATGATAATAATTAAAACACCAGAAGAAATTGAAATAATGCGCGAGGGTTGTAAAAACCTAGCGACTGTTCTTTATAAGGTTAAAGAAAAAGTAGCGGTAGGGGTCTCCACAAAAGATTTAGATATTTATGCGGAAAAAATAATTCGTGAGATGGGTGACGTTCCTGCTTTTTTGAATTATCGTCCAGAAGGCGCCTCGACTCCTTTTCCGGCAACTTTGTGCGTTTCGGTCAACGATGAAGTGGTGCATGGAATTCCCAGCAAAACAAGAATTCTAAAAGAAGGTGATATTATTTCGCTTGATTTAGGCACTAAACATCACGGAATGTTTACCGACATGGCGATAACTGTGCCCGTGGGAAAAACAAGTGAAAAAAATTTAAAACTTTTGGAAGTTACTGAGAAATCTTTACAGGTTGGAATTGATGCCGCCGTGGCAGGTAATAGAGTTGGAGATATCGGCTATGCCATCGAGAAGTTTGTACGATCACAGGAAAAAGGGCAGAAATATGGCATTGTGGAGGTTTTGGCGGGGCATGGTGTCGGCAAGGCTATCCACGAAGATCCTTTTGTACCAAACTTTGGTAAAAAGGGAACAGGTGCAAAGCTGGTGCCTGGAATGATCATAGCTATTGAACCGATGTTAAATCTGGGAACAAAGAATGTAACGATTGATGACGATGATTGGACTTTTCGTACGGCGGATAGAAAGCCCAGCGCGCATTTTGAAAAAACTATTTTGATTACCGAAGGCGATCCGGAAATTTTAACGAAAGTTTAAAGGGTATATTTTAAATTTTGGAGCACAGATATTTTTTTACTAAAAAATTCTTCCTGCTCGGCTCGCCAGCCTGCGCAAGTCTCCAAAATTCAAAAATTCACCCTTTATGATATAATATTTCTAATGGAACCATCCTTTTTCAGAGAAATGCCGAAGTTTAAAACTCCTGAAGACGAGCTCAATTATTTGCGTGCGCATGTAGAAATGCGTGAGAAGGAATTGATTAATATCGGACACATAGAAAACGCGGGAGATGATGCTGCGAAAGATGTCATTGGCCTATACAAAGAAATACCAGCTGAAGAATTTGTTCACAAGAGCAATATCTTAAAAGAAAAAGAAGTGGAGAGTATCGTTTTAGCTTTGCGTCCTGAGCCGCACGATAATGTGATGGAAGAACTTTTGGGGATTGTCATCACTAAAGGTGTTAGGAACGCACTTAGTGTGGTGGAGGCTATGAATAATCCACATATTGATGCTGATTTTCATCGAATTCTTATTCAATACATAAAGAATGGATATGCTAAGCTTGATTTTAAAGAAAGTTCTCCTCAATACAAAGCTCTCAATATGACACTTTTTGAAATTACGCTTCCGCCGTCAGTCGATGAAGCAGATAAATCAAAAGGTTTCAAAGAGTTCATCGGCGCGATGGAACAATTTTATGCTGGGATGCAGTCCATCGGTGAAGGTAAGTATAATGAAAAAGAAAATTATTTTGTTTTGGAAGTAGGGCTGGGTATTAACACCGACGAAGTTGTTGTTTTTGCTGCGATACCAAACAAACACATCTCTCTTTTTGAAAAACAAATTTTAGCCTTCTATCATAATGCTAAGATTCGTGAAGTGACAGATGACTACAATGTGTTCAACGATGGTGGCTTTTCAGTTGGCGCCTATGCTAGCTTTACACAGCGTGACGTAATGCCGATTAAAACTTATGACAAGATAGAACATGACCCGATGAATCCAATCTTAAATGTTTTTTCTCAATTAAAAACTGCGGGAGAGGGCGCAGCGATTCAGGTTGTGATTATGCCGGCTGGAGAAAAATTTATTAATGAGTTTCATAAAATTTTGGACGATGTTAAGGATGGTTATTCGGTAAAAAATGCGGCTGATAATTTTTATAAAATCAACCATGCTTTTTTGAAAGCAGGCAAGGGCCTTTTGTTTGGATATAAAGAAAAAAAAGAAGAAGTTAAAGAAAAATCCATTAAAGGCAGGAGAGCAATAGATGAAGGCGCAGCTGAAAAGATAGGCAACAAAATAAAAAGCACCATCATGAAAGCAAATATTCGTGTGGTGGCTTCAGGTACTACCAGAGAACGAGCAGAAGCTGTTTTGAAAGAGATAGAGTCATCCTTCAATCAGTTTTCTGAAGCGGCTAGTAATTCTTTTGTTTTTGAGCAGGCGAATGGCAGCGAACTAAAACAACTTTTCCATGATTTTTCTTACCGCACATTTTCTGCCGAACATACTTTGCCTTTGAATTTACAAGAATTATCTTCGGTGTTTCATTTCCCAGTTGGTATCGGCGGACAGCCACAGCTCAAGGAAGCGAAAGCGGGTATTGCGCCAGCACCAATTGAGATGGGACAGCAGGGAATAGTCATAGGGGTAAACAGTTATCGGGGACGAGACACAGAAATTCATTTGGCACGTGAAGACCGTATGCGACATTTTTATGTTATCGGTCAGACTGGTACTGGAAAGACAAATATCATGCTCAATATGATTACGCAGGACATCCGAAATGGAGACGGTTGTTGCTATATTGACCCGCACGGCACAGACATTCAAACTATTTTGTCTCGTATTCCGCCTGAACGTATTGACGATGTGATTTATTTTGACCCAGCTTACACAGCTCGACCGATGGGACTTAACATGCTTGAATATGACCCGAAATATCCCGAACAGAAAACTTTTGTGGTGAACGAAATGATGGGAATTTTTAATAAACTCTTTGATATGAAAGTCGGCGGCGGAGCGATGTTTGAACAATATTTTAGAAATAGTGCATTTTTGGTGATGGAAGACCCAGAGTCGGGTTCAACTTTACTGGAAATTACACGTGTTTTGGCAGACAAAGAATTCCGTGACTTGAAACTTTCTCGTTGCAAGAATCCAATCATCAAACAGTTTTGGATTTCCGCCGAACAGACGACTGGAGACCAATCCTTGGCAAACTTCGTTCCTTATATTTCTTCCAAATTTGATAATTTTATTTCGAACGATATCATGCGTCCAGTCGTGTTGCAACAAAATTCAGTTTTCAATTTCCGAAAAATTATGGACGAGAAAAAAATTCTTCTTGTGAATCTTTCCAAGGGCAGACTCGGCGATATTAACGCAAATCTTATTGGTCTTGTGTTGGTTGGAAAGATTCAAATGGCGGCACTCTCACGAGTAGATATGTTCGGTAAACCGATGAATGATTTTTATCTTTACATTGACGAGTTCCAAAATGTCACAACGGATTCCATAGCTTCTATTTTGTCCGAAGCGCGCAAGTATAGACTTTCCTTGAATATCGCTCATCAATACATTGCTCAGTTGGAAGACAATATTAAAAATGCCGTATTTGGAAACGTAGGCTCGATGGCTGTCTTCCGTGTCGGCACCGAAGACGCGACATTTTTGGAACCAAGATTTAAACCTCAATTTAGCGCATCTGACATAACGAAACTAGATAACTACAATGCGTATGTGAATATGCTTGTTAATGGTCAGCCAACTAAACCTTTTAATATAAAAACTCTTCCGCCAGAAAAAGGCAGTAGTATGGATGTGGTGGACAGCTTAAAGCAACTTTCTTACGAAAAATATGGTCGAGACAGGGAAGAAGTCGAGGCTGAGATTATGGCAAGATTTAGTTCAATGGAATAAAATTTATGGAAACTGATATTCCTGAATTTGGAATAAAGAGAGAAAAGGAAGAACGTCGAGATGGTGGATGCGGAGTTGTTTTTGACCCGCAAAGTCAGAAGTACGCAGTTGGTAAACAGGAAAGTGGTTTGTACCGGCTTTTTTCTGGAGGTGTTAACGTAGGCGAAGATATTAAAGATGGCGTTCTTCGAGAGGTTAGAGAAGAAAGTGGATTGTCTGATTTTCTTTATGTTGAAAAAATTGCCGAAGCTTTGTGTCATTTCCACAATACATTAAAAAATGTCGACCGCGTGGCACACGCGACATGTTTTCTGGTAATCTTAAAAAGTACCAAATTGATGTCAACTCAACTTGAGGCGCATGAAAAATTTACTCTGGAATGGGTAACGGCGCAGGAAATTTTAGAGAATTGGAATTCTAGAAATCAGGAAAAAGATTATGACCATTGGATTTATTTTTTCAAAAAATCTATCGCTCGGGCGAAAGAATTGGGCTATGACACGACTAGTGTTTTTAAATAAATAAAATTTTACAAAAAAACTTTTTTCTGCTAAGATAGAATTTATGACAGATCCAAAAAAAGAGAGAACATATGTGATGATAAAGCCAGACGGAGTTCGAAAGGGCCTTATTGGCGAAATTATTAGTCGTTTTGAACAGCGAGATTTAAAGATCGTGGCGCTTGAAATGTTTCAGCCTACTCATGACCAGCTACACAATCACTACCCAAAAGATGAAGCTTGGATAACCAGATTGGGACAAAAGACCCTCTCTACTTATCAGAAATATGGCTATGATGCGATGCTAGACTTTGGCACCATTGAACCGGAAAAAATTGGTCCGGAAATTCGCAAGTGGCTTCTTGATTTTATGAAGTCCGCACCACTTGTAAAGATAGTAGTGCAAGGTACTCACGCAGTAGACGTAGTCCGTAAGGTTGCAGGGGAAACTATGCCGTATCTCGCGGCTGTGGGCACTATTCGCGGAGATTTTTCTGTAGACAGTCCTGCTCTTGCAAACAAAGAAAAGCGAGCTGTGGCAAACATCATACACTGTTCTGAGACTCCAGAAGAGGCAGAGCATGAGATTAAACATTGGTTTGGAGATGGTGAGACGTATGATTACAAGCGTTATGGAATAGACGAGTAAATAATAATTGATAAAATCCCCGAAAGGGGATTTTATGTTAAGATAATTTTATGCAAGAAATAGAAACAAAAATTTTAGAGGTGGATGTAAATAAATTTAGAGAAAAAATGCTTGAATTGAATGCAGAGAAAATTCTTGATACACGGCTTTCAGTTGATTGGTTTAAAGCACCAAACCACGAAGAAGGTAAATATCCTTGGTTTCTGCGCATTAGAACAGACAGCGAAGGGAATAGTGAAATTACCTGGAAAGGCAAAAGAGAACACTTAGGCGCCTCTAGTACAAAAAAAGAAATAAATTTAAAAATTACGGACCTTAAGTCGTGTGAAGAGTTGTTTTTGGAGATAGGTTTAGAAATTTATGGTCACCAAGAAAAAGATCGTATTTCATGGAAGTACAAGGATTGGAGATTTGACTTAGATCAATATCCTAAAATGCCTGCTTATTTAGAAATAGAAGGGAACAGCGAAGAAAGCATTCAAGAAGCAATTAAATTATTTGGTTTTGAAAGTAAAATAGCAACTCCTCTCGGCGAGAGAGATGTAATTACAAAAAATTACGGTTTGAATTGGTTTGATATGCATTTTTAATTAAATTTTTTCTTGAATTCATTCGAAAACAAAAAAAATAGTTCGTCTAGGTTGCAGAAAATTTTACGGAGTGTATAGTTTAGGTAGGGTTATTTCTGATTATTACCTAGAACACTAATTTATGGGAGTTTCGATCGAGTGAAGCCTTGGTTTCAAACGTCTAACACCCACTTAGCTTTAAGCTATGGTAATACATCCGAGATAGTCCTAAAAAGAATTCCGCATAATTGCGGATTTTTTTTTACAAATGGGGTACAATATACAAATAATGGAAAATACAACAGGCAAAACAGCCAAGGTGACATTTTACGGAGGAACAGGTTCAGTTACTGGCGCAAATTTTCTATTGGAAATTGATGGCCTAAGAGTTTTAGTTGATTGCGGATTAACCCAAGGCGCCAAAGTGGCAGATGACATAAACTGGGACCCATTTACTTATAATCCAAAAGAAATAGATATACTTTTTGTAACGCATGCGCACGTAGACCATCTAGGCCGAGTGCCAAAATTAATAGAAGAAGGCTTCCGCGGTAAAATTTATTCCACTGAGCCGACGCATGGATTAGCTTTGCCGATGCTCGAAGATACCGCTGGAATTTTAAGCAAAAATACGGAACTAGGTTTAGATAAAATTTATTCTGCAGAGAATATCAAACTTTCACTTTCACTCTGGCAAGGCTTTAAATATCATGAAGATATAAAAATCACTCCAAACGTGACGGTTAATTTTTTAAATGCCGGACATATTTTAGGGTCCGCGATGGTGGAATTTATTTATAACGGCAAAAAAATTGTTTTCACAGGAGATTTAGGTAATAGTCCTTCGCCAATTTTGCCCGATACGGAAAAGATTACTGATGCGGACTATTTGATAATGGAAAGTGTCTATGGCGACCGCAACCACGAAGACAGAAATGACCGTCAAAAGTTTTTAGCAGAAACGATTCAAGATAATTACAAGAGAAAAGGAACACTAGTTATTCCGACTTTTTCTTTGGAACGTTCACAAGAACTTCTTTTTGAATTGGATGGTATGGTGACAAATGACCGTATTCCAGTGATGCCGATATTTTTTGATTCTCCGTTGGCTATCCGTCTGACAGAAGTTTTCAAGCAATATAAAGAATATTTTAATGATGCCGCACAAGCAATGATTTCTCCTGGAAAATATTTATTTGATTTCCCTGGATTACATAGTACGCTTCGTTCCGAAGAATCCAAGCTGATTGGCACCGTGCCAGACCCAAAGATAGTGATTGCTGGGAGTGGCATGTCTACTGGCGGACGAGTAGTGCATCATGAGAGACATTATCTACCGAATGCGAACAATACATTGCTTTTGACTGGTTATCAGTCTGTCGGCACACCTGGGCGTTTGATTGAAGAGGGAATGAAAACAGTACGTATTTCTGGTGAAGAGGTTATTGTTCGAGCACATATCGTAATAATTTCTGGATATTCTGGGCATAAAGATTCTGACCATTTGCTCGAATTTGTGTCATATATGCAAGATACAGTCAAAAGAATTTTCGTCGTAATGGGAGAACCAAAATCGGAAATGTTTTTAGTACAAAAAATTCGTGACAATCTAGGACTCAATGCTTCCGCGCCAGAACAAGGGAGCAGTGTGGTGTTGGATTTCTAAAAAATTAAAAGAAGATTCCCAAATTTTAGAGCACAGATATTTTAGTCGCGTTAGTAGGACTTACGCGACATGATTTCGCAAAATCAAAAATTCTTCCTGCTCGTGCCGTCGCACTGCGCAAGTCTCTAAAATTTTGGAATCTTCTTTTTTGGTGCTATAATGCTCGAATGGATTTAAAAGAACTAAACGATAAACATGGACACAATCAAATAAAAATTTGTGTTTCTGGTGCGGCAGAGACTAGTGCTTGCGGTCTCGGTGCACTCGATCTAGCAAAAGAACTCGGACGAGAAATTGCCCGCCAAGGAGCAGTGTTGGTAACTGGCGCTACGACGGGTTTTCCTTTTTGGACAGCGATGGGAGCGAAAGAAGCCGGTGGAATTTCTATTGGCATATCTCCAGCCGCATCTGAACGAGAACATGTGGAAGTCTACAAGCTTCCGCTTGATTATATGGATTTGATTATTTACACTGGCTTTGGCTATCCTGGACGTGACCTACTTCTCACTCGTAGTGCAGATGCAGTCATCTGTGGCTGTGGACGTATCGGTACGATTCACGAGTTCACTGTCGCTTTTGAAGATGCAAAACCTCTAGGTATATTTGAAGGCCCATGGGATATGGGGGCAGAGCTGGAAGAAATTCTTGCCAAAGGCCACCGTCCTAATTCAAAGATTGTCAAAGGCAAGGACCCCAAAAAACTATTAGAAGAAATCATTGTTATGGTAAAAAAAGATAAGGTTGAGTATAAAGTTACAAAAACATCTGCTTAGAAAGTTAAATAAATTTCTTTATGAAGACTCCAGAAGTTAACTTTTCCAAAAAAGAATCTAACGTTAACAAATACAGGAATGATCCTTTAAAGGATTCTTATGCAGAACGGCTAAGATGTTATGTGGAATTACACAATACCACCGCAGCACAACTAGAAAGTGCTGTGAAGGATGGAGCGGTGTCGGAAGTGCCAACAGATTTATTCGACCATCTTGATGTTGGTGTTTTTTTGGATAAGTATGGTATACAAAAAGGTAAAATCGAAAACAAATTTTCTGAAAAAGATCTACTGGATGCAATCAATAGAGCTTTTAATAAAAAATGTCGAGAGAGGGCCAAAGAACTCGGAAAAGATATTTTAAGTGAAGAAGAAAAGAGAAAGGTGAGGTTTACGATAAGTGACTATAATTTCTTGAAAGAAGAAGGTGATCCTTCTGATCGGGTTTTAATAAAGAGGTTAGGTAAGCAATTTGGTCCATCTTGGAGTGATGTTTTTAAAAAGATTGATTTTTCTTCAGATTAATTATTTAAATAATAATAAAAATCCCCGAGAAGGGGATTTTTATTTGTGTATTTTTATTTTACAGCTGCAAGTACTTTGGCAAAAGTTTCAGGATTGTGTTCGGCTAAGCCTGAGAGAATCTTGCGGTCAAGCAGAATATTTTTCTTGTGTAAAGCGCCCATCAGTTTTGAATAAGACATACCGAGTTCACGTGCACCAGCATTGATTTTAATATTCCAAAGCTTGCGATTGTGCGACTTCTTGTCTTTGCGGTGCGCAAAAGAATAACTTCCAGAGTGCAAAAGTGCGTCTTTTGCTTGACGTTCTTTTGTGCTACGTCCATGACGCATTCCTTTGGTCTGCTTCAAGACACTTCTCCTTCGTTTTAATGCATGTACTCCCTTTTTTACTCTTGTCATATATTTTTTAAATTACTAATTAGGAAAAAGGCAACAAGTGACTTTTTGGCTTGTTTTTAATAACAAAATTTTGGCGTTTCTTGCCAGCGAGCTCGGTGACGCGTGATTGTTTGGCATTGAAATGGTTAAAGCCAGGCTTGCGGGAAAGAACTTTCCCATTTTTCGTGAGCTTTAATCTCTTACTGTATGACTTGTTTGTTTTCATTCCTTTCATAAATTTGTATTATACTTTATAACTTTTCACTTTATAAACTTTATAACTACTTCTTCTCGATTGTTATGGTTAAACCTTTTGGACCTTTTTTGTATGAATCTGATACTTTATATTCTTCGGTAATCAAATGTAATACTCTATCTAAACGTTCTCTTAAAAATTTCTCATCCATATACTTTGCACGTCCGGCTAAGAAAAGTTCAACTTTGATGCGATGACCTTCTTTGAGCCATTTGGAAGCGGTTTTCGCTTTGAGCTCTAAATCGTGGTCTCCTGTGCCTATTTTTATCTGAATGGACTTGGTTTCGGTCTTGTTGGCTCCAGCTTTGGCTTTCTTTAACTTTTTACTAGCCTCATACTGATACTTGCCGAAATCCATTATCTTGGCGATGGGCGGATTGCCATTTGGAGATATTTCTATTAAATCCAAACCTTTGCTCTCTGCCATCTCAAGAGCATCTTTAATGCTTAAAACCCCAAGATTTTTGTTTTCGCTGTCTAAGACTCGAACTTCTCGCGCCCGTATTTGGTTGTTTATTCTTTCTCGCAATTGATATTAAGTAGCTCGCGATTGAACCAAGCGAGCTTTAACTACTAGGGGATAATAGCCTAATTCTGGGCTAAAGTCAACCACAGAATAGGCTAGGAGATATTGTGTGATAATATGTATCTATGGCAAATTATACTGAAAACCGCAAAGCGCGGTTCAATTACGAAATCTTAGAAAAATACGAAACAGGTATTGAGCTTTTGGGTACGGAAGTAAAGTCCGTGCGTGCGGGGCAGATGTCACTCGAAGGAGCTTTTGTCATTATACGTGGTGGTGAAGCATTTCTCATCAACGCGAATATCCCTCCATATCAGCCCAAAAATTCTCCAAAAGATTACGACCCGCTTAAAAACAGAAAACTTTTACTGACCAAAAAAGAAATTGCCGAACTCGCCGGAAGCGAGAAAAACAAGAGTTTGACAATAGTGCCAATTTCAGTGTATAATAAAAATAGAAAAATCAAGGTAGAAATCGCGCTGGTCAAAGGCAAGAAAAAATTTGATAAACGCGAAACTATCAAGAAGCGCGACACAGATCGCGAGATTCGCAGGGATTTCAAAGAACGTTGAAATACAAATATGGGGATGCAAGGCATAGACAGTTGGCCATTTGTCATTGATGCATGTCGAGTATGAACGTAATCTCGTAAAAATTCGTTCAATAGCTAATTGCAAAATCAGCTTTCACGGCAATGCTTTCGCCTTACTTCGGTAACTCGTTAGCTCTTGCTCCATCTTTCGCGTAAGCCTAGGGTGGTGTCTCTCTTATAGACTTCCGATATATAAGACGAGGCATAATATTATCGGGATAAGGCGTTGCCCGCTCGAACATACGCTCGAAAATTTAGAGCTCGATTAAAAAATATTTGGCACGTTTAAGAATTTTTTAATTTAAACCAAAAAGCGCGCTAAGCATGTAGACTTCTTTACAACTACCTTCTGCACGGGGATTCGATTTCCCCCATCTCCACAGATATTTATAGATAAACTGAATTTCACCTTTCGGTTTTTTTGTGCTAATATACTGGAATGGATTTTAATTTCCTTAATCAAAAAGACCCGCAAGATAAGGGTAAAAAGAAGAAAAAGAACACGAAATGGGGCGGGAGCTTGGCTGGCGCAGTGTTTTTCTTTATGCTGATGACTGCTCTCTATCTAGTAGTGACCGGTAGTGGTAAAGCGACTCCACAGGTTTCTATTTCGGATTTAGCAAACAGCGTGATTGCTGGAAATGTGAAAACGATTGTCGTCGAAGGCGACCAGCTCACTATCACTTATCAAAACGGCGATGTGAAGGATTCCAAAAAAGAAGTTGATGCGCCACTTTCACAGACACTTTTTGATTACGGTGTGCCGGCGACAGCGCTTGCGAAGACAGATATTCAAATAAAAGATGAAACTGGATTTATGTATTGGTTTTTGAATTTTTCGCCAATAATTTTATCGTTGCTGTTTATTTTGATTTTCTTCTGGTATTTATCTCGTCAGGTTAAAGGCGCGGGGATGCAGGCATTTTCTTTTGGACAATCCAAGGCGCGCGTAACTGACCCGAATGATAAAAACAATCGAGTGACCTTTAAAGATGTGGCTGGTTGTAAAGAAGCGAAAGAAGAACTGAAAGAAATTGTAGACTTTTTGAAAAGTCCGAAAAAGTTTTTAGACATCGGCGCGAGAATTCCGAAAGGAGTAATACTTACCGGTGCTCCAGGAACAGGAAAAACTTTGCTCGCGCGAGCAGTCGCAGGGGAGGCAGGTGTCCCTTTTTTCCATCTTTCCGGAAGTGAATTCGTAGAAATGTTTGTCGGTGTCGGAGCTTCAAGAGTACGGGACCTTTTCAAAATGGCCAAGCGCGCGGCACCAGCGATTATCTTCGTGGATGAAATCGATGCGATTGGACGTACACGTGGCGGAGGATTCGGCGGAGGCAACGATGAACGTGAACAAACTCTCAATCAAATTCTCGTCGAGATGGATGGCTTCGAACCAAATGATAAAGTTATTGTCATGGCGGCGACAAATCGACCAGATGTGTTAGACCCAGCGCTTGTTCGTCCAGGACGTTTTGATAGAAAAGTTATTCTTGACTTACCAGACCGCGCTGACCGCGAAGAAATCTTAAAAATTCACGCGCTTAAAAAACCTCTTGCCGAAGACATCAATCTTACATTGATTGCTGAACGCACTCCTGGTTTTTCTGGAGCTGATTTATATTCACTGATGAACGAAGGTGCTATCTTGGCAGCTCGAGAGAATCGTAAAAAAGTTTTCCAGTTCGACCTTATCCGTGCGATTGAAAAAGTAATGCTTGGCCCTGAACGTAAGAGTCATTTACTTTCTAAGAAAGAAAAAGAAATCACCGCTTATCATGAAGCAGGGCATGCCATCGTGGCTTCGGTGCTTCCGCACGCTGATCCAGTACATAAGGTGTCTATTATTGCGCGTGGTAATGCGGGTGGATACACCTTAAAATTGCCTTTAGAAGAAAGACGTTTGCAATCCAAGAAGGAATTCATTGATGATATTGCAATGTCACTTGGTGGCTACGTGGCGGAGCAAATGATTTTCGGCGATGTGACGACTGGTCCATCGAGTGATTTACAAGTTTCAACTAGTTTGGCGCGCGCGATGGTGACACGCTGGGGAATGTCTCCACTCATCGGCCCAATCGCATTGGTTGATTCTGGTGGCAAGCCACAATATGGCGAAGTAGCTGAAAGAGAATTTTCTGAAACTGTTTCTACAAAAGTGGATGCGGAAGTTTCCAGAATCATCAATGACGGGTTGCAAACTGCCGAAAAAGTTTTGACCGAATATAAAAAAGCTTTCACCGCTATAGCGCACAAACTAATCGAGGTGGAAACTCTCGAACAAGAGGAATATGAAAAGATTCTTACTGCGCATGGAATTCTTTTAAAGAAAAAAGAAGTTATTACTACAACTGAAGTGTAGTTTGTTTTTCTTTTAAAAATGAGATAATGTTCTATGAGATGAAACTCCGTCCTTAGCTCAGCTGGTTAGAGCATCGAGCTTATACCTCGAGGGTCCTTGGTTCGAGTCCAAGAGGACGGACAAGAAGAATAAAAATATGGCAGAAAAATTTTCTTCAAAAAATCCTATAGAAAATAAAAGAGATGCATTAATCAAGGCGACAGCTTTTTTTGACGCCGGTGATTATATTGCTTTGATGAGAGAAAAATCTCCAGAAAGTTTAGAAAGAGAACCAGACGGTACTTTGCTAATAGATAGTTCAGGCAGGAATGAAATATTTACAAAAACGATAGCCAAGCTCAATCTGGTCTTGGAAGAAAGAAAAAAATATATTGAACACCTTTTAGAAGCGGTAAAAAATATTTTAGCTAAAGAATCTAAATAAATTTTAATCATTATCAATTTAATATAAAAACATGGAAGGAAAACCTGAACAACAAAAAAATATCAAACCAGAGTCAGAGATTGACCCTGAATTAGATTGGGAGAAAATTTTAAATGATAATGGCTTAGGGGTCATTGATGAGCCTCTAATGGTTCCCATAAATTCAGCAGAAGACTTTTTATTGAACCACGCTACAGATATTGAAAAATCTCTTGGCAGATTTAAAGTTTTATCAGAAAAAATTCAAGAAGATATTCTACTAGACCTTGAAAAACAGAGAGATTTAAACATACCACTAGAAATAAGCTTAAAACGTTTTGAGTTATTAGTTACTAAGGGAGAAGAGTTGGAGACAATGACGTCTGAAAAGAATTCAGACAAAAAAAATCATCCTGCTTTACCTGACGAAACCTTGGATGAGATAGAAGAAAAAGAAATCAAGTCAAGTGTTGATCAACTTATCGGAAGGATACAAGAAATTATAAAAGATAAAAAGACAAAAAAGAAAGAATATATAAATTGACGAACCAAAGTTGAAAGAATCTTCAGTTTTTATACTAAAAATCATATTTTTTGTTTTGTCAAGGGTAATATTTTTTTAAAAATCTTAGAAGTGGGAAAAAATTTTCTCAAAAAAGACCAATTTTAAAACTCAAAAAGAGCGATGTGTTAGAGACGTCTTGTTTTATTTTTTTTCTATTGCTTAAAAATTTTTTGGTGGGAAATTGTCAAAAAAGGGTGGTTATCCACTTTACACAAGGGGAGTGTTTTCGTGTATAATGACTGTCCAATGCAAACGAGCAAACAAACAATTAAGAAAAGTTATTTCAAGTTCGTCATCTCCTTAGTCTTATGTCTTTTAGTCAGATTAATTCCATTTCGTGCTCCGAACATAGAGCCAATCATGGCGACTACGATGCCTATGGGCCGTGTCTATGGAGCGATGGGTGGTTTTTCTTTTGCAGTATTGAGTATTTTACTTTTTGATTTAGTGACACACACACTTGGATTACAAACATTTTTTACAGCAGGAGCTTATGGCATCATTGGACTTTGTTCTGCTCTTTATTTTGCGAAAGATAAGGGGAATAGGTGGGGTTATGTGCGTTTTGCAATCTTCGGAACTTTATTTTTTGACGCAGTAACTGGATTGATGGTTGGTCCGATGATGTTTCATCAGCCATTTATGAATGCTTTGATTGGACAAATTCCATTTACTGCGTTGCACTTGATTGGTAATGTCGCTTTTGCCATCGTGTTATCTCCAGCTGTATATAATTTTTTAGTAAGGAAAAAGATTTCACTGCCCAGTCGGGAAAAAGAGCCCGAGCTAATTATTAACACCTTTAATCCTAAAACAATTTAAATTATATGAAAACAAAAACAACTGAAAAAATTTCAAAAAGTGCATCATCAAAAATAAAATCAATTCGTCGCCGCACTGGAGAAGTAGTTCCTTTTGATTTAGAGAGAATCATTCGCGCATCCTTCAAAGCCTTCGAAGCTTCGAGTGAAGGAGGAGAGAAGGAAGCTCAAATTGTTGCTAATGGTGTTTTGAAAAGTTTGCACGATTTGCAAAGTAAATTAGTCAGTGAGGTGAAAGGAGCAAAATTTTTGCCAACCGTGGAAGTTGTTCAAGACTTAGTGGAAAAAGAATTAATGAAAGGTGGTTTTTCCGAGACAGCAAAAAAATATATTCTTTACCGAAACAAGCGTTCAGAACTCCGTAAAGAATTTGGTCCGGTGTCAGAAGCGGTGCGTTTAGCTGTTGAAGAGTCGAGTAAATATTTTTCTAGTCCTTACTCCGAATATATTTTCTATCAATTTTATTCACGATGGATTCCAGAGTTGGGTCGTCGCGAGACTTGGATAGAAACTGTTGACCGCTACATGGCTTATATGAAAGAAAATCTTGGAGACAAATTGACGGCCAAAGAATATGCCGAAGTTCGCGAAGCAATTTTAAATCAGGATATCTGTCCATCGATGCGCCTCTTGTGGTCTTCCGGTAAGGCTTGTCGCAATTCAAATGTCTGGGCTTACAATTGTTCCTACATCGCTCCTACCTGCACGCAAGACTTGGGAGAAATAATGTATGTTTCAATGTGTGGCGCAGGGCTTGGTTTCGCCGTTGAATCGGAAAATGTTCAACAATTTCCTCAGATAAAGAAGCAAGGTCATGAAAAGCCTGCCGTACACGTAGTCAAAGACAGTAAAGAAGGTTGGGCAGATGCTTTTGTGTTGGGATTAAACGCTTGGTTTGATGGAAAGGACGTAAAGTTTGATTACTCTATGATTAGGCCAGCTGGAGCAAGATTAGAGACAGCTGGCGGAAAAGCCTCAGGTCCGCAACCGCTCATTGATTTAGTGGAGTTTGCGAAAAGAAAAATTTTATCTAAGCAAGGTCGTCGTCTTTCAAATCTTGATATGCATGACTTGATCTGCCAGATTGGTATGATTGTCGTGGCTGGTGGAGTACGACGCAGTGCACTCATTTCTCTTTCTGAATTGGAAGACACCGAAATGCGTGATGCGAAGAAAGGACAATTTTATCTAACTGAAGGACAAAGAGCGATGGCAAACAATTCTGCAGTTTATGACACTAAACCATCAGCGGAAGAATTTCTAAGTGAATGGACAGCTTTAGTGAAGTCTCGTTCTGGAGAGAGAGGAATTTTCAATCGTGGGGGATTAGAGAAACAGTTACCTGCGCGAAGATGGGCAGCTATCAAAGACGAAAAACAAATTGGTTTGAATCCTTGCGGAGAAATTTACCTACGCTCCAAACAATTTTGTAATTTGACCAGTATTGTGATTCGTCCGAAAGATACGGTTGCTACCTTAAAGAAAAAAATGGAATTAGCGACCTTGCTCGGAACTTATCAATCAACTTTGACGAACTTTGGTTATCTTTCTAAGAAATGGAAAGAAAATTGTGACGCAGAAAGATTGCTCGGTGTTTCTTTGACCGGATACTATGACAATCCAATTATCCGAGATGATAAAGTTTTGGATACTTTGAGACTTGATGCAATTGAAACAAATAAAAAATATGCTAAGCGTTTTGGTATCAATCAATCGACCGCTATCACTTGCGTAAAGCCGCACGGAAATTCGGGACAGCTTCTCGGAGTAGGAAGTGGTATGCATCCTTGGTATGCTCCATACTTTATTCGTCGTGTTCGCATTTCACACACTGACACATTGCTTCAGATGGCTCGAGATCAAGGAGTGCCTTGCGTGCCGGAAGTTGGACAGTCTCCAGAAACTGCAACTACTTTTGTTTTAGAATTTCCAGTTAAAGCTCCAGAGGGAGCAATCTTCAAAGACGAAGTCTCTGCCTTGGATTTGATGAAAGAATGGAAGAGATTAAAACAACACTTTGTGGAACACAATCCATCCGCGACTATTTATGTTGGTCCAGATGAATGGTTGGCCGTTGGAAACTTTGTTTATGAAAACTGGGATTACGTCGGCGGTATGTCTTTCTTGCCTCGATCTGACCATGTTTATAAATTGGCTCCATATGAAACTATCAGTAAAGAAGAATACGAAAAGCGCAAAAAGGCCATTGGTAAGATTGATTTTTCTAAGCTTTCTCAATACGAAGCTACCGACAATACTGTCGGAGCCAAGGAACTTGCTTGTGTTTCTGGGGTTTGCGAAATATAGTTAAACGATGCTTTACACACGAAAAGGGGATGGTGGTACAACGAAGACTTTTGGGTGCGACCAACGCATTTCCAAGAGTTCTTCTGTGGCGGAAGCGCTTGGTTCCCTCGATGAAACCAATTCTTTTTTGGGTTTAGTCCGCGCGAAAACAGCAGGAATGATTTTTAAAACAGCTCTCGGAGCAAATAGTTTTTCAGACGTTGTTTTAGATATTCAACAGAATTTATTTATCGTGCAAGCGGAAGTGGCTGGCTCTACGCTAAGCATTACTGCAGATAAAATAACCAAAGCTGAAAGTATTGTTGATGAAATTGAAAAAGTTTTGCCGCCAATCAAAAGTTTTTTTCTAAGCGGAGCGACGGAAGAGGGAGCACTTTTTGATGTCGCTCGTACACTCTCCCGCCGCGCAGAAAGACGAGTGGTGGCGGTGAAAGAAGAAGGCAAAGTTGTTGTCAGTGCAGAGACCATGACTTATCTAAATCGTCTTTCCAGTTTGCTGTATGCCCTAGCTAGAATTTCTAGCCATATTGAAGGTGCAGAAGAAATTAAACCTAACTATAAATAGATTATTCGAAATGGAATTCAGATGTCTTTTGTTTTACCTTAGCTTTTAGCAAAGGGTATTTTAAAAGCTCTGGGTCTTTTTCTATCAAAGCGACTGCTTCAGTGCGAGCGGCTTCCACCATTTTTATATTTTTAATTGCTTCCATTCCGAGGTCGGTGATGCCCCATTGCTTCGTGCCTCCGAGCTCTCCGGCGCCACGTAGGGTCAAATCTAACTCCGCTAACTCAAAACCATTCTTGGCAGTCTTTAGAGCTTTTAATCTGGCAATCGTCTTTTCACTTTTGGCATCGGCAAAAATATAACAATAAGCTTGGTGTGAACTACGGATGACTCGTCCGCGCAGTTGATGCAGTTGAGCGAGTCCAAAACGTTCTGCACCTTCGATGATGATGATGGTGGCGTTTGGTACATTCACTCCGACTTCCACCACTGACGTGGCGCATAAAATATTTATTTTTCCTGAAGTAAAATCTTCCATCACACGCTCTTTCTTCTCCTTGCTCATTTTGCTGTGCAAAATTCCAATTTCATATTCTGGAAAAACTTCTTTCTTTAAACGTTTAGCTTCAGAGGTGACAGATTTCAGTTCAAGTTGAGTAGATGTTGCTTCTTCATCAGCTTCAAAAATTCTCGGACAGATGACATAAAGCTGTCGGCCATTTTGAAGCTCGGCGCGAATTTTCTCATAAGTCTCCAGCCTTTTATTCTGAGTAATTATTTCGGTAATAATTTCTTTTCTTCCCTTAGGCATTTCACTTAATAGAGACAAATCCAAATCGCCATAGATGGTTAGCGCGAGTGTGCGGGGAATGGGTGTAGCTGTCATCGAAAGGAGGTGTGGGGCAATATTATCCTTGCGGACCAGTTTTCTTCTTTGAGCAGTGCCGAAACGGTGTTGTTCATCTATTACCACTAAAGCTAAATTTTTAAATTTAACAGTTTTTTGAATCAGAGCATGAGTGCCGATTAAAATTGGAATTTCACCACTTGCGACCCATTTTAAAAGTTGCGCACGGGAAATAGTGGTCCAATTTACCCCGTCCTTGGCGGGGCCGATTGTTTTTGCTGGGAATTTACGGCAACCACTGCCAGTAATGAGCCCGATGTTGATTGGTAGATGTCTAAAATATTGGATGAAAGATTCAAAGTGTTGGGTGGCCAATATTTCTGTCGGCGCCATATAGCCCACTTGTAAATTGCCAAAAGTTTGTATTTTACCATTCTTATCTTCCGGTCGTTGTTGCACTGCCACGTAAGCCGCGGTCGCAGCCACTGCAGTTTTGCCGGAGCCAACGTCTCCTTCCAAGAGGCGAGACATTGGAAAGTTTCTTGCCATGTCTGCCAAAATTGTTTCAATGGATTTTTTTTGCGAATTAGTTGGTTCAAAGGGAAATCTTTGTAAAAATTCTTTAACATCTTCTTCGGTTGGTTTAATTTGAAAAGATTTATTCTTTCGGAATTCCATCTTGTCGTGCTGACGTTCCAACTGAATACAAAATACTTCTTCAAAGGCGAATCTTTTTCTAGCTGACTCGGCGTCGTTTTTATTTTTTGGTTTATGAATCCAAATGAGCGCGGTTTTTAATGTAGGCAGATGATATTTATTTAAAATTTCAGATGGAATGTAGTCTTCAATAGTATCTAATGTTTTTTCCTTAAAGACTTTGTCTAGCGCGTGATAGAACCATTTTGAGGTAATCCCGCGAGTTTCTACATAAATTGGATAAGAAAATCCCTCATTTGAAATACTATCTTTGGTAAAAAGAGTATCATGTGAATCAATCGGCATGTAAGGTAATTTTTCAGATTCTGGGTTTGCTAAATAAATACCATTTTTGCCTTGCGTGACTTTGCCTGTTAATTTTACACTTTCACCGTCATGAATCATCTTGGCTAGGTATGGTTGGTTAAACCAAGTTATTTTTATTTTTCCTGACAAGTCTTCAATCTCGCCTTCACCCATTGGCCGACCTGAACGAAAAGCCTTTTTGGTTTTTAATTTTGAAATTTTTCCATAAACCGTTGCCATATCTCCTGACGTTAGCTCGGCAATGTTCTTTATCTCGCTCATGTCACTATAGCGGGTAGGAAAGTGAAATAGTAAATCTGCCACTGAAAAAATCTTCAGCCGTTGCAAGGCTTTTTTCTGGTTTATGTCCAAACGAAATTTTGTTTCTAATTTATCGGCGAGTTCCATGTTTGAATTATATAACTAAACAGAGTACAATACACCCATGGATACACTTCTACAATCACAAGTTTTCTTTTTCATCTCTTCGGTTGGATTTCTAGTTTTGTGGTTTTTAACAGCGGTCCTGTTGATTTATTTAATTCGCGCGGCCGGAGCTTTTTCCAGAATTATGGAAAAGTTTGAGAAAGATATAAACAACATCGGAGACACAACCAAAGAGTTGTTGAGTGAAATGAGAGAAAATATTTTCTTTAAATTTCTTTTTGGCAAAAAAAAGAAAAGTCGAAAAAGTTAACATTATTATTAATAAGGTCGCGCTAAATGGACGGTTGCGCGACATGATTTCGCAAAATCAAATCAATATAAATATGAAAAAAGTAATAAAGCATAAAAAGGGTGGAATATCTGGTGGCAAGGTTTTAGTTGGAGTGGCCGCGCTTGGCGCAGCTGGCGCTGGAGCATATTATTTATTAGGACCAAAAGCTAAAGCTCATCAAAAGAAGGCTTCAGCTTTATTCACAAAGATTAAGAAAGAAGTAGAGGTTGAAGTTAAGAAGGCGAAAGAAGTTGGTACGCCTATATATCACAAGACCGTTGATATTGTTTCAGAAAACTATGCCAAAGAATATGTAGCCCACGAAAAAGAAATTAAAGCTTTTGCAAAAAAATTAAAAGGAGAATGGAAAGGTGCTGCTAAAAAGCCAGTAAAAAAGCCAGCTAAAGTTTCCCTCGGCCATAGCCGTACGGGCGGGGCTAAAAAGAAAAAAGCAAAATAAACTAAAAGCACCCTACGGGGTGCTTTTGTATTTAGGGCGGAGCCGGACGGATTCGAACCGTCGAGGGGTTTTGAAGCCCCTGCCTCTTTAGCAAAGAGGTACGTTAGACCGCTCTGACACGGCTCCTTTTGACTTTTAATAACTTAATTACTCTAGCATATTTAGACTATTTTTCCATTTTTTATGTGATATACTCCTTTTATGTTGGAGAGATGGGTGAGTGGTTTAAACCAACAGTTTACTAAACTGTCGTCCCCTTAAAAGGACCGAGGGTTCGAATCCCTCTCTCTCCGCCAATGCATTGACTAAAAATTTTTGATACAATAAAGCCATGACCAACCAACAATTGTTAGACTTTATTAGGCAGCAATTATCAAAAGGTTTACCTAAAGAAAAAATTACTAGCGACCTTCTAGCTAACGGCTGGACGGCGCAAGATATCCAAGAAGGATTTAGCGCAATTGTAATTCCAGCTGCTATCCCTCCCATAACACCGAGCGTAGTTGTCGCCCCAGTTTCTGTTCTTCCTTCAACAACTCCAAATACATTTATTCCACCTTCCTATAAAAACATAAATCAACCTATAACTTCTTCTCCAGTTCAAATAAAAAAACATTCTGGTGGTAAGATGTTTTTTCTTGTACTAGTATTGTTTTTATTAGCGGGTGGAGGAGTCTCTGCTTATTATTATAAAGATAAGTTAGTAAATTTGCCGATTATAAAAAAGTTTTTTCCGAGTAAAGTAATAACACCTACGGAACCACAAGCAGTAGTCACTACAAATCCAATAACTATCCCAACTCCAACTACGTCTCCAATTACGACTCAACCACCAACACAAACAACTCCTATTCCAACTCCCACAACTTCTGTAACACCGACACCGAATACACCTATTTCAACTATTACTAGCAATAATGGCATTACGCAATTAGTGGGTACACTAGTTTCTGTTTCAGGAAATACAATAGTTGTTTCAAACTCTGGTAATAATTGGTACGTTGATATTACTAATGCTACATTTATTCCACAAATTGGAAAAAATCCAGTCAGGTATAGGATTCTAGTTGGTGACCAACTTGGCGTATCAGGTATTGCAAACACAACCGCATTTACGATGATTGCTAACAAGCTCCAAGACTTTACTCAACAAGAAGTATCAATACAGGCGAATTTAAACAATATTCGTGCGGAAGCAGCTAGTTTTCAGCTTCCTCAAAGTACACCCTCATATTCCGGATTTTGTCTATCAAAGCAAGGTGAGGTTGGACTTAATCAACTAAAAGAAATAGGTGGAACAAATCTTGTTTGCAAAGATAGTGAAAAAACTTTTGCTGTCGGAGTAAATTTTTCAAACCCGAATTCAGAAAATTGGTGTGTGGATTCAGTTAGTCCAGGCCACACTACGTCAGTTTTTCTAAGCGGTGCATTGTGTCCATAAATATTCACCACTTCCAGAAGTCATTTTTCTCACTGTGTTATACTTTGTAAATGGGATTTTTGGTACAATATAAATATAAGCTTCTTATTTTGGGAATGATAATTTTTTCTCCGCTGCTTTCTTTTGCCACAGGAATTACTTATGGAGATATTCTCTCGCAAACGACTGATTCCTTTATCCTTAAATATGGAAATACCGACACACCAGATTATTATAATTGCACTGTCAGCACACTTTCTTGTAATGATTTAGGAAAAACCGAGCCGACGTTGCCGACTGGAACTCCTAGCACATCTCGTTTTAGTTATACTACTAGCTCTGTTTTTAAAAATAATGTTCACCTCAGAACTTTATATCTGACAGACAACCAGACTGGTAAAACCTACACCCGAAGTTATAAACTCAGTTCTTGGGATACCTTGGGCGACGAGGGAACTATTGTGTCATTTTCTCCAGATGGAACACGGATGGTTTATCAAGATGATTCGAGTGGTTACCCAGTTCTTTATTCGCTTGATTTGACGACGCTCAAAGGTAAGGCCTTTAAAGGAATTAAAATTTTTTCGAAGTCTACTACCGTCAATGGTTTTGACTTAGCCACTGCCAATAATTTATATTTTATTTCCAACAAAGCGAGTCCTTATGAATGGGATTTATATAAATATGATTTTACAACCAAGATTACATCCATAATTACGGAAAATGCTTCTTATGCTTTCAAAATAAGAAATTGGAATACTGGCATAACATTTTTTGTCATCAAGGGAGCTTCTTCTTTCCCAGAATTTTATAATACTACTACTAATCAAATACAAAATTTTTCCGGAATTGTTCCTGATAATACTACGGTAGACGTAAATAGTGCAGATATATATTTTGGTGGAGGAATGCATGGAGTTTTGATGACTCCACTTAATTTTGATAAAAATTCACCGCATACTCTGGTGATTTGGCTACACGGTGGTCCATACAGGCAAACAAGCTTGGGCTATCATGATTACGCCAGTTACGCAGTTTACGATCTGATTTTAAATCAGTTAGCAGAAAATAACGTTGCTGTTTTGAAATTGGATTATCGCGGAAGCTATGGCTATGGTGTTGCTTATTCGAAAGAAATTTTAAAAAATGTCGGTAAGGGTGATGTGACAGATGTGGTCAATGCACTTTCCGTAGTAAAAAAAGACATGTCCATCTCTGACACATATTTACTAGGGAATAGCTATGGTGGCTATTTGGCATTACGTAGTCTCATGGCTTACCCTGCAAAATTTAGTGGCGCAATTTCAATTAATGGAGTCACTGATTGGGCGGTGATGCTTAAGCTGTTAAGAACCTCCATCTTCAATGTTGATTTTGGTGGCCTGCCTGGAAAAAGTAATGCGGCGCTCTATGCCAAAGCATCAATTCTTTCCCGCATCTCTAATTTGACCAATCAAAAAGTTGTTTTAATGCAATCACAAGCAGATAAAACTGTTCCTCCGTCGCAGGCAAACTTACTTTACAACGCACTACAAACAGCTGGAAAAAATGTTCAGTTTATTCCATACGCAGGTGAAGACCACACTTTTACTAAAACGCCTGACATTGAAAATATTTGTCAGAATATTTTCAACACTCTTGCTTTGCCGTTAGATAATAACTGTAGTTTTCAATAATTTATAAAAAATTAATATCTGTGCTATATTGTTGGTATGAATTTTTTCGATAAGGTGAAACAAAAAACGTGGGATGTTATCTATACCTTCTTTTTGCCTGTTAGACAATTCCTTTTAAAGAGAGGAATAATTTGGCATAAAAAAGGCAGGCAGAGATATCATATTGGCTGGTTGGCTCCAGGTAAAACGCTAGAAGAGCTGAAACATCATCTGAATGAAAAATGGGGTTTTGGTAACCATTTTATCGCTTGGATAGATGAAGACCAAGTATTGAGCTGGAGAAAGTTGACCGATTTTCAAGACCAATATCATTTGCGAGTTTACAAAGATGGAGAAATTTGCGGACACTATGAATATACTCCCGAAGCACACCCATTTGAACATATGGAGGAAAAAGGGGAAGGAGACAAAACAAAAGACTTCTTGAAATTTTTAGGAGATTTTGTGGTACAAAAAAAACAAATATCTTACCTTGAAATGGATCCAGATGCTTTTAATCCGAAATCAGAAATTACGATAGAGAAAGTCGCATAAAATTAAAAAAATTCTCGGTTTTTTTTTAATTTTATGCGACTTTTGATTCAGGCAATGTTAAATCCCAGAGCTTACCAGCGATGTTGTTTGGCTTGCCGAAAAGAGGGTAGTGATGCAAATCAATGAAAGGCAAACTGTTGCACTCGATTATTCCACAATGCTGTTCTTCCTTCCAAGATTTCGTAATGTCTTCAATTATAAAATCTACGCCGATTAATGGGTCGTCCAAAAATTTTGCCACATGTTCTAACATTTCTACGTTATCTTTGTGGACGATGTCGGTAACCTCTGTGGTGATGCCTCCGCATCCACGGCTAGTTTTTTGTGAGAAGGTGATTACCTTGCCTGTTTCTGGGACATCTTCCAATTTTATATTTTGCCTCCTTAATTCTTCCTCTGCTTCTTTATCAATAGTTATCTTGTGGAATATTGGACCATTACGCTCTGGTCTTTTATTTTCTTCTTCCATTAATTCATGCAAGGTATGTTTTCCGTCGCCTGTGACTTCTGGCTGGTCACGTCTGACTACTCCAGCCAATTTTTTGCCGATTAAAGTTCCACGAAAAAGATATCCGCGAAGTTCTTCTTCTATTATCACTAGTGGAGAAAGTTTTTTAGCTTTTTTAAATCCGATTATCAAAGCTTCTTCCGTGTTGATGTGAATCATTGTATGTCGACTGCGGGAACCTAAGTTTGGTTTGGTGATAACTGGTTTTTGGATGCGGTTAAAGATTTTAAGAGCACCCTTTTGAGTCAGAGCGACTCCGCCAGGAGCTACCGGTAAACCTTCTTTTAAGAATTTTATTTTCATGGTGCCTTTGTTGTCCATCCACTTCAAGGCAGCTGATTCTTGAAATCCTGGACGAGGTAGTCCATCAAAGGTTATGGTTTTTTTTACCCCGCCTTGGCGTGGGCTTTTGTATTCGGCAACGAATCCATCTCCAATTGGACCTAAATGAAATTCGCGCATTTTTATGCCACGTTTTTCTGCTTCATCCCAAAAACATTTTGTGCGCCAAGTGTCTTTAGCGTTAGGCTTGTCCGTCCAATGTCCGAGTTTCAAGAAAACCATCAATCTAAAAAAAGGCAAAGTTATTAAATCTCCAATTTTTTCTGCCAGATTATTAAAAATTTTCTCCATTAAATCAAAGATTGGTTCATCTATCCAACCCAAAACAACCGAAGTATACGCGATAAAATGACTTTCTTGCGCTGGTTCACAATCTTTACAATATTTCATACTTTAATATATATTAATTATAATTTATTCTGTTTTAAATCTGGCCCAATCTTTTTTGAATAAGAATTTACAAATATCGAAAATCGCATAGGTAATAAAGAAAGCGGAGAGAACATCGATTGAGTAATGTAAGTGCCCAAGCAACACCGCTGTTCCAAGAATCAGAGAAAATCCAAGAAAAATGTAACGTAACATTTTATCATCCCAAAACATCAGAGCAAGTAGAAAGGGAAGTCCGGTATGTCCTGAAAAGAAAAGGTCGTTGCCAGTAAAAATACCATCAAAAGCTTCTCGGTTGAAAAATGTTGAGCTGATTAGGACGTGTGTTGGAAACGGACCAATATGCGTCAGGCTGACAAAAACCGACCTGATTAAAACAAAAACAGCCACACTTTTTAACCCAAAAGGCATGCATTTAATGTGAGTAACTCCTACAAAAACAGCAATAAAAGCTAAGAGGACTGCCCCCCAAACAAATATGCCATCTACGTCATAGACTCTAGTGTTACTCAAGATAATATCCGTGACGGGTGAACTAGAAGCGTTTGTCACATAGCCGTTTATGAAAAATTGAGCTACCAGACTTAATCCCAAAAGAACAGCCCCACTTGCTAGGGAAATAAGAAAACTTTTATCGGTTAAATATTTTTTATAAGACTGCATCCGAATAGTATAACAAATAAGTAGTTTTTAGGAAAATTTGAAGTTTGCCTTATTTTTATCAATGAAGGACTCGATGGCTTCTGATATTTCTTTTGAGTTATTGCGGGCGGAATCATGAGTGGCGTTTGGAATAATTATCATTTCTGCGTTTGGAATTTTTTCTTTTAGGCTGAGAATATTTTTAACCGGCACCATCCCATCCTTTTCTCCATGAATGATTAAGGTCGGTACAGAAATATTTTGTAAAGCATATTCTTGTTCCTTTTTAAAGGAATGTCGTAAGGTGTACATATGTGCTCGGAGTCCGGTGTTGCTCATATCTGCCCAGTTTCGTCTGATGTCCCATTCAGATACATTTATATATTTTGAATAATCCACATGACCACGTGGTTTTGGGTTCCAGGGTAGTATTGATACGATTTGGGTGATTAACCAAAAAATTGGTCGCGTTATTTTTCCCATCGTTCCTTCGTTTAAAAATATTTCTGGTGAAGTCATTATATTTTCAAGTATATTGTCTTGGTGTTTTTCTATGTATTTTAACCCGATTAGCCCCCCAAAAGAGTTGGTTATCAAGATAAATTTTTTGATTTGTAGATATTTTAGGAGCTCTTCCAAGTCGTTCGCGAAATTTTCGATTGCATAATCTGCATATTTGGGATATTTTTTAGACAAGCCATGTCCACGAATATCATAAGTCAAAATATTATATTTATTTTCAAATATTTTTTCATACGGCATCCAAGCCGAAGAAGAACCAGAAACTCCATGCACAAAAACTAGAGTTAGTCTGTCTGGTTTGAATTCGTTGGTGCGGTAATAAATTCTGTCATTATCTAAATAATGTTCTTGCATAATTTTTATTAGAGGTCCAGACGTTGTACACCTGTTCTATAGATGTCCAACGTCTGGACCCTTTAACGCTTGATAATAAACGTCTTCCAACATTTCCACACTTTTATGAATATCATAATTTTGAACATTTTGAAAACTTACTTCGCCCATTTTTTTTCGTAAATCTTCATCATTTACCAACTTCAATGTTTGCTCGGCCAGACTCTCCGGGTTTAGGGTTTTAAATAAAAATCCATTACCGTTTACAAAAAATCTCGATGCGCTCATCTCCGTATCGGAAATAATAATTGGCTTTCCGCAAGCCATCGCTTCGAGCACCACCATTCCTTCGAGTTCTGCCAAAGAGGGAAGAACGAATATATCACAGGCATTGAAAGCCAAAATTTTATCTTCTTCGCTAACCAATCCTAAAAATGTAATATGTTTACCCATTTTAAGAGTTTCCACTAATTTTTCTAATTTATTTCTCAAGATTCCACCGCCCACAAGCATCAAATGCACATTTTCATTCTTTCTCAGGACAAAAGGCATTGCCCGAATGAGTGTATCCACCGATTTTTCTGGAAACAATCGTCCGACAAATAATAATTTTATTTTATCATTTGGTATTTTAAATCGCTCATAAAAATCGCCGACTTCCATCTTTTGAAAATGTTTTAAATTTATTCCATTACTAATAACGGTATAAGGTTGATCCTTTTTATTCAATTTATGTAGTAATTCTTTAGCCATTTCCGATGGGTAAATTATTGACTCCGCTTTGGAGTAAACCCACATTAAATATTTATTCCATAAATTATTTAAGGTTGGCTGGATAAATTTTGGCATATCAGCAAACAAATTTTCCGGTTGTGAGTGCGAATGCGCGACAATTTTAATACCAAGCGCTCGCGCGGCCTTAATGGCGACGATGGCTCCGGACATCGGCAGAATGATATGTATTACATCTATCTTTTCTACTTGGAAAACTTTTTTTAGTTCATTAACAGTCGGGAAAGCCAGTCGCCAGCCATCAGATTTTGGAATAGGTAGACTGCGATAGTGATAAACCTTTATTCCTTCAAAGAAATCATTTTTTCTGTGTTCTTCCGAACTCGCGGCAATAAAAATAACATGGTGTCCACGTTCCTTGAGTAATTTTGAAAAACGCAAAGTAGAAACGACGACACCGGATTTATTACTGCCGATTGGGTCGCAAATCATGGCGATGTTTAGTTTATTTTTTGGTTCTAGGGACATTTTAGTTTTTATCACTTGGTGGAATTGTCACAATGTTCACTTTATATTTTTTCATAACAATAATCAACAAAACAATTAACCCCAAAACACTCACTCCTGCCGCGTAATAATTTAAGTACTTTCCGATTTGGGTGTAAGCATGACCGAATAATATTCCGATGATTAATAAAATCAATGATTGAAAAATGGAAATCAGAGCACAAGTTTTGAAATATTTTTTATAAGGTACATGCAGAGCTCCCGCGGCCACCAGTCCAGTGAAGCCGATGCCATGCACGAGCTTACTCATCGCAATCGCTTTTTTGTGGTTGTCTTGAAAATATAATTTTGCTTTCTCCAATTTTTCTTCAGTCACACCGAAGTATTTCAAAAATCTTTTGCCTTCATAGCCGATATAATAAATGCCACCATCGCCAACGATGTCACCCAAGACCACTATCACATAAACCCAAAGGGGATTGAAAACTTTTAAAGTCACTAAAAATCCGCAGATGACTGTAAGTATCGGGCCTTCAATAATAGCAATCGGGATTAAAATTAAATATCTATACGTCAGCAGTAAATGAATCATATATTTAACTATTATAGGGTATTTTCAGCTTTTTCCTGCTATTGACAAATAATGTATTTTCTGCTATATTATGAATGACTTTGGATGTTCTTTTTCAACTTCAACCGAGCGAGGGAAACCTTGCTCACAACATGTCTTTAAGGAGACCTTATGCATGCACAAGGAATTTACTGGTTGTTCGCAACATTGCCGATATGGATGACGGGACTTCTCATGTACGCAGTGACATTTCTGCCGTTGTTTGTTCTTCGTGATCGCTGCGAAGGACTTTACTACAACACCTCCTACTCTGCGGTGGTCGGCGACGGCGGACTCATCGTTGTCGCTTTGCTGGTAGCCGGTATCGTTCAGCGCGGGCCGTTTTTCTTGCCGGGATTGGTGCATAGTGTTGAGTATCAAGATTGTGCCATTGCGATTGCCACGTTGCTTGGTCTCGTTTGGTTTCAGTTAGACCATCCTCAGCAGTGGGCAGACCGCTACCACCATCTGGTAATAGCACCGTTGCTGTGTTACTTGGGACTCACTCTAGTCCCAATAATTTACTTGAATGGTACCTTGCCGGAAAAGGTCTCTACTGTTCTTCTTGTTTTACTCTGGGCTGGGTTGGTGGTGTATGACACCTTAACGCATCGGCTCGACCAGAGAAATTACCATGCGTTGGGGTTTCACCTCAATGAGATGAAACAGCTGGATGAGTAACCAACCGGTCTAGCTAGGGACCGAAAAAATCTAGCGCATCGGGCAAAGTGTAATGAATGCTTTGCCCAAACCCTGAACAAGTGGAAACGCATGTCAGGGTTTTCATTTTGCCTTTTTTATAAAAACTTTTTACTGTTATAATGAACTATGCGGAATTTTGAACTTTACAGACGAGTGTTGCCCTCTGTCGGGCCGATTGTTTTTCGTAATTTTTTTGTTTTAGTCAACGGAATTATTTTCTGTGTGGTGGTTTTGCTTTTTGCTTTTGGTAATCCTGAGGCGGGTTTATTTTTAGGCGTAATATTTTTATTGAATACTTTTATTGCGACTGCGCAAGATATTCACGCGCGAGTGCTTTTGGAAAAACTACAGATGTTGACGGCTCTCAAAGTGGTACGCATCAATCCTTCGACTACGCTCAGGACAAGTCCAACCGAAACACTTGTACCAGCGGAAGAAATAGTAAAAGGTGATTTATTGAAATTAAAATTGGGCGACCAAGTGCCGTGTGATGGAGTTTTAATCTCTTCCAATAATTTAGAAATATCCGAAGCGCTGATTACTGGCGAGTCAGATTCTTTTCCCAAGAAAGAAAATGACAAAATTGTCGCTGGAGCAATCATCACTTCAGGTGATGCCGTGATGGAAGCGCAAGGACTTTTCCGTGACAGTCGGCTTTCTAAAATTGCCGGGGAAGTAAAAAAATATTCCACCAACTTAAGTTCTATCCAAGAAGCGACCAATATTGTTATAAAAGATTCTGGCTATATCTTGATTGCGGTTTTGGTGTTCGTGGTAGTGCGGGGAATTTTAATGCACATACCGCGTTTAGAGATAGTTACTTCTTCTGGAGCCTTAGCCAGTACAATTGTGCCGCAAGGGCTCGCGGTGGCTATAACTTTGTTGTTCGCTATTGGCGCAGCTTCGTATGCCCGACGCAATGTTCTTTTTCAAGAAATAAATGCGACAGAAAAATTAGGCAGAATAAAAAATATCTGCATTGATAAAACAGGGACGTTGACCGACAATAAACTGGTAGTCGAAGATATGCACGTAGTGCAAGGCTTTAACGAAGAATATGCTCGAATGCTTACTTCTTTATGTATTTCAAGCTTGAGCGACTCTTCGGAAACAATTTTGGCAGTCAAAAAATATTTGGAAAATAAAAACAACAATCAAGACTTAGAAAAAATAGAAGTTACTCAAAAGATGTCTTTTTCTTCTTGGCGTCGCTTTGGAGGCATAGAAATAAAAGAAAAAGATATTTTACAATCGGTCTTTATTGGCGCTCCAGATATCATGCTCGGAGAGGTTTCTAATACAGTGGAAAAAAAATGGCTAGAAAATATCGTCGAGGAAAATTCACAACTGGGAAAACGTGTATTGTGTGTCGCTCGCTCGAGTGAATCTGGTTTGCCTAAAGATTTAAAAGGGTTACATCTTTCGATCATTGCTATTTTTATTTTTCATAATACCTTGCGAGAGGGAATACAAGACGCAATTAAATTTTTTCAGGACAGAGGAATAACCATACGTGTTCTTTCTGGTGATAATTTAAAAACGGTGGCTGCGGTCGCAAAAAGTGTCGGAATAAATGGAGCAGATGATGTAGTGACTGGGCAAGAACTAGATACTTGGAGTCAAGATGATTTTAGAGAGCGCGCCAAAAAGTATACTGTCTTTGCGCAAGTTTTACCTGAACACAAAGTGAAACTAGTGGAAGCTTTTAAAAAGGATGGATTTACGGCAATGGTGGGAGACGGAGTTAATGATGCTTTGGCAATGAAAAAGTCTGACATTGGCATAGCGATGTTTGATGGTGTGCCGGTAACTAGGCAACTAGCGGATGTTATCTTAATGACGAACAGTTTTTCCGATTTACCTGGAGCGGTCGAGCTAGCAGACCATTTTATTCGTAGCATTGAAATCAGCTCAGGTATTTATATCAACCAAAGTATTGCGGGATTATTTCTGTTTATTATTTTAAGTATTTTTGGATATTCTTTTCCATTCACTCCGCTTAATATTACTTTTATGAACTATTTCACAGTTGGATTTTCTACCATCCTTATTTCTTATTGGGCCTTGCGCCCTTCGGGGAAAATACTACCTGCCAACGACAAGCCTTTTTTAAGAAGGGTTTTACCAGTAGTTTTTGCTTGTGGAGTAGTGGAGGCCGTTGGGGCAGCACTGGTTTTTGCCTTTAGTCCTGAATATTTAAAAGTTGCTGCATCTAATACTTTAGTCGGACTGGCTCTAATTATTTTTGGATTTTTCTTTTTACTTTTTGCTACAAATGTATACTGTGGTTCGATTACCACCAAAGAAAAGAAGCAACTTCTCTATTTGGGAGTATTTGAATTATTGGTATTTTATTTAGCGCTGCAAGTTCCTTTCTTGATAAACTTTTTTAATATCACAATTCCGTATCCACCGGTTAGATTTATCGGTGGAGCATTACTCCTAATCTTGATATTTATTGCTGTGCAATATTTCTTGGTAAAAAAGTTCTTCTTAAGAAAGCTGGCTTAGTGTGCTACTGTGAACGCGATAACTTTTCGCGCACCGGATTGTCTTAGAATTTTTTTAGCTTCAGCTAGGGTTGCGCCCGTGGTAGTAACGTCATCGATTAAAATTATATTTTTATTCTTTATCAACTCCGTCGCCTCAGTATTTTTTATAGCGAAGGAGCCAATAATATTTTTTAGTCTTAGGTTTCTATCTTTAATGCGTGCTTGGTGCTCGGTTTCTTTCGGTTTGATTAAAATATTATTTTCTAATTTAAAAGCAAGAGCTTTTCGCGAGCCATTAATTTTTATTAATTCCTCACAAATTAATTGTGCTTGATTGAATCCGCGTTCACGGTATCTTTTGTTGGAAAGGGGAATAGGTATAATAATTATATCGTGAAAATTTTCCAAAATAGCTAGCTCGGACAATTCTTCCATCATATTCTCATAAATTTGTGCTGCAAAAATTTTTGCCAAGCGTCTCTTCCCATTATACTTAAGCATCCATAAAGATTTTTTAATAATTGGATTACGGTAGTCATAGAGCGGGAAAATCCATTTAGCACTTTCACGTTCGGCGTTGGGTATGTCGATTAAACACTCTCTACACAAGTCCGCATTCTTTTTACCGCAGAAGATACACTTAGTCGGAAAAACTATATCCAATATGCTGTCTAATATGGTGTTTAAAAATCCCATCCCATTAGAAATTTTATTAATAATGTTTTGTGGTTTATTAGAATCATATGTATTTCTAACGGGACAGGTTTATGGTATAATTTTAGCACAAAATACAATGAATAATAATTTTCTGAAGAACATTCTTTCTGGCTTGTCAAAAAATAAAGGTAGTGGAGATAGCGCTATTGGTGTTGATATTGGTTCTTCAGCTATCAAGGTTGTGGAAATCAAGAAAAAAGGAGGTAAGGCTATGCTAGAAACTTATGGCGCCATTGCGCTTGGTCCTTATAGTGACCTTGAAGCTGGACGTGTCACCAATCTTCCGATCGAAAAAGTTGTGTTGGCTTTAAAAGAAGTTCTTAAGCAGTCGGACGTAACGAACAATCCTTTAGCTATCGCGATTCCAGTCCAATCTAGTTTAATTTTTACCATTGAACTTCCAGCTCAAGTCGGCGCGGCTGAAATAGCTGCAATTGTTCCAACCGAAGCTCGCAAGTATATTCCAGTTCCAATCACCGAGGTTTCAATCGATTATTTTATTTTACCAAAAAAGGAAGCATCCTTTTCTGAACTCAATGCAGATACAACCAATGTTGATCCATCGGTAGAAAAAGTAGAAAAAATAAATGTGCTAGTTGTAGCAACCCAGAATGATGCAGTTGCAAAATATCGTTCAATTGTTTCACAATGTGGACTGGAAGCTTCTTTTTTTGAGATTGAAATATTTTCTTCGATTCGGGCAAATTTTGAACACGAACTATCTCCAGTTTTGTTGATGGATTTTGGAGCATCACGCACCAAGTTGTCCATCGTTGAATTTGGTTTAGTCAAAAGTTACCATACAATAGAAAGAGGAGGCGCTGATATTTCTAATTCCATTTCAAAATCCCTGAATATTCCTTTTGTGGAGGCGGAAAAAATGAAAAAAGAATTTGGATTTTTTGGTAGTCCCACCGAAAAAAGCCTAAGTGATATTATCAAATTGCACATTGATTATATTTTTTCTGAAGCAAATAATGTTTTATTGGGATATGAAAAGAGATATGACCGCACTATCAGTAAAGTTATCTTAACTGGGGGAGGTTGTCTTTTGAAGGGGCTCAAAGAAATTGCAGTAAATAATTTTCAAGCGGAAATCGAAATAGGCCATCCATTTTCTAAAGTTGGCGCCCCTGAATTTTTGGAAAAAGTATTGGATAACATGGGACCAGAATTTGCTGTGGCTCTAGGTGCAGCATTGCGAAAATTGCAATAACCTAAAATTATCAATAGTAATCAAAGTTATACACAATTTGCTTCATTAAAAGTTGTTTTTGTAATATAATAATAGGGTAAGATGGATCAAAATTTTCAAACATCATTTATACCTAAAAAGCCAATTGTCGAAGAGCGAGTTACTTCATCGCAACCCATTGGTATATTTATGATTGCTGCTATCGCAATTTTGTTTATTGTTCTTATTGGAACAGGTGGAATTTTCTTTTACAAGAAAAGTCTGGAAAATAAAATAGTAAGTTTGCAAACTAGTCTCAATAATGCTCAAAATAGCTTCGAGCCCACAAAAATATCCGAATTACAGCTTTTAGATAAGCGCTTAAATGCTGCCACAGAAGTTTTAGATAATCACATAGCTGTTAGTCCGATTTTTACTGAGCTTGAAAATATAACGATGCATACGATTCGTTACACTCAGTTTGGTTATACCTTAAGTTCGGGAGCAGGCGCAGCAACTGCTTCCGCAGCTGGAGATGCCAGAACAGGAACTTCTGGTAATATAGATGTTAAAATGTCTGGTACCGCAATTGACTATCGATCTATTGCTCTTGAGTCGGATTTATTTTCTCAGGATAAAAATTTTATTAATCCTGTTTTTTCAAATCTGACAGTAGACAGTTCTGGAAATATTACTTTTGATTTAGAGTTTTATGTCGTTCCTTCTTTTGTTAATTATAAACAAACCTTAGCCGCCACACCAAGTTAAACTTTATGATGAAATTTATTATGCCAATTATTTTAACAGGAATCGCGATTGCGTTCTTTTTCGTGGTTACCAATCCGATGTATTCTGGTGCGAATGGCATAACTGCATTGCAGGCGCAGATTAATTCTTATAATCAGGCGCTAGATACCTCGACGCAACTGCAAAAAGAAAGAGACCAACTAACTGCTACATATAATAGTATTGATCCAGATAACTTAGCAAAGTTACAAACACTTTTACCGGATGATATTAACAATATTCGTTTAATTTTAGAAATACAACAAATCGCTTCAACTTATGGCATGCAATTGAGTGACGTGAAGTATGATTCAAATACACCGACAGCGGCAACTGGAACCGCCGCCGCATCGGGAGGAGGAGCTATTACCCAGCCGGCTAGTCAGACGCAAGGTTACGGAACTTTTAATTTAGGATTTTCTACATCAGGCACCTATGATAATTTTATTGCTTTTACTAAAAGCTTAGAAAGTAACCTTAGAATTGTGGACATATCTTCAATTTCATTTTCGTCTGCTACGGCAACAACGACTGGGCCAAAATCTGCCACCTCTTCTCCAAGTTATACATATGATTTTAATATTCAAACTTATTGGTTAAATAGTTAAAAAAAATGCCAAAAATCAGAAACATTATAATATTTGTAGCAATTGCAGCCGTACTAATTTTGGTCTACATATTTTTTGTTAAGCCTTCACTTAATAACAACCAAGCTACGATAGTTTCTTCGTCTGGAACAACCACGGATACCAGTGGTTCAACTACGGGTACTAATACTGCTGATGGCACTGTCGTTGCTCAAAATTTCCTTAATTTATTATCTAGTGTTAGAACCATAAAACTAGATGTTGGTATTTTTTCTGATCCAGCTTTTACCAGCTTGCATGATTCTAGTGTTACGCTTACGCCAGATGCTACTGTTGGTCGGCCAGACCCGTTTGCGGAATTTGGAGTAGGTGATACTACTGCGCCGACTACACCTGCTTCTCCTGCGACACCCACTGTAACGACGACACCCCCACCTACTAGTCATTAACACCCAATTAAATTATGAGTTTCTTAGAAGAATTAGCTAAAAGAGGTTTAATTAAAACAAGCCAAATAGCTGAGATTAAAAATCGCGCCAAGGAAAATTTCAACGGAGATATTGAAAAAGTACTAGTTGAGTCTGGCTTGCCAGAAGAAAAAATTCTTGAAATAAGAGGGGAGTATTTGAATTTGCCAGTAAAACATGTAAATCTTGAAGAGATGTCTTTTAATGCGTTGAAGTATATTTCTGAAGATTCAGCTACACATTATCATTTTACTCCACTTGAGTTAAAAGACGGAGTATTGGAGGTGGGAGTAACGGACCCAGAAGACATACAAGCCATGGATGCGTTGCAATTTATTTCTTCCAAGATAGGCATTCCTTTTAAAGTTTTTTTGATTTCACAAGGTGACTATGAAAAAATAATGCAGAGCTATAAAGGCTTGGGTAGTCAAGTTGAAGAATCTCTTAATGAATTAAATCAGGAAGAAATCTCTAACATCAAAGGTGTCAGCGAAGAAAGTTTAAGTAAAGAAATCAAAAATATAAAATCAAAGGAAGAAGAAAAAATCACTGAAACTGCGCCAGTTATAAAAATTGTTGCGGTTATCCTACGTACTGCACTGGAAGGAGGCGCTTCTGATATACATATTGAATATACCGGAGAAAAAGTAAAAGTGCGTTTTCGTGTGGATGGTTCGTTGCATACATCCATTGTTTTGCCATCAAGTGTGTACAATGGGATTGTCGCTCGTATAAAAATTTTATCCAAACTTCGATTAGACGAAAAACGTAAACCGCAAGACGGTTCTTTTAGTGCAAATATCGATGGCAGAAAAATTGATTTTCGTGTTTCGACAATGCCATCTTATTATGGCGAAAAGATTGTTATGCGTATTTTGGATTCCGAAAAAGGAGTAAAGCCTCTCGACCAACTTGGTCTTTCTAAAGTTAACTTAGATATCGTTAAAGAAGCAATTAAAAAGCCATATGGACTTATTCTTATTACTGGTCCGACAGGTTCGGGAAAATCAACTACCTTGTATTCTATGATGAACGCGCTTGATAAAGAAAGAAGTAACATTGTTTCCTTAGAAGACCCAGTGGAATACCACATGCCAGATATCAATCAGTCACAGATGATGCCTGAAATAGGTTACACTTTTGCTTCTGGACTGCGCTCGATTCTTCGTCAGGACCCAGATGTAATCATGGTTGGAGAAATACGTGACAAGGAAACAGCTCAACTTGCCATTCAGGCGGCTCTAACTGGACATCTTGTGCTTTCGACGCTGCACACCAATTCCGCCATCGGCGCCATTCCTAGACTTGTCGACATGGGAGTTGACCCATATCTAATTGCACCAACCTTGATTGTTTCTATTGCGCAACGTTTAGCCAGATTGACTTGCGCCTCTTCTCGTAAACTTGTTCCTCTAGACCCGACTATTAAAGTTCAGATTGAAAAACAGCTAGAAGACTTACCAGAACAATTCAGGCCGACAATTGGTAATGAAATGTATGAGACCGTTCCATCTGGAGAATGTCCTTCTGGCACCCGAGGACGCGTGGCTATTTTTGAAATGTTTAAAATCGATAAAGAAATGCAACAGGTTATTTTAAAAAATCCGACCAATGAAGCTATTTATAAGGTGGCTCGTATTAAAGGAATGTTAATGATGAGAGAGGATGCAATGTTTAAATCATTAGCTGGAGTTATACCGTTTACAGAAGTTTATAACTTTAATAGCGAAAATGAATAGTGTATAATAGATACTATGGAAGGAGAAAAAAAGAAAATTTTAATAGTCGATGATGATAGCTTTCTCTTGGATATGTATGCGCTCAAATTCAGCCAAAATAACTTTGAGGTTTACGCTGCTCCTGGTGCTTTGCAAGCTATAGAAAAATTAAAAGGTGGACTTGCTCCTGATGTGATGTTGATGGATGTGATTATGCCAGATATGGATGGTTTTGAAATGCTGAGTCAAATCAATAAGGAAAATTTATGCACTAATTGCATAAAAATAGTTTTATCAAACAAAAGTCAGCAATCAGATATTGACGAAGGGAATAGATTGGGAGTATCGGGATATATCGTAAAAGCGAACTCCACCCCGACTGAAGTTATTGAGCAAGTTGTAAAAATTTTAGAAAAAAAAATTGTTCAGGTAAGTAAATAAAAAAATTATGGACTATAAAAAAGAATTTGAAGACCTTGTTTTAAATGTTATTCGAGAGAATGGTTCTGATTTACATCTGGGTGCTGGGAGAGTTCCTGCTATTCGGGTTATGGGGGAACTAATATTTCTCGTCAAACGTCCAGTCTTAACTCAGGAAGACATGCTGGGATTTTTATCTATTATTTTAGATAAGAAAAAAATTGAAAACTTTAAAGAAAACCAAGAAGCTGATTTTTCTTATGATTATAAAGGAGAAGCCAGACTTCGTGGTAATGCGTTTTTCCAAAAAGGTTTAGTCAATATGGTTTTTCGATTGGTCCCAAAAGTTCAAACCTTAGAAGAACTTCGTTTGCCTAAAATTTTAGCTGATTTGTCTAGAAAAAAACAAGGATTCTTTTTAGTGGTTGGACCAGTAGGACAAGGTAAATCAACCACTTTGTCAGCAATGGTTAATCTGATAAACAATGAACAGGCGCGTCATATTATTACTATCGAAGACCCGATTGAACATATCTATGTGCCAAATAAATCCATTATCAATCAACGTGAAGTCGGTATTGATACTAAAGATTTTCACATAGCTCTCAAGGAAGTTTTTCGTGAGGATGTGAATGTTATTTTGATTGGTGAAATGAGAAATCCTGAAACTATTTCGACGGCAGTCACCGCCGCTGAAACAGGACACCTTGTAATTTCTACTTTGCATACCAACACAGCGGCACAAACGATAGATCGAATTATCGATTCGTTCCCAGGCAGTCAACAAGACCAAATTCGCACAGAGCTTGCTGCGTCACTCCTGGGTATTTTTTCTCAGAGACTTATTCCTAGAATTGCTGGAGGATTAGTACCTGCTTATGAACTTTTATTGAACAACAATGCAGTAGCGAATTTAATCCGTGAAAAAAGAACACATGAAATAGACGTGGTTATTGAAACAGGAATGGAGTTTGGTATGGTGGATTTAAACCACTCATTGTTAGACTTGGTCCGTGCTGGAGAAATTTCCATTGAAAATGCTTATCAATATTCACTTAATCCAAAAGGATTGGAACGCCTCATCTAGTACTTTATAACTTTAAGAACTTTATAAACTTTCAACTTAAAAATGTTATTCAAATATAAATCAATTGATGATAAGGGGGTTAGTAAAGAGGGCGAAATTGACGCGCCAACTCGTGATATTGCAATTGCTGGGCTTCAGCGCCGAGGCTTGGTAGTAATCTCTATTAAAGAAGAGTCTGAAAAAAAATCTATCTTTGACATTTCTTTCTTTGATAAAGTCAAACCAAAAGATGTGGTGGTTTTTTCCCGTCAGATTGCGACCTTATTTGAAGCGCAAGTTTCTGCCTTAAAAGCTTTTACGATGCTTGCCGCAAACAGCGAGAATAAATTACTTGGATTGAAGCTCACGCAAATAGGGGATGATTTGCAGTCTGGAGTTTCTATCTCTGGCGCTTTAGCTAAACATCCAGACGTATTTTCTGATTTTTATGTGAATATGGTGAAAGTCGGTGAAGAGACAGGAAAACTTAATCAGACCTTTTTACATTTAGCGGATTATTTAGACCGTCAGTATGCTCTCACTTCCAAGACTAAAAATGCACTTATTTATCCAGCGTTCGTTATTTTGGTTTTCTTTGTGGTTATGACTCTGATGTTTACTATGGTTATTCCGCAGTTAGCTACCATCATCGAAGGTTCTGGTCAGGCAGTGCCATTTTTCACGCAAATTGTTATTGATATTTCAGGTTTGTTTATACACTATGGTATCTTCGTTTTAATTATTCTAGTTCTTGCAGCAATCTGGGTTTGGCGATTAGCTTCTACTCCAAAAGGACAAGTATATCTTGATACTTTAAAACTTTCTACTCCCGTTATTGGTAATTTGTATGCCAAACTTTATCTTTCTCGAATAACCGATAACTTAAATACAATGCTTTCTTCTGGTGTGCCGATTGTTCGAGCATTGGATATCACCTCACAAGTTGTGGGTTCTTTGGTTTATAAACATTTACTAGAAGAAGTAGCGGATGGAGTAAAATCAGGTTTATCTCTATCTGTGGCATTTGAAAAACATAGAGACCATATTCCTCCGATTTTAGTGCAAATGGTGGCGGTTGGTGAAGAGACTGGTTCTCTGGGGAATATTTTGCAAACTTTAACACTTTTCTATGCGCGTGAAGTTGATGGGGCGGTAGATACGCTCGTCGGACTCATCGAGCCAGTGATGATTGTGGTGCTCGGTGTCGGTGTCGGGATACTCTGTGTGTCTGTTTTGGGACCGATTTACAATATGTCTAGTAGTATTAGCTAAAGACGTTGGACACCTGCAAGGCAGATGTCCAACGGTCTGGCACGAAAATTACCCTGTGGATAACTTTCTTGCATATATATTATTATTCATATGATATAATAACGGTATTAAAAATAAGTCGACATTATTATTATAAATTATTATTAACTTGCCCCGCGGGGCGGGGTAAACAAAAAAGTATGAAAAAGAATTTAAAGAAAGGTTTCACGCTTATCGAACTCTTGGTTGTTGTCGCTATCATCGGTATCTTGGCTTCAGTTGTGTTGGCATCTCTCAACACTGCTCGTTCAAAGGGTGCTGATGCGGCTATAAAGTCGGATTTGGATAACATGCGTGCTCAAGCTGCGCTTGATTATGATTCAACAACTCCTTCTAGTTACAACGTTTCTGGTGCCACAACAGAGGTTGATTGTAGTGTGGCTGCTGCTGGGACTTTAACAACTTGTACTGGTAACGTCTTTGGCGATACTGTGATACAGAATGCTTTGAAGCAAGCAGCTGCACAGTCAGGTTATGCAGTTACGGGAGCTGCTACTGATCAATTGTTTGCAATAGAAGGAATATTAAAGAGTGACACTACTGGTCTAACAGCTTGGTGCGTTGATTCAGCTGGGGATTCAAAACAAGAAACCGTGACAACCAAGGGAACAACAACCGCTGGTATCTCAGGTAAATTAGTTTGTCTATAATCTTTTAGATAAAGTCTTTTATAACAAAACCACTCCCAGCTTCGGCTCGGAGTGGTTTTGTTATTTATGGTTTGTGGTATAATGAACGAG
Source organism: Minisyncoccota bacterium (assembly GCA_031291825.1). Lineage (GTDB taxonomy): Bacteria > Patescibacteriota > Minisyncoccia > Phycocordibacterales > UBA9973 > UBA9973. The sequence continues at coordinate 50,924 of JARLIG010000009.1, read as the reverse complement.
TTTAAAAGATTTAATTATTATTAAATATCTTATTGTTTATGAAAAATAATTTTAGCCAAGGTTCTAAGTTGGGTTTCACCTTGATTGAACTCTTGGTTGTTGTGGCTATCATCGGTATCTTGGCTTCTGTCATTTTAGCATCGCTGAATAACGCTCGAAGTAAAGGTAACGATGCGGCAGTTAAAGCAAGCTTAACAGAGTTACGTTCCCAAGCAGAGCTTCTGTATAGTAGTAATGGTTGTTATGGAGCTAGCGGAGTTAATTGCGGTACGGTTGTGGCGCACGCTGTCGGGACTTGCCCATCAACAGCCAGCGGTACAGATATTTTTGGTGATGCAAAATTTGTTAGTATAGTTGCTTCGGCTCTTAATTCAGGCGGTACTTTCTCTGCATGCATACAGCCAGCTAGTGGAACTGCTTGGGCAGCAGCAGTTCAATTAAAATCTGATACCAGCACTGCTTGGTGTGTCGATAGTTCGGGAAATTCTAAGGAAATATATGCTTCAGGTACTGCTCCTAGTGGTACTGCTTATACTCAAGCATTATTAAATGCTGATGTTTCCGGTAGTGTTTGTGGAACATAATATTTATTGAATAATAATTATCTAAATACAAAAATCACTCCGACTTGAGTGGTTTTTGTATTTAAGGGTGTGTGCTATAATATTCAATGTATTAGTCTTAATTTTATACTTGAATTTCTTTTTTATGGTTACCATTTTTACTTTAATATTCTTGGTGTTGGGTCTGATTATCGGAAGCTTTTTGAATGTGGTTATTCTAAGGTTGAACACCGAACGTTCCTTCGGAGGTAGAAGTGGATGTATGACTTGCATGAACCAGCTTTCTTGGTTTGAGTTAATACCCGTTTTTAGTTTTTTGGGGTTACGAGGTAGGTGCCGAAAATGTAAAGCTAATATCTCCATTCAATATCCCATCGTTGAACTAATTACTGGTTTTATTTTTGCGGCGCTCTTTTTAAAGTTTCAAAATGTTTTCTTTTATGGACAGACTTTAGTATTTAGTTTTACTTATGCGTATTTTGCGGCTGCCTTTTCATTGATGCTCGTAATTGCGGTATACGATATCAGGCATAAAATAATTCCAGACACTCTGGCGATTGCTCTGGGAATTTTGTCCTTCGTTGGACTATTTTTCTTTAATACTTCTGGTTTTTATCCCCACATTCCTTCAATCTTAGAATTTGCTTCAGGTCTGTTTATTGCAGCTCCGTTTGCTTTATTCTGGTTGGTTTCTGCGGGTAAATGGATGGGGCTTGGAGATGCGAAGCTGGCTATTAGCATTGGTTGGTTGCTTGGATTGTCATGTGCTCTTTCTGGAGTAGTTCTTGCTTTCTGGATTGGAGCTGTCGTCGGTATTGCGTTGGTTATTTTTTCCAAAAAACACGGAATGAAAAGCGAAATTCCTTTTGCCCCTTATTTAGTGCTCGGCACGTTACTGGCATTTTTCTTTGAACTACATCTTTTTTAGTTGAATAAATATCATGAAAAAAATTCGTAATTCTAAATTCGTAATTCGTAATTCTCAGTCGGGGATGACCTTGCTAGAATTGTTGGTTGTGCTTGGAATTTTTGGAATTTTGGCAACAGTGGCTATTTTTAATTATGGTGGTTTACAAGCAAAAATTAATCTTACAAATCTAGCCAATGATGTAGCCTTGCAGGTTGTCGGAGCGCAAAATGCTTCATTGTCTGGTTTATTGCCGGCTCAAACATCTTCATCGAACTGGAAACCATCTTATGGTGTTTATTTTAGTTCTGCTAGTGCAACTGATATCAAGGGTGCTGATAGTAAAGATTTTATATATTTTGTTGATCTCAATCAAGATAATCAATTCGATGGATCAACTTGTCCACCCACCATAAATAAAGAATGTATAAGTAAATATACTATTACAAATAATAATAGTATTTCCAATATCGAAGTTTTTTATGCTTCTAGTTCTAATTCAATTCCAAATCTAACTATTACTTTTGCTAGACCAAATTCGGGTGCAGTTTTATATTCAGGCGGTGTTCAATTGACGGGTGTTTCTTATATAGAAATCACACTTCTAAGTACTACTGGAGTTTCTTCCTCGATAGATTTATATCCTTCCGGTCGAGTGCAAATAAATTCATAATATGAAAAAAAATTTCAACTTCACCCCGCCATGGCGGGGCAAGCAAAAAAATAAAGGTTATACATTGATAGAAACACTAATCGCGGTGGCGCTTTTTATTGTTGTGGTCACTATCGGCATGGGTGCTTTGTTGAACGCTAATGCGCTTTACAATAAGTCTAAAGACATGCGTTCAATTATGGACAATCTGAGTTTTACCATCGAAGATATGTCTAGGAATTTAAGAACTGGATATAATTATCAATGTTTTGATTCATCACACCCCACTGTTTCTTTATCTACTACTAGCGCTGGTTATCCTAGAAGTTGTCCAAGTGGTTGGGCCTTAGCTTTTGAACCAGCAAATGGTAATCCTAATAGTTATGGTTGCTCTGCCTCAAATTTTGCTTTAGGCCTGTGTCCTGCCATAGCTGACCAATGGGCTTACCTCATTCACAATGGAATGATTTCAAAATCAACAGACGGAGGACAAACTTTTGTTCAATTAACCCCAGCCGAAGTGACTATCGATACTTCCGCTTCTAGTTTTTCAGTCTTGGGCGCTGAATCTCCTTCGTCTGGTGACTATCAACAGCCTTTTGTAATTATTCATTTAGTTGGAACAATAACTTATGCTCCTAATAAAAACAATCCAATTGTTACGCCTTTTTCTCTGCAAACATCTGTTTCCCAGAGAGCCACAGATATATAAGATATGAAAAAGAAATTTATACAAAAAAAGAGAAGAACTGTCTCGCAAGAGCGAGCGAAAGCGAGTCAAGGCGGATTTACATTGGTGGAAACGCTGGTGGCAATCGCGATTTTTTCTATGTCAATTCTAGGATTATTGTCGGTTATGGCTACAGGTATTACCAACACAACGTATGCCAAAAATAAAATGATTGCTGGATATTTGGCGCAAGAGGGAATTGAATATATAAGAAATCTGCGTGATGATTATGTTTTCTATGATTCACAGTCTCCGAGTACGCTCGGCTGGGTTAATTTTGAAAATAAAACTATTGGCGGTTCTATGGGTAATACTATATGTGCCAGTAGTAACGAATGTACCTTTGATAGTACGGGTGTAATTGTCAATAGTCCATCAAATTGGCCGATGAATAATTTAAGTATCCATACTTGTTCTGTCTCTAATTGCGCTAGTGGCGCAATTAACGGTATTTTGTATTACCATTCAGCGACAGGTTCATACTATAGCAGTAGTAGTCCAATCGCAGGAGACTCTCCGTCTGGTTTTATTCGACAAATTCAAATGACCCCAATCAGCCCAAATGAAATAGAAGTTTCCGCTATCGTTTACTGGAAGCAAGGGACGAAAAATTTTAGTACGACTCTCTCTGAGAATTTATTTGATTGGTATTAATTATTATGATTTTTAAAAAAATAAAAGAAAATAGGGGATTCGTGTTACTCTTTGCGGTTACCTTGGCGGCTATTTTTTTATCAATCGCGCTCGGTGTGGGCCAAATCGCTTTGAAAGAAAATAATTTTAGTACTTCGGCGATAGACACTAATGATGCTTTTTTTGCCGCTGATACTGGTGTGGAATGTGCGCTTTTTTATGATAACCCAAATGGCGATAATCCTTATGGCTCTGTGGTGGCTTTTGTTGATGGTAATAATCCCCAGATCACTTGTAACAATAGTACTGTGACAGCAAACGAAGCTGGCTCAGGTTCATTGGTCTGGAATTTCATTATTTCGGGTCTTGGTAGTACTGGTAATGGATGTGTTGCTGTGAAAGTAGATAAAAAAACTAACTCTCCCCATACTACCGTTAGTGCTAGTGGTTATAATATTGGAGGTAGTTCCTGTCTTGGACCAGCTGGTTCGGTAGCCCGCGAACTGACCACTACTTATTAATTTGTGGTAAATTTCTAACGGGATGAATAAATCTGAAGCTCAAAAGAGAATAAAAAAATTGCGGGAGGAAATAGCGCGTCTGCGTTTTTCCTATCATGTGAAGGATATAGGGACGGATGATGTCTATGATTCTCTGACTCGCGAACTCAAAGAATTTTTAAAAATTTATCCAGAATTTAATGATGCTAACGCGGAGGAAAACAGAGTCGCAGGCAAGCCGCTTGATAAGTTTGTGAAAGTAGAACACAAGACCAGAATGCTTTCCCTTAATGATGTTTTTAGTGAGGAGGAATTGAGTGATTGGGAGACTAGAATTAAAAAACTTCTACCAGCTAGTGCTAAATTTGGTTATTTCTGTGAAGTAAAATTTGACGGATTGGCTGTTTCTTTAATTTACGAAGATGGAAAATTTGTGCGTGGAGCGACGAGAGGAGATGGATTTATCGGAGAAGATATTACGGAAAATTTAAAAACCATTCATTCCATACCGCTGGTTTTACCTAAACCATTTCCTTCCTACATAGAAGTCAGAGGAGAAGCAATAATGTCTAAGAAAACCTTGGTTGCTTTAAATAAAAAGCAGGAGCGTGAGGACAAACCGCTTTTTGCTAATACTCGAAATGCGGCGGCTGGAAGTTTGCGACAGCTCGACCCCAACTTATCAAAAGAACGCAACCTAGATTTTTTTGCTTATGATATTGCGGAAATGGAGGAGCAGAATGTAGGAAATTTTTCACGTGGAAGGTTCCGCCCGCAGGGTGGAGTAAGCGGGAAAAATTTCCTACATCCTGTGAACGAAACTTTCTCAGTTCAGAATTCTTTTCTTGTTCCGCAAAGACATTCTGATAAACATAAGTATTTAAAAAGTTTAGGTTTTCAAGTGGACTCAAATGATGCCTTGTGTAAGAATCTGAGCGAAGTCATAACCTTCATTAAAAAATTTGAAAAAATTCGTCCAAATTTTCCCTATGGTACGGACGGAATAGTTATCTCAGTTGATGATTTGAAATTGCAGGAAACTTTAGGCGTCGTCGGTAAAGCTCCACGATATATGGCTGCGTTTAAATATCCTGCAGAGCGAGCCACGACCATTGTGAGAGACATAAAAGTTAATGTCGGAAGAACGGGTGTTTTGACGCCACTGGCGATTTTTGAGCCGACGGTGGTGGCTGGTTCGACGGTCTCTAAAGCGACCTTGCACAATATGGACCAAATAGAAAGATTGGATTTACGTATCGGCGATACTGTGGTGATAGAAAAGGCAGGAGATGTAATTCCAAAAGTTGTGGAAGTGCTGACAAAAATGCGAATGGGCAAAGAAAAGAAATTCAAAATGGTGAGCTCTTGTCCTGTGTGTGGTGCAGAAGTGGCGAAATTAAATATTTCTTCCAGTTTACTCCATCCTTCGGATGGAACCTTCCCTGTTCAGAAATCTTCAATTTCGCCACTTCTAGGAAAGCCGATGGAGAATTCCGCTAGCGGAAGGTTCCGCCCGCAGGGTGGAGGAAAGCAGCGGAATTTACCATCGGCTGAACTCTCAGTGGCCTATTATTGCAGTAATCCAAAATGTCCTGCGAAAAACGAAAGATATCTAGAACATTTTGTGGCGGTTTTTGAAATATACGAACTTGGTCCAAAAATTTTGCGACGTTTTAAAGATGAGGGTTTGATTACCGACGCAGCGGATATTTTCACCTTGGAAAAAGAAGATATTGCCACGATGGAACGTTTTGGAGAAAAATCGGCAGAGAATATAGTCAATGAAATAAAAAACAAAAAGAAGATTCCATTTTCCAAATTTCTATGGGCGCTTGGTATTTTGCATGTAGGGGAAGAGACGGCACGAGATTTAGCTAGTCATTTTGGAACATTAGAAAAATTAACCTCTGCTGCGGTTTCAGACTTATCGGAGATAGATAATATTGAAAATATCGGTCCGGCAGTTTCTAAAAGTGTCAGTGATTTTTTCAAAGATAAAGGCAATCTTAATTTTATAAAAAAATTACAAGAAAATGGTGTAGTGGTGGAAAAAGCCGAAAAAATAAAAGCTGGAAAGTTTACGGGAATGAATTTTGTTTTGACTGGCACCCTTTCTATGATGTCTCGCGAGATAGCCAAAGAACGCATCTTGGCACAGGGTGGCAAGGTCGCCGGCTCGGTTTCAAAAAATACTTCTTATGTTGTAGTGGGAGAAGAAGCTGGTTCCAAACTTACGACTGCGCAAAAATTAGGAGTGAAAATTTTAAGCGAAGAAGAATTCTTGAAGATGCTTAAATAATTGGCGGAGGGTAGGAGATTCGAACTCCTGGTGGATTGCTCCACACACGCTTTCCAAGCGTGCGCACTAGACCGCTATGCGAACCCTCCAAAATGCTTATAAAATCCAATACCCTTAATTTACATTATTTTACGCAAAAAGAAAGTGTTTATGGTAAAATTATACTAAGTCGGAGATTTATCAATAATAAAGGGAAATAAATTTATGAAAGGATTTAATGCAAACATTGAAAAAGACACCATTGAAAATACAAATTTTCGCAAGGTTGTATACACCAGCAAACATAGTCAATTGGTTTTAATGAGCCTGAAACCAATGGAAGAAATTGGAATGGAAACTCATGCTGAGAATGACCAATTTTTTCGTTTTGAGAAAGGTATGGGTAAATGTGTTATCGATGGAAACTATTATGATGTTAAAGATGGTTCGGCTATTATTGTTCCAGCTGGAGCACAGCACAATGTTATCAATACCTCCGGAACAGAAGACTTGAAACTTTACACTCTTTATTCTCCAGCCCATCACAAAGATGGCATTGTGCGAGCCACCAAGGCAGAAGCAGAAAAGAAAGAAAATGACGAAGAATTTGATGGAGTGACAACTGAATAGCTAAAAAACTCTTTTTTGGCATACTTTTTATAAAGCACAAAAATTTTCTGCTGAAAATTTTCTCTGTCCGTCGCCGTCGCGACTCCCAAGGCTTTCTAAAAAGTACGCCTGCAACGAGTTTTTAAATTTGTTAATTGGTATATAATATTAGTGTGACTGCCGAAAAATTCGAAGAAGAATACAAGAAGCTGAACCCTGCGCAGAAGGAGGCGGTAGAAACCATTGATGGTCCGGTAATGGTTGTGGCTGGTCCAGGTACAGGAAAAACGCAGATTTTAGCCTTGCGTATTGGCAATATTTTAAAAAAAACAGATATCGGAGCAGATGGAGTTTTGTGTCTGACTTTTACAAATTCCGCCGTACGGGCGATGCGGGATAGGCTCACCAGATATATTGGCAACACAGCTTCCCGTGTGCATATTCTTACCTTTCATAAATTTGCAGGGCAGATAGTGGAAGAGTTTTATTCTCTGCTTGATTTTGATTTAGCGCCAAGAATTTTGGAAGATGCGGAGAGTGTTTCAATCTGCGATGAAATTTTGCGTGAAAACGATTGGAGGTATTTGCGTCCGAGAGGAGACATCGGTAGACATTTTAAAGAATTAAAATCCCTAATTTCTCTTTTAAAGCGGGAAAGACTGACGCCGAAAGAATTTCTAAAAGAAATTGAAGATGAAATATCTCACATCGAGCGGGACGAAGATAGCATTTCTACTCGTGGCGAAAGTAAGGGAAAAATGAAAAAAGAATTTGTGACGAGAATTGAAAGCTTGGAGCGAACTAAAGAAATTGTCACCTTCTATGAACTGTATGAAAAGCATAAACGAGAAAAGTACTTGATGGACTATGATGATGTCATAAAGTATGCGATTGAAATAATGGAAAAAGGTGAAGAGGCTCGAGCAGAAATCCAGGAAAAATATTTATATGTTTTGATTGATGAACACCAGGATTCAAGCGGGGCGCAAAATGATTTACTCAAAGCCATTTGGCAAAAAGAAGATCATCCGAGTATTTTTGCGGTTGGTGACGACCGTCAACTGATTTATGCCTTCGGTGGCGCTAAAATGTCGCATTTTGAAGAATTTAAAACAATGTTCGGCAAGGCTAAGGTAATATTTCTAACCAACAATTATCGTTCAACTGAAAATATTTTAAATACCGCCGACAGTTTACTTTCCAGTTCTTTTTCCACCGAAAAATTAATTGCCACCTTGAAGGAAAATAATAATTTAAATTTGATTGAATGCGATTATCCACGTGACGAAATTATCGCTTGCGGTTTACAAATCAAAGAAAAAACGGAAGGTGGTGAGCAAAGCAGAACAATTAAAAATGATAAAGTTGATATTAATAGTTGCGCCGTGCTGGTTCCTAAAAATAGGCAAGTGATTTCGGCTATCAGAGTTTTAAAAGATATGGGCATCAAGGTTGCTTCAATGCAAAATATGACACTTTTTGAAACATTGGAATTTGAAACATTGTTTAGGGTTTTGAAAATTTGTGCGAACATCAATGATGCAGTTTCTTTGTCGGAAACATTACTGGATCCCATTGTTGGCATACCTATTTTTTCAGCACATGAATATTTATATAAAAAACATGGCAAAGATATTTCTTTAGAAGAAATGCTTTCTCTGCAAGATGATTTGTTTAATAAAGATGGAGCAATCAAAGCTTGGGCAGAAAAATTAAAAAACTTGGTTGTTGGACAAAGTTCTTCTGACGTTTATGGCTTGATTCAGTTGGCTGGAGATGAGGTTTTAATCAAAACCGCGAAAAATCATGAAGAACTAATGCGTCGAATTGAAGTTATTCGGACTTTGCTTCACTTAGCACTTTCTTTTTCAGAGAAAAATATTAATGAAAATAAAAAATCCAAAAGTTCTTTGCCTGAGTATATTTCTTTTATTGAAAGACTTCGTGAATATGGGGAAGATGTTCCGCTTGCTGTTTTCCAAAGTGATGAAGGCGTAAAGGTGATGACCTTGCATGGTTCTAAAGGTTTGGAATTTGATTTTGTTTGGATAGCACACATGGATGAGAATGGATTAATGAAAGGAAAGCGTAACAACTTTACTTTACCTCTTTCTGTCGCTTCAAAGATAGAGGCCAAAGATGAAATGACGGCCAAGCGAGAGCTTTATGTGGCAATTACTCGAGCTAAAAGATTTTGCAATATATCTTATTCAAGATTTTCTTACAGCGGACAAGGGCAGGAACTGGCTAAAATAGTATCAGATGTTTCTGGTATTTCTAAAGTTTTCAATAAATTTTCTTTTTCGGAAACTGAGAGTAAAATTATTGCGAGTGACCCAAAAAATTATGTTATTTCAACCAAAGTAGAAAATACCGAAAATGTTTTAGAAAAATTAACCAAAATGGTTGCGCGGGAATATCTCGATACAAATGTTTCTGTATCTTTACTCAATAATTTCTTTGAATGTCCACGTAAATGGTATTTTAGGAATCTGCTTAAATTACCGGAACCAAAAAGTGAAAGTTTGGAATTTGGAAATACTGTTCATGGAGCGATTGATAAAATCTTAAAATTAAAGAAGATTCCGACGGAAAAAGAAATGATTGCTTTTGTGGGGAATAACAAAGAAGCTTTAAAGATTGTTGCTAAATGGGTCAAAAGTAGATTACCAGAAATCAGCGAAAAAAGAGAAAATGAAAAAAGCATCTCCATTCATGCGAAAGAATTCCCACATTTAAATATTTATGGAAAACTCGACTTGGTGGAAGAGCTTGGTGTAGAAAATGTGCGAGTGGTTGATTTTAAGACTGGCAATGCTCGCAAGAAAATTGATATAGAAAAGATAAATGAAGAGGGAAGAATGAGCGATTATATGCGCCAGTTGGCGATGTACTCTTTTCTTTTAAAGGAAAGTAGAAAAAATAAAGTAAACGTGCAGGAATCAGTTTTGGAATTTTTGGAAGCAAAAAATGACAAAGATAATTTTTACAGTACTTTTATTGATGAGAAGAAGATAGAACTTCTAATTAAAGATATTAAAGATTACGACCATCTGGTAAAAACAGGGGAATGGATGGCTCGCCCTTGTAACTACAATTCCTATGGTAAAAATACAGAGTGCGAGTATTGCCAAATGGCCGAGATATATAAACAATTGTAATTTTTTCTTTTTGTCGTTAAGATATCTCTATGAATGAAGAACGGCACCAAATCATCTTATTTTATAAATATGTGCATATTGATGACCCCGAGGCGGTAAAGGCTTGGCAGGAAGACATCTGCGCGCGGCTAGAACTCAAAGGCAGAGGTATTATTGCTCAGGAGGGTATCAACATAACTTTTGAAGGAACTAAAGAAAATATTGCGGAATATATCAAGGAACTCGAAAAAGATAAGAGGTTTTTAAATATTCATTTTAAACTAAGTGCAAGTAATGGAAATGCTTTTCCGAGATTGTCTATCAAAGTTCGCAAAGAAATTGTATCGCTTCATTTAGGCACTTGCGATATTGACCCGAATCAAATAACCGGTGTGCATTTAGCGCCGGCAGAATTACATGAATGGATTAAAAATGGAAAAGAATTTTACATTGTGGATATGAGAAATGTTTACGAACATAAGGTAGGACATTTTAAAAATTCTATTTTGCCACCAATTGAAAATTTCAGAGATTTACCCAAAGTTGTGGAACAAATTTATCATTTAAAAAATAAAATTGTCTTAACGGTTTGTACTGGTGGTGTACGTTGCGAAAAAGCTTCTGGATTTTTAATTAAGGGAGGTTTTACTGACGTGTATCAGCTAGATGGGGGAATCGTGAGTTATATGGAAAAGTACCCCAATGAAGATTTTCAGGGAAAGTTATATGTTTTTGATGGGCGAGTGACGATGGGATTTTATACGGATGATTCAAAACATGAAATAATTGGTAAATGTGACCATTGTGGCGAACAATCCGAAAATTACGTGAATTGCGCTAATCCAGTTTGTCATCGACATTTTATTGCTTGCGAAAATTGTGTGACTAAAGGTGATGGAAACGTTTTTTGCATGGGCGGATGTGTCTTGTCACGTCACGGTCGGAAGATTAGTAAGGTAGAGGCAAATTTGATATAATTGTTATATTATTAGTTTAACTTAATAATATATGGCAACAATAAATATACAAGGTAAACAAGTAACTATTCCAGATGGTAGTGATTCTGCGGAGCATGCTGTTAAATTTTTAACCGACCATCCTGATGATGCTAAGGCTTTTTTAGAGGCTGCGCACCATAATCACTTAACGGGGGTGACGCATTTTGAAACAAATCGTCCAGAAGGCTATCATGGCAGTACTGATTTTACTATTATCCATACTGGTGATGATAAATATGAATTAAGAAAAAAAGAGCATCACCTTCTTTAAATGAGCAACGAAGAAAATGAAAAAAAATTAGACTCTGGAACAATCCATCCGCTTTCGTTGTTGGCGCAAGAGGCTCTTCAGGTTTTTTCGGATATGGGCTTTGAAATTGCGACTGGACCAGAGTTGGAAAGTGAATGGTATAACTTTGATGTTTTAAATGTTCCGAAAGATCATCCAGCCCGTGATATGCAGGACACTTTTTTTATTAAAGATTCGCAGGAGAAGAATTTTTCTCGCTTACTCCAGCCTTCGGCTGGAACCTTCCACGAAAAAAATTCTTCTCCTGCTTCTCTTGTGCTTCGTACGCACACGACTTCCGTCACTGCGCGGGCGATTGAACAAGCAGGGAAAGAGGGCAGAATCCCTGCCGCTTTTATTTCCATTGGAAAAGTTTTCAGAAACGAAGCGACCGACGCGACGCACGAAATGCAATTTTACCAGATAGATGGCGCGATGGTAGGGGAGAATATTTCGGTGGCGGATATGAAAGGCGTGCTGACTCAATTTTATAAAAAAATGTTGGGCGAAGAAGTTGTCATTGAATTTAGGCCAAGCTTTTTCCCATTCACTGAACCCTCGCTGGAAGTTTTTGCGAAGTTCAAAGGTAAATGGCTAGAGATGGGTGGCTCTGGAATGCTGCATCCGAATGTTTTGCGCAATATTGGCTTGGACCCGAAGAAGGTGCAAGGGTTTGCTTTTGGACATGGGCTCGACCGTATTGCGATGATTAAATGGGGTATTTCCGATGTACGTTTCTTTTATCAGGGAGATTTGAGACTCAATCAGTTTTAATTTTATGAATATTTCCTACAATTGGCTCAAATGGTATATCCCAGAAGCTCCCGAAGCTGAAAAATTGGTTGATATTTTTAATTACCATCTTTGCGAGGTAGAAAGTCTGGAAAAAAAATCTGATGGAGATATTATTTTTGATATTAAAGTTTTACCAAACCGCGCACATGATTTGCTTTCACATCAAGGAGTAGCTCGAGAACTCGCTTCACTTTTAAATATAAAATTTGTTGACCCCACTCCAAAATATAAAATTCCAGAATCAAAATTGACTAATCTAAAGATAGAAATAGAAAGTGATAAATGTCGTCGATACATGGGGCGAATCATTCGCAATGTAAAAGTTGGTCCTTCTCCAGAGTGGGTAGTAAAGCATTTGGAATCAGTAGGGCAGAGAAGCATTAATAATATGGTGGATGCGGCAAACATTGTGATGTTTGATTGTGGTCAGCCGACACATGTTTTTGATTTAGATAAAGTGAGTGAGAAGTTGGTGGCTCGCATGGCAAAAGATAGTGAAAAGATGACAACATTAGACAACAAAGATTGTAAATTAGAAACTTCTCATTTGGTTATTGCCGACGCTAAAAATGTTCTTGCCGTGGCTGGGATAAAAGGTGGAAAAATTGCGGAAGTAAATAATGACACAAAAAATATTATTTTAGAGGTAGCAAATTTTGACCCGACTTCCGTTCGCAAAACCGCTCAAGCTTTAAACATCGTCACTGATGCCAAAAAGCGTTTTGAAAATGATTTGTCTCCAGAGCTCGGTTCTTATGCCATGCTTGAATTTTCAGCTCTTATCTTAGAAATGTGTCCTCTGGCCTCCTTTGAAGATGTTGTCGATGTTTACCCAAAGAAGCAGGAAGTTAAAAAACTTTCTTTTTCCGTTGATAAAATTTCTAAAATTTTAGGCGTGGGCATTTCAATTGATGAAATCAAAAATATTTTAAAGAAATATAATTTTGAATACAGCGAAGATAGGGGAAGTTTTGAAATTACAGTGCCACCAATGCGACTAGATTTAGTGATTGAAGAAGATATGGCGGAAGAAGTAGGAAGAATTTTAGGCTACGACAAAGTAAAAGGGAATATTCCTAAAATAAATTTTAAACCAAAAGTAAATGAAACATATTCAAAAATTCTTTGGGCCAGACACAAATTGTTAAATGATGGATATTCTGAGGTGATGAATACGAGTTTCAGTAACAAAGGAGAAGTGTCTGTCTTGGCTTCGGCTTCCGACAAAAACTTTTTGCGAACAAATTTATCGGACGGATTAAAAGAAAGCGTAAAGTTAAATCAAGCCAATGCGCCGCTTTTGGGAGTAGAACAAGCGAAAGTTTTTGAAATTGGAACGGTGTTTAAAAAGAGCGGGGAAGAAATGCATATTGCCTTCGGAAACAAAAAAGAAGTAAAAGAAATGACACTCAATGAATTCTGTAAAGAAATATCGGAGCAGAATTCTTCGGCATTACTCCAGCCTTCGGCTGGAACCTTCCGCCAGCAGAATTCTGCTCCGATATTTAAAATGTGGTCCCTGTTTCCTTTTATCGCACGTGATATGGCAGTCTGGGTGGGAGAGGACGTAAAAAGTTCCAAAGTAGAAAAAATAATAAAAGAAAATATGGGAGAGGTGGTTGTGCGAGGACCAGAACTTTTTGATGAATTTAAAAAAGATGGGAAAATTTCTTACGCTTTTAGATTAGTTTTTCAGTCTTACGAAAGGACTTTGACTGACCAAGAAGTGAACGATATTATGACTAAAATAACTAATAAAATCAAGGAGAATAATGGTTGGCAGGTGAGATAAACTCTGCTATAATAGACCCATATGGCAAAAGGAAAAGAGGGCAAAAAAGATGCCGGCAGAACAGATAATGTCTCCGACAAGGGGCATCGTTATGATGCTTCTGACATTTCAGTTCTAGAGGGCCTAGAGCCTGTTAGGCGCCGTCCTGGTATGTACATTGGTACAACTGGTCCTGAAGGCTTACACCACCTAGTTTGGGAGATTTTTGACAATTCCCGTGATGAAGCGATGGGTGGTTTTTGTGATGATATTGAAATTGTACTTTTGCCAAATAATCGAATTCGCGTAGCCGACAATGGCCGAGGTATTCCCGTGGATATGCACAAGAAGACAAAAGTTTCTGCACTCGAAACTGTTATGACTACACTGCATGCTGGAGGAAAATTCGGCGGAGAAGGATATAAAGTCTCTGGAGGATTGCACGGAGTCGGCGCTTCTGTTGTGAATGCGCTTTCTGTTTTCTGTGAAGCAGAAGTTTGTCGCGATGGTGGCAGATATATGCAAGAATATTCTCAGGGTAAAAGAAAGTCTGCAGTCAAAAAAGTGAGTTCTTCAAAACTGCACGGCACAATTATCACTTTTGAACCGGACAAAGAAATCTTTGGCGATATAAAATTTGATTGGAATACGGTTGTGGCTCACATTCGTCAACAAGCCTACCTGGTTAAAAAATTAAAAATACTTATTATTGACGCCCGCGGAGTGGAAGGAAAAATAGACACATCGGACGTATTCTATTTTAGAGAACTCGGGTTGGAGATTCCTTCCGTGTCTTTCTATTTCGAAGGTGGGTTGGTTTCGCTCGTAAAATATTTAAATAAATTTCAAAAGCCAGTTCAGAATAATATTTTTTATGTTGAAAAAGAGTTAGACAATGTCGGCGTGGAAATAGCTTTGCAATACGTGGATGATATTTCAGAACGCATTATTCCTTTTGCGAACAATATCAATACACCAGAAGGTGGTACACATGTGACTGGTTTTAAAACAGCTTTGACTCGAACCTTAAATACTTACTGCAAGAAGAATGAAATGATGAAAGAGTCCGAAGGTGGATTTACCGGCGATGATGTTTTGGAAGGTTTGACAGCAGTCATCTCTGTAAAGCTTCGCGAAATACAATTTGAAGGTCAGACTAAGGCTAAGCTCGGCAGTATGGAAGCTCAGGGTGCCGTAGCGACTGTTTTCGGCGAAGCTTTTGCAAACTTCTTAGAAGAAAATCCCGATGAAGCAAAAGTCATAATCAATAAATCAATTCTTGCCTTAAAGGCTCGTAAAGCCGCCAAAGCCGCAAAGGATTCTATTTTACGTAAAGGCGCACTTGAAGGTATGACTTTGCCGGGAAAGTTGGCTGATTGTCAAAGTAAAAATGCTGCTGACTCGGAACTATTTATTGTGGAGGGAGATTCTGCGGGCGGTAGTGCGAAACAAGGACGAGATCGTCGAACTCAAGCCATCTTGCCACTTCGAGGAAAGATTTTAAATGTTGAGCGTGCGCGTATAGACAAGATGTTAGCTTCCAGAGAAGTGAAATCGTTGGTGATTGCTATGGGCACCTCGATTGGTGATACCTTTGATTTAGAAAAAATGCGTTATCATAAAATAATCATTGCGACCGATGCCGACGTGGACGGTGCGCACATCAGCACACTATTACTGACTCTTTTCTATCGATATTTCAGAGCAGTGATTGATGCTGGATACATTTATATCGCTCAACCACCGCTTTATAAAATAAAAAAAGGCAAAGAAATTTCTTACGCTTATACTGATGAAGAAAAAATAAAAATTGTGGGCAAGAGTGGAGATGTAAGCGAGATACAAGAAGTAGTAGAGGGAGATGAACCCATCGAAGAGGAAGAAGAAACAAAAGAAGAAACTGCTAAAAAATCAAACAAGATTCATATTCAGCGCTATAAAGGTCTCGGAGAAATGAATCCAGAAGAACTTTGGGAGACGACCATGGATCCAGCGCATCGTGTCTTAAAAAAAGTAATGATTGGTGACGCCGAAGAAGCAAATAAAATTTTTGATATTCTGATGGGCTCCGAAGTTCCCCCCAGAAAATCATTCATCCAATCAAACGCCAAGCTAGCCGAAATCGATATCTAGAAATAATTTACAGCACTTTTTTATTTCTCATATAAGATAAGGAGATATTTTATTGTGGTCTGGAGTTTAAATATCTAAATTAAAAAAAATTAATTTATTAAAAAAAACACGTAATTATGCAAGAAACAAACATACAACGAAAAGAGAGAAGAAATAGGTATATATCTTATGTCCTAGCTCACACTGGTAGGGGCGTGAGAGACAGAGATCCCATCATAAAGGAAGCAACCCTGAAATGGGAAAACAATAATCCAGAAATTTTTCAAGAAGTAAACAGGATGTGGAAAATGAGAGGATAGTAAATTCAGGTTTTATAAGAGAATTCTTATAAAACTTTTTTATTTATACAGGGTATGACTTTTTATAAAAGTTTTTAGTGAATTTTGAATTCTCTTAAATGTTCTCCAGGTAATTCTTTAACCATTTTAAATTTTCCTTCTTTGATGAGTTCTTGTTGAAACGGTCCATAATGATATTCGCCAACCAGCTTTTCGCCAGCCAAAACTATCGGTAGCCACTCTTTGTCTGCTGCCATCATATTTTCAAGTGGTAATTTACTCATTTCAAATTCAGTTGGAGATGCCATCTCTTCGCTTTCTTTAGGTGTTCCACTCCACTCTCTAATTAGAAAAACATGTACTTTGCACACAAAAGTTTTTCCATCACTTTTTGTGTTGTGAAAATCTATAACTGCTACTTTCTCTGTTGCTTTTTCTGTAATTTCAACTTCACACTCTTTAAGCACTTCTCTTTTTAGACAGTCTACGATATTTTTATCTTCTGGTTCCATTCCACCTCCATAACCATTCCAGCGGTCCTTACCTATGTTTCTGGTTTTTATAGCAAGCCAAACATGCCCATCCTTTATGAGAAAGCCTAACGTTGCTTCCGATAATTCTTTTTCATTCATAGGTTATTTATCTGATTATTTCTTTTGTTTAATTTCCTCCAAAAGCTTTTTTACAAGTTCTTCTTTTGATATTTGTCCAAGCTGACCATTATCACGAGATTCCAATGTGACTTTGTCTGCTTCCACTTCTTTATCGCCAATTACTATCCAGTAAGGCATTTTATTATTTTTCGCGTCGCGAACTTTAGTACCTAAGTTTAAATCAGCATCATCAAACTCAGCACGAATATCATGCTCTTTTAGTAATTCGAAAACTTTCTTGGCATATTCATTGTGGTTTTCTCGTACTGGAATAACTTTTACCTGCACTGGAGAAAGCCAAAGAGGGAAGTTGCCAGCATAGTGTTCAATCATCACGCCCATAAATCTTTCAAGTGAACCAGAAATTGCACGATGAATGACCACAGGTCTTTCTTCTTCTCCTTTTTCGTTTGTAAATTTTAATTGGAATCTTTCTGGTAAGTTAAAGTCGCATTGGATGGTGGCGAGTTGCCATTCACGTCCAATGGCATCTTTAAACATAAAGTCTAATTTTGGTCCATAAAAAGCTGCTTCATCTCGTCCTATTTTATAATTTAATTTATTTTCTTTAGCAGCTATTTCCAAAGCACTTTCTGCTTTGTTCCAGACTTCATCACTACCCAAATATTTACTCATATCATCTCCACGGACAGATAACCTGACCCAGTATCCTTCCATCATATTCATTGTTGAATAAAAAGATTTTATTATTCCTACAATAGTGCTAACTTCTTGTCCTATTTGTGAGACTCGGCAAAAGAGATGTCCATCATCTTGAGTAATCGCTCGAACGCGGGTCAGCCCTGAAAGCTGGCCAGCCTTTTCATAACGATAAACGGTTGCTGGTTCAAAATATCTTACTGGCATATCGCGATACGAGAATTGGTTATCAACAAAAATCTGCATGTGGTGCGGACAGTTCATTGGCTTCATAAAAAATTCTTCGTCACCGCCTTTGACTCGAAAAAGTTCATTACCAAATTTGGCTGCATGTCCAGAAGTTTCATATAGACCTTGTTTGGTAATATGTGGAGTCCAAACTCGACTATAGCCTTTATTCTTATGTAAATCCCAAAGATAATCTTCTATTTCTTTTCGGATAATCATTCCGTTTGGTTGTAGAAGGGGAAGTCCTGCTCCAACTAAATCAGAAATAGTAAATAATTTTAGTTCCTTGCCCAGTTTTCGATGGTCTCTTTTTCTAGCTTCTTCTTGTTGCAGAATATAAGCATCAAGTTCTGCTTTGGTTGCAAAGGCGAGTCCATAAATACGAGTCAGCATTTTATTTTTCTCATCGCCACGCCAGTAAGCTCCAGCGACACGGTCGAGCTTAAATGAAGCAGGGTCTATTTCAGTCGCTGGGTGTTCCAAATGTCCGCCACGGCATAAGTCTGTAAAACCACCACAAGTATAAGTGGTGATTTTTTCTCCACGTTCAGAAATTTCATTTATCAACTCTGCCTTATATTCATTTTTGAAGAATTTCAAAGCTTCATCCTTACTGATTTCTTTGTGTGTAAATTCAGTCCATTTTGGCAATTCCTTACGCATTGTATCTTCGATTTTTTTCAAATCAGTATCGCTCACTTTCTCATCACCAAAATCAATATCATAATAGAAGCCATTATCAACTGCTGGACCGAGGGTTAGTTTGATTTTATCGAATTTATATATCTTTCCGACGGTCGCAGCCAAAAGATGCGCTAGGGTATGTCTCTGGTGGTTAATTTTTTCATTCTTGTCCATAAAATACATAATACCACATTGTTATTAATATGAAAATTGCTTTCCGCTTTAAATATGCTAGTATGTATCCATTATGGTAGTACGAATGAGACATACAAAATCGCATACGAAGAACCGCCGTTCTCACCATGCTTTGGAGAGTACGAGTTTTACGAAGTGCGAAAATTGCCAAGCTTTAAAACGACGACACACTGTCTGTTCCGCTTGTGGATTTTACCGTGGTAAAAAGGTTATCGATTTAATCAAAAAAGTGGAAAAGAAGCAAAAGAAAGCCAAGGCAAAAGTAGCGCAGAGTTAGTAAATAGCGATTAGGCCCTAGGCCCTAGGCACTAGCGAGTATAAAAAGCTAAAGCCTAACGCCTAACGCCTAACGCCTAAAACAATGTCAAATAGGCACCTTTCCAGATCAATAGTTCTTCAGACCCTTTTTGAATTGGATTTTTCTCCTGATAATAAAAAAAGCGCCGACCTATCAAATGAGGAGATAAAAAACGTTTTAAAAAGAAATTTAAAAGAATTTGCTCCTGGTTTTGAAGATGATGCTTTTGTCTTTTCTCTGATTGACCAAGTTCTAAAGAAGCGCGTGGTAATTGATGAAATCATCGAAAAAGCCGCGCCAGATTGGCCGATTGATAAAATTTCTATTATTGATAGAAATATCTTGCGTATCGGTTTAGCAGAACTACTTTTTGGTGACCGCAAAGAAGTTCCTCCGAAGGTTGCTATCAATGAATCAATCGAACTGGCAAAAACTTTCGGCGGAGAAAATTCTGGTAAATTTGTAAATGGTGTTTTAGGTGCCGTCTACAAAGAAATAGGCGAACCTGGCAAAGAACAAATCAGCAAAAAAAAGAAACATGATGAACCGCTGGATATTACTCAGCTACCAGTGGAAACTTTAAGTGGCGCGTTAGTATATGCCAAAAAAGACGACGAATTTTTATTTGCCTTAGTGCATGATGTTTTTGGGTATTGGACTCTGTCTAAGGGCAAGCTTGAAGCAGGTGAGGATGTACAAGTTGGAACGATTAAAATAATTAAAAAAGAAATAGGATTAGATATTCAATTAGAAGAAAAACTTGGAGATAATGAATATGTGGCGACTCATCCAGAAAAGGGAAAGAGTTTGAAAAAGGTGGTTTACTTTTTAGCTAAAAGCGATTACAAAGAACTTGAATTGGAAAAGTCTGGTGGGTTGGATGGCGCAAGATGGTTTCCGCTTTCAGCAATTCCAGAACTGCGAATTTATAATGACATAATCCCGTTGATTGCTAAGGCAATTGAAATTATCACCAAAAAATAGCTAACACAAAAATGATACAATTTTCCGATTTTGAAAAAAAAATAAAAGTAGTTTTTAAAAATAAAGCTTTACTAAAACAATCTTTTACGCACCGTTCTTATATCAATGAGAATGGAGGAACATCACACTCGCACAACGAACGTTTAGAATTTTTAGGCGACGCTGTGCTTGAGCTTATCGTCACTGATTTTCTTTATAAAAAATATCCGAATTATACAGAGGGGGAATTGACGGCTCTGCGTTCAGCTCTAGTGAATGCCATCATTATCTCTGAAATAGCGAGTGAGGTAGGAATGAATGATTATTTGCTTCTGTCAAAAGGTGAAGCGAAAGATTACGGCAAGGCGCGAATGTATATTTTAGCCAATACTTATGAGGCGCTAGTTGGAGCTATCTATATAGACCAAGGTTATGAAGTCACCAATAAATTCATCACCAAAACTCTTTTGCCAAAAACCGAAGAAATTGTGAATAAAAAACTTTGGCGTGATGCGAAGTCTCTGGTGCAAGAAAAAGCACAGGAATTTGTGTCTGTCACACCGGCTTATAAAGTTTTGACTCAGTCAGGCCCAGACCATGACAAGCATTTTACCGTGGGTATTTTCTTTGGGGGAGACTTGATTGCCGAAGGCAAAGGCAAATCAAAACAGGAAGCTGAACAATCAGCCGCCATGGGCGCCTTAAAAGTAAAAAATTGGTTGGATTAAAATCAAGAGTAATAATGGAAAAGAAAATACAAAAAATCGGTGGATATCTTGAGGTAGACAAAGATGGCTTTATTGTAAAAAAAGTTTCTGAAGATAGATTTCAAAAAAAATGGAAACCAGTCATAGAAGAAACTAAAAATGTTTACATAAAATATTTCGGGGATATACTTAACTCTGTTTACATAAGAGGTTCAGTGGCAGAAGGTTTGGCTATTGACGAAATATCAGACTTAGACACTATAGCAATTGTTAATCTTCCAAAAGAACAAATAAACACAGAATGGAGAAACGAATTTAATAAAAAAATTATTACTGAATATCCGTTTGTTCGTAGGGTTGAAATTTTTGTTGTTACACCAGAACGTGCAGTTAATAAAGAAAAAGGTACACATATAATTCTCAAAACTCAAGCGGTATGTATTTATGGAAAAGATATATTCGATAATATTCCAAAATTAAAACCAGGAAAAGAGTGTGCTTTTATCTATAAAGATATTAAAAATGATATAGAGAAAAATATTCATTCATTTAAAAATGAACAACACCAAGATATAAAAGAGTATAAAGATAAATGTTCATTTATAATGAAACGTATTATAAGAACTGGATTTGAATTGGTAATGGAGCGTGAACAGAAATATACTAGGGATTTATATACTTGCTATGAAAGTTTTTCAAAATATTATCCTGAGAAAAAAAACGAAATGTATAAGACACTAGAAATGGCGATAAACCCAACAGATGATTCCAGAATTATCATTAAGCTTTTAAATGATTGGTTGATTTTTTTATCAAAAGAAATAGAAAAAGTGCTATAATTACAAAATATTATGCGGCTGAAAACACTTCAATTGAATGGATTCAAATCTTTTGCGCAAAAGACGGTTTTGGAATTTGAAACTCCAGTTGTTTCTATCGTTGGGCCGAACGGTTCCGGAAAATCCAATATTGTGGAGGCTTTTCGTTTCGTTTTAGGCGAGCAGTCCATGAAGTCTATGCGCGGGCGTGGAGGCTCGGATTTGATTTTCAAAGGCTCAAAGAAATTATCAGCTGGATCTAAAGCTTCAGTTACTATATATTTTAATAATACTGACAAAGTTTTTAAACTTACAAATGATGGGGGAGATACTTTGGATTTAAATTACGATGTCATTTCGATTTCTCGTGAAGTTTATTCCGACGGACTCAATAAATATATTTTAAACGGTACAGAGGTAAGATTAAAAGATATTCACAATTTGCTCGCCTCGGTCAACATCGGCTCCAGCGGACACCATATCATTTCCCAAGGCGAGGCAGATAGAATTTTAAATGCCAATGCACGCGACAGAAGGGAGATGGTAGAAGATGCGCTTGGACTCAAAATTTATCAATACAAGATAAAAGAATCGGAAAGAAAACTGGAAAAGACCAACGAGAATATGAAAGAGGTTGTTTTGCAGCGTCGCGAAAATGCTCCGCATTTGAACTTTTTGAAAAAGCAGGTGGAAAAATTTGAGAAAACAAAAGAAATGCAGTCGGAACTGACGGAGCTTTATCGAGAATATTTAAAAAAGGAAAGTATCTATTTAGAACAAGAAAAAGAATCTTTATCTGGAGAAAGTAAAAAACTTTCTGATGAACTGAAAATTGTAAACGAAAAAATTTCTATTATTGAGGATAATGACCCCCTCCGTCATTCTGACACCTCCCCCTTATTAAGGGGGAGGATGGGTGGGGGTTCTTCTTTAGAAGAACTCAGACTACTCGAACAAAGAATAAATTCTCTACGTTCTAGCAAAGGTGAGCTTGAACGCAAACTCGGCCGTATTGAAGGTATCCTGGAGGCTAGAGCAAATAAAGTGGCTGTTTCAGGGCGATGTCCACTTTGCGGAAGTGAGATAAAAGAGGGACCAGAACAGATAGAGAAAAAACATAATGAAGAAAAAGAACTCGAGGAATTAAAAAATTCTCAAGCTAGGTCGCTCGAAGAGGTCAAAAAAATAGAGGCGGAAGAAAAAGAAGGCAGTCATGCTGCGGAAATTTTAAAACAGGAAATAAATAAGGAGATGGAAGCCTTGCGTGATTTGGAGCGTGAGAAATTCGCATTCAAGGTGCGCCACCAAGAACTTTCTTCAGCCTTGGAGTTGGTGCATATCAAGGAAGGTAATTTAAGAAATCGGGCGGAAGTTTTTGAAACTGAAATAAAAGAAGGCGCAGCGCTTATTGGGCAGGAGATTTTTTCTTACAGAGAATATCAAGTGACGGAAGAAGTCGCAGGGCATCTACAAGACGAATTAAAGAAAAAAATTGAACGTATTAAAATAAAGTTGGAAGATGCTGGACTCGGTAATGGAGCTGAATTAATCAAGGAATTTAAGGAAGTTTCCGAGCGAGACCTATTTTTAGCAAAGGAAATGGAAGACTTGGAAAAGAGTATTGAATCTTTAAAGAAACTTATCGTAGACCTCAAAGAAAAAATTGATATTGAATTTAAAGAAGGCGTGAAAAAGATAAATGTTGAATTTCAGGAATTCTTTTCATTGATGTTTGGTGGCGGGCATGGCTCACTTTCAATTGTGGTGGAAACGAAAAAGAAAAGAGCCACGGAATCTGATGAAGATGATGAACTGAAAGATTTAGCAGAGGAAGAAGAAATTCTTTTTGAAAAAGGGATTGAAATAAATGTTTCTTTGCCACACAAGAAAGTAAAAGAAATAAATGCGTTCTCTGGCGGGGAACGTTCGCTCACATCTATTGCTCTTCTTTTTGCGATGTCACAAGTAAATCCGCCACCATTTTTGGTGCTTGATGAGACTGATGCGGCGCTAGACGAATCAAATTCTCGCAAATACGGAGATATGCTAGAAAAACTTTCTAAACATTCACAACTCGTCGTCGTCACCCACAATCGTGAGACGATGTCTCGTGCTGGTGTGCTTTACGGCATCACCATCGGCTCTGATGAAGCTTCTAAACTTCTCTCTGTAAAATTTGAAGAAGCTACCCAAATTGCAAAATAGAAATTTAATTTGTCTTAGCCACAGGGAAAGTTATTTTCTGCGGCTTACCGATAGTGACTTTTGCTATTTGAAAAGCGGAATTAAGCTGTGTTGTATCTTTTTTAACAATCATTGAACCATCTTTGTTTAACTGAATTTCTAGAAGCATACCTTGCATTGTGTTTGCACTGAAAGGCTGGTCAAAAACTAAATTACCGAGGGAATAGGCAATATAGGAATTTTTATAAATTTCTGTGTCTTCCACGACGTGCGGATGAGATCCGATAACAATTTTTGCTCCGTCATTTACGGCTTCATGCGCTAGCTGTTCTTGTCTTGCATTATGTTTTGTTTGATATTCATCACCGAAATGGAAAGAGACGACAAGGTCATCAACTTGGCTCGCAGCATTTTTTATTATGTTATCAAAGTTTGGGTCACTAGCTAAAAGAATTCCCGGTGTGTTTACTCCCGCGGCCATGTCATTTGGCCCAACATCCGAGAAAGCCAGAAAACCAATTTTCATTCCGTATTTATTTATAATTGTTGGCGCGTCGGCTTCTGCCTCAGTTAATCCTCCGCCAGTGTAGGCAATTTCATTTTCATTTAAGCTTGATAAAGTATCAGTGAAGGCGGAAATTCCCCAATCGCCGATATGGTTATTTGCTACGGATAAAATACTGATACCGGCGCCAGCTAATGCTGGCGCCACAGCAGGATCCATTCTAAAAGAATATAAATTATTTTTATTCGTGCCTTGGTCTGAAATAGGGCCTTCTAAGTTTGCAAATGCTATATCAGATTGTTTGAAGATATTTAAGTTTTCAAAAATTGCCGAATAGTCATCATTGAAATTTTTAATAACAGAATCTTTCACTCCGCGGTCGAGCATAATGTCTCCAGCGAAAGCCATGGTCACATAGCTCGGCTGTGTTATGTCTGGCGAGCCGACTTTCTCTTGTACCCAGTTCGTATTTGCATCTGCTAATCCGCCGTAATAAATATTATTTTTCAAATACTGCAGAATAGTTTCCACATCTTTTTTACGGTCAGTGCTTTGTAGAAGAGTAATTGCAATGGGACGATAGCCAGTTTGCCCGAGAGGTAAATCAAAAATAGCGACGACGGTTTGGTCGGCTGCGTCAGTATAACCTTCTTTGCCTCCAGCATAACCATTTTGTCCGACGAATTGGCTGATATTTGACCAGCTTTGTTTTTTATTGGAATAACTTCTAAGGGTGGTTAGTTGAAATAAACTCGGATAATTCTGCATGATATATCCAGTTAATTTAAACAAATCTGATGGAGTTGATTGATTATTTACTGAAAGCCCACTCGGGTCTTCGTAAGAAGTGGAGGCCATTTTTAAATTAGCTGCTTCTTGGTTCATTTTTGAAATGAAATCATCCTTGCCGAAATATTCGGAAATAACTTCTGCGGCGCCGTTGCTGGATTCTAGTAAAAGGGGATACAAAAGGGTGTTAATGGTTATTTGCTGTCCAGAATAAAGTTCCCCATTTTTACCTTCGCTTTTGCCTTCAATTATCAAAGCTGTTTTGGTCACTTGCGCGGTATCATCTTCTGGATTTAATATTTTAGTGGCGACCAAGGCGGTCATAAGTTTTGAAACAGAAGCCATTGGAAATTTTTCGTCTTGATTCTTAGAAAGAATTACCTCACCAGTGTTTAAATCGCCGACCAAGTATGCCTTAGCAGAAACATTTGGCTGTTGTCCATTTTCGTTTTTATTTACATAAAAATATTGTGCTTGCGGAATGTTTGGGTCTGGCGCAATTGGTGGAATTATTTGGATTACCGTTGCAGATTTTTCTTTTGGTGACACAGAGGCTTCATATTTACCTCCCTTAATAAACAATGATGCGATTATGATTCCGATAACCACTGCAGAAATAATCCAGAATATTAAGCTAATAGTCTGTTTAGTTTTCGAATTTACGGGATTATTCATAGCAGAGTATAGTCTATGGTTTTTCTTTCTAGATCAACGGCCTTTACTTTTATTTTTACTTTATCACCCAAGCGATAACTTTTTTTCTTTTTCTGTCCGACTAATTCTAATTTTTTTTCATTGAAAACATAAAAATCATCGTCCATGTCGCGCATACGAACCAGTCCTTCACACTTTGTTTCTGTTTCTTCCACATACATACCCCATTCGGTCATACCACTGATGACTCCAGTAAAACTTTTACCCAAACGTTTACTCATATATTCGACTTGTTTGTATTTGATAGAAGCCCTTTCTGCGTCAGAGGCGCGCTTTTCTTGTTCGGATGCAATGCGGCTCATCTTTTCGAATTCAATTAATTTACCTATAGTATTTTTTTTCTTAGCCAAATGGTCAGCCAGTAGCCGGTGAATCATAATGTCTGGATATCTGCGGATGGGGGAAGTGAAATGTGTGTAATATTGAAAAGCTAGTCCGTAGTGGCCGATGTTCTTTGTGGAATAAATTGCTTTGGCCATTGAACGAATCACGGCGCGGTGAACTGTATCCGCTTCATTTTTTCCCGCCAAGCTTTCCAATAATTTATTTATTTCATAAGTTGGAATTATTCCATTTTGTAAAGATACTTTATGTCCCAAGCTACGTAAGAAAAATGCTAAGTCGGCCATTTTTTCTTTGCTTGGTAAGTCATGAATACGATAAATAGACACACTTTCTTCTTCTTTTTTGTCTTTTACGCCCTTGATTTTTTTAGGAGACAATACTTCGGCAACTTTTCTATTTGCTAAAAGCATAAATTCTTCAATCAGCTTATTGGAATCTCCGCGCTCTTTTTTGATAACTTTTATTGGCACACCTTTTTCATCAAGGACAAATTTTACTTCTTCTTGGTCGAGCGAAATAGCGCCTTGAGAAAATCTTTCCTTTGTTAGTTTTTTTGCCAAATTATTTAAAATAGCGAGCTCTTTGTGTAGGGGAGCAGTTGATTTTTTAATGGAAACCTCTGCTTCTTCATAAGTAAATCTTTTTTGCGAGTGAATTACCGTACGTCCGAACCATTCGTTTTTGACTTGCGCATTTTTATCAATTACAAAAACGGCGCTCATCGTGAGTCTATCTTTGTTAGGAACTAAACTGCATAAATCATTGGAAAGAATTTCTGGCAACATCGGAATAGTTCTATCTACTAGATAAACAGAAGTACCTCGCTCGCGCGCTTCGATATCTAAAGCGCTACCGACCTTTACATAATGCGAAACGTCCGCAATGTGAATGCCAATTTCATACTCATCGTTACCAACTTCTTTAAAAGATAGGGCATCATCGAAATCTTTAGCGTCCGAGGGGTCAATCGTAAAAGTTAAAATTTTTCTAAAGTCACGGCGTAGGGCATAATCACTTTCTTTTATCCCTGCTTGTTTGATGCTTCTGGCTTCCTCTTCCACTTTGTGTGGCAGTTCGGAGTCGAAACCTTTTTCCATGGCTATCGAATGCATCTCAGTATCGTTGTCGCCTGGACGTCCTAAAATTTTGACCACTTTTCCAAGCGGAGCTTTTTTTGCGTCCACCCAAGAAGTTATTTCCACAAAAACTTTTTGTCCTCCCTTTGCGCCATTTAAAGATTCTTTCGGAACTAAAATGTCGGTATACATTTTTGTATCATCCGGCTTTAAAAAAAACATTTTATTTTCTTCTTCTAAAATTCCTGCAAAGCGAATTTTCACGCGAGAAATTATTTTAGAAACTTCTCCGCTTAATCGCCCGTGGTTTTTAGGGTGGAGGACTACCTCTACTGTATCGCCATGTAGTGCAGTTTTTAGATTTCGAGAATCAATTTCAATATCGTCTTTTTGGTCTAAAACCTTGACATAGCCTGTGCCTTTAGAGGAGATAGAGATAACGCCCTGTACTTTATTGTTCGTTTGATTTTTCACCTTTTAAATATAGCACATATGGCTAAAATACCAAATTAAGCTTGACATTTAGGCTATAATATGCTATATTTATAAGGAATAAGGGTCGACTGTCAAAGTCAACCCGTCGACCCTAAGGAGGTCTCGTGATTCGTAGAATCAGTTTGTTCTTTACAACTTTTTTTGTTTTCATCGTGGTAACTACCACGGTGACCGCGCAATCCAAACCGAACATGTTTCCGGACAAGGATAGCTGCGGCGCAGCTTATCGTTCCGGTAACTACACAACCTACGAGCCAAAGTTTTTTGGGCTCAAAGGTCACGAACCAGTTGACGGCAAGAGCAAGATTGCAGCTCCGCTTGAAGCGGATGCCTGCTTGCACTCGCTGACAACAGCGGGAAAACAGTGGATAGTGGAGCACAAGGGTTTCATGATGCGCTGGGAGACCAACGCAGATGGATCTTTGAAAGAGGTTCCGTACGCAATCGATGCCTGCGGAAACCCTAACGATGGGATTTTTTATCCATCAGCACCACAAACTACGGCTACAGCAACTCAACCCGCTGCGCCCGCTGCATCACAAGCTTCTGCCCCAGCACCAGCTGGAGCACCTGCTCCAATGCGTGCTAACTATCAGCAGCAACAGCAACCAACAATGCAGCAGGCACCTCCTGTGCCTGCAATTTGCCAAGACGCGGTAAGACTGACAGCACTGTTAAAAGTGCTGGACAAAAAAACCCGCAAGAAAGTAATGGCGGATTGTCTCGGAGGAGAGCAAGTTGCTTCTAGCTCAAGAAGAAATTATGAGCAAGAGGTTGTCGTTGTTGAAAGTCCGTACGTCGGGCTTTACTACCCCGGTTATTCATTTTTGGTTTGGGGTTGGTGGGGTGGTCGCTACTGTTACCACGGTCGGGGTTACTATCCTGGTTCTGGCGGTGGCGGATTTGCTGGCGGCGGTCTCGGTGTCGGTGGCGGAGTCAGCGGCGGTCCTGGGAGAACACCCACAACAGGTGGCGGAACTCCTAGTAACGGTGGTTCGGGTACTTATGGTTCCGGAGGTAATGGTACCTCTGGAAGTTCTGGTGGTTCTGGCGCTGGTGGTTACGGCAACGGTTCCGGCGGTTATGCTGGTGGCGGCAATGGCACTTCTGGTTCTGGCGGATATAATGTTCGCCCAGTAACTGGTACACGCTTTGGTGGAGGACAATCTCCTGCACCACGTCCAGTTTCTTCTGGTGGTGGATTCCATCCATCAGGTGGTGCTCGTTCTTCTGGTGGCAGCCATCGCTAAGCGAAAAACGGAGATTTAGTGACTCCTACTGAAGTTCACTAAAAATATCAAAGGCGTCTTCACGAGCTCTCAAAAAGGCTCTGAGGACGCCTTTTTCTGTTGTTGCCATTAAAGCGAATTGCATTTTAAATAATTTATGTTAGACTCACACTATGTTAAAAATAAGACTTCAGAGAATAGGCAGAAAGAATGACCCTTCGTTCCGGGCTGTTTTGACCGATTCAAAAAATAGTACCAAGAGCGGAAAATTTTTAGAAATTTTAGGAACTTATAATCCAAAGGCTGGAGAGAAAAATTTAGATGCTGAAAGAATAAAATATTGGATTAGCCAGGGTGCACAGTGCTCTGGTACGATGCATAATTTTTTAGTGCACGACAAGGTTATCGTTGGTAAGAAGGTAAATGTTTTGCCAAAGAAACATCCCACCCAGAAGCGAAAAGAGTTGAAAGTGAAAAAATAATTTTGTATAATTCAGTAAAGCAGTACCGGGTCGTAACACTGCAAAGAAAGTTTTAAATTAAAAAATAAATTCTCTCAATACTATGAACAACGAAGCTGACCAGATATTTTTGGAATACGTAGTGAAAGCTCTTGTAGACAATCCAAACGATGTAAAAATCGAACGCACTGTCGACGAAATGGGCGTACTCATCACTCTGACTGTAAATCCTGCCGACATGGGCAAGATTATTGGCCGAATGGGTAACACCGCGAAAGCCATCCGCACCTTGCTCCGCATCATTGGCATGAAGAATAACGCTCGCGTTAATCTAAAAATCAATGAACCAGCAGGCAGTATGAGACCAGAAGGACATAGTTCCACTCCTCATATGAGCGCTCCGACCTTGAAGACTGTTGACCAAGCGATGGAAGACTTGAAAGGAATTTAAATAGCATTGAATAAAAAAGACCGATACTGAAAAGTGTCGGTTTTTTTGTTGTTGATATTTTCCATAAAATGTTGTATTAATATAGTCGGGAGGGTGTCATGGGAAATTTATGCGGAGGTGTCGCGGTATTTTGTATCCTGATTTTAATGCTTGCTGTGGCTTGCGTTAAATCGGAGTTGAATAAGAAGGATTAACTATTTTTTGGCCAGTGCTACCTTCGGGGAAACGCTGGCCGCACTATTTTATATAAATATGCGTTTTCATGTAATTACAATTTTTCCAGAAAGTTTTGATTCATATCTAAATGAGTCTATCATTGGGCGGGCGATTAAAGAGAAAAAAATTTCCGTGAAATTTTACAATCCACGAGATTTTATTAAAGCTCCCAAAAATAACTATAGGCCGGTAGATGATAAACCATATGGCGGTGGACCGGGGATGGTCATGCGAGCCGAACCAATCCTTAAAGCTGTTGAATCAGCTTTAAGGAAAATTACGAATTACGAATTAAGAATTAAAAAATCGAAAGTTTTAATTATTAATTTTATTCCCAGTGCGGAAAAATTTACCACTGCTTCCGCTAAAACATTTTCCAAAAAATATTCAGATATTATTTTAATCTGTGGCAGATATGAGGGCATCGATGCACGAGTAGATAAAATTTTAAAAACCAAAAAATTTTCAATCGGAGATTATGTGCTGACGGGTGGGGAATTACCAGCGATGGTTTTGATTGATTCCATCTCTCGTCAGATTCCAGGAGTTTTAGGGAAATATGAATCTTTAGAAGAAGAACGTGTGTCCACCAGCGAGGTGTATACTAGACCAGAAATTTTAAAATATCCCTTCGGCAAAGCTCAGGGTAAAAAGATTAAAAATTACAAAGTTCCTAAAGTTTTACTCTCTGGAAACCATAAACTTATTGAGGAATGGAAGAAAGAGAATAAGTAGTTGACAAATAATAAAAAAAAGAGTAAGGTACTCTGGATTCATTGATTGAGTATCGGATGCAATCTCCGTTTGATTAATAGTTTATTAATTAATGTTATCCGAGGAAGGTTAATAAAAAGCTAAAGAAAAGCAAATTTTCGTCTGTTTTTCTTTCGCGTTTTGTTGTTTTCTAAGGACTCAATCAATATGCAAGAAGTAACCAAGCGTCCGAAGAAGTATTTTAACAGATATAAAAAACCTCTTACCCCGTTTCCAAATTTAATTGAAGCTCAAGTAAAAAGTTTCAAATGGTTGGTAGAAAATGGTATAGGAGAAGTCTTTAAAGAATTTTCTCCGATTATCGATTACTCTGGCAAAAAATTTCAATTAGAATTCACTTCATTTTCTTTGAGTGAATCTAAAACTGACGAAAATAATTCTAAAATCAACAAACTCTCATATCAGGGTTTATTAAAAGCGCGTGTAAAATTGACGAATAAAATTTTAGGGACAGTGAAAGAACAAGAAATTTTCATGTCGGACCTTCCGCTCATGACAACGCACGGAACTTTCATTATCAACGGAGTGGAGCGAGTTATTGTGCCACAGCTAGCTCGAAGTTTCGGAGTTTTCTTTACAGAATCAGAAAGTAAAGGCAATAAATATTTTGGTGCAAAAATTATTCCAGCTCGTGGAGTTTGGATTGAAATAGAATCAGAAGCAGACGGTGGAATTTATATTCGTATAGACAAGAAGCGAAAATTTCCGGCAACGGCTCTCTTGCGCGCTTTAGGTTATGAGACGAATGAAATGATTTTGAAGGCATTTTCTAAAGATGCAAAAGCTGAAGAAACTATTAAAGCGACTTTTCCAAAAGAGGGAATCAAGAGTTTGAATGAAGCTTATATTGAAATTTACAAGCGTCTACGAGATGGTGATATGGCGACTGCCGATAATGCTAAAGAATTTATAAATTCCTTATTTACGGCTGAGCGTTATGACCTTTCTCCTGTTGGACGATTCAGATTCAATCAGCGTTTTGATAAGGATATGGGTGAAGCTGAGATGGCGCGCCGCACTATTTCTAAAGAAGATTTAGTGGCTGTTATCTCACATATTATTGTTTTAAATAATACTTCTGATGCCAAGGCAGACGATATTGACCACTTGGGTCAAAGACGCGTGCGTTTTGTCGGAGAAATTCTTCAGCAAAAAATTCGCACCGGTATGATGCAAATCAAGAGAAACATTCAAGACCGTATGTCGATTATTGATGTTGATACCGCGATGCCAATTCAAATAATCAATCAGCGACCACTTCAAGCTCGTATCAAAGAATTTTTTACCACCAACCAACTTTCGCAATTCATGAACCAAGAAAATGTGTTGGCGGAAACCGAACACATTCGTTTGCTTTCTGCACTTGGTCCTGGGGGGCTCACTCGCGAAAGAGCCGGATTGGAAGTGCGAGATGTGCATCCTTCGCACTACGGCCGAGTTTGTCCGATTCATACTCCAGAAGGTCCAAACATTGGACTCATTTTACACCTTTCCACTTACGCCAAGATAAATGATTTTGGAATTATTGAAACTCCTTATGCAAAAGTTAAAAATGGAAAAATTACTGGCGAGATAGTTTATTTAAATGCGCTTGAAGAAGAAAAGTACAACATCGCTCATGCTGGTATTCCTTACGATGAAGATGGAAATATTACCGAAGATAAGGTAGAAGCTCGCATCAAAACAGAGCCTGGACGAGTTTCCAAAAACCAAGTTGATTTTATTGACGTCGCTCCAAACCAAGCTTTTTCTGTGGCTACTTCGATGATTCCTTTCTTGGAACACAACAACGCAAACCGTGCGCTCATGGGCAGTAACATGCAGAAGCAGGCAGTACCTTGTATTATTCCCGAAATGCCATTGGTCGCAACCGGAATTGAAGAATCAGCAGCTAGAGATGGAGGCAGACTAATTCTTTCTTTGGAAGAAGGAGTGGTCTCTTATGTAGATGCAAAGAAAATAATTGTTAAAGGAAAAAATGAACATACATATACCTTGGTTAATTTCTTGAGAAATAACAACTTTGCTGTTTTCCACCAGCGTCCACTCGTGAATGTTGGTGATAAAGTAAAGAAAGGTGAAGTCTTGGCAGATACTTCCAGTACTGTCAACGGACAAATTTCAATCGGACAAAATATTTTTGTGGCCTTCTTGTCTTGGAATGGTTCCACTTACGAAGACGCGATTATTATTTCTGAACGTTTAGTCAAAAAGAGTAAATTCACGTCTGTTTATGTGGAAGAATTTACTTGTATAGTTCGTGATACCAAGCTTGGTCCCGAAATTACGACTCGCGATATTCCAAACGTCGGTGAACTTAAATTAAAAGATTTGGATGAAGATGGAGTCGTTCGTATTGGAGCAGAAGTTCGAGAAAATGATATTTTGGTTGGTAAAATTACACCAAAAGGCGAAACAGAATTAACTCCAGAAGAAAGACTCCTTCGCTCTATCTTCGCGGAAAAAGCTCGTGATGTAAAAGATACGTCTCTTCGTATGGAACACGGCAAACGTGGACGTATTATCGGTGTAAAGATTTTCTCTCGAGACTTGGGTCATGCGCTTGAAGCGGGGATTATCAAAAAAATTGTGATTGAAGTCGCGCAAATTAGAAATATTTCTGTTGGCGATAAACTTTCCGGTCGACACGGAAACAAAGGAGTTATCTCGATGATTCTTCCAGAAGAAGATATGCCTTACACTGCAGATGGTACGCCAGTTGATATTATTCTTTCACCGCTCGGTGTTCCTTCTCGTATGAACTTGGGACAGATTTTGGAATTGCATTTAGGTATGGCCGCAAATTCTCTTGGTTATCAAGCTATCGTCCCTCCATTCTTAGGAGCCAAGCATGATGAAATTAGAGAAGAATTAAAAAAAGCTGGATTGCCAGAAAATGGAAAACTAAAACTTTTTGATGGACGCACCGGGGAGCCATTTCAACAAGACATAGCTGTCGGTTATATGTATATGCTCAAATTGCATCACATGGTAGAAGACAAGATTCACATGCGTTCAATAGGTCCTTACTCACTTATAACTCAGCAACCGCTCGGCGGAAAAGCTCAAGGCGGTGGACAGAGATTTGGAGAAATGGAAGTCTGGGCACTCGAAGGTTATGGCGCAGCTTATACACTCCGCGAAATGTTAACAATTAAATCTGACGATATTCTTGGTCGATCTGCAACCTTTGATTCTATTATCAAGAACGAAGTCATTCGCGCTCCGAACGCTCCTGCATCATTTAACGTCTTGTTAAATTATCTAAGAGGTTTGGCGCTTGATGTCGACTTAAAGAAAACTGGAGACAAGTAATAAATAAATCAAAAACATATGAAAACATTAAACACAACTGAATTTGATCGCATTGCGCTAAGACTTGCATCTCCAGAGCAAATCAAGGAATGGTCTTATGGAGAAGTTACTAAACCAGAAACTATCAATTATCGAACTGGCAGATCTGAACGTGGGGGATTGTTCGACGAGAAAATATTCGGTCCAGAAAAGGACTATGAATGTTACTGTGGAAAGTACCGCCGAATTCGTTATAAGGATATTATCTGTGAAAAATGTGGAGTGGAAGTCACTCGCTCGATTGTTCGCCGTGAACGTATGGGACACATCGAACTATCTACACCAGTATCGCATATTTGGTTTTTGCGTGGTGTGCCTTCTCGTATGAGTATATTGCTCAATATTTCCGTTTCCGATTTGGAAAAGGTTATTTATTTCGCTGGATACATCATCACCAAAGTCTTTGAGGAAGAAAAAGAAACTATTCTCTCTGGGTTAGATAAAGAATACAAAACTAAATTAAAAAATTCTGCGGACGATGAAACGCGTGAGAAGCTAAAGAGTCTGCTTTCTATTACGAAAAAAGAAATTGGAGAAATTTACGAAGGAAAAGTTTTAAATGAAATTTCTTTCCATCATTATTCTCTAAAGTATGGAACTTGTTTTGAAGCAAATATCGGTGCAGAAGCGATTTATTCTATTTTTAAAAATTTGGATTTGAATAAGTTGAAAACTCTGACTGAGAAGATGCTAGAGAAGGCAAGTATGGCGGAAAAAGAGAAATTACAAAAAAGACTTTCTTTGATTCGCGCAATGAATTATGCGCAGATTCGCCCAGAATGGATGTTCTTGACCGTTATTCCAGTTATTCCTCCAGTGCTTCGTCCGATGGTGGCGCTTGATGGTGGACGTCATGCAACTTCCGACTTGAACGACCTTTACCGTCGCGTGATAAACAGAAATAATCGTCTGAAAAAATTGAAAGAAATCAATGCTCCGGATGTTATTTTGCGTAATGAAAAAAGAATTATTCAAGAAGCAGTCGATGCCTTGATTGACAACTCTATCGCCAAGCAAAACGATTCTGCTGCAATGAGTCAGTCTCAAAAACGTCCTCTAAAATCTCTTTCCGACAATTTGAAATCAAAGCAAGGTTTGTTTCGACAAAACTTACTTGGTAAACGTGTGGACTATTCTGGTCGCTCGGTTATCGTTGTCGGTCCACAATTAAACTTAAACCAATGTGGATTACCAAAACATATGGCATTGGAGCTTTTCCGACCATTCGTTATTTCCAAAATTTTACAAGCGGAACTTGCATTCAATATTCGTGGCGCGAACAAGCTCATCGAAGAACGCACTAGTGAAGTTTGGGCGATGCTTGAAGAAGTTATTAAAGGAAAGTATGTATTGTTGAACCGTGCTCCTACTTTGCACCGTCTGGGTATCCAAGCCTTTAACCCTATTTTGATTGAAGGCAATGCTATTCAAGTGCATCCACTTGTTTGTCAGGCTTTCAACGCTGACTTCGATGGAGACCAGATGGCTGTTTATGTTCCTTTGCTTGAAGAAGCTCAATGGGAAGCAAAAGAATTAATGGCGGCAAATAAAAATTTATTGAAGCCACAAAATGGTGACCCAATCGTGAATCCTCGTATGGATATGGTGCTTGGAAGTTACTGGATGACTAAAGGAGTAAATGGGGAGCTAGGTGAAGGTAAATATTTCTCTAGTCCAAATACTGCTGTCACTGCGTATGATTACGGAGTAGTTTCCTTGCGTGCGAAAATAAAAGTTTTGGCTACTGATACGCATAAGTATCGAAAATTCAACGAAGGAATTTTTGAAACTTCCGTCGGACGTCTGCTCTTCAATAGTATTTTACCTAATGAATTTTCTTACATCAACGATGAAATGACCCATGACCGACTCTCCGCGCTTCTCGACGAATTTATTATTCAATGTGGCGTGGATAATACTCCAGCTATCTTGGATAAGATTAAAGCTTTCGGTTTTAAGTACTCAACAGTGTCTGGTACTACTTGGGGGCTCGACAACATTTCTCTTTCTCCTGAAAAGCCTAGAATAATTGCGGAAGGAAAAAAGCTCGAAGAAGAAATTCTTTCTCAATGGAATGATGGTTTGTTATCTGAAGAAGAAAAGTATCAAAAGATTATTGAGGTTTGGACTCAAACCAAGAAAAATTTGGAAAAAGTTTTACCAGCTACTCTTGATAAAAATGGTTCTGCTTATGACTTATTCACTTCGAAGGCTAGAGGAAACATGGGTTCACTTACTCAGCTTGTTGGAATGATCGGTTTGATTCAAAACAACCAAGGTAAAATTTTGGAATTCCCAATCATCCCTTCTTACTACGAAGGATTGTCTCCGATTGAATATTTCACCATTACCCACGGTGCTCGTAAGGGTGCATCGGATACGGCTCTCAATACCGCAAAGGCTGGATATTTGACCCGCCGTCTAGTGGATGTGGCGCAAGACGTTGTGATTACCGAAGAAGATTGTGGAACAAAAGAAGGTAAGATGGTTAGTAAAGAAAATATTTCTGGAATTGAAATTCCACTTTCTAAAAATATTCGTGGACGTGTCTTGGCTGCTGATTTGAAAGACAAAGATGGAAAGGTGGTTTACAAAAAAGGATTCTTGGTTACCAAAGAAGAAGCTTACAACATTGAGGGAGCTGGATTTACTGAAGTGTTTGTCCGTTCTCCACTTACTTGTAAAACTGTTCATGGTCTTTGTGTCCAATGTTACGGTCTAGACTTGGGAAGAAATCGTTTGGTAGCAGAAGGTGAGGCTGTTGGTATCATCGCAGCGCAAGCTATCGGTGAGCCAGGAACACAGCTCACACTTCGTACTTTCCACTCTGGAGGTGTCGCAGGAACAGATATCACGACCGGTTTGCCTCGTGTCGAAGAAATTTTTGAAAGACGCATTCCGAAAAACCCAGCAATTATTTCCGAGACCGATGGTGAAGTAATTTCGATTACTGCTAAAGATGCAAAAGAAAAAATCATTAAAGTCTTATCCGACAGCAAAGAAGATGGCAAGAAGAACGAAATGGAATATATTGTCGCTTTCCGCCGAACACCAATCGTTAAAGCGGGGGACCAAGTTAAAAAAGGCCAGCTTTTGACTGACGGTTCAGCTGATATTGCAGAACTCTTCAGATTAGGCAGTAAAGAAATAGTTGAAGAATACATCATCAACGAAATAAATAAAGTTTATGAATTACAAAGCGCTTCAATCTCTAGAAAACATACAGAAATTATTATTCGCCAAATGTTTTCTCGCCGCAAGATTAAAGAAGCTGGAGAAACTAACTTCTCAACTGGTGATATTGTGGAAAATACAGCTTTCATCGAAGAAAACATGAGAGTTGAAAAGATTGAAGGCAAAACGGCTAAAGCAGAAACCGTAGTGCTTGGTATTACAGAAGTTTCTCTTCGCACCAAGAGTTGGTTGTCAGCTGCCTCATTCCAAAACACCAACCGCGTCTTGATTGAAAATGCTATCAAAGGCGGCGTAGACAGTCTCCGAGGTCTAAAAGAAAATGTCATTATTGGACGATTGATTCCAGTTGGAACTGGTTTTAAAAAGAATCTTGTCGCTGACGAAACAGTCGAAGAATAAAA
Source organism: Minisyncoccota bacterium (assembly GCA_031291825.1). Lineage (GTDB taxonomy): Bacteria > Patescibacteriota > Minisyncoccia > Phycocordibacterales > UBA9973 > UBA9973. The sequence goes on along the minus strand of JARLIG010000009.1, from coordinate 13,253 downwards.
ATTTATGGAAAAAGAATATGATGATTGGAATAAATTAAAGAAAGATTTATCAACCAAGAAATCAGGCATCTTTTTTCATGAAAGAGAAATATGGTTTTGCTCACTAGGTAAAAATATTGGCTATGAAGAAGATGGAAAAAATGAACTCTTTGAAAGACCTATTCTAGTTATTAGAAAATTTAACAACAACATATTTTTAGCAATCCCGTTAACTAGTTCAAAAAAAGATAATGATTATTATCACCAATATGAACTTAGTGGAAAAACTTATGCTGGTATTTTATCGCAAATAAGACTTTTGGATAGTAAAAGGCTCTCCAGAAAAATTGGTATGATAAAAGAAGGTGATTTTAGTGTAATGATTAAGAAAATTCACAATATCTTGCCATAAAAGACGAAACCCCCTTGCGGGGGTTTCTCGGAGGCCGAAGCCATTTACCGAATAAGTATAATCTTACGCAAGATCAATGTCAAGCAAAACAATAAATTTATAGGATTATTATTAATTAATTTAGTCAAAATAATATGAAGAATAATCAAAAAGGTTTTGCGAGTTTAGTTTTGGTTGGAGTACTAGTTGTTCTCGTTGCTGTTGGCGGATATTTTTTGTGGTCCAAAAAAGTTCAAGCTCCTGTGTCTGTTGCGCAACCAGTGACGCAGACGCCAGCGGTTGCTCAAACAAATACGACAACTTCTCCTTCAGTTATAGATACCTCTTCATGGAAAACATGGAACGGTGTTTTTAAATATCCAAGCGATTGGGAAGAAATTAAAGGCGCTCCTATCTTGGTGGATTTCATGGCTGCACCGGGCGGATCTACAACATCCTCAGCTTTTGTGGAATATGGAAGCGTGCACGAGCAATGTGGCAAGAATTATGGTGCTAACGAAGTAAAAAGTTCATTTATGATTTCAGGCAAAACATTGACGAGACTTGATACTACTGGAAATATTGAAATATATTATTGCGATCTTGCTCCAGAACAAGCTTCTTTGAACGATGGGGATTTGGGAAGTCCAGCTACAGAGTGGGACATGCAACTTGGTTATAGTTCTTCAGCCACCAAAGCCATTGACGAAGCTATTATCTCTACTTTGAATCTTAAATAATTTTTAGAACAACTAATCCGTAAAACTTTTAAATTTTAAAAATAACAATGAATTCTCCCGTTCAAAAAATTAAGGAGAGGCTTTCAATCGAAGAAGTAGTCTCGTCTTATATAAAGCTGGATAGGGCAGGCACAAACCTCAAGGCGCGATGCCCATTTCATAATGAAAAAACACCTAGCTTTTTCATTTCGCCAGATCGGGGAACTTATTATTGTTTTGGCTGTGGAGCGGGAGGAGATATTTTTACTTTCGTGGAAGAATTTGAAGGATTGGATTTTAAGGGCGCGCTGAAACTGTTGGCAGACCGAGCTGGAGTGCAGCTTGAAAATTTCAATCCCAAAGACAAAGAGAATAAGAGTGAAAAAGAAAAATTATATGAGGTGATGGAAGAAGCCACTTTGTTTTTTGAAAAAAACCTAGAAGGGAATACAGAGGTTCTAAAATATCTTAAAGCTCGTGGTTTAAACGAAAAAAGTATTTCTGATTTCAGAGTTGGTTTTGTACCCGTAGACTGGCGCTTGCTCTATTCTAACCTTAAAAACAAAGGGTTTTCTGACAAAGAGATAGAGCAGGCTGGTCTCGCTAAAAAAGCGGAAAAAGGAATGTATGACAGATTTCGTGGACGGGTCATGTTTCCGATTAGTGACTCGAGTGGCAGAGTGATTGCTTTTTCTGGAAGAATTTTTGTAGACGACGGAAAGTCTGCCAAGTATCTAAATAGTCCAGAGACTCCAATTTTCAGCAAGAATGCGGTGCTTTACGGTATAGACAAAGCAAAAGATTCTATCCGTAAAAATAATTTTTCCATTTTAGTTGAAGGTCAAATGGATTTGATTCTGTCTCACCAAGCTGGTTATCGAAATACGGTCGCGACTTCTGGCACAGCCTTATCTGATTCAACCGTATCAAAAGAAAATGTCGTTTCTAATTTAGGTTTAATTCGTCGTTTGTCTACAAATATCGTTTTAGCTTTTGACGCGGACAAGGCCGGCTCTAATGCGACGATTCGCGCGGGGAAAATAGCCCTGTCTTTGGGTATGGATGTGAAGGTCGTCAAAATGCCCGAAGGAGTTGACCCAGCAGATTTAATTTCTAAAAGTAGCGCGGAAGCATGGAAACAAGCAATCAAGGAGTCTAAACACATCATAGAATTTCTGTTGAATAAAGTCTTAGAAACCTCTAACGATGGACGCAAGGCAGGTAGAGAAATAAAGGAAAAAATATTACCATTTGTTGATGCTTTGGAAAGTTCAATTGAGAAAACTTATTTCTTAAAAAAGATTAGTGATATGTCTGGAATTCCACAAGTGGCTCTAGAAGATGATTTAAAAAAAATTGCGCAAGAATCAAAATATGAAAAAGAAGAGATAAAAGAAGCAGGAGATATGGTCAATAAATTATATAGAAAAGATTACATTGAGCGTAAATTAATCGGAATTGCTTTTTGGAAAAAAGATTCTAAGATTTTAGAAAGGTTGAGAGAGGCCGCTAAAAAATATGAAAACATAAGAGAAGACTTAATATTTGAAGCAGAAGTATTTTACACAAACAATGAGGATTTAGAAAAAAGCGTAGAGGAAATGTTTCTAAGTCTCGAAGAAGAACATATTAATGAGGAATTAAATAAGAAAATGTTAAAATTAAAACAAACCTCGGATGAAACAATAGGAAAAATAATTTTACAAGAAATAAATGAATTGAATAAAAAGAAAGAAAATATTAAAAATGGTCGTATAAAGAAATAAATATTTATGAAGAAAAAAACAAAAAATAAAAAAATAAATAAAAAGAAAATAGTTAAGAAAGCTAAGTCAAAAAAAGTTTTAAAAAAGAAAACTGTTAAAAAACAGAAAAAAACGGCGAAAAAGGTTGTAAAAAAAGCAAAAGTAAAAAAAGTTTCCGGAGTATCTAAAAAAGCAGAAAACCTAGACCGTCTGGCGAATATGATTATTGAAAAAGGCAGGAAGCGTGGCTTTATCACTTATGACGAGATTTTAAAAACTTTCCCTGATATTGAAAACAATATTTTGTTTTTGGACGAACTTTATGAGAAATTTGCAGTGGCTGGTATTGATGTGCTTGAAGGAGGGAACTTACTTAATCTAGACCTCGAAATCAACGATAAAGACCTAAACAAAGGTTCGATGCATGATTCCATTCAAATGTATTTGAAAGAAATCGGACAATATCCGCTTATTCGTGCTGGTGATGAAAAAGACTTAGCTAAACGCATTGAGCAGGGAGATGAGGAAGCAAAAAACTTATTAGCTCGAGCAAACTTGCGTCTCGTGGTTTCCATTGCTAAAAAATATGTCGGACGAAGCGCCAATTTAACTTTGCTTGATTTGATTCAAGAAGGAAATTTAGGTTTATTTAAAGCAGTTGAAAAATTTGATTGGACTAAAGGATATAAGTTTTCTACTTATGCGACTTGGTGGATTCGTCAATCTATCACTCGAGCGCTTGCTGACCAGTCTAGAACTATTCGTATTCCGGTGCACATGGTGGAAACAATTTCTAAATATAAACAAACCCATCGCCGACTTAGTCAGGATTTGGGCCGTGAGCCTCTCGCTGAAGAAATTGCCACCGAAATGGGCATTCCAGTTGATAAAATTCACGTGATTGAAAATATTAGCCAAGAAACTGTTTCATTGGAACAGCCAGTTGGGGATGATGACGACAAATCAACTTTAGAAAACTTTATTCCAGACGATAAAATTTTGCGTCCAGACCAAGAATCTTCTCGTCGAATTCTTTCTGACCAGATTCGGGAAGTTTTAGATGAGCTCAATCCTAAAGAAAGAAAAATTTTAGAAATGCGTTATGGATTACTCGATGGTATTCAACATACCCTAGAGAGAGTAGGGGAAGAGTTCGGAGTTACCCGAGAACGTATTCGACAGATTGAAGCGAAGGTACACGAAAAGCTTCGCCAGCACGAAAAGATTTCTAGGTTGAAAAATTACTTCGATTAAAATTCCCCTCTTGAGGGGTGGCGCTTTTGCGCCGGGGTGGAAATTCATCCACCTCCCCCTAAAGGGTACTCCTCAAGAGGAGAATAAAACACAAAGGGCAGGTGAAAAATACGCACTTGTATTCTGTCTTTGTCTTGTTATATAATAAAATTATGAACAAAGAATTTAAACTAGGATCAATAGTCAATGTAGATTTTTTAACAGTTAGTAGTGTTGATTTAGACAATGGGGAAGTTAAAGCACGCTTAGATTTATCTAACTTAAGAAGTAACCTTCAAAATGTGGGAATGCAACAGGTGGGCATTGCAGTAATCATGAAAAAAATTGAACGATACGCTAATCAGGTTTCAAATGAGAGAGTAAAAGGTATTCATGTTGGTTCTACCTCGTTAGCTGGTGGTTTATCAAGTGAAATATTTGTAATGAAACCTCAAGAATTGGGTTTACAGACAGACACCGAAGTAAAATTGGTAGCTAGACTTGTTTATCTATCAACGCAAGATTTAAAATAATTTAAATGATGAAGAAGAATCTTTCCACCCTGTCTCGACTAAGGTCGAGTCACCCCTCAAAAAGGGAATCATTTTGGGATCCTAAATCTTTATATCCATATTGGGAAATTCCAAAGAATAAACTTTTAATTTCTAGAGCAAAAGAATTAAGAAAAGCTGGAAATTTGGCTGAAGTTTTATTCTGGCAGACTTTCAAGGATAAAAAGAAGCTCGGTTTTGACATAGACAGGCAAGTCATAATTGGTAATTATATTGTTGATTTTTTTATTCCTGAACTAGGTTTGGTGTTCGAGATAGATGGCTCAAGTCATGACGATAAATTAGAATATGATGCAGAAAGAGATGCTTTTATGGGAGGTTTAAACTTACAGATTGTTAGAATTTTGGATTTAGATGTTAAGAAAAATATGAGTAGTGTATATCAGCTTGTACTAGAAACAATACACAAAAGAAAAGACGCATCGAAATTCCCCTCTTGAGGGGTGCCCTTTAGGGCGGGGTGGAAATATCTAATCTTTCAACGCTGCGTCAAGTTTTGCTGTAACTGATGCAAGTGGTAAGTATCCATCAATCGTATCAACAACCTTTCCGTTTACCAATATAAACCCTTTTGGTGTGCCAGTGACTCCAGCCGCTTCTCCCTCTGTCTTTGAGTCGCTTACCGCTTGTGCATATTTGTTGGTGCTTAGACACTGATTAAAGGTAGTAGTATTTAATCCAAGGGTTTTAGCGAAAGATTCTAGATTAGTCACAGAAAAAGCTCCTTGATCCTCTCCATTTTGGTGAGCAAACAAATAGTCATGATACTGCCAGAATTGTCCTTGGTCTCCGGCGCATCTTGCAGCTTCTGCAGAGTTAATTGACTCGTCTTTTGCTAACACGTAAGGCTGAGCAAAACTTCCCAAGAAGGCAAAGTCTCGGTAAACAAATTGGACACTTCCGTCTTTGACATATTTATCTCTGATGACTTGCTCAGATTCGCCAACAAACTTTCCACACCAGGGGCATTGGAAATCTTCATACATGACTAGCGTAACTTTTGCGTTTTGATTTCCAAGAGTTCGGTCAGCTGAAGTAATTGGAGCTAAGGTAGTCGTCGTGACTGGAATCCCGGTACCTGTTTTTGCGGTGTTTCCGTTAAGAGGAGAAATACCGCCTCTTAATAAAACAGCTCCAGCAATCAAGACACCGGCAATAATAATTGCGCTAACGATTGGTGTTTGGCTAGTTTTTGGTTTATTTTCGACTATAGTTTCTGCAACAGGGGTAACTTCTGCTACGGGTAATTCTTCTTTATTTTCAATGTTATTTTCTTCCATTTGATTTATTATTAAACTGTTAATACGCCATTGTAGCATATTTTTTATGTATGGTATAATAGAAGTATTAACATATTAACTGTCCTGATTTTGGTCGGGGCGAAATAAAATATATATATGTGCAATCTACAATGTGCGGGAGGAAAGTGCGGATGTTGTCCAGTTGCAAAGACTGCTAAAGTCTTGTTGGTTATTGGAGGTTTAAATTGGGGCTTGGTTGGTTTGGGAGTGTTGATGGGTCAAGGTCTTGAATCTTTAAACGTTGTCCATCTTGTTTTGGGCAATTGGCCAATTGTTGAAGGTATCGTTTACATCCTTGTGGGTCTTGCAGCTGTGTTGAAAATTTTTGGTTGCAGGTGTAAGAAATGTAAAGCTGCTTGTTCTGCGTGTGCTGCTGAAGATAAAAAAGATGAAAAAGTAGAAGCAAAGATGTAATATTTGATTGTTTTTTTAGCTACCCCGCACTCCGACCTAGGTCGGAGTGCGGGGTTTGCATTTAAGCCCCAAAATGTTAGTATTAATCTTAAGAAAATGGCTTTAATAGGAACCACCATATTATATATATTCATCTTTTTGTCTGTGTATGTGCAGGTGTTTTTTTTCGTTACTTTTCTAGAAAACAGAAAAAAAATAATTATCCGTAAGGGCGAAACTAAGCTTGCTCACTATCCAAAAGTTACCATCACGGTGCCTTGCTGGAATGAAGAGAAGACTGTTTACAAGACAGTTCGCTCGCTACTCGACCTAAATTATCCAAAAGATAAACTTACTATTTTTTTAATTGATGATGGTTCTACTGATAATACTTTTAAGGTTATTAGTCGCTTTAGTAAATATTCAAACATAAAAGTTTTTCACAAAGAAAATGGTGGTAAGTTTACCGCTCTTAATTTTGGTTTGGAAAATTCGGAAACTGAATTTTTTGGATGCTTAGATGCGGACTCCTTTGCTGATAGAGAATCTCTGGTTCGCATTATGAGTTACTTTGAAAAAGACAAAGAGGTGATGGCAGTGGCTCCTTCGGTGACTGTTTATAATGATAATAATTTTATCCAAAATGCACAGAGAGCTGAATACTATATGGGCGTCTATTTCAAAAAAATGCTTGATTTCTTGGGCGCAATTGACGTGACACCTGGACCGCTGACAATTTTCCGCAAGAAAGTTTTCAATGATTTGGGTGGCTATCGTCATGGCCACAATACTGAAGACATGGAAATAGCTTATCGTATGCAGAGAAATAATTACAAAATAGCGCATTGCAATGATGCCTATGTGTATACCAATACACCGGGAAGCATCCGAAAACTTTATCGTCAGCGTGTACGTTGGATCTTTGGATTTTTTAACAATACCATTGATTACAATGATGTGATTTTTAAAAAAGATTATGGAAATTTTTCAGTTTTTACTTTGCCGACTCGTATCGCTTCTGTTGTCGCAATTGGATATCTTTCTCTACGAATTCTTTATAATTTCGGAAATTTTATCTATTCAAAATATATAGTTTATAAAATAGTTGGTTTTAGTATTCATCCGAAGATTGTTTTTGATCCATTTTTTATCAATACTCAATCTTTATTTTTCTTATTTATTATCACCTACTTTTTAGTATTTTTTTCTATGCTTTTCGGACGCAGGATGGCGGAAGGGAAATGGGCGCTTTCAGCTGGGATGTTTTACTATTTTCCAGTTTTTAGTATTGTTTCTCCATTTTGGCTTGCAAAAGCAGCTTATAATACAGTTTTAAAAAGGAAGCCATCCTGGAGATAAAAATTTATGAATAATAATATTGATTGGAAAAAATATTTAATTGTGCTTTTGATTACTGCAGGTCTTTTTGTGACAGCGATTTATTTGAGTAATTACTTTGGTAATCAAAAAATTAAACAGTTGCAAAATATTCAGGACCAGATATCGATTGACGTGCTTTCTTCAGAGACACAGTTTTCTTTGCTCTCCGAACTTTCCTGTAAAGATATTTCTGATTCAGTTTTTTCAGATGAATTATCTGAACTGGGAAATAAGTTGCAATGGAGTCAGGATAATTTAGGTAATACCACGGAAGTTTCTTATTTGCAAAAATATTACTCACTCCTCGAAATAAAAGATTATCTTTTGACTAAACAAATTTCCACACGCTGTGGAGTGAAAGCTGCTTTTATTCTTTACTTCTATACGACCGCGCAAAATTGTAGTTTATGTCAGCAAGAAAGTCTTGTATTATCAACTCTCCGCACAGAATATCCTGATTTGCGTGTTTACTCTTTCGATTATAGCACCGACCTTTCTGCGGTGACCTCAATGCTCCAAATTTACAAAATAAAAGATACCGCTCTGCCAGCATTGGTAATAGATGACAATGTTCTGACTGGTTTCCATAGCGTTGACGAGCTCGATTCTCTCATCCAGCAGTCATTTAAACTACAATCGACAACGAACACCACCACAACTCCGACGACAACGACTAAAACAAAGTAGTTGTTGGTATCATTTTTCCAGTTGTCCGGTTCTCGCAGAGATGTCTATTTTATGCTATAAATAAGGGGTAATGCCCTTTATTGTTCTTTGTAGGTAAAGAAGAGTTTCTATATAACGGGAATATCTAATGATTGGTTTGAGTATTTTCAGAGTCGCACGAGTACACAGAGCTTATAAAATAAGGCCGGTATGGCAAAGATTAGCGATTACAACCAAATAATGTCTAGTAAAAATCTTTTTTTAATCAGACGTCTCACATCTCTACACACAGAGGAGTTGTTTATTTTTTTTCAAAAAATAGAAAAACATTTTAAATGTATAACAAAAATTAATATTGATTCAGAGGGGACGATATAAACTTTATGATTCCCACATTTCCTGATTTTAAAAGAATTGAATTAGCCGATAAAAAGGATGTGGAAAAATTTACTGTTCAATTTCCACCATATGCTGATTTCAATTTTTCTAATATATGGGCTTGGGATTTAAAAGGTGAGATGGGTTTTTCAATTTTAAATGACAATTTAGTGGTTAAGTTTACTGATTATCTGAATGGAAAATCTTTTCTTTCTTTTTTGGGCGATAAGATGATTAATGAAACAGCCCAAGAATTAATTGATTTTTCTGAAAAAAATTATAAGACTGGTATCTTAAAATTAGTCCCAGAAACAGTAGTTGGCTTGTTAGATAAATCTGAATTTGATTTTATATCTGATCTAGATTCTCGTGATTACGTTTACTCCGTGTTGCGCTTGGCCAGCATGGATGCTTGGCCACAAAACACAATAAGCAAGGGAGTCAGAAGATTTATAAAGCAATATCCAAATTACGTTATTAAACAACAATCATTTCAAGATATACACAAAGATGAATATTTAAAAATATTTAAAAAATGGTCGGAAAATAAAAATATAATTAATTATTCGGAATTAAATGAGTATCGGGCGTTTGAAAGATTATTTGAAATCAAGGATAAAAATATAAAAGTAATTTCATTATACGTGAAAGAAGTTTTGGTTGGATTTTCCGTGTTTGAAATTTTAGCTGACGATTATGCCATGTCTCACTTTGCGAAGGCTGATACATTATATCATCTCTCTGCTTATGATGTATTGGATTTAGAAGAAGCAAAAATATTACAGAAACAAGGGATTAAATACTATAATTGGCAGCAGGATTTAGGAATACAAGGATTAAGAAAAGCAAAAATAAAATATAAACCAGATTCGTTTTTAAATAAATTTCTTGTTAAAAAAGCTAAGCAGTAAAATTTGATTAATTATGTACTATAATATATTATGAATCTAATTATGAATGAATTAAAAAATGAACCGTTTGGATATTTACTCACGTTAGACCTTTATGGATGCAAAGAGGGTGCCTGCGACGACTTGTCTTTGTGTTATAACTTTTTAGAAGATATTGTTACGACACTTAAAATGACCAAACAGTCTCCGCCTTTTATTTTCCGAAGTGATGCTACTTTATTTCCTGATAAAGCTGGTCTTTCTGGCTGGGTTCCAATAATCGAAAGCGGAATTCAAATTCATACTTTAATTCCAAAGAATTTTATATCCGTTGATGTGTATTCGTGTAAAAAATTCTCTACCGAACACATCAAAGAATTTGCCCAAAATTATTTTAAGTGCAAAGAAGTTGAAATGAATTATGTTGAAAGAGGAGTTAAATATAACGATATACAATAATTAATTTAAGAGTATAATCATTTCATGACTTGGTTTTTTATAGCGCTAATTGGTCCGTTCATGTATGCTCTGACGAACCATATAGATAAAGTTCTCCTAGATAAATACTTTCACAAGGGAGGAGTTGGCACGATTCTCCTCCTTTCTTCTTTTATCGCTGCTCTTATATTGCCGGTTTGTTTTTTTGCAGATAAAACAGTATTTGCTGTTGGTGGTGTGCAAATTATTGCTCTTGCGGTGGTGGGTATTTTAAATGTAATGGTGTTGTGGTGTTATCTACTGGCACTAAAGGAGGAAGAAGCGTCGATTGTAATAGTTTTTTATCAGCTTGTACCAGTCTTTGGATATATACTGAGTTATTTTGTTCTCGGTGAGGTGCTGACAAAGTTGCAACTTCTCGCCATGGCAATAATTATTTTTGGTACGACAATAATCTCTTTTGAAATAGACGAAGAAAATAAATTTAAGCTTCGCACAAAAACAATTTTACCAATGTTGGCTGCCTCATTCTTTTGGGCGCTAGGTTCAGTCATCTTCAAAGCGGTTGCACTTGAAGAAAATGTCTGGAGGTCTTTTTTTTGGGAAAACGTTTCTCTCTTTTTGGTGGGAGTAATTATCTTTATATTTATGCGCTCTTATCGGACTAGTTTTTTGTCGGTTGTGCGTGGCAATTCAAAGGTTATTTTGTTTTATGGAGTTGTGAATGAATTTCTTTATATCTTGGGAAATCTTGCTTTTGCTTTTGCGTACATGCTTGCCCCTGTTGCATTAGTACTTCTAACGGATTCCTTCCAGTCTATTTTTGCTATGCTTATTGGTATATTTTTGACGATTTTTCTTCCAAAAATTTCTACAGAAAAAATACAAGCAAAATACATTTGGCCAAAAATTATTGCTATTTGCATAACTGGAATCGGAACGTACATACTTTTTATGAAATAGGGGACAACCCCACGATACTGCCTTAACTTGGCTTTAAATTTTTGTTATACTCTACATAGCATAATTATGGAAGCAAAACACACATATTTTCGTGACCACATTCTTTCTTGTGTTCTAATACCAATTATAATTCTCATTGGTGTTTTTTCTTACTATCGATTTATGGTTGAACATGACTATATTGTGGGATATCAAGGCACATGTGATCCAGCGACGGGGAAGTGTTTTATGAGTTGTAGTGATGATGCTTGTGCGCAACCTAGTTATTATTCCGAAATGCAAAAATATGAGCCTGATTTATACAAGGAATGTGGGCAAGATATAACAAATTGTGATGCTGCCAACGTGTGTCTACCAAGTGACCATAAATGTTCTATAACCTATTGTGATAAGAGCACCAGCGATAATGACAATATTTGTCAGACACCAGTAGACACAACAGAACCAAGTACCCAACCTAGTCCTATTAATAATTCAAACAACACAAACTCATGATTTGTTACTTATTTTCTGCACCCACGTATCTTATATTTTCTTCTGGTGTGCCAGCACTGTTATACTACGCGTATATACCGACGATGTTTATTACGCTTCTCATGGGTTTCTATGTTTTTTTGAATAGCAGAAAATTTTTACTTAATCGTCTTTTTTTTACAATCTCTCTCCTTTTTTCATTTTGGACAGTATTTGACCTCATTGAATGGACCAACATCCATAGCGATTTCATATTATTCATTTGGGATTTCCAAGGACTAATTTTGGGTTTGCTTGCAATTTTTTGTGTTTATTTTATTTATGTTTTTTTAGATAAAAAAGATGTTTCGGCTAGAATTAAGGTTATTTTCCTAAGCCTACTTGCTCCGATTTTTATTCTTACTCCCACCTCTTTTAATCTGAGTGGGTTTGATATAACTTCTTGCGATGCATTTAAATTTTCGTGGCTTCCGTTTGAGTTTTACTATATTGCGCTTGGCGTTCTGGCAATGGTTTGGATTTTTGTTCTGCTTATTCGTCGATATCACACCGCAGTTTCTGATTCAAAGAAGCAAATAGTTCTGATGGGAACAGGAATTGAATTATTTCTATTTATATTCTTCATATGGACATCTTTGACATATTATCTTACGGAACTAGGTATATTGCCTGATTCGCGTCTGGAATTTTATGGGATGTTCGGGATGGTAATATTCATCATCTATATCAGTATTCTGATTGTTCGCTTCAAAGCTTTCAATGGAAAACTGTTTGCCACTCAAGCATTGGTTTGGGCACTAGTGATACTTATCGGTTCGGAATTTTTCTTTACTCAAAATACTTTAAATATAGTACTTATTGCTATTACTCTCGCAGTTTCTGCGGGACTAGGGCTTTCTATTATTCGTAGCGTTAAAAAGGAAATTGAACAGAAAGAACAATTGGCAGCTCTCAATATTAATTTGCAGAGTCTCATGAAACAGAGAGAGAGTTTGATGCATCTTATTACTCACAAAGTTAAAGGTTCTTTCACTCGCACCAAGATTATTTTTGCTAGTATTCTTGATGGTACTTTTGGTGAGATATCTCCCGAAATTAAAAAACGCGCGGCACAGGGACTTGATTTTGATAATGGAGGGATACAAACAGTTGATTTGATTTTGAATGTTGCCAATATGCAAAATGGAATTATTAAATATGAAAGGAAGCCGGTAAACTTTAAAGAATTAGTTGAACAAGTGGTTTCTGAAAAGAAAATACAAATTGAGGCAAAAGGATTAAAATTAGAAACGAATATTCAGGATGGAACATTCAATGTGACAGGAGATGTCATTTGGTTAAAAGAATCAATTAATAATCTGATTGAAAATTCATTTAGATACACCAAAGAAGGGAAGATTACAGTCGGTCTAGAAAAGAAAGACAACAAGATTTTATTTTCAGTGAAAGATACTGGAGTGGGTATAACCGATGACGATAAAAAGAATCTCTTTACTGAAGGTGGCAGGGGAGCAAATTCCGTAAAAGTGAATGTAGATAGTACTGGATATGGTCTATATACCGTCAGATTAGTCGTAGAAGCCCACAAAGGCCGTGTCTGGGGTGAATCCGAAGGTCCAGGCAAAGGCGCTCAATTCTACGTAGAATTGCCGGTGGCATAAAAAATATATTTCTCTCTGAGCCGCCTCTCGGATTCGAACCGAGGACCTTCACTTTACAAAAGTGTTGCTC
>JARLIG010000008.1 GCA_031291825.1 Minisyncoccota bacterium | reverse complement strand
TTAGGTGAGGCCTGGGGCGGAATCGAACCGCCGTATATTCCTTTTGCAGAGGAATGCCTTACCACTTGGCTACCAGGCCGTTTATATAATCTAACACTTTTACTTAAACTTTCAAAATATAGTTAATTGTGATAAATTAGATGTAGTTAAAAAAAATATTTTGCGCCCATAACTCAGCTGGTAGAGTAGCTCCCTCTTAAGGAGAATGTCGGAGGTTCGATCCCTCCTGGGCGCACATAAACTAAAAAATTCCCATTTGGGAATTTTTTAGTTTATGTGCGCCTTACTCTTTATCCAACTTAAAAAACTACTTAAACTCATTTGTAATTGATGCAAGGAAACAAAAAGATTTTTTTTATTAAAAGAATGTTTTTTATCAAAGCGAAGCAAGCAAGTGGCAAGATAAAGAGCTAGAAAGCCCAACAATACACCAAAGATGGTATCAACAGCGTAGTGTTCAAGTGTGAAAATAGTGCCAGTCAGTTCTAATAAAAACCAAGGTATAAGGACAATGGCTAGCGGAGTCCAGAGCTCCGTACCAATGACCGCTATGATGATTCCCCAAGCCGCGTGCATAGATGGAAAGGTAGTGATTGGCAAAGACTGGCCACTATTATCAAGCCATTCTTTTTCCAGAGCGGAAAAAACAATTTGGCTGGTTTTAGAAAAATGGATACTGCTTAAATTATCCGCTATTTGAGTCGGCACAGGAATATTAAAAATATTTAATCGGTACATCATGTCTGGCGCTAAAGCTGGAAACGCCGCCCAAAACGGTGTGGCTAATACTATAGCTATAAAGTAAGACAGTAAAAATTTTCTAAATAGAAAAATATTTTTGAAAGCCAGAATTGCTAAAAGTACCAACATCATCACTACTGTAAGCAGGTATGACTCATAGATGAACATTTCCATCAAGTGCGACGTTATTAGGGAATGTAAAGAAAGCCATGGATAAAACCTGAAAATAGTATAGTCCCATTTTGTAAACATAATTGAGCTTGCTATGGTTCTAGTAGGATTAGCCACGTTTAAAACTAGTTGAGTTAATACAGTCAGAGCTAATCCACTGATATAAAAAATTCCAAACACAAAAAAAGAGCTTTTTAAAAAATGTAGAACATCCTCGAATTTAGCTTGATTCCTTAACATAACCAAAATTTCAATAATATTTAAACAAATAATTATAAAAATAATGGGAAAAAGATTATCTGTACTTATCACGATAGACAAAAAATGTCCATGGAAAAATATTTCCGAATAACCATTTTCGCGGAAAAAAATATAAAAACTCATCACTAATAAAAAAATCAGTGATGGCAGTAAAAGAACATACGTCTCAATCGGAAAATTCTTTAAAAATTTCTTCACAAAAAAAGTATAACATTTAAAATAAGTTATTTCATAAACTATTAACTTTAATACCTTTTTAAGCTATACTGCATCAGCATGCTGGAGTGGCGGAATTGGTATACGCGCTAGTCTTAGGAACTAGTACCGCAAGGTTTGAGGGTTCGAGTCCCTCCTCCAGCACATTTAATGTACTTGACTTTTTTATTTTATTATGCTATATTACCTGAGTATGAAAAATACAAATCACAAATCAATTAATTTGGGCTTGAAAACGTTAACTATTTTAGCGTTTGCTTTTATTTTCGTGCCCTTCCACATAGTAGCAGCTCAAGTCTATGATGCTAGCGGTGGTTCTGGAGGTTATGGCGCTGGAGGTAATGTTGACTCTGGCGTAGCTGCACCCATCACACCCTATCAGCCACCTATCTACACTCCACCTGCAACTACCACACCAATAGTTTATTCTAATGACACAAATCCAAACCCTGTCACTCCTACTACTGTTGTCGTTCATAAAAAGAAAGCTACTCCAGTAGTGGCGACGACCAGCACCTGCACCACTACGAATCCAACTGGAACTGCAAACAACGGACTCTCCGCCAATGCCCTCTTTGGTTCAAATAGTTTTCTGCCTTCTGGTTTAATACAATGGATACTCTTTGCTATCTTTGTTCTCTTGATTGTAATTTTAGTAAGAACAGTCTTTGGAGGTAAAAAGAAATATCAGGAGTCACCACTTAAGCACGAATAAAACTCTTCTCAAAAAAAATCCCCCAATTGGGGGATTTTTTAATTACCTAATGCAGCTTTAGACCCCGTCGTTCACGAGCGACAGGGTAGATTTCCAAAAGAAAAAACCAACAATCACAAATGTAATAAGTGGAGAAATATACTCTGGTATCTGAAAACCAAAACTATGTAAAACCATAATTATTCCAAGCACCAATACGGAATACATCGCGCCATTTTTTAAATAAATATATTTCCTTATCTTTTCTATATTTCCGACCGTTAATTGTCGCACAAATAAAGCGCCCAAACCATTGCCAAGCAAAATCAAAGGCACAGAAAGAGTGAAGGCAAAAGCTCCCAGTACTCCATCTAAAGAAAAAGTGGAGTCAATTATTTCTAAAAATAAAAATTTACTTATGTCGGACTTTGCGCTGCCTAATAATTTTTTCTCTTCCCTCTCGGCATTTTGTTTAAAACCTTGAGTAACAAAAAACAAACAGAGTCCAATTAAAGCTCCAAAAAATATCAACTTATTATTCGCTAGCGCTAATAATGCAACAATTAAAAATAAAATGGCTGAAATAAAATAAAAATAAACTCCTTTTGGTATTGCTGGTATAAATTTTTTATTTTCAACGATAAACCATTGCAGAAAAAGAAAAATCAAAAAAACTCCGCCAGTAATGAGCAAGATTGGAGCTGACTGATTTACTGAATTTAAAACTAGTGGATTTGAAGACCAAGTCGCCGATAATACTTGAAGAGCATTTAATTTTGTATTGAAAATCCAAATTATAAAAAATGGTAGGAGTCCGCGCACTACAAAAACTGCAACGAGCATCCCCCATGTCAAAAACCAACCTCGAGCACGAGGACTCATGGTTGATAAAACTTCAGCATTGATGATGGCATTGTCTACTGACGAAACTGTCTCAAAAAGCGACAAACCAATTATGATAATAAGAGCTGAAAAAAGCATCTATATATCTTATATTAAAAAGGCGTTTTAGCCAAATTTAAACAAATTTAACCTTATTTTATAAGGGCTTTTGGGGTTGACTTTTTAGATTTATTGTGATACAATACTAGAGAACTTAGGGGCTCTGCCCTTTCCTTGAGAAATAGTCAGCGCGATCTGTTTTTGCTGACTCAAACGTTAACAAGCCCGCGCCCTGCGGGCGCCAACAACAAGGCGCCCTGAAATGGCGCGGAGGTAGTAAAATGGCAAACGGAAACGGTTGGACGGTGCCAAGTGCACCAATAGCGTGGGGAGTATTTTTTCTCAACGCCATCCTCGCAATCACAGGAGGCAGTCTACTGTGTGCTCTCTTTGGTCCCTGGTTTCTAGACTGGGGTTGGTACTGGGGAGTGGTGCTGACGCTGGTAGTTCTGGCATTTTCAGTAGAAATATATACTGAGACTGTCCCTGGCTACTTCGCTCGCATCCTGCTCAACCCATGGACCAGAAACCAAAGAACAATTTTCCAAGGACTGAGCTTTAAGCTTCCTTGGGAAAGTAGAACTATTGATGTCGACCTTAAGTCTGAACTCAGTGATGTCTGCGAGGAAACTTGGGCAACCAAGGGTGGTGCGATGATGGATACGAAATATGTATACCTTCTGCGTCCTGCACGAAACCCAGATGCCATAATCACCTACGCAAGTTTTGAGCCAAACGTTGTCAAACGAGCAGCTCGTAACTTGCTGACAATGATGTACTCAGATTACTTCGGGCAACACCAACCAGAAGACCTGCTAAACAAAGCAGCCATCAACAAAGCTTTGTTTAACGAAGAAAAGGATGGTGGTGATAAAGATTATGCAGACCACAGAGCAATGGTTTGTGAATTTGAAAACAAATATGGCGTAGATTTAAGCGCCCGAATTGAAGACGTTGATTATGATGAGGCCACGCAAAAAGCGCGTGACATCATCACCAACGCCAAATCCTTCGACCAAGCCGTAGACATTCTCATGGCTCCAAGAAACGGACAACCTGGAATGTCTCGCGAGAACGCAGAAAAGGTTGCGAAACTTGCGAACTTCCCCAATGTCTCGGAAAACAACTGGAATTTCTCAGTTGAAGGGCTCGACAATTTACAGCATCTCAACATCGTCGGCATTCCTGACGGAAAGAGTGGCAAGAAATGAGCACCACACCAACAACCGCTCCTACATCGTCAGGAGCGACAACTACCATCAAGTGGGTATTCCTAACACTTGCTTTGCTGATTGCAATCTTTTGCATCCACAACAAAATCGTCGAAAGACGAACTAAAATGGATGCAAAAACAGTTGCACAAGCTGAAGCAGCTGCAGTAGCCGCCGAGTACAGAGCGACACATCCACGACCTGTACCAGAATTCCCTGTGTCTGGACAAGGAGTCGCAACTCAAGACAAGCCCCTAAAAGCTTGGCTTGACCCAACCCGCACGTACCTGAGACCTTCTAGTCAGGTTTGCTATGAGTCGCTAGACAAAACCATCTCGACTCTGTGCGACACAGCCACGAACGGAGAGTTCTCGCAAGAATTCGCAAGAGAGTGGCGAAAAAAACCAGCGGGTGCTTATATTGTCCGCCCGTTTAAAGCGGACCAAACGGTATCATTTGCTTGGTATCAATAGTTCTTTAACCCACCCCTTGAAAGGAGGTGAAAATGAAAATCGGGCTCAATCGCGTTCTGGCCCAAACGCAAAGGACACCCTCACGGGTGTCCTTTTTCATTTCTACTTAAATTTTATTGCAGTTGAACAGTGCCCTGTTGTGGATTAATTCCATTGATGCCTAAGGTACTTAAAACCATACCCATAATGGCCCAAACTCCGAGCATTATCGTAATTCCGACGATGCCCCAAAGCATATGACTCTTACCGGAAGTTTTTTTCTCTTCGTTCGCTTGATTTAAAATAAATTCAAGCATACCCCAAAGAAAATAAACTACAGCCAAAGCAAATAAGAAAAGGATAAGAGGATTAATAATCAATGTATCAACTTTTCCAACAAAAGCGTTCATGGTAGCTGTCGCATCCGCATAAGCTATCTTCGTAGAAAATAAATCCATCATATCTTATTGTTGAGCTGGAATAACAACAGTTGGAAGAGAAACAGTTACAGCACCATTAGTACCAAATGTATTTCCCAAAATGGTTACAAGGCCCCAAACTCCGACAATAACAGTCAAACCGATAATACCGAAAATCATGCGGTTTCGTCCAGCTGACTTTGCCTCTTCGTCGGAAGCGATAACATAAGATACAACTCCCCAAACGAAGTAAACTACGCCCAATGTTATCAAAATAGGAATAACGAAATCCAAAATATTTCCTATTGTACACAACATTTGCTCAAAAGTGACATTTTGAGTAGCAGTTGTACCGACAGCGGTACAATTGTTAGCAAGTGCTAAAAAAGGTGTACCCATAATACCAGCCAAAACAAGTAATTTCTTTTTCATAATCTATATTCACCCTACAATAGCAGGGCAATCTACTAATAAATTAAACGACCTTAATAATAATAAAACATTGATAATATAAAGAACTACGGGATAATTATATCATAGGCATATTTAAAGTAAACAAGCCTTTATCCTACTGTGTGGGTGGAGCAGCTTGAGGCAGAACACTTGTATTTACATTGAAGGTTTTACCTAAAATACCTACCAGCCCCCAAACGGAAAGCATGACAGCTAAAGCAATAATCCCCCAAATCATAAACTGCTTGCCTTGTTCCCTCTTAGCTTCTTCATCAGCATTGATGATAAAAAATTGAATTACGCCCCAAACAAAGACAACCACGGCAATAGAAAAAATAAAAGGAATTACAGAAGAATTAATTAGACAAGTTAAAAAACCCAACAGGGTCGCAAAAGTACTTCCGACAGTACAACCAACTCCCGGTCCGCCATTTATAGTAAACGAAGGCGCTGCACCACTTAAACCAAAAGTATTAACAACGATATTTACCAAGCCCCACAAACCAACGATAACAGCAAAACCAATGATGCCATAAATCATTCTATCCCTGCCTTTTGTTTTCGCTTCTTCTCCGCCCGCAATGACATAAGTGATAACTCCCCAAATAAAATAAACAAGTCCCAGTAATACTAAAAGTGGTAAAAGTGAATTTAAAATATTTTGTGCCTGACAGATTATATATCCTATCTGACCATTATTACTGCAAGTTTGCCCAGCTGCGCCGTTTATGACACTTGTAGAAGTAGTAGTTTGAGCAAAGGCCAACAATGGAGATAGTGTTATAAAAGAAAATATCGAGATAAATTTTACTAGTTTTTTTTTCATATGGTTGATTTTACGATTAATAATCTATGATGAAAGTCCAGTAACAGTTGCCTGTATCATTTGCGCAATAGCCCAAGCACCCAGCAAGACAGCTGCACCAACGATAGTCCAAAGCAGACTATCTTTAGCTTTGGTTAACTTTTCGGAGTTACCTCTAGCCGCCACAAAAAGAAAACCAGAATAGACGATAGCAAGGGCAACCACGGGTATGCCGAGAGTAATGGCTCCTTTTAAAAGTTGTTGAATTAACGCAGGAATTGAGGTGCTGCTTGCTCCAAGTGGATTACAAATTTTACCAGCAGACATAGGAGAGCCATCGGGGCAATTACCAGAAGAAGGATTATATCCTTGTGCATAAATTTTAGATAAAGGTAAAACTAACGCATAACTACTCATGAAAACTAATTTATGCCAATTTTTCTTAATGAAGTTCATATGCTTTATATTATATAACAAATTAAAGACCAATCCAAGACCCGTCATAACCTAAAATTATTAATAAGCTATGGACAATCAGCCAACACGCGATAGCTATAACTAAGCCAATAACGGCATTGGTAAAAATACTTTTAGCTTTTGTCCTAGCGTGAGCAGATTCCCCTCCGGCTGTAACGAGTTCAAAACCTGCATAAGCAAACATAATAGCGGCAATCGGTATCACCATACCATAAAGAAGAAAGTTAATAACATTATTTACAAGCACCATTAAGGCATTAAAATTACAAGGCTGTGCGATTACACCAGTGACAGGGTCTGGAGTATTATTACAAGGAACCAAAACGGAAGGTGCCCCTTGCGCAAAAGACAAAGCTGGAACAATTAGAATCAAAAATACTGAGAAGATTATTAAATATTTTTTTATTTTAATCATTGATTTGAATTTAATAATAAAAGATTCATTTTTGAATCGGCATCTTTGATTGTGTCTCCTACCGATAGAGTGCCAGAAAGCACTGCATTAATCATACCACTAAAGATATTATCTGTATCCGCGCTAGATGGGTCGAGCCAACTCTTAGCAAACAAAGCAGAACTGTAAAAATATGGAGTGTATGCATCACTCGTCGGCTTGACTGCAAGTAAATCTCGGCGAGCTGGCACTGTGCCCGTAGCAGTCGCAAAAGCTGCAGCAAAATCTCCAGTGGCCATCGCATTCGCAGCCGTGAAAGCTAGAGTCGGGTTTTTGGAAGCAGAAGATATAGCAATGCCGATTACATGAGCATCAGTTACTTTCGTATTAGAACCTTTCACTTGCGGAATCGGCGCAACAAAAAAATCTTGATTGGGATTTTTGTTTACCAAAGATGGAAGTTCGCTGGCAAAGCCAAAATAGAATGCCAGATTCCCGTTCGAAAAATCATCACTGGAATCGGGAAAGGAGGAATTCCAAGAATACAGCGGGTCATTGGGGTCTGTGAAATCCGTGTAAAATTTTAATGTGGAGGAAAGATTATAACTTACACCCGTTGGGTCTATCGCTGAAAGAAAATTTCCATTCTGTTCTGTGACGATAGGACTGCCTGCCTGCATAAACAAAGTAGCTATAATGTCTTTGGCATTAGTTATATTGTTAAACTGCCCCAAGGCAACCGCGCTTTTTGTGATTGTTCCAGAATTATCTTTTTGCGTTAAAGTCGGCACCATGGCACTCAAATCATCCCAAGTAGTTGGAGGGTAAACGATATCGTTGGCATCAAGCATGCTCCTGTTGTAATACATCATAAGCGGGTCGATAGACATAGGAAAAGCTAACATTCCTTTGTCTGTCAAAAACACACTCCCCGCGCCAGCAAAAGTACCTTGAAAAGAGACCAGTGGGTAGCTAGTATATGGAATAGTAAGAATTTTATTAGAATAACTATAAGCTAAATCATCGGGTAAGAAAAATAAATCCGGACCGGTGCCAGTCGCTAATGCTTCCAATAAATCTTGGTCAAAAGTATCTGCAGATTTTTGAACATATTTTACGACAAATGTTGGATTCTCACTATTGAAAGCAACTAATGGTTTAGCTAAAGCATCCGATGGAACAGTACCCCAGACAGTGATGGTACCTAGTGCGCCAGGCGCACTACTTTTTCCGATAGGAATCGCTCCTGAAAAAACCAAAACACCAAAAATGGCACCAACAATAAATATAACTAAAACTATAATTTGAAAATTTCCTTTCATTTTAATTCTTAACTAATATCATACCATAATGATGCTCGCCTACATCAATTTCTCGTTCTAAAATAAATCCTTTTTTCTCAAACATAATACGAGCCTTATCTTTTGGAATAATAGATGTCCGCCCCATAATTGAAGATTCAGCCCAATCGATAAAAAGCACTCTGCCTTTTGGTTTTAAAATTCTTCTGGTTTCATCAATAAATTTTTCTTTATCTTCAACTTGGAAAAGTATATTAGAAGCAATGACTGCGTCTACTGCATTGTCAGCTATTTTAGTACCACCAATCTTTTCCACATTTCCCCAAATCGTCTCGATATTATGTAAACGAGCTTCGTTTATTTTATTTTTTATTTTACTTAAAAAATCTTTTTGTATTTCAACTGCATAAACCTTACCTCTTGAAACAATCTCGCCAGCTGCCAGACTATAGTATCCAGTACCCGCACCCAAATCCGCCACGATATTGTCTTCGCGAAGTCCAAAAGCTTTTAAATTTTTTATCGGGTCAGAAAACATCTTTATATTGTAGCAAAAACTTAGATACAAGCCAAAGAAGCGATGCCATCACCAGCGCGTAAACGCATCACTGTCACCCCTTGAGTCTGGCGTCCAAGAGATGAAATATCTTTTAAGGCAGTACGGATGACTTGTCCTTTTTTGGACATCGCAATTAATTCCACTTCTTCTCCATCTAAAACTTTTGCCACAATCAATTTACCAGTTTTTGGAGTCACTTTAGCTGTCTTCACTCCAGAACCACCACGTTTCTGCACTTTGTATTCTTTTAAGTCTGTCTTTTTACCGAAACCATTTGCACTCATTGTTAAGAACGCCGCCTTTCCTGCAGATTTTTGCTGATTGTTTTTGATGACATCCACGCCAATGACTTGGTCGTTTTTGCCCAAGCGAATACCACTCACCCCACCGGCTGTTCTACCCATTTCACGCACATCGGATTCTTTGAAACGAATAGATTGTCCATCAGCAGTTGCAATCATCACTTCATCACCTTTTTCGGTAACTAAAGCAGAAATGAGTTGGTCGTCTTTATCCAAACGAATCGCAATAATACCACTTCGGCGAACATCTTTAAAGCCTTCTCCAGACATTTTCTTAGCGGTACCCTTTTTTGTCACCAACATAAGTGAAGAAGAAATCTTGCCCAAATCTTTTGGCATTGCCAAAATGGAAGTAACTTTTTCATCAGAAGACAAGGATAAGAAATTCATAATCGATTTTCCTTTCGTTGCTCGACGGCCTTCTGGAATATCATACATTTTCATCTGGTAAACTTTTCCGAGGTTGGTAAAAAATAGAAGATTGCTGTGTGTAGAGCCAGAAACAAGCATCGTCACAAAATCTTCTTCTTTGGTTTCTAAATCAATCACACCGACGCCTCCGCGTTTCTGCGCATGATATTCTGCTGGGTCAGTACATTTTACGTATCCGCCTGCAGTCAAAACCAACATCGTTTCTTTTTCTGGAACCAAGTCTTCGTCGGAAATTTCTTTGACTCCGCCTTTGACTATTTTCGTACGACGTTCATCAGCATACTTCTCTCGGATTTCTTTCAATTCATCAGCAATCATCTTTAATATTTTTTTTGGGCTGGCTAACAAGTCTTTCATCTCTGCAATAAATTTTTGCTTTTCAGCCAACTCGTCTTCTACTGCCTTACGTTCAAGTCCAGCTAATTTCGCCAACTTCATTTCTAAAATAGCTGCTGCCTGCAAGTCAGAAAACTTAAACTCTTTCATTAAGTTTAATTTTGCAATTTGAGAATTCTTGGATCCACGAATAACTGTGATAACACGGTCAATTTTATCAAGCGCTTTTTTTAGACCAAGTAAGATATGCTCACGTTCTTCAGCTTTACGCAAATCATAAACACTTCTTCTCTTCACGACTTCTTTGCGATGTGCGATAAATTCGTTCAAGATAGACTTGAGAGAAAGAGTTTGAGGAACTCCATCCACAAGGGCAACCATGTTGAAATTGAAATTTGACTCTAATTGGGTATTTTTATAAATATAATTTAAAACTTTTTCTGGATGAGCGCTAGGTTTTAAATCGATAACGACACGAATGTCTTTAGTGGATTCATCACGAAGTCCTTTAATGCCTTCCAATTTTTTTTCTTGAACTAACTCAGCGATACTGACTATCAAATTTGATTTGTTTACACGAAAAGGAATAGAAGTGATGATGATAGAAAAATTTCCATCTTTTTGTTCAACTATTTCTGCTTCACCTCGGCAAACTACTCCTCCTCGTCCAGAGGAATATGCGTGCAACATATCTTTAGACCCATAAGCAATTCCTCCGGTTGGAAAATCTGGACCTTTAATGAATTGCATCAAGTCTTCAGTGGTTGCGTCGCCATTTTCAATCAAATAATTTGTTGCGTCCAACACTTCCGCCAAATTATGCGAAGGAATGTTGGTCGCCATACCGACAGCGATACCGAGTGTCCCATTTAAAAGCAAAGCTGGAACAGCGGTTGGAAAAACTACTGGCTCTTTTCTGGTCTGGTCATAGTTTGGACGAAAATCAACTGTTTCTTTTTCTAAATCCCGCATTAGTTCATTCGAGATTTTAGACATTTTGGCTTCGGTATAACGCATCGCTGCCGCATTGTCTCCATCGATTGAACCAAAGTTTCCTTGCCCAAAAACAAATGGATAACGATAAGAAAATTCCTGAGCCATTCCCACCATAGAATCATAAACAGCCGTATCACCGTGGGGATGATATTTTCCAAGCACATCTCCCACAATAGCCGCTGATTTTCGAAAACGTGCAGAGGCAGTCAGTCCCATTTCATTCATTGCAAAAAGAATTCTACGATGCACTGGCTTTAATCCATCGCGCACGTCCGGCAAAGCTCGCTCAGTAATAACCGACATCGCATAAGCGATGTAAGATTCTTTCATCTCTGCCACGATATCGACTGGTAACACTTTATCTGCTAGCACTACCTCTTCATTTGGTTCTGGTGAATTTTTTTTTGCCATAAATATTTATAAACTATTTTCTTGAGCTCTTAAATATGCATCCGAATTTTGATCTGTATTGTCTGTGCTAGTACTCGGCTGCGAGATGTCACTATAACCACTTACCATGTTATCTTTCAAGGTAGAAAATGGTTTTAAATCCTGACTAATTCCCGCCTGAGTCTCTGAACTTGATAAATTGGCACCCAGAGAATAAACCCAAAGAAATACTAAAATTATTGCAAAAACGACGGTAATTAAATGCAAAATATGTCTGCGAATTTCCTCGGGCTGTTTTCGAATGTTATGAATTATATTTTTCATATTGCTTTTAGGACAATCACTTCACCTTCTTTATTGTCCAAATCTTTTCTCTTGAGCGTTAGCTTGTCCACCACTTCTGCTTTTTCTTCACCCAGCTCTTTTAAGAAAGCTTTAAGCGAAGCATCATCATAATCCATCGGTATAATTAATTTAGGTTCAAGCGAGGAAGCTAATTTTGCAGATGATTTTGCGTCCAGCATACCTTTTCCGCCAACTGGAATAAAAAGTATGTCTGGACTATTAATAGCTTCACGAGATTCTTTAGAAAATTCCACATCCGCTAACGCACCAAGAAAAGCAATATTTATATCATCCACCGAGAATAAATAAATAGTATTAATGTATTTTTTACCGCCAATCAAAGCATCAGATAAGACTCCCTTAATGAAAATTTCTTTGACTTCGTAATCTCCCGGACCGGTGACAATAAAAGGCTCACGCTCACCATGAGAAAGTTGCTCTATACCATTATAGTCGGGATGATTAGTTGTAACCAAAGCAATGTCAGTTCCAAAATGCGCCACGATACCTGTTTTGGAAGCCTTGCTGACAGGATTAAATGCCAAGACCATCTCGCCTTGCTGAATCTTAAAAAATTCTTTGCCGAAATATGTGATTATCATTGTTATACAGTATAGCAAAAAATAAAAGAAAAAACACTTGCATTTCTCTGTTTTTATAGTAGTATGAGAGTCAGTTGAATATTTATTAAAAGCCCGCCTTCGCATAAAGCTTCGGCAGGGCAAGCAGGATTTGGGGTAACCCTGAATAAGCCGCAAGGCAACTTCAGAACCTAAGCCTTATATCCGCTTACACGCGGATTTTTTTATTTAATTAATTATGAACAAAGATACAGACATGCCTGCACATGCAGGAGAAGTAGTGGTAGAAAATTTAGTTTTACAATCGATCGTCGACCGTAGTGCGACCAAGCCCGAAATTGATTCTTTGGTGGAAGGTCCAGTTATTTTAGTCGAAAAATCTTCCGTTTATGTAGACTTGGCACCTTTTGGCACTGGTATTATTTATGGACGAGAATTCATAAATGCTAAAGATGTCATTAAAAAAATCAATCTTGGAGATATTATCAAAGCAAAAGTTGTCGAAGTAGAAAACGAGGACGGCTACATGGAGCTTTCTCTCAAGGAAGCTAAGCAGGCTCTGGCTTGGAGTGAAGCTGAAAAAGCTATTAAGGCAAAGACTGTTTTGGATTTAGAAGTAAAAGACGCCAACAAAGGAGGCTTGATATTAGAATGGTCTGGAATCCAAGGATTCTTGCCAGCTTCTCAGCTCAAGGCGGACCATTACCCAAGAGTTTTGGATTCAGACAAAGATAAAATCCTAAAAGAATTGAAGAAACTCATCGGCCAGAAAATTTCCGTGATGGTTATTTCCACTCTACCAAAGGAAGGCAAATTAATCTTCTCTGAAAAAGACAACAATCCTGAAGAGAAAAAGGAAATCTTGAGTAAATATACAGTCGGAGACAGCTTGGATTGCACTATCGCTGGCATCGTAGACTTCGGAATCTTCTTGAAATTAGAAGATGGATTGGAAGGACTTGTACATATCTCTGAACTTGATTGGGGCCTTGTAGAAGATCCACGCAGTATGTTTAAAGTCGGAGAAAAAATCAAAGCTAAAGTTATTGAAATCAAAGATGGTAAAATTTCCCTTTCCGTAAAAGCCTTAAAGGAAAATCCTTGGAAAGAATTTGAAGGAAAATTAAAGAAAGGAGACATTATTAAAGGTGTTGTGATTAAATACAACAAACACGGTGCCCTTGTATCTATAAAAGAAGGCGTCGCAGGACTTGTACACAATTCCACCTTCCCTTCTGAGGCTGCACTTCGTGCAAAATTAGAACTTGGTAAAAATTACAATTTCCAAATCACTTTGTTTGAACCAAAAGAACAAAAGATGACTTTGATATGTCTAGAATAATCTCTATAATAAAAAATCCCGCCTTATGCGGGATTTTTTATTATGTATTTGCACTAGCTAAGATTGGTGTCACATCTACATCACCAAGATTATTCATTATAGACATAACCTGATTGGCATATCTAGGAGCCACATATGGAGGGTTATAAGCTTGAAGAATTTGTTTAATATCTTTATTGTCATATTCGTAGGCTGTATTAGGATTATTACCACCTAAGTTCTGTGCCACAGTGGCAATCGCATCATCGTATGAATTAAAGCCAACCTTACAAGAATTCCACCCAAAAGGATTATTCTTGACCTTATCACATGCATTCTTACCTCCAGTTGATTCACGTATTGCAATAGCTGGTAGTAAGCGCCAATCTAGATTATTGTAATATGCCTCTTTTACCATAGTCATACCTGTGCCAGCGAGGGGCATATCGTGGTCAGTAAAATAAGAATCTATAGCATCAGCCTCAGCCTGTACCTTGTTTTTCAAGAGCTGTTGACTGATTAAATCAGCTTCCGGAGTATTGGCTTGGTTAAGAGCTAATATTTCGGTAGCTGCAGTATTAACTTGTTTGGCTAACGAATCTTGTGGAGTCGTAATGTTTGTAATGCCTGAGAAAGGAAGTGACATCGTAACAACAGGCAAAAGAACCATTGACTGGACAAAACGTATTAGATTGTTCTTTTTCATATTAAAGCGGTATTTGCTCCGCCAACTTCATTACTGCCTACTTCAGCCAACTTTGACTTACCCACATATCTTATCATTTTTACAGCAAAAGTCAATGGTTATGAAACATATTTGTCATATGTCAAATCTAAAATACCTTGTTAAATAAGGATATTCTAGTATCTATCTATTGACAATAATTACTAAAAATTGAATAATTAATTAGTTGGGGATAAGTTTTAGCCGATTTGCAAATAATCTTCCATTAAAGTACTATGATAAAACAATGAAAGATCTAGAAAAAGAAATACAAGGCATAGTTTTGGCCCTAAGAAGCGAAAAAAAGGAACACTTAGCCAAGATAATTGAAGAAAACTGGGACAAAACACTTCTAGAGTACTCAAAGAACCTTCATTCCTATAGAACAAACCAACCATTAGAAGATATTTTTAAAAAAGCTTTATCCATAGAGCTTACCCGCTTGGGGTATGACAAAAAAGAGGTAGGTAGTATCTTAAAATACGCAGAGAAAAATAGGACACTCCAAACTGCATCCCATATGTCTCCTGGCGGTAAACCTAGATTTTTCTTCATAAATTGGCTTGATTCCCTGTCTTTGTCACAAAAAGATTTCTTTTTAGTGGCTATGTTCTCTGGAGTTCCCTTTTCCAACAAGACCCGTCCAGGCAGACTTTGCAAGAAAGACGGAGACATAAACCTAATCCCCTCCTCTATGCAGGATGAATTAGTCTATAGAAGTAAAATCACACCGAAAATGGTTGAGGTTATAAATAATCTGCCAGCTAAACTAAAAACATTATTACCAGAGGCGAAGGAGAGAGATTCTTATACCGCTTGGGCATTAAAATCTTCACAAAGTATCGAGAGTAAATTTTTACACGGAAAACCAGTTTTTTTTGATTTCAATGAAGTTGCCTCAAATTACTTACTTTTTGCCATCGAAAATCCCAAGCATTCTCTAAGTAAAATATTTTTCTCTAAACCAGAACGCATACTTACGATAAAAAATTTCAAAGAAATGGTTTTCTTTTACGGACCAGTAAAAAAGGGAAAATATAAAGAAATGGAAAATTTTTTCTTGAAGGATGGATATTTAGAAAGTCCAAGTAGAAAAATACAACTTACTCCGAAAATTCTTGCCGAAGAGCTAAAAAATGGTTTGTGTCCAGGATTGATAGTTGGATTTTTGATTTTTTCTTTCTTAAACCATTTTCAATGTTCTGGTTCTTTCGCTCAAGTGGAATATCTGCCACTATACAGAGAGAAGTTTGCTACTTTTCCATTTTTGAAAAAAAATAAAATAAAAGAAGCTTCCGCTGAAAGTTTAACAACTGGCGGATTTCCTTTTGATGTCGGATTGCATCCTCTGGATATTCACCTTGGCGAAAAATTCACCCCCGACCCAAATGCTCTTTTTGGTGAAGCAATGCTAGCAATCAAAGATGTTCTACTTCATCAGAATTACAGCATGAATCTTGTCAGGAAATAAATATGCTAGAATAAGTTTATGAAAAAAGTGCATTTAATAGGCATTTGTGGAAAAGGTATGTCTGCCTTAGCTTTGATGCTTAAACAAAAAGGCTACAAAATAACTGGTTCAGATGAGGGTTTTTATGAACCCGTAGCTAGTTTACTTAAAAAAAATAATATTGAATTTACACCACATTACTCACCAACCAATATTCCGAAGGGTGCTGATTTAATAGTTATTGGAAAACATGCTGATTTAACACCAGAAGAAAATAAAGAAGTAGCTGCTGCATTTAATTCTGGAATAAAAATACAATCTTTACCAGAAACTTTAGGAGAATTATCAAAAAATAAAGAGAATACGGTAATAGCTGGGACTTTTGGTAAATCTACGATGACTGCTATTCTCTCTTGGTGTCTAGAAAAATCTAAAAAAAATCCTTCATATTTTATCGGCGCCGTACCACTCGGACTTAAAACAAATGCAAAATTAGGCAACGGTAAGAATTTTATTTTAGAGGGTGATGAATATCCTTCAGCTAACTGGGATACTAGGTCTAAATTTTTACATCTACATCCAAAAAATTTAATTCTTATTTCAGCCGAGCATGACCATATTAATGTTTTCCACACTGAAAAAGACTATATCCAGCCTTATAAAAAATTGGTTTCCTTGTTACCTAAAAGTGGAATTTTGATTTACTCCAAAGATGGAAAAAATGTCTCCGAGGTAATTAAAAATGCCAAATGCAAAAAAATAAGTTATGGCCTTTCCGAAAAAGCAGATTGGCATCCGCAAAATATAAAATATGGAGAAAAAACTTCTTTTGATTTATTTCACAATAATAATAAAATAGTAAGTTTACAAACAAGCTTATTGGGGAATCATAATATTGAAAATATTGCAGGAGCAGGGGCATTTCTATTGGAGAAAAAACTTATAACAATGAAAGAGTTCCAAAAATCAATCATAAATTTTAAGGGCATATCTGGACGTATTGACCTAAAAACGACCAAATCATCTGTCTTGATTTATGAGGGATTCGGATCTTCTTATTCTAAAGCAAAATCTGTGTTTGATTCATTAAATTTACATTTTCCGAACAAGAACTTAATTACAATATTTGAACCTCATACTTTTGGCTGGAGAAATATAGAAGCAAAAAAGTGGTATAAAGATATTTTTAATACAAGCTCAAGTGTGATAATACTTCCTCCACCGATGCATGGAGCCAAAACTCACAAACAAATGACTTTTACTGAAATCGTAAATGTAGTAAAGAAAAATAATCCCAATACTTATGGCATAAAAAATGAGAAAGACGTTTTGACTCTTTTGAGAAAAATTACAAAAAAAGACGATATTATTGTTTTAGTTTCTTCTGGTTCATTATTTGGACTAACTGCTTCCGTTCCGAAATTAATGGAAAAAATTTTTCCTAATAATTAAATAGTTGCTTAAACTCTTCAACATCGTCAAAGTGATGCTTCACACCCTTTATTTCCTGATAGTCTTCGTGCCCCTTTCCGGCACAAAGAACAATATCACCTCTCACTGCAATTTTCACTGCTTCCTTGATAGCTTCATGCCTATTTGGAATCGTTTTTACTTTTTTCAACTCTTCTGATGTTAAACCTTCTTTCATTTGTTCGATAATTTTATCTGGGTCTTCACTGCGAGGATTATCAGAAGTAAAAATAGCAATATCGGAGAGCGTTGCGCCAATACTGCCCATAATCTTTCTCTTGATTGGGTCTCGGTCGCCTCCGCATCCAAAGACAGAAATAATCCTTCCTTTTTCCGGCTTAATCTCGTGAATAGCTAAAAGAATTTTTTCTAGAGCATCAGGAGTGTGAGCGTAATCAACCACAACCAAAACACCACTAGTAGATGTAAAATGCTCAAATCGCCCACGCGGAGGTTCGATATTTTCTAAAATTTTATTTACTTTTTGCATATCAAAACCGAGCAGTGAACATGCACTCCACACCGCCAGCAGATTGTAAGCATTAAACTTTCCAAGCAGTTTTGATTTGATTAGAATATCATTAAAAAGAAGCTCTAACCCATTGAAATCTAACTTTTTAATTTCACCTTGGAACAAGTTCCCAGACGTTGGACGTCTGGAACCCTCCAGACGTCCAACGTCTGTAGGGTTATCCACAGGCTTAAATCCATAAGAAAATTTATTAGTCTTTATTCCGTCTAGCATTTTTAGTCCATATTCATTATCCGCATTTGTGAGCGCAAAAGCTCTCGGCGGGAGCATTTGAAAAAACTTCTTTTTGGCGGCAAAATAATTTTCAAAAGTTTTATGATAGTCTAGATGGTCATGCGTCAGGTTAGTGAAAATTCCACCAACAAAGTTTACTCCCCAGACTCGATTTTGGTCTAAAGCGTGTGAGCTAACTTCCATAAAAACATATTCGCATCCCTTTTCCAACATTTCATGGAAAAGTTTAGTTAGTGTCACTGAGTCTGGCGTGGTGTGAATTGATGGGTAAGCTTTATCCACAATAATGTTTTCCACTGTGCTAATAAGCCCCGTTTTATAACCAAGCGCTGTTGTAATCTTGTAAAGAAGTGTGGCTATAGTCGTCTTACCATTGGTTCCCGTTACTCCGACAACTTTTAATTTTTTTGATGGATTGCCGTAATAATACATCGCCCCGATTGATTTCCCTCTCCACCAGATAGTTTTCAGTTGTTTCTTAATTGGTTTCATTTCTTATTTATTTTTCCAAGAATTCTTTTAACTGCATAATCGGTTTTATTTTTAAATACACAATCTTGTGGTCTTCCTCATTTTGTTCAGCACGAGTCATATTATAACCCTCTGGAATAAATATTTTATCAAAACCATAGCCTCCATCTCCAGCTGGTTTCTCTGGAATTTTTCCATCCATACCACCTTCAAAATAAACTTCATTTTTACCATCAAAATATCCAATCATGCACTTTGCAGTTGCACTTCGGTCTTTACCATCTAATAGAGAGCACACGACTTCGAGTGGCATTTGGGTGATAAAAAATTTAATAAAAGGCCCAGGTAAACCCCCCAGCGCCTTAAATTCCAAACTGGTATCTTCTACTACGACTGGACTTCCAACAATACCATAAGCCTGCTTAACTTTGTGTCTGATTATTTCTTTCAAATCCATAGACTGAATTTCATCTAAATCTACTTTTTTATGCGCAACAGGATAACCTAAATATTTGGCAAGATAATCTGCCTTATGCTGATTTCCAGTGATGTAAATTATATCTTTCATATTTAAACTTTTATTTCTTTTTCTTTAACTCCCATTTTTTATCTCTTTCTTTTCTGTTAATAAACCAAGCATCACTACCACCCCTCCACCAAGCATCTGGATTAGTTTTAATTAGAAGTTTTCCAAGTTTCTTTCCAGTATTTGTTTTAAGTCTTTTTATCGCAATATCAATCCACTCTTTGGCTTTTTTATTTCCTTTTACTTCTTCTCCACGTAAAGTAACAATCCACTCCAAGATATCGGCATCTTTTACCAATTTAGCTTCCAGTGTAATTCTCTCTTGTTCTTCTTTAAAGAGTTCCAACATTTCGTTTCCAAAAGGAACACTTTCGGAGATATCTTTTACAGCTTGCCCTTCTGCCAACCTGCCATAACGTTGATGCACATAATTGTGGTCTGATGTTCTACCTTCACCAATATCGTGAACCAAGGCCATTAAAATCATTTTATTTTTATCCGCTTTCGGCTCCAAGTGCGCCAGAGTATACGCTATCATCGCTGTATGGAACAAATGTTCAGCCACCGATTGCTCACCACTACCTAAAAACCAAAACCCAGAACGAGGCGTCTTACTATGAATTCCTGTTTCATAAACAAAGTTCGCAATTTGGTCGTAAGTATTTTTGTCTTTAATTTTAGTTTTATTTTTAGCCATATGTTTGTCTACTATGACATTTTTTTAATTCACGAGTGATTTACGATGTTGAGGCGCATTTATCAGTCCGCATTTTTTATATTTGTAAACTTCGCCAGTAGCTGGATTGATTGCGCCACATGGACAAGGGTCGTTACGGCCCACTTCCCCTTTATGTCCAGCAACTAGATTTTTATCGGAGAATTCTTTTGGTTCATTATGGCCAACTACAAAGATTTCTTTGGGTTCATCTGGTTTTGATTCTATACTAATGGCGCTTTCTGTATTAATAGTACTAATGAGTGAGAAAACCTGCTCCTTAAAAGCTTCTTCCATCTCCCGAAACATCATCAGTCCATCTTTTTTATATTCTACAATAGGCTCTCTTTGACCATAAGCACGCAAGTTCACTGAAGAACGTAAATAGTCCATAGCTTCCAAATGTTCCATCCAGAGTGTATCGGTCGTATAAAGTGCGATGCGTCTAACAGTTTCTGTAAACTGCGCATCGCCTAATTTATTTCTTTTTTCTGCTATTATCTTTTCTGCATTTTCGTGACCAACAGAAACTACCTTGAGCATATTTTCAATTTCGTCTTTATCTGCCGCCAACATCTTTTGTCGTCTTTCGTAGATTATTTTACGCTGATGATTCATCACATCATCATATTCAAGCGTATTTTTACGAGCATCAAAATGAAAGCCTTCAATCTTTGCCTGCGCTCCCTCCAAGGTCTTTGAGATAAACCTATTCTCAATCGGCACATCTT
This sequence comes from Minisyncoccota bacterium, assembly GCA_031291825.1. GTDB lineage: Bacteria > Patescibacteriota > Minisyncoccia > Phycocordibacterales > UBA9973 > UBA9973. Next base: position 79,486 of record JARLIG010000008.1, on the reverse strand, counting down.
CTGGTATACCAAAACGTCCCATCATCGTTTTAATTCTATCGGAGCCGAACACCCGCATCAGATCATCTTCTAGAGAAACATAAAACTGTGTGGCACCCGGGTCTCCTTGCCGGCCAGAACGTCCGCGAAGCTGATTGTCGATTCTTCTAGCTTCATGACGCTCGGTGCCAAGCACAAATAATCCTCCAGCACTTTTGACAAAATCATATTCGTCTTTGATGATGGGATTACCTCCAAGTTTAATATCAATTCCGCGGCCAGCCATGTTTGTAGCAATAGTTACTGCTCCACGCTTACCTGCTTGCGCAATTATTTCTCCCTCCTTCTCGTGATTCTTGGCATTCAAAATCGTATGTTGCACTCCTTCCTGTTTGAGATACATGGAGAGAAGTTCATTTTTTTCGATTGAAATTGTACCAATCAAAACCGGTTGGCCTGTTTTATTTAATTCTTTGACTTTTTTGGCAATAGCTTGGAACTTTCCTTTTTCGGTCTGAAAAATTAAGTCTGGCATATCTTTACGCACCACTGGACTATTGGTCGGAATGACAATGACATCGAGTCCATAAACCTTCAAAAACTCTTCCGCTGAAGTTAGAGCTGTTCCAGTCATACCAGAAAGCTTTTTGTAAAACCTGAAATAGTTTTGAAAAGTAATGGAACCAGAAGAACGACTTTCTTTTTCAATTTTCACACCTTCTTTTGCTTCAATCGCCTGATGGATGCCCTCACTCCAACGTCTACCCGGCTGGAGACGTCCAGTCGAAGGGTCTACGATAATGACTTCTCCCTCTTTTACAACATATTCTTTATCTTTTACAAATAAATTAGCCTCATGTAAAACTTTTACAGCTGTTTCTAGGTGATGTACCTCTTTTATTCCTTGTTCCGTATATAAATTTTCTACTCCTAATAATTTTTCAGCTTTTGTAATACCAGTATCAGTTAAAGAGGTAGCTTTCAATTTTTCATCTACTGTATAATCTACGTCTCGTTTAAATTGTTTAGCAATATTACGAAACTTTATGTAGAAATCTTCAGAATCTCCAGCGGCTGAAGAAATAATCAAGGGTGTGCGCGCTTCATCGATTAAAATAGAGTCCACTTCATCGACAATGGCAAAGTTGTGACCTCTTTGAACCATGTCACCAAGATTCGTCACTAAATTGTCACGTAAATAATCAAAACCATATTCATGATTCGTACCATAAGTGATATCCGCATTATAAGCTTCACGTCTAGAACATGGCTTCAAGAAATCATAAACTATTTTAAATTCTCCGACTTGGTCACGCTCTTTATCTTCTTCTACGTGTGTAGCATCGTATAAATAAGAAACGTTTTGTGAATTGATAACGCCAACAGAAAGTCCTAAGAAATTATAAACTTGACCCATCAAGACCGCACCAATACGAGAAAGATAATCATTCACCGTGACCACGTGCACACCTTCACCCCCAAGTGCATTTAAGTAAGCTGGAAGAACTGCAACTAAGGTTTTTCCTTCACCGGTTCGCATCTCAGCAATCTTCCCTTCGTGTAAGGCCATGCCGCCGATAAGTTGGACATCATAATGTCTCTCTTTTAAATTTCTTTTCGCAGCCTCTCGTACCAAGGCAAAAGCCTCAGGTAAAATCTGGCTTAGGGCCTCCTTTTTGTCTTCTGCCTTAGCGATGATGTCTTTAAATTCTTGCGTTTTCTTTGGAAAATCCGCATCCGCTAACTTCGAAATATCCGCTTCAAAAGCATTGATTTTTTCTACTATTTCTTTGGCATCTTTAATAAATTTAGAGCTCTCGTCTCCAAATATTCCACTCCATAAAGTCATGAATATATATTAGCATAAAAATAAAAAATATCCGACTTGTGTCGGATATTTTTTAAAGTGTGAAAAAGAAAAAATTATTTCTTTCCCTTCTTCTTTCCCTTCTTTGTTGCCTTCTTTGCAACTTTCTTTGCCTTCTTTTTTGCTGCCATAATATTTTGTAAATTAAATTATTAATTTAGTTTGCAATAAACCGACCAAAATATTTATTGCTTCGAACTTCTTTAATTATCTCGCATATGAAAATAGAACACAATACTTTTGGAAGTAAAACTGTGGATAACTTTTTAGAAAATAAAAAAAGAAAAATTTACTGGCGGAAGGTTCCAACTGAAAGTTGGAGTAAGACAGTAAATTTTTCTTTTTTTTATTTTCTATTTAAATTATTTTCATTTGAGGCGGGTGATGGCGAAACTCCAACATATGTGCCTATGTGAGTGCGACCACCCGCCACAGATAAAAACAATCTTGGCTTTATTATATCAAAAATACAGAACGCTGGGAAATAAATTGTCGGGCCGCCCAGAATCGAACTGGGTCTCCATCCTCCCGAAGGATGTGTACGACCGGTATACTACGGCCCGCCTTCGCTAAAGCTTCGGCGAGGCAAGCCCGTCAAAAACTTCAACTGTGGGCACGAGAGGATTTGAACCTCCAAGGATTGCTCCATACGGTTCTGAACCGTACGCGTATACCAATTCCGCCACATGCCCCAAATAAATTTAAATTTGTTCTAGTATATGTTCTATCACATGATGCATTTTAGCACCAACTGATTCCACGGCTTCAGAAAAATGAGAACCGGGTTTCAAATCCATCTTCTCACTCACTTGCAGAAGATAAACTTTTCCATGTGGGTTTAAAACAAAATCAGATTTTAAATAATGCTTGGCTCCTAGGTGCTTATGTAATTTTTTTGCTGATGTCTCTAGCTTACCTTTCTCCTCCTTAGAAAAAACACCAAAGGTATTACCTAGAGGAAAAGTATAAATCTCCTGTCCGCGAAAATTTCGCAGAGAATGCATTGTCGCCACCTTACCCGAAATAAATTCTTCCACTAAAATACTTTGCTCGTGTTTAACTCCGTCTTCTATCGCATCCACTAATTCTGGAAAAGTCTTCGCCAAATGAATACCCATACCCGCATCTTCCGTGTAAGCTTTCACAATCCAAGGACTAGGAAATTTTTCAAAAACTTCTCGCGCTTTATTAGCTGCATACATATCTCTCGGACCATCAAAATCTTTTTGGTAAACTGGAAATAAAATAGTCTTCGGCATAGAGATGCCAGCTTCTTTCACATGTTCATTTAAGGAGCCTTGATTGTTTTGTAAAGCAGCGGAAAAAGCTCCCGCTTCAATATGCGGAATTCCTAAACTTTCTAAAATATTGGAAAATTTCGTATGCGCCGTATTCCAAACAATATCAACTTTGTGAATTAAATCAGCTGGAAGAATCGGCAGACCACTCAAATACCAAGAGCCATCTTTATCCACTAAAATATCTAATGCTTTATATTTATCTCCTAGGTTCTCAAAAATCTGCGAAATAATTTCTCCACCTTTTTGCAAAGAAGAAAAATAATGTTTCCCCCCTCCACCTCGCAGTACTCCAACTCGTTTTAATTTTTTAGCTTCCGACATAGTGAAATTGTAGCAATAAATGAGGAGCATAAGCAAATTCATTTGCTTAATGTCCGAATGTAATTGCTATATGGTAATCCATATATCACACAGAAAACGAAAAACCGTCCTTCCGAACGGTTTTTCGTTGGTTGAACGGTTGAAATTAGGCATGGATGGGAAACAAAACATGTATCCCATCCGACCTTAGACTGTCGTTTTCTTTGTCTCCTGGACAGAATTTTCGAACATAGAGAGTTCGTTGGTCGATTTGAAAGGCCTCATTCTTGCAAAAATAAATTTCAAGGATTCGAAGGTTAGACAAATTCTTTCTTATCGGCTCATCGTCCACGGTGCACAAACACATAGTGATACCGGACTCCTGTTTGGGTTTTCTGAATCTGAATTTGCCGTGATACTCAGAACAGAATGCTGAAATTTGAGACTGCTTTAAGCGCAATCGTTCCAGATTCCCAATCGCTCGTAAATGCTTTGAAAAAATTTCTGAGTTAGTGCCTTCTTGGGTCGTTAACCCAATCAGAACCCGAACCCCAGACGATGCTTTGGCGGAGAGGTTCAGTAAATCCTCATCGCCTTCCACGTCCGCCTGCACACGGTAGAACACTCTGTTTTTACACAAAGGTTGAGGTTCTTTAGTCGCCGGAACTTCTAAACCCTCGACGACTGCGAAGGCATTTGCTTCGTTAAGTCCACCACGCCAAGTGATTTCTTTACGAAGAAACTTTCCCAACTGTTCATACCACTCCTCGCCATTTTCTCCAGCGAGATTTACAAGTAATTGATGTAGCAGTCCGTCGATAAACTGAAGGAGTGCCTTGAAGAGCATGGAGTTAGCAGCCATGGTCTTATTCCCTTCTGCTAAAGGACGACTTCTGTCGCCATAGCTCAAAAGAAACATGATGATATTTCCTTTGAGCTATGGCGAATTTAATTATCAAATAACTAATCTTGCGTTATTTCTACCTTAAATATTTATAAAGGTCAACACAAAAAATACCCCGCTTGCGCGAGGTATTTTTTGTTTCCCCGCCGAGGCGGGGTAAATTGCTGTGCTTTGTTTTGTTTCGTTCTTATATTAACTTTTTTATTTTATATGTCTTTCCATATTGTCTGGCTCATTTTAAGTTTGAGCTAAAACTATTGTGTCGTCAATTGAGCGACACAATACCGACTCAATAAATTCAACCTCTCCGAGGTCAGTCTTCATTTGAGATGAAGAGCTCAACTTGTAAAATAAATTTTACAAGTTGGAATGTTTTTCAAATTGAATTATTCCACGAGCAGCTTCCGCTACCCGTGCCTTGTTACGACTTAGTCCCTGTCACCGAGCTTACCTTAGGACCCGCTTATGCGGATACTTCGGGTACTCCCGGCTCCCTTGACTTGACGGGCGGTGAGTACAAGACTTGAGAACGTATTCACCGCAGTTTAGCTGACCTGCGATTACTAGCAATTCCAGCTTCATGAGGGCGAGTTGCAGCCTTCAATCCGAACTGAGGCCACTTTTAAACGATTAGCTCAGAGTCGCCTCGTCGCAACGCGTTGTAGTGGCCATTGTATTATGTGTGTAGCCCAGGGTATCAAAGGGACATGCTGACCTGGCGTCATCCTCTCCTTCCTCCCCCGCCTAAATTCGCGAAGCGAATTTAGGCTAGTTATAAAGTAGAAAGTTAAAAGTAAAAAGTAAATTTGAATTCACTTTATGAACTTTAAAACTTTAAAAACTTTTTACTAGCGCACTTCGTGCGCTTAGGCGGGGGCGGTCTCGTGTGACACTTGTAACACACAACGAGGGTTGCGTTCGTTAGCCCACTTAAGGGTACAATTCAAACCACGAACTGACGACGGCCATGCATCACCTGTCCTACTGTCTTGCGAGGGCCAATGTTTCTAAAGGCTTTCAATAGGATTTCTAACCCTGGTAAGGTTCTTCGTTTACCATCGAATTAAACCACATAATCCACTGCTTGTGCAAGTCCCCGTCTATTCCTTTGAGTTTTAGCCTTGCGGCCGTACTTCCCAGGCGGATCTCTTAACGCGTTAGCTAAGCCACTCAGAGGGTCGATACTCCGAATAGCGAGAGATCATCGTTTAGGGCGTGGACTACTGGGGTATCTAATCCCATTCGCTACCCACGCTTTCGTGCTTCAGTGTCAAATATGCGCCAGTGAATTGCCTTCGCATTTGGTGTTCCCCATGATATCAACGGATTTCACCCCTACACCATGAGTTCCATTCACCTCTCGCACTTTCTAGTTCTGCCGTTTCTTTCGCATATCCCAAGTTAAGCTCGGGGCTTTGACAAAAGACTAACAGAACAACCTACGCACCCTTTACGCCCAATAATTCCGGATAACGCTCGAGGCTCTCGTATTACCGCTCCTGCTGGCACGAGATTAGGAGCCTCTTATTCATGAGGTACAGTCAATAAACTTCTTCCCTCATAAAAGATCTTTACGTCCCAGAGGGACTTCATCAATCACGCGGCGTCGCTCCATCAGACTTTCGTCCATTGTGGAAGATTCTCGACTGCAGCCACCCGTAGGTGTATGGTCCGTGTCTCAGTACCATCGGTGGGGGTCAGCCTCTCAGCTCCCCTAGACGTCATAGCCTTGGTAGTCCATTACACTACCAACTAGCTGATATCGCACAGGCCTTTCCCAGAGCGTTAAAACTTTACTCTTGCGAGACCATCGTGTATTAGTCTGTCTTTCGACAGATTATTCACGACTCTGGGGGAAGTTCCTATGTATTACTACCTCGTTCGCCACTAACTTTTCAACATTTCCGACTTGATATAATCGCATCTTCAAAAATGAAAAGTCCGTTCGACTTGCATGCCTTATCCACGCCGCCAGCGTTCATCCTGAGCTAGGATCAAACTCTAACTAAAAGTTAATTAGAACGAAACAAAACAAAAAACAGCAACTTGCCCCGCCTTGGCGGGGTGCATATTTTTGTTATTCGTTAGAGTTCAATCTTTGCTCTAAAAATTATTTATACTTACTCAAAAAAACAAACAAGCTTGCACTTGTTCTCAAAAATTCATTCAGTTGTCAAAGAAGGTTAAAATAAAACGTCATTCCCATAACAGGAAAGACGTGGAGAAAGTATATACCAAGGACACTATAGTGTCAAGCATGTAAAAGATCTTAAAAAGTGTTATATTATATGCTAAAATAATATAACTATGGCAACCAAGATAATCTACTTCGTCCGACATGGAGAAACGGAAAATAATGCACTCGGTATTCGACAAGGAGCTGAAGGTGCTTTGACCGAGCGTGGCCGAGCGCAAGCTTTGGCGGCGGCAAAAAGATTCCCCCGCCACAAAGGACGCCCACAAATTATTATCGCGAGCCCTTACGAGCGCACTCGGGAAACGGCCGCCATCATCGCCAAGGAACTTCACTTACATGTAAAATATTGCGACCTTTTGAAAGAAAGAAGGAACCCATCGGAAATTATCGGCCGCTCTGGAAATGAACCAGAAGTGAAAGCCATCGTCGACCGTATCGACAAAAGTTATCATGATGATGATTTACGTGTTTCCGATGAAGAAAATTTTACTGATTTAAAAACTAGAGCAAAAAAATTATTAAACTATATTACTTGGCGTAGACAGGCAAGAATAATTATGGTCACCCATAAAATATTTTTAAAGATGGTCATCGCTTACATGCTACACGGAGAAAAACTATCAGCCATCGAATACAACAACCTTTCATATTTCAATCCGATAGATAATGCGGGCATGGCCATCTGCACTTACACCTCACACTGGTTCAAGAGAGCTGAGTGGAAAATCATAGTTTGGAATGATCTCGAATAAAAAAATAAAAAATGTCGAAGGTATAGTTTTTATGAAACTTTGCGCAGGCGGGTAGCCGAGCAAAGCAAAAATTCAGCAGAATTTTATGCGTGTTGAATAAAAACTACACCGAGAAAAATTTTTTATAAACAGAAAAAAACAGGTGTCAGGCTTCTGTTTTGCAGAATACCGACACCTGTTTTTTTCTGTTTTTTCTTTTTTTATTTAGCTCCACATTCCCAAAATAAATCCGCAGATTATAAACAAGACGAGCTGGTAGCCAGCTTGGATGAGAAATCTGTTCCAAGCTATTTTTTTTGAATCACCATTCCACATCGCAGAGCTGGCAATCATCGGCACGAGAAATGCGAGCCAGATAATAAAAGCAGTATGTATCGGAGGAGAAACTAAATCTGCAAAACTAATATACCAAGACAAAACATACATCTCTAAAAGCGTCAGTACAAATTGCGTCAGATAAAGTTTCCAAGCATTCTTTCTCATTGAAACTTTTTCTTCTTCGCTTAACTTATCTGTACCCATCACCATCATCCACCTTTTACCAAAGAGCGGACCATACCAAAGAAAACCTAGCGCCATTGCGAATATTCCACACACGAGCACTGGCAAAAAATTTATATGAGCCATAATTATTTATTCAGTTTTTTCTTTTAATACAGCATACTTACCTGGACCAGTACAAATGATTGCAAAAGTCACGAAGAACATGAGAAGTGGGGTCATTTCCATTTCAAAATTAGAGCGTAACAAATACATAGCGACAAGCATAACAATTGAAAGAAGTTTAGCAGAAACGCGAGTGTAAATACCGATACCGAGCAATACAGTGATACCACCCAACAGCTCTACGACTCCGACGAGATATGCCCAGAAAGCAGAAAAGCCAAGAGTAGCAAAGTACCCTACTGTTTGTGGCATATCAGAAACTTTCATATAACCAGTAATAATAAAGATAGCTCCGACGCCGATACGCAAAAAGAGCAATCCCGTGTTTACATTCACCCAAGGAAACATTTTGTACATTCTTTCTATAAATTTTGTCATTGTGTTTTTGATTTAAATTTTTAATTACATCAAAGGCTTCGCATCTGCCTCAGACATAAACTTGAACATGTTGCCTCCGCAGACTGCGCAAACGCCTTTAGCCGAGTATCGGCCTTTTTCGTTCTTGGTGACGACTGGTTTAGTCATCGTCTGCATCGTCGGCTTATTATCCTTTCTACACTTCATACATAAAGCTTTTAATTCTGCCATAAAATATTTTGTTTAACCTGCGCCTCAAAGGCATAGGTATGTTATTAATAAACACCTGTATTATAGCATATTTAGAGTAAACAGCACTTTAGTTAGAAATTCCTAAGTCCTTTGGCTAGAATGGACAAGCCGAGCAAAATGATGACCACCGGCCAGAAATAGGCAAACATCGAAGAAAAATTGAAATAAAAATTAGGTATTAAGTTAAGGCTTTGTGCCAACATCCCCGCGCCAAGAATCAAAATCAGCAAACCAAAAAGTAAACGCATCGTGCCTCCCCTGTGTCCTTTATGAGCCCTCTTTAGTTCTCTTAATTCTGCTGCTAATTCTTGAATTCTGCTATGCACATCTATCGGCTCTGTTTTACTTTCTGTGTGAACAGTCGATGGATTACTTGGAATTAATAACGCCAAGATTATATAAATAATGACGCCTGCGCCACCACAAAAAATAAGCACAATAAAAATTAAGCGGAAAAGTATCGGGTCAACGGAAAAATATTCTCCCAAACCTCCGCACACTCCGAAAATAACACGGTTAGTTTTTGAACGATAAAGCATTTTTACCTCTGGTTTATTGTTTTCCATATACCCACAGTATATCTCTTTTAGAAAAAAATAAAATAGGCTTTTATTTCCCTCCCTGATGTTTAAAATATTCCACCTGACGCAGCCGTTTCAAGGCTTCGTCTTTAGTCTTATATGGCCCGCCTAGATTCCTCAGAGTCTTCTCCGAAATCACATGATACCCATCTTTGCGTTTCGTAATCATACTATCTAAGCCGAATAAAATGGAAAATTATGACAAAACTCGTTTTGAAGGTATTTAATGAAACTCGTTGAAGGTGTAGTTTTTATGAAACTTTGCGCAGGCGGGTAGACGAGCAAAGCAAAAATTCAGCAGAATTTTATGCGTGTTGAGAAAAAACTATACCGAGAAAGAGTTTTACAATTATTCTTTTGGTTGAGGATCCTTCCCTGCCCAAAGGTTGCTTGTGTTTATCGCACTATTTCCACAAGCTTTGATGTAAAGGAAAAGTTGCATCTTGTAAGCAACTGCGTTTTTGAGTACTCCCATTAGTTGCATCGCAAGTGTAGAAGTATTTCCCCAGATTGTGGACTCGCGTTTCATGTCTTCTTCCGAAAGTGCACCTACCGCTTCTCTCACAAATTTCGCCTGCTCATCCATTTTAGAAATAAAATTCTCAAAAGTTACTGAACTTGCATTAGCCGCTAGTTCAATGTATTTTTCCTGACTGCCTGCAATGTATGCACTGATGCCTGTGTGCGCAAACTGCCCCAAGTATTGCAAAAGCTCCAGCGTGGTTCGCTGTTTCTCTGTTGGCCGATAATCCAACTTACTCGCATCAATCTTCCCTGCTAAATGTTTAATAATCTCAATCTCCTTCACTAAACTCTCTATGTATTGTTCTTTGGTAATCATGGGAGGATTATAACATAGATGAAAAACAAAAACCGCTGTTATGCGGTTTTTGTTGTTATTGGTTCATTTAGAATTTTTCTTTGATCTTCGGTTGCCCTTTTTAAAACATCCATGAAAACTTTCTTCTTCTTACTCGAAGAAGCTTCTCTGATAAACTTAGAGAATTCTGAATCTTTTTTATTATCTTTTGTAAATAATTTAGCTAACATGTAATTTATTATATTATACTTTTTAATAGTTCTTTAAAACCATCCGTGTTAACAAAATAATTATTCGGATTATTTTTCAAAGCATTTTTTATATTAGCTACCTGAGTAGGAATTTTACTTTTTTCTCTGAAACTTTTATCACTGAACATATTGAAATATCTACCATCCATAAATGTTACATAGTGCACTTTAATTTTTGAATTATTCTCTGAATAATTTATGAATTGAATAACTTCGTTTACTTGTTTGTTTTGTCCACCACCCCCTTCTTTCATGTGTTTGTGTTCAACAATAAACAGATTTCCCTTATATTTAAACAAAACGTCTGGCATCTTATTGTCTGATTTTTTACCCCATTTAAAATTTAAATTATTTTCTTTAATAATTTCTTTAAATAGTTTTTTACCAGTTTTATCTGTATCAATGTAAACAAGATTTTGTGATAAAAAATTCTTTAAATTTAATCCTTCAAGTGGTTTAAAACCGTGTGTTCTTAAAATTGATCCTACTTTTTTTACACCAAGAGGACCACTCTGTTTGTGCGCTTTCGCATCCTTGCTTACTTGTAATGTCACAGGTGTATAACCATAACCCAAATACATACCATGTCTGTGTTCTATATATTTTTTTATAACTTCCTCAAGAAAATGTATCTGTTCGTTTTCCGATAATTTCTTATATGAACTGTAAGATACATCTGTGACAGACCAAAAACTTGAAAATTCTGAGTAATTAATATTTGGTGTATTTAAACATGACCTAATATTATCAATTATTTGTTTGAGCATTTTCAAATTTTTTGATTTTTGAGAAATTTTGTAGGCAGAAATATTTTCTAGCAACTCCAAATTGCTTTTCATTAAACTATTTGGTTTTTTATCATTAACAGAAATAACTAAATCCTGTGATTTAACATAGGCTTCATCAATAAGAGGCTCAGGTTTCTTAAGCGAGTATTCAAATAATTCTAAATTGTTTTTCATTTTTTACAAAGGAAATAATTTACCTGTTTGAGTAAAATCATGTGCTTCTTCTAAGATTGCTCTTGCTGTCAAATAATCAAGCCTCCTTCTCCTTTCACCATTTTTCTTATTCCCCTTAAACGGAGACAGTAAAACATCTGATGTCTTTTTTCTAAAATCAAAAAGTGCTTTATTGCTATAAATAATTATTTTATCTATTGTATCTTTTGTGGCATTTAATTCAATTAGTGTAATCAATCTTGAACTATGTTTAATAGTTGTCAGATCATAGTCCATTTCTTCTGGTTTCATAAAAGAAATAGGTCTTTGGGGATTTGTTGTATCTACTGCTCTTAAGGCAATTTGTCCTTTTAGAGAATTAAATTTTACGTAAGTATTCTTGCTTGGTATCTTTCTCATTTTTTCAAAAAAACCCAGGCTTCCAAGAAATTTCTCATTTTTGTAAACTTTTACATCTTCGTAATTTTTCTCTTCGCCATTGAAACATATGACACAAACAGGATTTTCTGTGTCATTAAATAGTTGCTCTTCAATTATTGTAATACTTACTAAGCGATGTTTTGGAAATTTTGAATTTATAAAAGTTTCTGGAATAATCATTACTCCAAATTCATTCTCTAGACATTTTTCAATGGCTAGTTGGTATATATCATCATAATTACAAATATCAAAATATTTCTTAACATCCTCGTAAACTCCCTTCCTCTTGGCGCTGTAGTTGGTTAAATACGGTGGATTAGTGATGATAATTGATTTTTTTATTTTTGGAATACTCAAAAGGCTATCATTGTATTCCCACTTCAGATTTTTATCTATATCTAATCCTTTTATTTTTTTAAAACCAATTTTTTTTGCTACTCTTAATAAATCACCATCACCAGCAAAAGGGTCAAAAGCAATCTCAGCTTTTGTAGATTTTATAAATTTCAAGACATGATCTTTGAGCCAAAAATCATTTGTTGTGAAAAACTGACCTAAGCTTTGTTTTTTAGCTAATACCCTATTCATATAATATATAATACCATGAATTTAAAACATTATATTTGTATATATACTATATAGTAATATCTAAATGTGGATAAACCTACAGACGTTGGACGTCTGGAATTCTAGTAAGGCTTGATTTGTCTGCGGAGGGATTTGTAATTTGGCACTTGGAGGGCGACGAGGGACCAGAAATTTTTGGAATGATTCATTTCCTTTAGATGGCAGAGTTCGTGAATGATAATATAGTCTCTTAGATTTTCCGGCAGAAAAAGGAGTTTGTAATTGAAACTCAAATTTCTTTTTCCTGAGCAGCTGCCCCATCTGGTCTTTTGATTTTTTATAAATATCTTCCCTACCGGAAATTCTCCCGATTGATTGAAATATGCAATCCTCTCGGTTATGAGCGCATACGATGCCTTTTTATTTTCCTTAAAATCTTTTGCCGTGAGATGGCCGAGAATTTTCTTTGGCCCTGCAACGCGTATCACTCTGCGTCTGACGACATATCGCCTGCCAAAAAAATTGTAAATTTTATTTTTAAGCACTCACTAGTTTAGCACAGCCCAGACGTCGGGCTCCTGCTTCGCAGGATACCGACGTCTCTTTAATTTTTATTTTTTAAAATTTGATGTATAGTATTCAAATGCAGTATATCTTTTACTTACCAGCAATTTTGTTTTTAATTTCTGGAGTTCCACAAATCTATAAGTTAATTAAAACCAAAAGTTCAAACGACATTTCTCTATCTATGTATCTTTTGACTTGGGTCGCTGTCGGCATCGTGGTTGTCGATACTTCCCTGCATCATGACTTCGGCTCGGCTATTTCAAATTTTGTGAGCTTGGTGACGATGAGCATCACGATTTTCCTAGTTATCAGATACAGAAATATAAAGAAACCTCCAGTCGTTTAATCTTCTTCTATCACTAAAAGTTTTGAGGGATGTCTGTGACCGTTGATTATGCGGACTTTGTTTTTCGGCACATTAAAATGTTCGGCGATGATTTCTAACACGCGAGTGTTTGCCATGTTGCGCTCGGCTTTTTCTTTGACAGAAATTTCAAAATGGTCCTTTGAAGGTTTTACCCCTGTCGCTCCCGAGCGACGGGGCGAGAAAGATTCTTTTTTGGCGCCAGCAGTGACAGCGACGTGAATGTAATTCATCTGTTTATTCTAGCACGCAGATAGTTTTATGCCGACGAGAACTCTCTGAGTTCTCGTCGGCATGGTTTTAGTTGTGCGGTCCTGGACCGCAAAGTTCTTCGATAAGACTTTTCGCCATCTCTCTCAAGAAAGAAGCACTCGCGAGAGCTTCTGAGTAGTTAGCCCCAACAGCCCTGACCTCCCCGTAAATCGGGAGGCATACTTCAAACATCTGCACGCCGTCAACTTTCACCAACTCGAAATTGACAGGCGGTAACGGCGGGTCAATCTTTTTGTTGTTCATGGTACGTCTCCCTTCTCTTAAACTATGACAGAGTTCATATATAAAATCAAAATAAATTTATTAGACAAGCGAATGCCGGGGGCGATTTTTCAATTCGCTACCCCGGCACACAAATGATTTAAAACTTTTCCCCTTTTTCTTCGGCAAGTTCTTCGACAGTAACCCCATCGAAATGTTGTGTGAATGCTACGAGAAGAGCTCTGAAGTTTTTTCTGCGTTGCATGGCACTACTGACTGCACCGTCACCCTCGTCTCCAAAAATGGAAATAACTATTGGGAGCGAGCACTTCGGCCTCAAAGCAGGTTGCTCTTCAGGCAAGGATGCTTCCGCAAATGACTTCTCTGTTTGCAACTTGCTCACTGAGTAACCCTCCTTCCTTTTCTTTTGCTTGTGCAGCTTTTACAGCTGCGTTTAAGGAGGCTCCTTCTCCAGTAAAACCCGAAGAAGTTGTAAACACACAGACCCCCTCACTCTCAAACCTGCGATAGTCCACACTCCCAGGGATGTTCATTTGATTGGTACTCCTCTCACCCAAACCTTACCAAAAACCTAGCAAAATGCAACACCTAGAAGCTGTCTGTCAATGGACTGCCTAAACCCGTAATATAGTCATAATGTTTTCGTGCTGAACAATAATATCCGCAATCGCCGTTGGAACCGGCTGTAATATCACGAAAATATTTTCCGTTGTTATCTCCATTTTTATCTCCGTAAAGATTATTTAAATTTATTCCACTTCCTAGCGCCGCAATGGCCGCCCATTGCGGCGCGCCAGCTGATGTTCCACCCACGACATACCATTTTCCACCTCGCTCAATCGGAAAACCAGAAGTGGGATTCGCATCATAAGCAACATCAGGAACCGCGCGCATACCTCCCGCCTTCGGTATTGAATATCCATTTTGAAAAGTTGGTTCTTTTTCATAAGCACTGACCCCACCTCCACTTCCCGTCCAAGCTGTTTCTTTGGAAAATGTTCCATCACTTTTTACAGCTATTGTCGTCCCACCGACACCGATAACATCGGGCGAAGCTGCCGGCCAAGATGCGCCCGCGCCGTTGTCTCCCGACGAAGCGAAAAACGGCGCGCCAGAAACACTTTGGAAATGTGAATCAAGATTTGTTTCTTCGGGAAATTCCGCTCCACCCCAACTCATAGAAATTGCACTTGCATCTTTTACACTGGCCGCATAATCCACCGCCTTTAATAAATTCGCGCCGGAAGGAGTAACAGCTTCCACTAGCATAATTTTTGCATTTGGAGCAATCGCATGTGCCCATTCAATATCCAGACTAGTTTCCATCGCCCAACCACTATTGCTTTTCACCGTCGCAGACATTTTATGTTTAGTAAAACATCCATTAGCAGTCGTGCAACTTGGTAAATTAAATTGTGTACTAAAAATATTTAAATCTTTTTCAATTGCCGAATCATCATAAGCACCGATGATTACAATCGTGCCGTGTCCGCCAGAAGTCGGAAGATTATAGAAATTTTTTATTTGCGAGGGAGTGATTCCGCTTGGAGTTTTTGTCGCTCCACCCAAAACATGTATCGGTGGCCGGCCTTTATAATTTGAGAAATGATACGAAGCTTGCGCCTGATTAGTTTGTAAAAATAGAAACGAAAAAACCATTGCACAAAACAATAGTATTTTTTTCATATACTAAATATTACACCTAGAGTGTTTATTTTGTCTAGATTATTTAAGTGGATTTCTGCCTTGAATGATACGGATCAAAAATAGAATGATCGCTACAACCAAGAGAACGTGAATAAATCCTCCTAAAACATAGCCACTCATAAAACCTAGAAGCCATAGAACCAACAAAATAACTGCGATTGTTATTAACATGTAAGTTATGCCGTATGAGGAGAGTTTTTATTTCAAGATTTCAAAGACTAAGAAACTTGGCGACGGGAGAATTTACTATAAAAATAATGATATATAGCACGATGAAAATTATCGGAATGAATCTCTCCGCGTGTGAAAGTGGAAAATATTTACTGCGATTTTTCCCACCGCCTAAAATCTGCCACTCAGTATCAAAAAGCTTAGCTGGCAATTTCTGTTCGAGCGTATGAATGACTTTAAATTTTGCACGATTTAACTGACTGTAAGATAAAATCATTCGATACCAGCAAAAACAAATCGCCATACCGACGAGCGGAACTAAAACAAAAATTGTCTGCGAATCAGAAATAGTTTTGATTTCAAAATATCCCATAATGCCCATAATAGCGGTATTGATTGCAAGAAAAAATTCGTTGGACTTTTGACGACGGTCGGAAAGATTATCAAAGATGAGTAGGTAGATTCTATATTGTTCTAAGTAATGGTCAATATAACGCTCAGGAAAAGTAGTCTTATATTCAGGATAGGCTGCGACTAAAATATCGTCTATGACATTGTCGTCTATTTCCTCTTTCATGTTTATATTATGAACTATTTGAGGGATAAAGTGTAGCGGTCTAAAATGGCTTCAAACATCAGAGGAGCGACGATGGTGGCATCCGACTCGATGACGAACATTGGAGTTTCTTTAGTGAGTTTATCCCAAGTTATTTTTTCATTTGGAGTCGCTCCAGAATACGAACCGTAAGAAGTGGTACTATCAGAAATCTGGCAGAAATATCCCCAAGGTCGCACTGGTTTTTTCAAATCATATTTTATAGAAGGCACGACACAAATCGGAAAGTCTCCAGAAATTCCTCCACCAATCTGGAAGAAGCCAAGTCCTGGACCTCCCGCCGCAAGCTCAGTGTATCGGTCGTAAAGATACATCATGTATTCCACTCCTGTCTTCATGACACTAGGTTTAATTTCTCCTGCCTTACAATATCCAGCAAAAATATTTCCCAAAGTAGAGTCTTCCCAACCTGGCACCACAATCGGTAAATTTTTCTTCGCCGCTTCCAAGAGCCAGCAATGTTCTGGACTGCCCTCGTATTTACCTTTTAATTCATCCGACAAAAGTATTTGGTAAAAATATTCATGCGGAAAAAAACGCTCGCCGTTTTTTTCCGCTTCTTTCCAACGTTTTAAAATAATCGGCTCCACCACACGGAAAGCTTCTTCTTCGGGAATGGAAGTATCGGTCACGCGACGTTCTCCGCGATTTAAAATCGCCTCATCATCTTCCTTGGTAAAATATCGATAATCTGGATAATCTTTATAACTATTGTGCGCCACAAGACGAAAAACAGATTCTTCCAAGTTTGCGCCAGTGCAAGAAATCGCATGAATCTTATTTTCTTTAATCATAGAAGCAAGCGTGATACCCATCTGAGCAGAAGACATCGCTCCGCCCATCGCGAGAAACATCTTGCCGCCGTCATCTAGATGCTTCTTGAAAGCGAGTGTCGCATCCTTCATCGCGCGAGCATTAAAATTATGGAATAATTTCTCGAACAAACCTAATATTGAAAGCTGATTGTTATTTTTGTCGTTTTTCATATCAAAAATTATATCATGTATTGCATCTTTACTCCAAATATGCAATAATCTCTGTATGAATTTGTTAGCTAAGTTTCTGCCTTATGTGCAGATTATTGTTTCAGTTATATTGGTAACAGCTATTCTGCTTCAGCAATCAGCTGCTGGTATGGGTGGTGCGCTCGGTGGAGATGACTCCAGCGCTTTTCATCACACCCGTCGAGGCTTTGAAAAGTTCCTCTTTTATTTGTCTATTGTTTGTGCCTTCCTTTTTGCTTTTTTGGCACTTTTGTCTATAATTATCAAAGCGCAGATTTAAAAACTAGTAAGAACGAAAGAATGTTTGTAGAGTACTGATTTTTTTTACTAAAAGAATTTCTCGTGCTTGCAATGTATTTTTAATTTATGGGAAAATTTTATAGTCAGATCCGCAATTTTAAATTGCCTAAAAAAGATCAAATTAATTCAGTTTTTCATATTTTCTCTAAAAAGGAACGTATCATTTTCGCTGCGCTAGTTTTAATACTCATTATCAGCACGGCATGTATCTTAGAAAGTATTAATAAAATGATGATGGTGAGTGTTCCGCTCCACGGTGGCTCTCTCTCGGAAGGCATTGTCGGAACTCCACGTTTTATCAACCCCATCCTCGCCAGCTCTCCTGCTGACCTAGATATGGTATCGCTCATTTATTCCGGGCTAATGAGAAAAAATTCTGATGGAACAATCACTCCTGACTTGGCAGCAAATTATACGATGTCCAAAGATGGCCTCACTTATACTTTCACCCTAAAAGATAAAATATATTTCCAAAACGGAGAACCAGTAACTGCCGACGATGTTGTCTTTACAGTAAATGAAGCCAAGGACCCTATTATCCAAAGTCCTCGCGAAGTTGACTGGGAGGGTGTGACTGCAAGCAAAATAGACGATAAGACCATAGAGTTCACTTTAAAACAACCTTATCCTGATTTTCTTGATAGCGCAACACTTGGCATCATGCCAGCGTCTATCTGGGGAAATTCAGCAGTAGAATTAAATAGCGCCAACATAAATCCTATCGGCTCTGGCCCTTATATGGTTAAAAATGTGAACAAAGAATCATCAGGGGTTATCGATTCTTATCAATTAACCTCCTTTAGCAGATTTATTTTAGGTGAACCATATATCAAAGACATGAATATGTATTTTTATTCCGACGAAGACGGATTAATAAATGCTCTTGAGAATGGGACAGTAGACCAGATAAGTTCGATTACTCCTTTAAACGCAGATATTTTAAAAGAAAGAAATTACGAAATAGATTCCTCTGTGCTTCCAAGAGTTTTTGGACTATTTTTTAATCAAAATCAAAATAGAATTTTTACCGACAAAGTGGTCACTAAGTCTATCGACCAAGTTATCGACAAAGACAATATAGTAAATCAAGTATTGTTTGGATATGGCGTCGTGATTGACAATCCGATACCGCCAAGCATCATGTCTTATCAGGTACTGAGTGGAACGAACAATATGAGTCGCGACCAGATTCTACAAAACGTAAAAAGCAACTTGGCTAAAGACGGCTGGACGATGGGTACTAGCGGCTTCTTGCAGAAAACAATGATTGATAAAAATAAAAAGAAAACTCTCACGCCTTTGGAATTTTCTATTTCAACCAGTGATGCTCCAGAACTCGTACAAACCGCTGGATTGATACAGCAAGATTTAGCGACGGTTGGAATAAAAGTCGACATCAAGACTTTTGAAATCGGTAATCTAAATCAAAGCGTCATCCGTCCTAGGGATTATGATGCTCTCTTGTTTGGAGAAATCATCAATCATGCGTCGGACCTGTTGGCTTTCTGGAATTCTTCAGAACGAAACGATCCTGGACTAAATGTCGCCATGTATACCAACGCTAAAGTGGATAAACTTTTAGAAGATGCCGCCACAAACATCAACGAACAAGCCCAAATTAAAGATTACACTCAATTTGAAACTGATATCGAACAAGACATGCCTGCCGTCTTTCTATACAGTCCAAAATTTATATATGTAGTGTCGCCAAAAGTAAAAGGGATTTCTATCGAGAACATCACTTCTGCTGAAGATCGTTTTTCAAACGTATATTCATGGTATACCGAGACGGAAAACGTTTGGAAAATATTTAGTAAGTAATAAAAAAATAATTAATGACAAAAAAAACAAGACTCTCTTTCTCGTCTATAACAAAGGACACTAAGGAGGAAAACAAAGGTACAAACTCAGCTTCTCCAGACGTTCCACGTCTGGAAGCTTCCAGACGTGGAACGTCTGGAGGTAATTTATCAAGACGTGGAACATCTGTCATCCAAAAACACGGGACACCTGGAAGAAACACGCAAAATAAAAGAAACTTAAAAAGTTCTACATATCAATATACCAAAAAAAGATTTGGACCAAGTTCTTCCACTGGCTCTTTTCCTCAAAAAAATCAATACAAGAACGCTAACATGGCAAAAATTCCCCCACCAGAAAAAGGCGTGGTGCGTATTATCCCGCTCGGCGGAGTAGAAGAAATTGGGAAAAATATGACTGCTATCGAAATCGATGACGACATCGTTATTATTGATGCTGGTATGCTTTTTTCTACTGAAGCCACCCCTGGAGTTGACTATGTGATACCAAATACGACTTATCTAGAAGAACGCAAAGATAAAATTCGTGCGCTTTTGATTACTCACGGGCACTTAGACCACATTGGTGGTGTACCATTGGTACTTTCACGCATTGGAAACCCACCAGTTTATTCTAGAAATCTTTCTATCTTGATGATGCGAAAACGTCAAGCAGAATTTCCACAATTAGCACCCATGAAAGAAGTTATTGTAGAAAAAGATTCAGTTATAACTTGTGGAAAAATAAAAATCCGATTCTTCGGTGTCACCCATACTATTCCAGACTCAATGGGAATAATTATCGAAACCGCCAACGGCTGGATTGTCACTCCGGGAGATTATAAGCTAGACCAAGTAGACGGAGTCGTCGCCAAAGATGAAGAAAGAGAATATTCAATTTTCGACAAAGCTAAAGTGCTTCTTTTGATGACTGATTCCACTAATATCGAAAATGAAGGTTTTTCTCTACCGGAAATAAAAGTCCACCAAGGACTTGAGAATTTAATAAAAAAAGTACAAGGTCGAATGATTATTGCCGCTTTCGCTTCACATATTACCAGATTGGCTCATATTGTTAAATTTGCAGAGACCATGGGTAAAAAAATAGTTTTGGATGGACGTTCGATGAAAACAAACATCGATGTAGCAATTGAAGCTGGACTTTTCACCCCAAAAAAGGGCACGATTATTCCAATTGAAGATGCTGATAATTATCCTCCAAATAAAGTCATTATCTTAATGACTGGCGCGCAAGGCGAAGAATTTGCTTCACTCAATCGCGCAGCCAATAAATCACACACTAAATTTAAACTCCACAAAGGTGATACAATCATTCTTTCTGCCTCCATCATTCCAGGTAATGAACTTAAGGTTCAAAAAATGAAAGATGGTTTAACTAGACAGGGTGTAAAAATTATCAGTTACCGCACTGCTGGAGAAGACTTTGTTCACGCGACTGGTCACGGCAACCAAGAAGACATTAAATGGCTTCACCACAAGACTCATCCAAAATTCTTTATTCCAATTCATGGAAATCATTCTTTTTTGGAAAAACACAAAGAGCTAGCAATGGAACTGGGGATGTCAGAAGAAAATATTGTCGTACCAGACAATGGTTCAATAATTGAAATATCCGCTGATGGACAAAAAATAACAAGAAGAAAAGAAACAGCTCCAAGTGGACCAATGTTGGTGGACGGCACTTCCGTCTCTGACACCCAAGATGTCGTCATCCGAGACCGTCAGATGCTTTCACAAGATGGTATGTTTGTCATCATTGCTTTGCTTGACCAAAAAACTGGAAAGCTCAAAAAATCTCCAGACTTAATTTCCAGAGGATTTGTTTACTTAAAAGAAAATCAAGAACTTCTGCGTCAGGTTAGAATCATTATTAAAAAATCAATCGAAGATATGACTGCCAAGGTTCCCCTTTCCTTAAATCAGGGTGAAAACAATATGGATTTTGACCACATTAAAGCCAACTTGGGAGAAAATATTTCAAAATTCTTATACCAAAAAACTGCCAAGAGACCTCTAGTCATTCCTGTAATCTTGAGTGTTTAAAAATATGAAGCGTGACAGAATAATTATATACTTTGCGGGTTTCTTGGCATCAATTCCAATAGCGTTGATGTCTTATATAAACTCCAGTTTTCTCTCACCGTTTATCGGTGAGAGATTTGTTGGATTAGTTTATACCTTAGGTTCACTCGTTTCTATCTTGATGCTTTTGTTTGCTCCAAGGGTTTTTAGAAAAATTGGAGGGCATAGATTTTTATTGTTAGTAATTGGACTTAATACTCTATCGATACTGTGGTTGGCATTATCTACTAATGCTTTTTCTGCTGTATGTTCTTTTGTTCTTGGCTTTGCCTTAAATATCGTAGTTTTCTTTTCGTTGGATGAATTATTAAAGATATTTTCTAAGGAATCAGCAACTGGAAGAATTAGAGGTATCTATCTTGCTTTAAGTAATTTTGCTTGGGTCGTGGCACAATTATTATCCGGAACAGTTTTTGGAAATTTTCCCTTGAAAACAATTTATATCATTGCTTTTTTTATAATGATATTATTTTTCCTATTATCTTTATTTGGACTCAAAAATATTCCAGACCCAAAATACGACAGATTAAAAATCTTAAGTTATGTTAAGGATTTTATAAAAAATAAAAATCTTTTACGTTCATATAGTATAGATTTTCTTCTGCAGTTCTTCTATTGCTGGATGATTATTTATACACCTATATATCTATATTCTTATTTAGGTTTCACTTGGAAAGATATTGCTATAATTTTTACCATAATGCTCTTACCTTTTGTGTTGATTGAGTCTTCAATGGGAAGATATTCAGATAAGGTCGGTGAAAGAAAAATGTTGATGGTTGGATTTTTTATTATTTCTATTTCAACCATTTCTCTGTTCTTTATTCAAAAACCAGAGATTTGGATATGGGCAGCATTGCTTTTCTTGACTCGAGTCGGCGCCGCAACTGTCGAAGTCATGAGTGACTCGTATTTTTTTAAACACATCAAACCAGAAAATGAAGAATTTGTCGGAATTTACCGTAGCACAAGTCCTTTGGCTTACATTACTGGACCGATTGTGGCCTTAATGGTTTTTATTTTTCTACCGAAATTTAATTTCATCTTCCCCGTCTTGGGGTTGATGATGCTTTTTGGAGTTTACCTCGCCTCAACTATTCGCAAGGCTGATATTTAAACATTATGAAGTAGTATCTGGTGCAGCTTCTAGAGTCACTGAGACTGTTTTTTGAACTCCTTTGTGTAAGATAGTCAAAGTAATTACTTGTCCAACGGTGTCACCACGAATAACATCAGAAAGACTGTTGGTGTCGTCTAGCTTTACACCGTTAACATCTAAAATGATGTCGTTTTCTACGAGACCAGCTTTATCTGCCGGAGAACCAGGAATTACTGCCAACTCGTCTGCATTATCCCCAGCCTTTATCAAAGCCCCATAAGCAACAGAAAGATTATTGGCTTGTTGCATCGCTGCATCTATTTGCACATAACGAACACCTAAATATGGACGAATGATTTTACCAGTATTTTCCACTGAAAGAATCGCGCTCTTTACACTATTAATCGGCAAAGCAAAGCCAACGCTCTGTGAACCTTCTGCCACAGCAACGTTTACCCCGATAACTTCTCCAGATAAGTCCAGCAACGGACCGCCAGAATTTCCAGGATTAATTGCTGCGTCTGTCTGAATAACGTGATCTAAAACTTCAGAAGTTCCAGATGATTCATCTCCAGCCGTAATAGACCTTGATAGTCCAGATACGACGCCAACGGAAACAGAATTTTTATATTCTCCGAGTGCATTACCAATAGCAATAACACTCTGCCCTAACTGCAAACTATCCGAATTACCGAGCGTCAAATAAGGAAACCTCACGCCAATCGGCGGTGTGATTTTAATCAAAGCAATATCCAGTACTGGATCTTTTGCAACAATTTTAGCAGCATACTTTTTTCCATCATTGGTGAAAACAGTATAAGTAGCTCCAGTCTGGTCAACAACATGCTTATTAGTAACAATCAAACCATCGCTGGAAATCAAGAATCCTGAACCACCTCCAACTTCTTCATTTTGTGTTCCATCCTGTTTATATTCTGGTACGTTAAAACTAAAACCAGGGAATAGATCTCCAAATGGATTGGTTTGTTGATTCGGATCAGTATATTCATCATACTTTGGAACATTTTCAGAAATAATCACTGACACTACGGCTGGATTAGTCTTTTTTACTGCGCCAATCACAAAAGAATCTTGTGAAAAAGCTGGAGTGGTCGGACTTCCTACACTGGAAGCATTTTCATTTTGAATTTCTTGCATATATTCTTTACCTAAAAATCCAAATACCTTGGCTCTGTAATGCCACAATACACCCGCCCCAACTAACACGAAAACCAGAAAGAAGAAAAAACTAAAAAGAAAAACCTTTAGAAAATCTGTGTGAGCAAAATGTTTTTTGATGAATTTTATGATATCTATTTCTTGCATATAATTATTATATTTATCACTTAATTTTTAGCAAGTGATTCTTATAAACATGTTCCTTGTAAGGTTTAAGACGTATGATTTTAACTAAAACACCCTTGTTTTTTAAATCTTTTTTTAAATCTTTCACATAGGCTTTTTGGTCGTAACCTAGAGCAATAATATCTGGACGGATTTTCACAATATGTGGAATATGGTTTTTTGTACCAGACAAAATAACTTTATCAGCTAGTTTACAACTTTCAACTAAGGCGACCCGTTCTCCCTCTTTTAAACTTGGATACTCCCCTTTTATTTTTAAAACATTTTTATCTCTAGCTATTGAAACAATTAAAAATGAATTTTTTATGAAGTTTTTAGCCTGTTTAAAAAAATCAACATGACCTTTATGTAGACCGTCGAAAGTTCCAAAGACCATAATTTTCTTTTTTTTTGTTTCCACACTTTTCTTTGACATAAGATATAGGGTAAGTATATACTAGAGTGAGTTCATTTGAAAACGAAAAGAAACTATTGGGGAAACTGGTTTGATTCCAGTACAGTGCCGCTACGGTAAGCTTCGACCTAGGTCGAAGACAAGTCCGAATACCAATCGTTTCATGTATTCCCGAGCAGGACAAAAGTCTCTTTGCCTTCATTTATCTCTTTATTTGAAGGACCCCAAATTCTGCTCTGGATTCTATCTGGCAGGATTTTTTTTGTGCTTAATTTATGAAAAATAAAAAAATAAAAATAATTATAGTGGTCATCATAGTTTTAATATTATTAGGATTATTTTTCTTTATTCCACACGGAGCTCCAAAACAACAGACGACTAACCTTCCTGCCATTTCAGAAAATTTAAATCTAAATACCACAGCAAATAAACCTGTCAGCCAGACCAAAACAATTGAAACTGTTTTAGAAATAAACGGAGTCAGCTATGAAGATGCCATTACACAGAAAATGAGTGTCTATGATTTTATGAGCCAGCTCCGAAGTGAAGGAAAAATAAATTTCACCGAACAAAATTATATGAGTATGGGTAAATTTATAAATGAAATAAACGGAATAAAAAATAGTAATAGCTTGGTTTGGATTTACTATGTGAACGGTATAGAAGCACAAATTGGTATTTCAAATTATAAGATAAACCCTGGAGATGTCGTCTCTTGGAAATATGAGAAGTCAGATTATTAATTAGTTTTTAAATCATGAAAAATAAAATAAGTATATTTATAGTTTTAGCAAGTTTCGTTATTTTTGGTTTTTTTAATACTGTTCATGCAGCAGGGTTAAATATTACAACCTCAGTAGATGTACCATCTAGTTGCTCTGTCACCGACACGAACGGAGTAGTTCACAATTATCCACAAGCGGGTTTTACAAACTCATATCTTGCCATTTGTGCACTAGAGGCAGCAGAAAATAATGGTGCTATATCTAATCCACAATTTTCAAATGATCCTCAGTATGGCCTTTTTATTACTGCAATTAATAATGTGGCTGCTGACCCCAGTAGCCAATATTGGGCAATTTATCAAAACGGCACTTCAGCTAATTTTGGAGCAACTGAGTTACCAATCTCTGCTGGAGACACGATCATGTTCCAGCTTGATGATTTTAATAATAATAGTTTAGGAGACCAAGTTACAATTAATATTAATTCGTTAATTCCACCCGCTCCAGTTGGTTCTGGAGGCGGACAATTGAACGACAATACTCCTTCAAATACATCTACAACCACACCAGCAGCGCCTTCCACAGTAGCAACAATCGCATCTATACCTACGCCAATAGTAACAACTACCCCGACTTTTGATACGGGAAAAGCTTTTGATTTTCTAACTGCCCAACAAGGAACTGACGGTTCTTTTGACGGAGATTTATACACTGACTGGGCAGCTATAGCTCTTGCTTCAGGAAATTATGAATCACAAACAATAAAGTTAACAAAATATCTTGATGGAGAGACAATGGAAAACCCAATCTTAACCGACTATGAAAGACGCGCGATGGCGTTGATGGCTCTTGGACTCAATCCTTACGACACGAATGGAGAAAATTATATTGGAAAAATAGTTACGAGTTTTGACGGAAAACAATTCGGCGACCCAAACGAAGACAATGATGATATTTTTGCTCTAATCGTTTTACAAAATGCTGGATACACGCAGAGTGACCCAATTATAAGTAGTGATATAAATTTTATATTAAGCAAACAAGGTAGTGATGGCTCTTGGGATAGCGATAGTGTAGATATGACTGGCGCGGCGATGGAGGCTCTATCTGCTTTCAATCAAGTCGGACAAGTAAAAGACGCTCTGGCAAATGCAGAAAATTTCTTAGAACAAAGTGAGAGGGCGGATGGCAGTTGGAATGACAATGCTTCTTCAACCGCTTGGGCCATAGAAGGAATTTTGGCGCAAAATGAAAAACCAGCAGATTGGTTAACCAAACCCACAGACGGCACTGCTCCAAAAACTCCACTTGATTACTTAGCCACTATTCAAGATATTGATGGTGGAGTGAAAGACGCAGACCTTCAAACTAAAATTTGGGAAACTGCTTATGTCAATTCTGCGTTATCTGGAAAAACTTGGAACCAAGCAATGCAAACTTTTGAAAAACAAAATGTTGCGATGAATATTACATCTGTAGGTGAAACGACTCCACCTATCATTAATGGAGAAAATACAAACACTGTATCAGTTATTAAAAATATTCCAAAAAAGGAAGTTGCAACAATTGTAAAGTCAGAAAATCCAGCAGTACAAAACATAGCCAGTGCAATAAATGCAACTGTGTTTCCGGTTACCATAACTCAAATAGAACCTATACACAAAAACTGGTTCATGAGTCTCTTGAGGAGAATTTTTTAAAAAATTAATTTCTACTTCTTCATTGTAGCTGAAGAAGATGTGCGTAATATTGACCTACTGATAAAAACAACTACTAAGGTTATAATGATTGCGTATAGAAATTTCGCAAAAATACCAGTCGCCGCAAACGGAAAAACAGCCTCAATTAAAGACTTAATTGCGTCATTCCAAGCCAAACCAGCCACTAATCCAAGCGCTGCTGTCACATAACTAGTCGTTTGGTCTTTAATATCATCTTTGATTGCTTTATCTGCCATAATAAAACCAGTATATCACAAAAATTTATTTCTTTAAATATTCCATCCGAATATCCTCTCCGAATTTTTCTATTGCATAACGAAGCATCGTACGAGGCATCTTAGAAAGATTGGCGTCTAAAAATTTACGCAAGGCTTTTTCATCTTTCTTACCCGCCTCACGAAGCATCCAACCAGTCGCCTTGTGAATCAGATCATGGTCATGTCCTAAAAACATCTTCGCAATTTTAAAAGTTTCATCTAACTTCTCGCGCCTAATAAATGCATAGGTGGAGACAATAGCAATTCTTTGTTCCCATAAATTTTTTGATTTTGCTAATTGAACCAAAATATCTTTTTTAGGCTGACTTAATAAATAATCACCCAAAATATAATGTGAGGATAAATCAACTAAATCCCAATTGTTCACATATTTAGTATTTTTTAAGTAAAATTTAGCTATTTTTTCTTTTTCAGAAAATGACGAACGTTTATATTTATCCACTAATACAAGTAAGCCAATCAAACGCACTTCGTGAACTTTGTTTTTTAACAATAAATTTACATCTGACAACGGCAAATCTTTATGCTTCAAAGCAATCTGGCGGGAAACTGGAACAGTTAAACCCCAAAAAATATCTCCCTCTCCGTATTCCCCTTTGCCCGTCTTAAAAAACCTAGAAAGCGTTTTGTCTTTCTTTTTATTTTTCTTTGATTCTATCTCTTTTAAAATTTTTGTAATCATTTTTAAAAAAAAATTATTCAAATTCAGTCGTTGCTGGAGGTTTGGTCGTCCAATCAAAAAACACTCGAACAATTTTTGGATGCTTGACCAACGCGCTAGTTATTTCTTCACAGATAACTTTCTCTAAGTAAAATCCCTTGACTGTCATAAAATCAATTGTCTCCACGGTACGCACCACCAAAGAATATCCATAGACTCTGCCATCGCCTTTTACTCCCACAGTATTTACTCCGAGGAGCGCCACAATAGTTTGAGAAATATCCTTATAAACATTGTGTTTTTTTAGAATTTGTGTCACTTCATAATCTGCCTCTCGAACAATCTCCAATAATTCTTCTGTGACTTTTACTCCAACAATTCGCAAATACAAACCTGGGCCTGGGAAAGGCTGACGATTAGTTAATAATTCTTCCAATCCAAATTCACGTGCTAGTTCTCGCACTTCAAATTTGAAAAAATCAGACAATGGTATTATTTCCTTCAATCCAAGTTTAAGGTCAACATTGTGATGTGTCTTAATTAAAGCAGACTTTCCGGCACCACCAGATTCAATCAAATCAGTCGCCAAAGTTCCTTGAATCATATGGGTTGCACCATAGGATTTCGCCACTTCTTGAAATACTTCCCCGTAAACTGCTCGAAAGTGAGCACGTTTTTCTTCAGCATCAATGCTCTTCCCCACACTTTCCACAAATTTATTTTTATACCTATCAATTACTTCCAGGTTTACACCTGCTTTTTTAGCGATTTCTCTTACCCTCTCAACTTCATCTTTGCGCATTCCGCCAGTATCAATCACAAATGCTTTCAATTGCTCACCTAGTGCTGGCGCCAAAATAGCAGCCAAGGTCGTAGAATCAACTCCGCCGGAGACTCCAATAATTGCCGTGCCATTACCTAATATTTTTTTGGTATTTGTTCTAATTTCTTCTATGATATTTTTTTTGTCATAATCTAAAATGCAATTACAAATTTTTGAAGCAAAATTATTTAAAATAATATTTTCATCTTCGGTTTGCTCCACTTCTGGATGAAACTGCACAGCATAAATATTTTTCGCCTGACACTCCATACCTTCAATCACTACACCGTCTTTGGAAGTAGCAATAATACTAAAGTCAGCTGGAACTTTTTTTACTGAATCTCCATGGCTGGACCATGCATTTATCTTTCCATTATTCTTTTCGCTTAAATTTTCAAAAAGTTTGCTTTTGCTTAAAGTCACTTCAACAGGACCATATGATTTACCCTCTTTAACTTTATGCACAGAGTCAGGATTGTTGACATAAGCCAACCATTGCATTCCATAACAAATGCCCAAAATTGGAATACCTAAATCTAATATTTCTTTTGGAATTTTAGGAGCATCTCCATCATAGACACTGGCGCTACCACCAGATAAAATAATGCTCTTCAAGTTGGCTCCCGCTCCAGACGTTGGACGTCTGGAAGCTTCCAGACGTCCAACGTCTGGAGCCTCTAAAAGTTCCTCCGGAGAAATTATGGTTGAGCGAAATCCCAAATAACGCAAACTGCGTCTGATTATTTCCGTGTATTGAGAACCTAAATCAATAATTAATATTTGGGTGTTAATTTCTTGCATTTTTAAGATTGTATCATCTATATTAATTTTAAACAAAAAATCCCTCCGAGATAAATCGGAGGGATTTTTAAACTATTTCTTTTTTTCCTTTTTTGGCTTCTTCACATCCTTTCGATATGCGTTATTTCCCTTTCCCATGTGATTTGTAGTTAATTAATAATTAAACCTTTATTTCTTTTTTATAAAAATGAGCAACAGCTAGAAGTGTCAGAAGCGCAACAAATGACGAAAGCGCCATCATGGGAATTGAAATATATCCTCCAAATACCGAAACTAAATGCTGATAACAAGACACTCCTGTCGCATCACAAGGAGCGCTGGAAGTCTCTCCAAAATAATAATTAAAATTATGATAAACGGAAATTAAAAAGCCAATTGATAACAAGGGTGCAGCGTAGCGAACAACTCTTCGGTCATTATCCCAAAGCGCCGTGGCAAAAAGAAAAAGAGTTGGAAACATAAACACTCTCTGCCACCAACACAGCACACACGGCAAAAAATTAATAATCTCAGAATAGACTAAAGGAAAAATAGAAGAAAACAAAGAAATCAAAAAGGCTAAAATCAAAAAATGTTTATCAATAAAATCTAAATAAAAATTTCGGCTTCTATCCTTAGAACGGAAAAAAAGCAAAAACAAAGCAATCACAGAAAGAATCTGAAGCATGATAGCTCCAAGTCCGAGAACAATATTCAGATCATTGATGGCATCAGGATTCATATTTATTGTGGCACTGTACAACCAGTTTTTTGCGCTAGTTGAGCGAGTGGAATTGTGCCTGTTAAGGTTGAACCATCCTTAAACACCCAAGTTGGATAACTCTGGATTTTTTTATCAATACATACTTGTGTCTGCGCAGTTCCATCTGCAGTAGAACATTCAGTATAAAGACCTATTGCTGCTAATGCTTGACGGGTCATTTGAAAGTCTGCTTCTTCGGCCTGACAATGTGGACACCAAAAAGCTCCATAGAAAGTAGCGCCAGAATCTTTTATACATTGCGCTAGAGCCTCATATTTACCAGGAGCCGCTGGCGTGCTTTTAGGTTGTAATAAAACCGCAGCAATTGTACCCAAAATTAGAAGACCAATAATCGAAAGAAAAATTTTTACTTGATTGTTCATAGGTGTTCACATTCTATCAATTTAAGAAAAATTAGGCAATAGTCTATTTAATCTAAAATTCATCTAAAAAATCTTTGGCAAGAAAATGATTAATCCGACAATGGCGGTAATTATTGACATCAGCAAAACTGCGCCCGCCGCGATATCTTTTGTGTCTCTGGCATAAGGATGATAATTAGGGGAAGTTAAATCAATGTCAATCTCGATAGCCGTGTTAAACGCTTCAGCTACTATCAACAAACCTCCTGAAAGAATAACTAAAATCCATTCAATACCTGAAATACGCAGAATAATTGCTAAGATTATCTCGAAAAGGAAACAAGAACTCTGCACCCAAACATTATGAGTCGTTTTAAAAAATACACAAACACCACGCCATGCATGCGTAACGCTTTTCATTCGAGCAACGAGAGAAAAAGCTTTTTTTTCTTTTGGAGAATCCATAATAAAATTATAGCACAAGAACGCTTATTGATACTGAATATATATCGGCTCTGGATTTAGTTTCAAAATCTGGGCTGGGGTCAACATCGCACTACCTGGAACGGTTAGGTCGTTCTTATAAAATAATTTTATTCCCGTAAACTGTACAGGTTCTTCATAGATAAATTCCTTATAAGTGGCTATTTTATGAGCTTGGTCTCCCCAACCATCCATATTCATCACAATCTGCACCTCTGGTGTTGTTTTAATTTGTTTGTAATTTGTAATCATCCCTTCCGTAAAACGGTGCACAACAAGAATTTTTGGGGTGAGATTATTCTGGTCTACTAGATTAGCTAAATAGTTTGAAACAAAATTTATATCGGTCGCATCAAAAGTACCAATGACAGTCCCTGGATGAGCGCCGGTCTTCATCGAAAACTCCGGGTCAATCGCCAGCTCTACGTTTGGCATTTTTAAATATTTTTGTAAAAGCGGAACCTCTGTCTGCACATTGGAAAGTCCAACTTGCACATCCAAGAAAACAATCGCATTAATTTTTGCGGCCATCGCAATCACTTTGTCTATTTCCGAAAATGGCATACGTGCTCGATACATCCCACTAGCTCCCGGACTACCCTGTGCCACCACTGCTATATATTGAAGCGCTGGAATAACTGGCGTGGACGGGTCAGCTACTTCCCATTTTTTTACTTCCCCTTCCAACATTTGCAACATCTGATCTTCTGGATATTCTCCCAGTACTCCCATTTTAGTTGAATACAAATTTCCATAATAAGCCACGATACGATTAAATGGCAAAAGCACTCCAGCATTTGGATAAACAGTTTTGACTGGCCAGAGATGAACTGGAACTGGCTGTGGAGAAACGGGTACTTTGGTAATAGTTGTAATTGATTTACCTTTTGAATTTTGTGTGACTGTTTTAACGGTAGTATATACAATAGGATCGGGAGGATTGTTGGCAAGAATATTTAATTTTTTGTCATAGAGTGCGATGTCAAGTGGTGGAATTGTGACGACAACTGGCGCAGTAGCTAGAACTGATGTAGTTTGAGCTACCCTTACTACTGGAGCACTTTTATTATAAGTCACCGCATCAGCAAAAAATCCCGACAGAAAAAAAGCAGAAATTGATACAAGTATTACAATTGCGACGAAGGTCCAAAGTCTTTTATTCATTATATTCCGCTAAAGTCAGTATTAATACTCTGAATTTGGCTTTGAATCATCTGCTGTGTCCAATACCATGCAAGCCCAATGGTTACCAAGCTGGATATGATAATAAGCGCCCAGGCTATTTGTCCAATACGATGCGTCTTAGGGTCTTTTGATTTATAGTATTTTACGCCAGGCCATCTAGTAATAAAAAGAAAAGCTATCAGTGGCAAAATGATACTAAATAGATATATCCAAGCTTGAGTTTGTGGTGTGGTAGAAAGCGGAGCGGTATTTATCTTCGCTCCACAATTTGGACAAAAATAATATTGAGGTAATATCGGCTGATGACAAACAGAACAAACGCCAGAAAATGAAAAATTCGGCAAAGTAGTATTTGATCCTTGTAAATTTTGTTCCATGACCCATAGATTATAGCACTAAGTTAAGCTATTTGACAAAAGACTATAAATAGAATATACTTAGTCTACCTAACTATTAGTTATATAAATATATGTCAAACACTTATTCAAAATCTAGCCTTTCGGATTTAATTTTTAACTTCAGAAAGAATATCTTAAAAAGCATTAAGAGAGAAGGATTTGAACATGATTTAACTTTTTCTCAAGTTGAACTTCTTGGTTTCATCGGACCGACGGGGAAAGAGACAATGAAGAGTATTGCTGATCACCTAGGAATCACTCCCCCGTCCGCCACCGAGATTGTGAAAGAAATGGAAAAGAAGGGTCTGATAAAAAGAATTGATGATAAAAAAGACAGGCGTATCGTTTTTATTGTTCTCTCCACTTCCTCAAAAAAGCTTTCCGTATCGTTATGTAAACAAAAGGAATTAATGTTTAAAAAGATGCTTTCAAAACTAAACAAAAAAGATTATGAAAATTTTGAACGTATTATTAGAATTTTAATAACAAATTAATTAATTATGAAAAATCATATGAAATCGTTACTAAATCACCCTAAACAGATAATTATAATTTCCCTAGTAATTGCAGCTATTATAGGAGTTTACGGTTATCAAAAAATAAATAAGTATATACCTACGCCCGTGATACAAGACAATACTAACGCAGATGTAATTGAAGGAGGCAGCAATCCTTCGATGCCACAGGATATTTCTTTAGGATTCCTAGCTGGTGGTAGAATCAACTCTATTTCTGTTAAAGCTGGTGACAAGGTTGTCAAAGGACAAGTTCTAGCAACCCTAGATGCAGGAAATACCCAAGGCGCCCTCGCTCAAGCACAAGCCGCCTATGAATCAGCCAAGGCAAGTTATCAAAAAATCATAAACGGAGCTACAAGCTCAGCTATCGATGTTGCGAAGGCTGCTGTGAACTCTGCGCAAGTGAACTTAAGTGGAGTTACCGAACAACAGAAACTTTTAGTCGCAAATGCTTATGCAAATCTTTTAAACTCTACTATTGTGGCAAAATCAAATACAGATGTTTCTTTACCTGCACCTTCGATCACGGGGACATACGCGGGAAGCACAGAAGGAACAATCAATCTAGTTATCAACCAAGGAGGTCAAAGTGGGTATTTCTCAATCTCAGGTATTGTAAACGGAACAGGAATTGTCAGCACAACGACTCCTGAACCGATTCTAAGCACTGGACTCTATGTGGAATTTCCTACAGGCACTTCTTATTTAGGCACTACTTGGAATATACCAATACCAAACAATACTGCACCAAATTACCTAGCTAACTACAATGCTTATCAGTCAGCTCTACAGACACAGACTCAGGCAGTTTCGAATGCCCAAGCCACTCTTGACCAAGCAAATGCATCTCTTGATGCTCTAGTAACCGCTGCTCGACCAGAAGATGTGGCTGCAGCTCAAGCGCAAATGGATAACGCAGAAGGCGCAGTGCAAATAGCGCAAGCTGCTTATGAAAACACAATAATTACCGCTCCAGATAATGGTACTGTTGTATCAGTTGCCATCACGCCAGGACAAATAGCTACTCCAAACTCTCCTGCCATTGACTTTACAAGCGATTCTTCTATTACTAATAACTAATATATTATATGCACGAAGAAAAAAAAGAAAAAAGTATTCACGAAACCGTTTCAAAAGAAAAAAATCTTTTCAAAAAACCTTGGTTGCATAGTTTGTTTTCATTTGTAGTTATTTTTGGCTTGCTTGGATTATTTCTATTCTGGCAGGTGGAAAAAAATAGTGTTTTTATTGAAAACTCAAACCTTGAAGCGCCAATTATCAACTTAGCGCCTTCTGCGCCTGGAGTATTAAATGCTTTATATGTTAAAGAGGGAGATGTTGTTACACCAAACTCTCCTATCGCCCTAGTAGGTTCAGAAACAATTTCCGCAAAAGATGGCGGAGTTATTTCTTACGCACCAGAAGTCTTAGGTTCTTATTTCTCTCCTGGACAAACTGTCGTTTCTATCGTAAACGTAACTGAAATGAAAGTTGTAGGACAATTAGAAGAAACAAAAGGATTAAAAAATATCGTGGCTGGTCAACGAGCGACTTTTTCTGTTGACGCTTTTCCAGGAAAAACTTATGAAGGGATTGTTGATGAAGTCAGCCCTGTTTCTGACGATACTGGTGTGCTCTTTGATATTTCTGACCAGCG
This sequence comes from Minisyncoccota bacterium, assembly GCA_031291825.1. Taxonomy (GTDB): domain Bacteria; phylum Patescibacteriota; class Minisyncoccia; order Phycocordibacterales; family UBA9973; genus UBA9973. Next base: position 44,972 of record JARLIG010000008.1, on the reverse strand, counting down.
TCCAATCGAAAAATTTGATGTAAAAGTCCGTTTCAATGTCTCTGATTATCCAGAATTGAAAAGTGGAATGTCTGCAAAAATAACTGTTTATACTAATAAATAATGGAAGAAGAAAAAAGTCAAAAAAAGGAATCAAATTTACGTTGGTGGATATTGCTAACTGTTATTATCGGAACATTCTTGGGTAGACTCGACCAAACGATTGTTAATTTGGCATTACCTAAAATAATCAGTGATTTCGGTATTACTGTCTCAGCTGCCGGCTGGATTGCCACAGCTTATATTTTAGCCAACGCTGTTTTCGTACCAATTTGGGGAAAACTTGGAGATACAATTGGGCGTAAAAAAGTTTACGTTCTGGGTTTTAGTATTTTTATTTTAGGCTCCGTTTTGGCGGGACTTTCTTGGAATCTTCCCTCGATGATTGTTTTTCGTATTATTCAATCAATCGCTGGTAGCGCGGACTATCCGACCGCCATGGCGATATTAGCCATCACCTTTAAACAAGGCAAGGAGCGCGCACAAGCGCTCGGCATCTGGTCATCTTCTTTTGCCGCCGCGATAGTCTTCGGACCATTAATTGGAGGACCGTTGATTGATAACTTTGGATGGCGTTCGGTTTTTTTAATAAACCTTCCTATCGGAATTTTGGGTATGCTTATGGCTATCCGTTTCATCAATGAATCACGTTCAGAACAGAAAACTACTTATTTTGACTGGTGGGGTGCGATTGTTCTAGGTGGTATGCTTTCTGCTCTTGTGTTGGTCTTAGACCAAGGGTCCACTTGGGGCTGGATGGCAATCGACAGTTTAATATGTTATTTCTTTGTCGTGATACTACTGGGCGTCTTTATCAAAATAGAACAAAATGTTCCCGAGCCAATCGTCGACTTGAAATTCTTTAAAATTCCGGCATTTGTGAATGCATTGGTAAATAACTTTGTGGTGTTCATGGGAATGATGGGTGGTGTATTTTTAATACCGATTTTTGCGCAAACTTTCTTAGGTTATAACGCCACTCAATCAGGATATCTTTTTGTGCCCATGGCAATAGCAATCATGGTGGCGGCGCCGATTGGTGGCATGCTGACTGGTAAAGTAAAATCTAAATATGTAATCTTTGCCAGTACATTGGTTGCCGCGCTTGGTATTTTCATGTTAACTGGAATGGATGCTAAATCAACTGCGCTCGACATTGCGCTTCCACTTGGAATCATGGCTTTCGGACTCGGATTCGGAATGGCGCAACGCACAAACATTATCGCCTCAGTAGTGCCACAACACGAAATCGGTGTGGCTTCATCGATTCTCGCATTGGTACGAAACATCGCTGGCGCGTTCGGTATCGCAATTTTTGCGACAATCTTGAATGATAGAACAAATACAAATGTCTTTGCTATTAATAGTTTCAGTAGACTTGCTAGCCACATACCTCTCGATATTCAAAAATACATTACTCTAATAGAGTTAAAAGCTCAAATAGACGCATACGATTATGTATTTTGGGTTGCTTCAATAATAATATTTTTAGGTTCATTTACAATACTTTTCCTCAACCTAAAAAACGAACGGACCGATATTAAAGTACACGTAGAATAAATTTTTATTTATTTAAAATTGCTCTTGTCTGTGGACCAACGACACCTACTTGAGAAAGTTTATGAGCTTTTTGAAGTGCCTTAACCGCTAATTCTGTTGCTGCTCCATATCCCCCATCAATTTTCCCTTTGTAAAATCCTAATGTTTTTAATTTTTTCTGTAATTGAATTACTGCAGTACCAGTGGAACCTAGCTTCAGTTGAGTGGTAAAAATAAAAGCGGTATTTGTTGATGCGGGTGTAGGTGTAGCAACAGTCGTGGGTGTTGCGACAACTGGGGTAGTTATTATAGTGCTGACAGGACAAGCTTGACCAGTGGAGATGCTATAGACTGCTCCGGTACAATCAACTGGCACCGTCGGTGTTGTGGCAGTAGATGTAGAGCTACAAGGTAAGCCACTAGTTTGACTATAACCAACAGTAGAGTAACAACCCGCTGGATAAATAGTACTGGTGTTGGCAGAAACAACTGTCGAGCAAGACATTCCTGTCGTTTGACTATAGCCGACAGTGGAGTAACAGCCCACCGGTAAATAAGAACTAGTTGAACCTGTTCCTAGAACTGTGACAGTAACAGAAGCACATGTTCCGTTTGAGCACACACTCATCGAAGACGAACCTGCTGCAAGACCATAAATCGTCAATATGTTACTGTTGAGCGTCGCTTGAAAAATATTATTGGGTGTAATCAAAGTGGTATAGGGCATGGTTCCACCAGAAACTGTAATATTTGAATTCTGACCAACAGAAAGAGAGATAGTGTCTTGGCTTAGTGTAATATTTCCACCGTTTGTACTGTAATTAGGACTGACGGTTACAGTTAAGGTTCCACAATTACTTGAGGAAGAACAAACACTTATTGTGGAAGTTCCATTAGCAATACCAAGCAAGGTCAGAACACTACCAGATAAATTGGCTTGGACAATACTAGGATTTGAATTTGAAGAAACATAAAAGAGACTACTGGTGGGACCATAGATACTAATATTAGAGCTCTGTCCGATAGTTACAGTCGGATTTGTTTGACTAAAAGAAATTGCCGTAGTTGTGGAATTAGTCGTACCGATTGAAACATTTACAATTCCACAAGAATTCATATTTGTAGAACAAACAGTGATTGATGAAGAACCACTCGTGCTAGCCGTGGTCAAAGTAATAATTTGTCCAGAAATACTGGTAGTTACTAAAGCGCCACCTTGACTAGAATTACTAAGCACAGAATAAGATCCAGAACCACCAGAAATCTGAACAGCTACAGATTGTCCAGATGACAAGGAAATACTGTTTTGACTAAAACTAAGTGGCACTGCACTACTATTTTGAACCATGACATAGATGCTTGCACAGTTTGTAGTATTGTTAACTAAACATACCGTTCCAGTAGTAGAGCCATAACCATTAGCTAAAACAGTTATCTGAGAGCCACTGACACTAAAATTGGCGATGAGTGGATTAGAATTACTGGATAAATATAAAGAACTACCATTTAAATTGCTAGCAGTAATTGTTGATGATTGTCCAACTGTCAAAACCAAACCGGTTTGGCTGAGAGAAATCATGTTACCGCTAGAGAGCAAGGAAGTCACCGCTGGCCAAGTCACATTGGCAGATTGCGGACCATTGATATTATCCAATATGACATAAACTGGAGCGCCAGAAACAATTCCATAAGAGGAGCTACTGATGGTGGTAGTCAAAAATCCACTGGCACTGGTAGTTCCAATTAAAGGTATCTGTTGTCCAGCACCACTTTTTACATAAACCATAAAAACACTGGCATTTGGGTCTCCCATAACATTAACCTGAACTGAATTTCCATCTCCAGTAGCTGCCACTGAAAGAGTCGGAGTCACGGTAGCGTGGGCTGTGGAAATAAACATAGAAAACATAGAAAACATAATTACTAAAAAAGAAAATAGAAACAAATTAGATTTTTTAAATATTTTCATCATATATATATTATACGCCAAAATAATTAAAAATGGTGCATCAAAGTTATGCACCATTTACCTCACATATCACGTATATATTAGCACACAGAAAATGTCGTATTCTGTTTATTATAAGTTATATATTGTTTACTTCATTAAGTTTACTAATTAATAATTAATCTAATTAATATATGCAAAATAAAAAATATGTTTCTAGTTTTATAGGTTTAGCAGCATTAGCAGTTTTAACTATGGCTGTTCCCGCTTTCGCACAAACGACAACCACTCCAACAGGAGGACCTAATAATGGCGCGTACGCTGGCCAACCCCATGCTTGGGGAGGAGCTGGTCATATGGGCGGAATGAAGAGCATGATGAAGCCTAGCGTGTTCGGTACAGTTTCTGCTATAAATGGAAGTATCATAACTATTACTAGTACCCATGGAATGAGACCAAACACCACTGGTTCAACAACCACTAGTGCCACTCCTACAACCACCACTTACACAGTAGATGCCACAAATGCAACGATTACAAAAAGTAACGCTGCAGGAACAATCTCTAGCATCGTTGTCGGGGATACAATTATGGCCCAAGGTACATTAACCGGAACCAATCTTGTCGCTACGACAATTCGTGATGGCGTTATGGCAAGAACACCAGGCGCAAGTAATAATGGCCAACCAGGTCAAAACCAGACTTCACCAATCACTGGCAACGGACAACCCGTAGTTGCTGGAGCAGTCACCTCTTTAAGTGGTAATACGCTTACTATCACAAACAAGAGCAATGTGACCTATACTGTTGATGTAACAAACGCAAAAATTATCCAAGGACAAACAACCATTACCATTTCAAATATAGCTGTCGGTGACAATGTCGTCGTCCAAGGAACAGTAAATGGAAATTCAGTTACCGCCTCAAGCGTAATTGATCAAAAAGCATCAACGAGCACAACAGCTACAACTCCACAACCAAAGGGATTCTTTGGTGCCATTGGTTCATTCTTCTCTCACATCTTCGGTTTCTAATTAATTAATAAGATAAAACAAAAACCCTCCAATTGGAGGGTTTTTGTTTTATCTTATTCAAATATTAATTTGAAAATTATTTAGCTGGTGTTGGCACTACAGGAGTAGCGTTGGTTGCTGGAATCATAACACCAGAAGTATTATTGTTCCAACCACTATTACCACCCATCATTCCAAAATTAGAAGCACCTCCTCTTTGACTCATCATCATAGCGCGTCCATATTCTGCCTTGATTAAACCAGATTCTTGACCAAGCTGGAATCCACACCAAAAGATAATGATTAGGATGAAAATCTTCAAAACTACTTTTAGAAGATGATACATTCCACCATGACAACCATGCATATGACCCATAGAACCACAAGCACACTTACCTTCTGCGCATCCACATTCTTTTTTATCCATATTTTCCATAAATTTATTAATAATAATTAACTGTTAATTTGACCTTTGCTTAGCACATTATACACCTCTTAAATGAAGATTCAATGAAATTTATTTCATGAAGCATTGACTCCAGACGTTGGACGTCTGTAAGCTTACAGACGTCCAACGTCTGGAGGTTTATCCACACCTATATAATATTAATTATTTTGTAACACAATTGCTGTAAGTTTGGATATTTGGGTCACTTTCGGTTACAAAAGCTCCATTGCCCTTACTCCAAAAAACAAAAGATTCGTCTTTGTTTGCATACCTTCCTCCGTCTGCGGAAATTGTTTGTGGTAAGGTCATGGAACGTCCATCGCTTAGCTTCAAAACCACACTTCCAGTCGGAATAGGCATATCTCCAGCTGCGACTGGTTTAGCTACTCCTTGATAAAAAGCTGCGACGATAGTCTTACCTGCATCGCAAGAATAAGAGACAGTGTTGATAGGTTTTACTACAGGTATTTGCACCGGAATAGTCGGCACTATTTCCCCTGCTTCTTTACCTAAAGAAAAACCAAAATAAAAAACCACGACAAATAAAATTACGGCTATTAATTTAGAATACCAAGTTACTTTGTTCCATTCGATTTTCATAAGTGTATTATAGCAAATTTAAAATAAAAAGATAAACATGCTAATCTTAGAAGATGCAGGAGTTTACGATCGGAATAATTATTATCATCATTAGCGCACTCGGATATGTCAGCAATTGGCTCAACTGGCATTTTTTGAATTACAAAATAAATCATTTACTCTACTATTTCGGAGCATTTATCCATGAAAGTTCTCACGCCCTTCTCGCTCTTTTGATGGGCGCAAAAATTCACAAATACACAGTCATCTCTATTCAGCCACAAGTCACCTACTCGAATCCAAAAGTTCCGATATTGGGAAATTTACTTATTTCTATCGCACCGATTTTGGGAGGAATAGGTTTTTTATTTTTAGTCAATAAATTTTTTCTGGCGAATCAGTTTATCATGCCGGCATTTACTAACTGGAAATTTTTCCTGAATGATTTCTTTAAATTTCTCAGCCATGTCAATCTCACTCTGTGGAAAGATTGGGTTTTAATATTTTTATTATTAAATATGGGAGCGATGATTGGTCCATCGGTGCAAGATTTAAAAAATGTCTGGGTTTTGATAATTCTGCTGGTCTTTATCCCTTGGCAATTCTTTAATCATTTGGGAATGCTCGCGGTCACATTTGTCTTAATGAATATTATTATTCAAGTCTGCTTGGTAATAATTATTTCTTTGGTTCAGCTGGTGTGGTAAAAGTTAAAACAACAATCTCACTGTCGGAGCCGACGCGAAGTGGCGGACCCCAAGTTCCTACCCCGCTCGAAGTATAAACAGCCATTTTTTTCAACATACGAAAACCATAATCATAACCTTTGAAAATAAAATGAGTGGAAATATTAAGCGGAAAAACTTGCGCTTTGTGTGTGTGCCCAGAAATTTGTAAATTTATTCCTGCTTTCTCAGCTATATCAAGTTGCAATGGCTGGTGCTTTAAAAGAATGGTTGGTTTATTTTTATCAATTTTTAAATTTTCAAGAATAACTTTAAATTTTTCGGCATTTATCGAATCACGGTCATCTACACCAACCAGCTGTAAACCGTTTATGGTTAATATTTCATTGGTTAAAACACTAATCCCAATATTTCTAATAGCTTTAAGATAAAGGCTATTGTCGCGAAACTCCTCGTGGTTACCTGTCACAAAATATGTTCCAAGGGTTGGGTGTAAATCTGCAAATGGTTTTACTATTGCTAATTCATTGACTTTTACCCCATCATAAAGGTCTCCACCGATTAAAACCATTTCTGGATTGAGCTCATTTATTTTGGTGACAATTTTTTTAGCAAAATTTTCTCCATTGACTGCGCCTAGATGTATATCGCTAATAAAAACGGCTTTTTTACCTTCCCAACCTTTGGGCAAATTTGGTAAGACAATATTTACATTCTTAATTAAAATATTGCGAGCATGAAAAAAACCATAAATACTAACGACGACAGCCAAGGCAAAAAATAAAATTCCGAAATTGTTCAAAATAGACACGCTAGAAGTCGGTAAAACCGAAAGGGCTAAAACATACAGACAAGAAACTAGAAACAAATAAAAAGCCATCCCGAGCCATGCCGCCGATATACGATAATAAATTCTGGTAAATAAATTATTGAAATTAAAATTAAAAACCGAAGACAAAACAAAACTAAAACATAGCACCACTAGAATAATTCCGAGAATTAATTGCCCTGTCGTGGATAAAGTAAAAAGTGAAATAAGTGCCTCATAAATAATGAGATGCATCAGTCCGAGAAATATTGAAATGACGAGAACAAAAATCGCAATCATAAAATTTCACTCATAATATTTCATTAACAGCACTCCCTTTTTTATAGATGATTAAATTTTCTTTGGAATTTTTCCAAGATTGCTGGATGGAATCCAATATTCTCCAAGTCTCTAGAATTTCACCACTGCCAATGAATAAGTCATGATTACCTTCGAGAACGGCTCTAATAACTCGCCCGTAAGCATCGGGCTCATGCTCGATACTAAAAACTTTTTTACTGCTATCTTTGTATTCGATTCTTATCTCCGTAAATTTTTCTGATAAAGCTTTACCGGTAGAAAGAACCATCGGCACTCCAAGCCATTGTGGGTCTTGTGAAATTATATTAACCGAAACAAAAGTTTCCGTCATACTTTCCTCATTATCAACCTCCTTGCGATATCCTTCATACTGCCCTCTTTTTACGCACTCATGTTTTTTTATATCGCAAACTATCTGAAGATTCTTTAAGGCATCATAGCGACGAGATTCATTAAATGACTGAGAAAGCACTACGGCAAGCATTTCCAGTAGATGGCTTTGTAAAAAATCTTTCAACGCTCCAGTCTGTTCATAAAAATTAACTCTGCCTTCTATGTCTATTTTCTCACTGGCAATAATTTCTATCTTGCTAATTCCTTTTTTTTCCCAATTTTCATTCACCACCCTCTCTAGTGACTGCTTTGCTAAATAATGGTCGGTTCGATAAATCTGATTCTCTGAAAAATATTTATCAATATGCTCAATCAACACCCTGGCAGATTCTAAATCTCTGCCAAAGGGTTTCTCAAGCATTATTTTTATTTTGTCTCCGCTAAAATTATCACTAATTAATTTTACGACATCCGACACAGCTTCTGGAGGCACCGCCAGATGAAAAATTTTTTCTCCATCTCCTCTAATTAGATTCTTTAAATTTCCATAATCTTTACGAGAAATGGGTACAATCTCACCTTGGAAATCCATGTTTTGAAGCGCTGGCAATATATAACGCTTAGCCAGATCTCCTGAGGCACCAAAAATTATAAAGGTTGTATCATTATTTTTGTTCATTTATTTTATGTCCGCCAAAAGCATTACGCATCAAAGCCAATAATTTAGTCGCAAAATTAATTTTTCCTTTTTGTGAAGCAATTCGTACATCAAAAGCACTTTGAATAGAAGGCATTTCTATTTGAAACTCTTTACCAACTTCTAATGCAAAACGCGCTTCGCCAGACTCTACGACCACACCTTCCACATCTTTTAATTCTGAATTTTCTTTCAAAGCACCGACTGTCAACTCATTCAACCAAGAAGTTATGACACTATGATGTTGCCAAACTTCTCCGGCAGAAACTAAATCCAAATTTTTATACGGACCTTCCTTTAAAAGACGATAACCCTCTGCCAAACTTTCCATCATTCCATACTCAATTGCATTGTGCGTCATTTTCACATAATGCCCCGCGCCAGATTCTCCAAAATAGCGATAGTCACCAGTAGGATTTTTTAATGTTTTTAAAATCGATTCAATCTTTTTAAAAGTTTCAGCATCTCCACCCGCCATCATACAAAATCCGTTTTGATAACCCCAAACTCCCCCACTCGTGCCGACGTCCATTAAAACAGAGCCACTTTGTGCAACTAATTCTGCGCGTTTTTTCGTCAGACGAAAATCAGAGTTTCCTCCGTCGATTAAAATACTATCTTTCGGTAAAATTTTCATCCACTCCGCTAACTCTTGGTCAACAGCATCAGATGGTATCATTATCCACAGAATCGCTTGCTCGCCTTCAAAATATTTTGCCACATCTTCCTTTTCGTAAGCTGGTTTCATCCCCAAAGCAGCCATCTCATCGATAGATTTTGGACTGCGATTGTAAACAATCACCTCATGCCCACCTTCATGCAATTTTTTCGCAATCTGTGCTCCCATTTTTCCCAAACCATCAATCGCTATTTTCATGTTTTTTAATTTTTGTAATCACTAAAGATTGTTAATAATGTAACTTTTTTCAAAATTTGCGCTGGTTGCTTTATGATATCTATCTCTGTCTTAAGGTCTTCTATTATAGGCCATTTTTCTTTGCCCTGCATCCAAACAACTGCTTCGTCCAGTTTCTCTATCGCCTTAAAAGTCATCGTGATTCTGGAAAATGTCGCCGTGTCATAGGTGAAAGCCAATTTATCCGCGTGCGTCGCTTCCGAATTCGGCAAAATTCCTGCGGTGTGACCATCTACGCCAACACCGAACAGACCTATTTTATACTCCGCTTTGGTGAATTCTTCATTAAGATGTATCGCAAATTTTTCCGTGGTGATATTGCGATCATCGTCAATTAAAACAGGAATAATTTTTGCATTCGGCAATGAAAAACCTTTTTCGGTGAGTTGAAAAAAGTTTGAATTAAAGTGGTCCACCGGACCATACCTTTCGTCGGTTAAAGTAACTACTAAATTTTTTAGTAAATTCTTATCTTTTTGTTTTAAGATATCGGCAATTTTTACGCCAATAGAAATAGAAGAACCGCCAGTTAAAAAAAGTAAAACACACTTGCCTGATTGCAATTTATCAAGCACCGCCGAAGCGACAAAATTCGCCACCTCTCCTTCGTCTGTAGTTGTTTTGATGTTTAGACTCATATTGATAATATTGGTTTACGCCAAGATTTAAGGACAATAAATACACACATCGCGATAAAGGTCACCGCGGCAGCAAAGATGAAAGCGTAAGCTGGATTTAAAATCCACAGGAATCCCGCAATAGCTGACGCCGGCAGATAAATCAAACCAGTCACAAAATTATACATCCCGATAGCCGTCGCTCGCCTATCTTTTTCGATGTCAGTGATAAAAACTTTACTTTGTGCTTCATCGATACTGTAAAAAATTCCAAACATCAAAAATAAAATAATCACTTCTGCTTTTGATTTGGCAAAAACGAAACCGAGGGACATCGTTATGTAAATAAGATATTCCAAAACAATGATATATTTTCTTCCAATAAAATCTCCCAGCTTCCCTATTGGTACTGACAGCGCCACAAAAGAAGTATTGAAAAGCGCATAAAGTAAAACGACATCTTTAATCGAAAAACCGATTTTGTAAGCTTTAAGCAAAAGAAAACCAAAGCTGAAATAAGCTAAAGAAAAAATCCCAGCTGAAACTAAATATCTTTTAAATCCAGCACTCAAAGTTTTCCAAGCTTTAAAAATATTTTCTTTTTCATGCGTTGCTCCCGGGCGGTCTTTCATGAAAAATAAAACCAAAACCGCCGCAACTGCGCCACACATTGAGATAATAAAAATTAATTTAAAAGTGCCCATACCCTGCCCCATCCATAAAAGTAAAAAGTAAGCGACGAGTGGCCCCAAAATTGCGCCTGCTTTATCCATCGCATTGTGCAAACCAAAAGCGTAACCTTTATTTGATTCTTCGGCGACAGAAGCGAGCCAAGCATCTCTCGGCGGACCACGGAAACTTTTCCCTAGACGTTCAATGATACGAAAAGCAGCAAGCGCTGAGACTGATGTCGCCACTAATAGTATCGCTTTGGCTAAAGTGGAAAAACCATAACCAATCAATGCAAGCGGTTTTCTTTTACCAGATTTATCCGAGAGCCAACCAGAAAGATAATCGAGTGAAGATGCCGAAAAATCGGCAAACCCTTCCACTAGCCCAAGCAACGCCGCCGAAGCACCTAAAATAACTGTGAAAAATATAGAGAAAACAGAAAAAATTGCTTCCGAACTGATATCTGTCAAAAAGCTCACCCACCCCAACCTGACAACGTCCGGGTCCACACCTAAAAATCTTTTCTTTTCCATGCACCCATTATAACATTTTAAAATTAGTTTAAATATTTCTTCTTTTTAAGTTTCTCGGGCAAAAGGTCTTCTTTGGTATATTTTTCATAACCTTTTCCATAATCTAATTCTTTCATGAGCTTCGTGACTGGGTTACGGATATTGAGCGGTATAGGCAAATTGCCGAATTTTTTTACATCTTCCATAGCTGCGAGGTAAGCATTATAAGCAGAGCGGTCTTTTTTCGCTTGCGACAAATAAACCACGCCGTGCGCTAAATTCTCCGCGCATTCTGGCAAACCGATAGTTTCCACCGCACGAAAAACCGCGTTCGCGACAACAAGCGCTGTCGGCACCGCGAGCCCAATATCTTCACTCGCAAAAACCACCATTCGTCGAGCAATAAAAATCGGGTCTTCCCCAGATTCAATCATCCTGCACATATAGTAGAGCGCGGCGTCAGGCTGGCTGGCGCGCATGCTTTTAATAAAAGCGCTGATGGTGTTGTAGTGCTCTTCGCCTCTTTTGTCGTAACGCAAAAATTTTGACTGCAAAGTTTCTTTTAGATTTTCCACATTTATTTTTCCATATAAACGCAAAGTGGCTTCGAACATCGCGATGGCTTGGCGCGCATCGCCGTTTGCCATCATTACGAGCCAATCTTTTGAAGCGGCATCTAATTTTATTTTTTCACTTTTTTCCACTCGTGCGATGATGAGCAACATCTCGTCATTTGAAAGTTCATTCAAGACAAAAACTCGGCAACGTGAAAGAAGCGGAGAGATAACTTCAAAACTCGGATTCTCCGTCGTCGCGCCGATTAAGGTCAACTCCCCTGACTCCACAAAAGGCAAGAGAAAATCTTGCTGGCTTTTATTGAATCTATGTATCTCATCTAAGAAAAGTACTTTGGGCTTTTTTTCCTTCTCCTGCCCCGTAGCGAGCTTCGCTCTGCTATCGGGGTCGATAATTTTTCGAATGTCATCCTTCCCCGCCGAAACGGCAGAAAGCTGAAAAAAGTCCGCGTCGAGAGCTTCAGCATACATCCGAGCCAGTGTCGTCTTACCAACACCTGGCGGACCCCAAAGAAGAAAAGAAAACAAATGTTTCTTTTCTATTGCGATACGCAAAGGCTTTCCAGCACCCACGAGATGCTCTTGGCCGATAAAATCCTTTAAAACTTTCGGGCGTATTTTTGAAGCTAGAGGTTCCATATACCCATTATACCCCAATTAATAAATTTCTATTTAAGCGCAAATTTAGTTGGTTGTAGGGGGAGTTATAAGATATTTTTGCACATTCGCTTCTTGTTCGGCATAAGTGACCGAGCAGTGTGTGATGTGGTTATTATCATGTAAATAATATATGCAGTCTGTGGTGGCTGGATTTAGAACTGCAGAAATCGCATCAATGCTTGGATTTGAAATCGGATGCGGAGGCAAACCAGTATGGATATACGTATTGTAAGGAGAATCGATTTTTTTATCCGCCACCGTAATCGGCGCCCACCAGCCACTCCCTGTATTTCCACGTGCGTATTGCAAAGTTGAATCTACATCCAGCTGCATGCCTTGATTTAATCGGTTCCAAAGAATTCCCGCGATGAGTGGCATATCGGCTGCATTGGCCGCTTCACGCTGCACAATGGATGCAAGGGTTAATGCCGAAGTCCACTTAACATCTTTAGCGGTAAATTGCGGAAGATAAGGAGAAAAATTTTGATTAAATTGATTAATCAATCTAGTGGTAACTTGCGTAGTGGTCTCTGCGACTGGAATCAAATAAGTATCTGGCGCGTAAACACCTTCAACATATTCCGGCTTGGTGGTCGTGTCTTTGGTAATAAAATAAGTGGTTTGTTTTTTAGTCCAGCCCAAAGTAGAAGCGAGCAGTGCAGCGATTTCTTCTTTGCGTAGTCCCGGAGGAATCAAAACCCATTTCATATATGGTTTACCGGAAAGCACTTGTAACATTTGCGCAGTGGTCCAGCCTTGCGAAATTTTATAACCACCTGGTGAAATTATTTTTGTGCCGATTAAATTAGAAAAAGCCGTAGCGTCAGCGATGTATCCCCCACTCAATAAATTAGCTGAGATAGTATCTGGCGTATCAGTCAAAGAAACAATAAATCTATCTGTGCCTACTGGTGGTGGAGGTGGTGGAACTGGTTTTACGGATGTGGTAGTTACAGGAGTGTTTGGTTTTGTAGTGGTAACAACTGGTGCAGTCGGAGTCGTCACTATGGCAATTGGTGTTGTTTTTTTAACTATTGGCTTCTTTGTAAAGAAAAAAACAAAAACGCTAACGATAATCAAAACGCCTAAGCAACTAAATATTATTAATTTATATTTTTTTGCAAATTCTATCATTTAAACTAACCCTGTTTTTGGAGCCAACTAATCATTTTATTAAAAGTACTAGCACCAGCTTGTCCATCGGCCGTCAAACCTTGAGCTTTTTGAAAAGCAGAAATTGCTTTTACGGTACTGGCTCCATAGTCATTATCAACCTTATTAGAAGTATTGTTGTAAAGATTTAAGAAAGTTTGCACCGTGCCGACTCTAGTGCCAGTCGAATTTAATTTCATGTTGATGTTATCCGTAATAAGTTGCTGTAGTTGATTTATGAGTGTTTGATTTTTATAAGTAGTTGTCTTAGTAGAAGTTTTTGTCGATGTATTGGGCGTTGTAGATGGAGTGACGGTTTGCGTCAGCGCTGGTGTCAGACTTACTACCTGAGCCTCTGAATTGTTAAGTTGCTGTGTCAGGTCAGCAATTTGTTTGGTTAAATCTTCGTTTTGTTGTTGCAATTCTCCGATTTTTTGGGTCGCGGCAAATTCACTTCCCGATTTGATAGTCGCAACCGCCCAATATCCCAAAATTCCAACTAGGGCTAAAACAACAATTGAAAATAACGCAAATTTTAATTTTTCCATCATATATTCTATCTTACTAAAGATTTTAAATATTACAAAGACATTGGTGCTTAACTTATTGCTTTATAGCATAAGAAAATGATGGTAGAGTGAAGACTGGTAAAATATTGAAACGCAAACGACCAATAATTTGCCCTTGTGTGGTCATGATATTTACCCGCCAATGCCCCGGCGTTGGATTTGAGTCTTCGGAATAAGTCCTAAATCCACCCCCCCGTCCTCCGACCACTGGAAGGTTTATCGTAAAGTCAGTAATCCATTTACCCTGAGCATCATCATAATATTGCCACTGATGAATAATCGTAATATTTAAATTAGTTGGAGAAAAAACAGCACTATAAGCATACACAGGAGCGCCGGCCACTTCACTAAAATTTGGATACATTTGGAAATATCCCTTCCAACCATAATCCTCATAGGAAACATCGTAATTCCCATCCACGTCTTTGATTAGACTATGGTAAATACCTCCATCTTTGAGAGAAAGCGGAATCGGTGGAATCAAATTTGTAAAATACAAAAAATTGACCATCAAAAATATGCCCAAAATCAAAAAGAAAATTAATTTTTTACTCTCATTAAATCTATCTCGGATAAAAATAAATATAACAAAAACAAATAATGTAATGAAAATCAAACTAACTAATCCGGAAAGTAAAAATATTCGTGGACCGATTTGGTGTAAAATTACGGGCAATAAAAAAATTGAAAAAGAATAAACTGAAAGAAAGAACAAACTGATTTGAAAACTAAACCGAATATAATGACGTTTCAAAGATTCGTTAGCAATAAAAGCCAAAGCTAATAATAAAATAAACGGCCAAGTAACAAAGATATCCGCGCTACGGAAATAAAATACCAAGAAAGTTGAAAGCAGTCCTCCAAAAAAGAACTGCAAAATATTTACAAACCAAAAATGCGCCTTGCTGGGATTTTTTTCATCACCCACTTCATTTTTCTTCAGATGAATCAAGGCGATAAAAACTCCCACGATGATCAAATGCGCAATAATCCAACAATTCTCCCATAATGTATCTACTCTTTTTAAGGTCAACGCATCAAAAACGAAGCCCGCAATCAAGGACAAAGAAGAAATTGGGCGTTCAAAACGTCCATACCAGTTGCGAGTAATTTCAAAAAAAGACATAATATAATTATAACATTTATTGCTGGAGCTGATAATCCTAATTATGATAATTGAACCAAGACAGTAAATAAATACGTATAAACTACTATGACAAAACGTTTAAAAATCTTATATGTTTCAATAATTGTTGTAGTCTTTGTGGCTTTGGGAATCTGGTATTTAAGCACGACCAGTACTGTGACTACAAGCATTGCAATAAATACAAGCACAGTAAAAAGTTCTGATAAATTAATCAACTCCTTTATTTTTTCTGGATTAAATCCAGAAGAAGATGGAGCTGTTGATAACACTAATTATGTAGTCAATCTAGTGGTGCCAACTGGTACGGACCTAACAAAACTTATCCCAACTATTTCTGTGTCTGACGGCGCAACCATCTCTCCAGCTTCGGATATCGCGCAAGACTTTACTAATCCCGTAATTTATACAGTCACAGCAGAAGATGGCTCCACGCAAAGTTACACAGCCACTGTGTCTACCGACCAGCCAACTACAACCACCTTGAGTTCAGATAAGTTAATAAACTCCTTTACGTTTGCAGGATTAAGTCCAGAAGTATATGGCTCAGTCGACAACACTGGATATCAAGTAAATCTCGTGGTTCCTGCTGGAACAGATTTAACTACACTAACTCCAACTGTCGATATCTCTGACAATGCAACTATTTATCCAAATTCTGGCACAGCACAAGACTTTACTAATCCCGTCATTTATACCGTCACCGCGCAAGATGGCTCAATACAAGACTATACGGTTACAGTCACGACACAACAGACTACAAACTAGAAACAGCCACTGATCTATAATCTAAACTTTGAGTAATAACCATGTTGTGATAACTAGCATAGTAATTAAAAGAGAAAATAGCTCCGATAACCACGAGAGACATTAAGCCATTTGTGATTAAACCAAAATTGTGATTTCTTATTTTTGTAAAGAAATATAAAATTAAGGAAATCAGCACCAACAGAAAGAATGTGTCAAGAATAATGTTTGTGGTATTACGTGGTGAAGCAATTAATTTTTGCCAAAAAGTCGGATTAGATACTGAAATTACAACTATGGTTGGAGTCGATAAAGTTTCCGCTCCTAAAACATTTGTCGCTGGTTTTACCACTACATTACTAGTAGTTTTTGTTCCTGTTTTTATGGGTGCAGGTGTAGTCTCTGCCACAACTGGGGGCAAAGGATTCGCATAATCTTGAACAACAAAAGTTGTCTCCTGCCCTTGATACACGCCTGTGGCCACACCAGTCCCAACTTCGGTATAATTACCTTTTACAATATTAGCTCGATGAGCCGGACTTGCCATCCAAGCATTTGCGACATCCTGCGAATCACTGAAATTAATAGCTAAATTTTCTCCAGCGTATTGATAGTTGTATCCAACTTGTGTAAGCCAATACCATGGCGTTTTACCATCTGGACTCGTGTGCGCAAAATAACTATTTTCTGCCATATCGTTGGCTTTCATTTGTGCTGCTTCATTCAACAATGGACTGACAATCAGAGCTGGAAGATTTTGATCTTGACGTTCTTGGTTGGTCAAATCAGCTAATATACCTGGCAGAACAGTCGCCATGTTTCCCGACATATTGAGATGAGTAAAAACTGGTATGAGAAAAGTAAAAATCTCTAAAAAGATAACAATTGCAATAATATTCTTAGTGCTTTCACTCCTTAATATATAAGGGCAGTTCTCATTTGCTACGTTTGGTATAAAAATTTTTTTAAGCCAAGAAGTCATGGTTTCTATTATAACAATATTATTTATTTAGCGCTGCGCGAGTTAATGGCCCGATAATTCCATCCCCGACTAAATTATTAGCAAGTTGGAATTCAACGACTGCTGCCTTCAAGGTTGCACTAAATTTTCCATCGATTGGTCCAGGATAATATCCAGCAACATTTAAGAATTTTTGAAGTTCTGTCACTTCATTAACCTGTGCGGGCATTTTATATGGAATACCCATCATAAGATAAAGTGTAAAGTGAAACTTTTCTGCGGCAAGAACCTGTGGAACTGGAGTTGGAGGTGTTGTTGGGGTTACTGGTGTCGTAGGTGTTGTTGGAGTTGGAGCAACAGTCACAGGATAGTAAAGTTGTCCACCACCGCCTCCTTGGGGAGAACTTGAAACAGTCCCATTTCCAGCAGCGACAATACTAAAACTGTTACTAGTAGAGCAGGTGGTGGTACCAGTTTTACAAACCTTTATGGAATAAGAACCAATTGCTTGACTGCTTGGAATTGTCCAATTATATGAAGTTCCAGAAACAGCTGTAGTAATATTTTGGGTTGTCGCTCCGACTGGAGTGTAAGAAATATCGTATTTCTGGACAAGACCGCAAGGAGAGACACCGACATTGCAAATCATTGATATAGGACTTGTATCAATCCAAGTAATCGAATAAGTGCTTCCGGCTCCCCATTGCTCACCTCCATTTGGAGAAACTATATTGATAGCCGAAGACAATTGTACATCGCCAACTGGAGATGTACTGTCCGCAAAGACTTTAACAGTGCCAATAAAGATACTTCCAGTAACTAAAACCATGATTACAGCTAATAATAAGTTATAATAATTGTTTATTTTTGGGAAAACATGGCCCCTTGTTATCTTTTTAATCATATGAAAAATACGTTACTACATTTTAGTCAAAATGTCAATTGCTTTAGTATGCTATACTTTAAATATTCTTGAAATAAAAAACATATGAACTTTTCAACAAAAGAATCTCCTATCTCGTCGGTCCAGATGGTATGATACAAAAAGTTTATCCGAAAGTAGACCCTGAACATCATGGTCTTGAAATATTAAAAGACATTTACTTGCTTAAAAAATAAAATTTATGAAAACGCCATTCACTATTGATAAAATAAAAACTGCCATCGTCGTGATTGATTTACAAAAAGGCATTACTTCGGGAGAAACATATCCACATTCAGCCAAAGATGTGATTGAAAAAACTGCGCAACTATTAAAGATATTCCGTAAAAATAATATGCCTATTTTTTTAGTGAGAGTTACTTTTGGATCCGATCCCAAGGAAAGATTAAATCTAATAACGGACGTCACTTGGAATAGCAGCAGACAGATGCCCGATGATTGGGCAGAAATAGTTCCAGAACTCTCGCCTGAAAGAAATGCAGTAATTATCATCAAAAAACAATGGGGAGCATTTTATGGAACCGAACTTGAACTGCAGTTACGACGCAGAAAAATAGACACAATTGTCTTGTGTGGAATCGCCACACACATGGGAGTAGAGAGCACCGCTCGATTCGCTTATGAATACGGATACAATCAAATTTTTGCCGAAGATGCTATGTCTGCCATGTCTAAAGAAGAACACGAACACACTGTCGGAAAAATATTGCCAAGACTTGGCTTGGTACGCAGCACAGAAGAAATTATAGAAGTTCTAGAAAAAGAATAAGACTTCTTTCTAATTAAACTCAAATAAAATATCGCGGAAATTTACAATACGATTATTTTTGTCTAGTTTAATTCCCTCTTTTTTGTATAAAGCCAATCTTTTCTTTTTATATTTATCAGAAAGCCAAACTGTTCCATCAGCATAAACGATGCGATGAAAAGGAATATTTTTTTCGCCTTGCTCGTAAGCTTTGCCTAAAATCGCGGTAATACTTTGCGAGGCCATCGGACCCGCGCCCGCCGCACGCGCAATCCGACCATAAGTCGTGACTCGACCTTTAGGAATATCCAGCGCTATTTTGACTACCCGTTCACTAAAAGTTTGCATACTACAATTATAACAAATTTATCTCGTGCTTATTTTACTTCGGATAGCAGTCAAGGGTTGTTTAACTTCTGTGGTCACCTTGTTTGAAATGTTCGCATACGTATCACTCTTAGCAATAAAGAAAATAATTATACTTAGCGCCAAGGCAGAAAAGTAACAAACTGGCAAATAATAATTCTTAGAAATTTTTATCCAATTCTTGTGCCACCAGATAGAGCCGTTTGGACCTTTCAACAACTGCTTGCGCGAATCAAAATGCCAATTAAGCAAAAACCATAAAAAATCTTCGGCAACTAAAACACCAAGAAAAATCGCCAAGAAAAACATCGCATTGTAAGGCGAATAATAATATTCGAGCGCAAAAACAAACGGAATCATGATAATGAAAATTAGAAAATGATAATTTAGTGGCTGAGGGATTTTGAATATTTTTACTAAAAATATTACCAGACGATTGTGCGGTAAAAATTGCTTAGTATGCCAACTGTCTTTGTGCCAACCGCTTCCCCATCCATGACTTTTCTCAATGACAATTTCAAAAATTGCTAACGGTAGGGCGATAATCAAAATATTGAGCACATAAACTATATATAAGTTCATAAATAGATAACGAACACATTATAGCAGAGTTTAGTCGTCATCGTCCCTGTCATCACTAGCAGTCGTATGTCTAGCTTTTTTGTAGACCTTGGTTTTGGTCGTCATGGCTTTGGCAGTTGTAACCGCTGGTTTAGTTTGGGTATTGTTTTTTACTGAAAGCGTATTTCCCGTAGACTGTATCGAAGCCGCGGTTTGATTTTGCACCGTTATACCAGTATTGTTTTTTTCTAAATTGTATATTGTAAAACCGCCAAGAAGCACCACAATAATTGCGATGATAAATACTGGAACAAAACCCTGCTGTGATTGTTTTCTGTTCGCGGACATAATTTAAATTATCATTTGGATTATATCAAATGCAAGTGAAGTTGTAATGAAAAGATTAATTTAATTAAATCCTTTCTCCAATTTGCTGACGCCACATAGCGTAATATAAGCCTTTTTTATTAAGTAATTCCGCGTGTGTGCCGACTTCCTCCAAGAATCCTTTTTCTAAAACATAAATTCGGTCGGCATGCATAATCGTCGAAAGTCGGTGCGCAATTAAGATGGTGATACGCGTCGCTCCTGTCGTCACATCGCGAATCGTTTTAGTTATTTCTTCTTCAGTAATAGAATCAAGGGAAGAAGTCGCTTCATCAAAAATTAAAACTGAGGGCTTGCGTAAGAGAGCACGAGCAATAGAAAGTCTTTGCTTTTCTCCGCCAGAAACTTTCACTCCGCCTTCGCCAATTACGGTATCCATGCCTTTATCAGCACGAGCGAGCAACGAGTTCGCTGCGCTTTTTTGAAGTGCTTCTAAACATTCCGCTTCGGTCGCATTGGGATTTACAAAAAGCAAATTTTCTCTTATAGAACCAGCGAAAAGTTGCGTGTCTTGCGTGACAAATCCAAACTGCGCACGTAATTCATTTAAATTTACATCTTTGCCAGAAATATTGTTATAGAGGACGCTTCCTTTTTTGGGTTCATATAAACCAACCAAAAGTTTTAACAAGCTCGTCTTACCAGCGCCAGATGGACCGACAAAGGCAATCGTCTCCCCCGCTTGCACTTTAAAAGAAACATCATCAAGCGCAGGTTGCTTGGCGCTATTGTATTGAAAAGAAACATCTCTGAACTCTAGGGCTTTTATTTTACCAATTTCCTCGGCAATAGCTGGCACGGGTTCAACTGGCGCATCCATTATCTCTTTAAATTTTCCGAGCGACACTTCCGCATCACGATAATTATTGATAACTGTTCCCAAATCCTGCAATGGACCAAAGATAAAAAATGAATAAATATAGAGCGAGAAAAATTCTCCGAAAGTCACCCGATGAATGAAAACCAAATACAAAAGAAAACCCAAAATACAGGTACGCATAAAATTAATCAGTGTTCCCTGCACAAAACTGACACTCCTGATGTATCGCAACTTTTTCAACTCAAGTTTTAAAATTTTGTCCGTCGTGGTATTCAAACGTAAAATTTCTTGGTCTACCAAACCTAGACTTTTGACGAGTTCAATATTTCTCAAAGATTCTGTCGTCGAGCCAGCTAGCGCCGTCGTTTCACTCAATATTATTTTTTGAATTTTTTTTACTTTGCTGGTTAGTACATAACTAGCGATGCCAATAATCGGTACAGTTAAAGCAAAAACCAAAGCCACTCCCCAAAAAATATAAAGCGCATAAACCGTGACAAAAGCAAAACCAATCAACGAAACAAAAAGTACGTTGATAAACGAAGTCATAAATGTTTCATTCGCTAGACGCACATTTTGCAAAATGCCGAGCGTTTCTCCACTTCGTTGGTCTTCAAAGACTTCATACGGCAAAGCAAGCGAATGTTCGATGCCATCATTGTAAATTTTCGCTCCGAGCCGTTGCGTCACCGTATTTAAATAATAATCTTGAAAATTCTTGGCGGTGCGCGAGACAAAAGCTGCTCCGACCGCAAGCCCGAGTAAAAAGAGAACCCCTTCTGCAAATTGTCGTAATGTTAGCGCATCAAACTTTACCGCATAGTCATCTATCACGTGCCGAAAAATCAGCGGGTCTAATAAAGAAAAGGTTTGATTAACGGCCGCCAAAATTAATACTAAAAAACAAAGCTTCCAATATTTTTTTAAATAATTGTAGAGAATTTTCATCTGTTTTTACTAACTGTAAAAGCGTTCTAAGCATACCATATTTCTTACTAGACAAAAAAGTGAGGGAGCAGAACGAATCTTGCTCCCTCGAGGCTCTCTGTAAACTGGGGTTGTTTATTGTTGGGAGTTGGGCATGCCGATGGCAAGCATGAATGTGGCGAAGTCATCGGTCACCTTAGCAGTTAGCATCTTCTGCTTCGAAGCCATCTGAATATCTCGACCGGTACAGTAGATACCCGTCTTGACAGAGTTGTGTGGAATGACCAATTTTGTGTCGCATTTTGAACAACGCAGGTATAAAAAAATATCTCCTGCTGCATTGCCCATAGTGTCAACGTAAAGGAACCCTTCCTCTTTCCCACATGTCACGCACTTCACGGGCATGGAGTGTTTTTGCAGCTCTTGCTTATTTGACTCTGGCTCTGGCATATCCAACCCCTTTCAAATAACGAGCGTTACTTCTCTTAAACTATACAACTTTGTTTAAATTAAAACTAGTCTAGCCATTGAGTAACTTTATTTGCATATTTAGCTCAATAATCTATACTAATTTTGAAAGCAACAAAATCCATTGGAGGCAAAGCATGAGTGACCTTAGAGAACTTCTGGCGGTAGGTTCAGCTCAAACAATGCAGTTCTTCTACAACCACTTGCGAAACAACGCACCAGTAGGTATGGGTCGAGAGGAAACACTCTACATTGCGAGCATCCTAGCGCATTACGCGCAAACCTCTCGTTTTGAAGAGGACACTATGGGACCAGCAGTTAGCCTTTGTGAGATTTTGGATAACTTTGTTATCCCAACACTCACAGAGAATTTCTATGGAGCACCAGACCCAGAAATATTGGAAATTGCTGGTTCTCAAACACTCTTGCTGGTCGGCTTTTTTCGCGACCAAGTCAGAAACACTAGACGCCACAATATCAGGTGGTACGACCAAATCGGAAAAGGTTTTTTCCTTAGGGCAAGCGCTTACTCAAAGGAGGAAACAAAATCCGCCATGTTGTGGGATGTTTCCCAACACTTCCCTGTATGGACGTACTCCTGCCAAAGAGCCAGCAGGGCTATGCGTGAAGAGCGATATCTAATTCACCCAAACTAACGCGCATGCACCATCTTCAAAAGGCCACGGTTTTCCAAAAACCGTGGCCTCACTCTTTTTATTTATTAGACACACTAACCGATTTGAATTCACAAGCAACAAAGACGGAACTTTTATATTTACGAAAGACAAAGAAGCACACGTTTAGTAATTTAAAAAAAACTACACCAAAAATAAGAAGACCGCTTGCAGGATTTGCGGTCCTCTCACAAGCGGTCGATAGATGGCTCCTTTCTTATTGTTTGGTTGTTCGACTCTCGTCAGTTGAAAAGACGAGCGAAGATACCCCTCTTGGCGGGGCGAAGTTCGACGACGCAGAGCGGGTATAGATAATGCACCACCGCCCACCCCTTCCGCAAAGCGAGACCCTGTTGGCCTTCCTTCAGACCAAACTGGGCTTCCACTTCCGCCCAGAAGACCTTCTTCGCGCAATTGAGTTTTCTTGTCAGGACTACCTTCTTACGAAAGATGGCTGGCAGGTTCTCTTCGTAGTCCGATGAGAAAAATACAGAGGTAGCTTTACGCTCAAGGATTTCCGTATCGGCTTCTATCTCTGCAACCATCCTCTGCATGAAGGTCCAAAGATTCTGCAATTCAGCCGGCAGAGTTCCGATGAAATCCGCGGAGTTCTCTTTGTCAGCAGCTGGCAACGATTGGTCCACCTTGGCAACCTCCTCTGGTGTGACACTTTGCTGCGCTTCAAGCAACAGATTCATGACTTATTTTCCTTTCTTTACCCGTCCACTCTCTGCGGCTACGGGGTACTGATGTTCCTTTACGGAATAACACAATATTTTATAAAAAGCAAGAATTGGAAATTACTTACTTTTGATTAGTTTTAATTTTTCTGCCCTCGATAATTTTTTAATTTTCGCTTCGGCAATGGATGCCAAAGACCTGTTTTTAAATTTCTTAGAATAAACCAACTGGACTGGTCGCCTAGACTTTGTATACCTCGCGCCCAATTTTGAGCTATTGTGTTCCCCCACTCGGCGTTTTAAATCAGTAGTGATGCCAGTATATAAACTTTTATCCGCACACTTTAAAATATAGAGGTGGTACATAATATTTTTTTCTTACGCAAGAATTTTCTTTACACAAATTAAAGAATCTTCCACTCCCCATCCACAATTTCTGCCACAGTCGTGCCACTGATTGGTCTGTCATATTCATAATACGTGACTTGAATTGAATCTATTGGATTTGCATGTTTATCTGTCTGCCCTCTGCGATAAGAATATTCTGTGACTTCGCCTTCCAATTCTCCTGGCGCAGTAATATCAAAAAGGTAAAGACCTTTCTCGTCATTAATCTGACGAACTTCTTTAAATTTTTTTTCTGTTAACCTCCTGAAAATCGAACGCACTTCTTCGAGCGTCGGGATGTGTTCCAAAGATTCTTTTTTATTTTGTGGCGCTTGTTCTTGCATTTTATAAATCAAAAGGATGCAAAGGTTTTGAAGTTACAATCGTATCTGCTTCTTGAAATCCTTGGCTGTAGTCATAATCCCAACGTGGAGGAATAGCAAAAACATAAATATTATTTCGCCCAAGTTCAGCTGCAGGAAACGGCGCGGCGGATGTGGCAAAATTTCCAGCCACGTAAGAATTCCATTGTGATATGGTAAACACCATTATAGGTATATCTTCGTAATGTGTGGTTGCAGTCCAATTTGGATTCCTTATCAATAGTTCGGGTCCCGTTTGCGCAGAAGTATTATTATTCTGTGGTTGACCATTCCATGTATTTTTCATAATTGAATATCCTTTCCAATCGCTAGGCAAGGAAAAGGTAAACCCGTAAATTGTATTGTTGTATATTATGGAAGTGTCAACTGGAGAATTTGGATTGGTGGGCGCTATCGGCGGAGTTGTCGTTTTGTTTTGAAAAAAAATCAGATAAGCTCCGAGTAGCACCAGAGCCACTAGAACCAAAACAACCAAAACAGTTTTAATATTTTTCATATCTCTATTATATCAGTTTCATGTGAATAAAACAGAAACAGCCCCGTCAGAGACGTGGCGGTCTCCGTTGGGACTGTGATGTTTTTTAATCAAACCATCCAGTCCTCCTTTTCAGAAGAGGTGGTCTTGGTTTAGGCGTCGTAGAAGGTGGACGGTTGTGACGACGGATGATAATGATGGTGCAGTACATTAAACCAACACCAGCGACCATCACCAAAACGGCGAAAACCAGCGTTATTCCTCTGTACGCGCTACTGCCCACAAAAGACCCAGCAAACATACCTAGCCCGATTAGGCTCAAGACAAGCCCAACCATGCGAAGCGATTCTAAAACAACCATCGTTGTCTCCTTTTGCGTACTCGCCAGTTAGTTTGAAGAACTTACTACATTGTTTTAAACTAAAAATAGAAAAAGTCAATAGAGCTGGAAAATATTTTTAATATACGTCTTGTTTTAAATCAGGTTGGTCTTCTGGTAAACCTCTTTTTCTAACCACCGCAAGAACTTTATTTAATTCCTGCCTTGCATTTGCAGTTTTGTCATCTTGCTCTTTCACTGTTTTATTGTGAGCACTACTGCCAATAAATTCTGAACGTGCCCTACCGTTGAAATCTGCAGGATGCCTAACGACATTATATCTTTCTGCTTCATACTCATAATATTTTTGTTTTTCTTTATATACCAGAATTAGTGCATCATTAGATAATTCTTCTAAGGAAATTCGTCCTTCTTTGAAGGCTAAAAATTCTAACATCATAGGGCTAGCGCTCGGATATCTTTCTGCGATAGGCTTTTCCTTGCCAGTAATACCAGGCTCTTTTCGCTTAAATATTTCTGGGAATTTCATAACTATTATAATTATACACCTTAAAATTTTTTATAAAACAATGGCTTTGTACTATCTAGTAAAAATCATATCAAATTCGTTTGAGTTATAGACAAGCGCTCCGAGTTCACCATAGATATAGGTATTACCCGCCAGCGTAATCGGCGAACCAGAAACGACAGGGTTTGCTTTTGGCACGGACTGGTCAAAGCCTAGATTGAAAAGTGTGGCGATAACTTCTGGTTGCTGTGTGATGTCAAAGCCTGCGTTCCCCCACTGACTCTCAATCTCTTTGATAAAGAGCGCGGTGTAGAGATAAGAATAATAATGGTTATGTTCATCGGTCAGGCGATTGAAAAGTTCAGTGTCATGGTCGACATTTGGCGGATAAGCGATGAGCGCTACCGCGCCAGCTCCTGGGTAAAACGGACTAGTCGGGTCATTCGCATAGGCTTCTATTTGTTTGGCAGTATCTTCTTTGATACCCGAAATGCCGAGAGAGAATTGAGAAAGTGAGACTAAAATTTTCAGCGGCTCAAAATATTTTTTAAAACTTTCGCGATTAGAAGTGAAAAAACGAATTTGTTCGGGTGAAATGGTTGCGACGAGCATCATTGGCGAGATGCCTACCTGTGTGGAAACTTGGTTTATGATTGGCGCATCTTTAGTAAAAGCAGTTTTTAGCACATCCCATTCGACGGTTTTATTCCAATCACATTTTTGTTCCGCCGCATCAGTGCAATCTTCTGGAGGTGCTGTCTTCGGAATGTTTAGCGACTTATTGCGAGCCGCATTGGACCCAGGGACATTAAAAATGCCGAACTGCATACCAATAAAAACCATCGTGAAGACAAAGCCAATGGCGGCAAAGATATAAATGATTATTTTGAATATTTTACTCTTAAAAAATTTCACGAAATGATTATAGCAGAAAGTAAAAATTTTTGTTAGAAAAGAGAATTGTGCTAGAATCAAACAAATGCTTTATTTCATACAAATTTTCTTCGCCGTTTTCGGCGTGATGGACCCGCTCGGCAATGTGCCGTTTTTTCTCGCTTTTGCGAGCCCCCTCGATAAAGCTGGAAAAAGAAAATTCGCGCGTTCAGCAATACTTTACGCTGGCAGTATCCTGATAGTTTTCATGTTTTTAGGCAACGGCATTTTAAATCTTTTTCAGATTTCCATGGACAGCTTTCGTATCGCTGGCGGTATCGCCCTACTTCTCATAGGAATAAAAATACTTTTCGGATTGGACTTTAAACAAGAAGACCGAGAACACAAACACGAAGAAGAGCCGAGCATTATGCCACTCGCCACTCCCCTCATCGCTGGACCCGGCACGATAAGCCTCGTCATCATCTTTGCCAAAGAATACGGCTACATGCTCACACTAGCGGGCGTCTTAAGTAATTTACTTTTGAATTATATTATTTTCCTACTCGCTCCTTATATTCTAAAAATATTCGGAAAAAAAGAAATAATGGTTTTCGCCAATATGATGGGGCTCATCTTAATGGCCATCGGTGTAGAATTCATCCGAGTCGCCTTGATGCATTAATTTCATATTTTCAATATATCACTTCTAATTCAAGTTAAAATGTGTTAAGTTTAGAAAGTTAGAGTACCATTTTGGGAGATCGCTTCAATGGCGAGGCAAGTTTCCTAAAGTATTGGGAGATCGTCTAATGGTAGGACATATCCCTCTGGAGGATATTATCTTGGTTCGAGTCCAAGTCTCCCAGCATCAGAAAAGTTTGATATAATATAGTTATGAAAAAATATCCATTGTACATATACGTAAGCGGAGTTGCTGTTCTCTGGGCGATTATCCTTACTGTGGTATGGTCTTTCGGAAACGCTGCACTCTTCCAGACCTTTATCTCGGTATCTGCGGGTTTCGCGCTTGGGATGCTCTATATGTATATAAGAATGAAGTGGTTTTCAGTTAAGAAATAACATACTTAAACTTTTTAGTATCGTGTTTAATTTTTTTCTTTTTCATCACGTGCTTTTTCATGAGCCCGTATGCCTGGTTCATCAAAACCAAGATGGTGTCCCACTTCGTGGCGTACTACACCAAAAACAATTTCTTTTAATTTTTCAGGATTACCCATGGCGAGTGATTCAATCGGACGTTGAAATATTGTTATCTTGTCTGGCAACACACCGAAATATCCGTCGCCTCGATTGGCTTTTGACACACCTTCATAGAGTCCGAGCAATAGTTGTCCCCTTTTAATGTGCATCTCTTCTGATTTTGCTTCACGAACTTCAGGCTCAACGATAAAAACAACATTTTCTATGTTTTTTTGTCCAACGGAGGGTAATGCATCAATTGACTTTTATTAAAAACGTAGTATTTTTTGTGAAGAGGTGTAAAAATGACCGCTTCTAACAATAATGAGAAGTTGGTTGGGGTTTGTGCTGTGGTATACATTCTCATTGTCGCAGTCGCAGCCTGTTTCCTTCTGGTGGGGTTGTGGCTTGTAAGCCCAATTACCCAAAATAAAATAAACCAGCTCAGTGCGGAGCTCAATCACCATCATTTGCATTAAACCCGCCGCAGGGCGACAACGAGACTGTTGTCCATCCTTGCGGACGGGTTTTGTTGTTTTTGAAACCTTACTTCCCCATATTTTTTACGTAATAGCTTTGAATTTTTTACGGCTTATTTAATATAAGTAATATTAAATATATATAGTCTATGTCAAAAAAATCTAAAATTACAACAGTGCTAGTAGTTGTTCTACTCGTGGTTACAATATATCTCTACGCTATTTCAGTCGAACAACAAATAGCGCTATCTCCAAAAACAGATAATAGCATCCAGGGTGTAAGTGACGTAGATTCTGGTTTTTAAATATTATCCCCTATTCGATAGATATGGAGAAAATCCGCAGCATTTATTTTTTATATTTGCTAGAATAAAAACATGCCTAGCCAAGACCTAAGAACTAAAAAAACTTACGACAAATATATGCGCATGCGAGCAAATGGACTTTTGGATCATGGCTGTCGTCTCTGTCAGATAAAGCCAATTAAAAAATTTAAATATTGGAAAATTATCAACAATGAATATCCTTGGGACCTTATCGCTAAAATAAATCACATTCTTGTTTCCAAAAGACACACAACTTACGAAAAATTAAACCAAGCAGAGAGAAAAGAATTTGATTTTATTAAAGCTAGCTATCTCGAAAAAAACTACGGACACATGGTAGAAACAACAAATAAAAGAAAATCTATTCCTGACCATTTTCACATACATTTGCTAGTGCTCAAAAACAAATTCAATATTAAGTAAAAGACATAGGTATCATTGTAATAGTTTGATTCCTGCAACGCCTTTATTGATATGAAACATATTAATAAAAGTTTGATAGGAATGGGTCTTTTTGTGCTAGTTTTTGCGTTTATTATTTCAGTTGTGCCTAATATGGTTTTCGCTGCCTCCTCTCCCACTATCGGCAGCATTGCTCCCGCTTTTGGTATTGTAAACGGTGGAACCTCAATAACCATTACTGGAACACAGTTTGCATCCGGCGCAACTGTTACCGTCGGTGGTACTGCAGCGACTAGTGTTGTAGTAGTAAGCACTACGCAAATTACAGCGCTTACTCCTGTCGGCACGGTCGGCGCGAAGAACGTTGTGGTGACAAATACTGATACCGGGACAATCACTTCCACTGGAGGATTCACTTATGTGGTAGCACCAACGGCGGTAAACTTGGGAAGTCTAACTAATTTTGCCGTTTTTTCTAATACTGGAATTTCTAATACTGGTACGAGTGCCATCACTGGAGATATTGGAACGGGTCCTGGAGTAACAAGTACTGCTATTACTGGTTTTGCTTTATCTGTTCCCCCAACAACCTACACTACTTCATCTTTAGTTTCTGGAAATGTATATGCGTACGATTACAATGTTCCAACTCCAACTAAAGAACAAACTGCTTCTAGTGACCTAACTACTGCATACAACAACGCTCTCGTTCCAGCCACCACCGTGCTTGATGCAGGAGCCTGTGTCAGCGGCACCTGTAACTTGGGCGGTTTAACACTTGCTCCGGGTGTTTATACTTTTGATGGTTCTGGAGACGTAAATATTGCAACCAACCTTACTCTTTCAGGAAGCTCGAGTGCTGTTTGGATATTTCAAATACCCGGAAATCTTGATATCAGTTCTGCGAAAAGTGTTATTTTAAGTGGCGGGGCTGTACCTGCGAATATTTTCTGGGCGGTAGCTGGAACATCTACTCTACAAACCACATCTACTTTTGAAGGAAACATTCTGGCTGGTCCAGGGTCTTCAACTATTGCTATGCAAAATGGTGCAACCTTACAAGGACGAGCTTTAGGACAAACAGACGTTTCATTAATTGGTAATACTGTTGTTGATCCATCAGTAGTTAGTCCAGTTTTATCTATTGGCACAGCGACTACCACACAAGGCACTTCTGTAATTACTTACACATTAACTACAGGAACTTTTGACCCTACAGCTGGCATAGTGAATAGTAATTGGACACTTGGTGGAACGAATGTAACTGACTTGGGAACTATTTCAAACGTTGTTTTGTCTTCAGGAAACACAGTCGCAACAGTCACAGTAAGCGGTACTACCGTTCTAGGAAATACTTATACAATATTACCCGTTCAAGCAACCTTCTCTGCAGGTTTTACAGCTGGAGCGGCAGCTACGGTAACAGTAGCCTCAACGCCTCCAGCGACAGTTTCTCCTCAGGGAGGTGGCGGAGGACAATTGTATGGTGGCTCAAGCACGAATCCAACAACTGTAGTTTCTACACCAACAACTACTCCAACCTTACCAAATACTGGTGTTAATACAATAACAAATACACTTCCGGTGGTGATTCTCGGTTGTGACAACAGAGCAGTTGGCTTCAGTACGACTACTGGACAATCATGTTTTGGTAATACTACCAACATAATTGTTGGCTGTTTTGGGACTGTTGGATTTAGCACAGTCACAGGTCAAACTTGTTATAATAACACCACGCCAGAACTACCCATAGCTGGAGTTGCACCGACTTACAACCTAGGTACTGCGTTGCTCGTAAGTGGCAGTAATGGCACAGCTGTTACAGAACTACAAACATTATTAAATGCATCTTTAAATTACAGTTTATTGACTGATGGAGTATTTGGTGCCAACACCAAAGCAGCTCTAATTAAATTCCAACTAGCTCACAACTTAAGCGGTGATGGAGTTGTCGGACCATTAACCCGAGCAGCTTTAAATCAATAAGATTAGTAACTTGTGCATAAAAAAACTCCACTAACCAGTGGAGTTTTTTTATGCAAATTTTATTCTGTATTATGTAAAGCTTTAAGTAATTCGAGTCCCCGGAAAGCCTGCACGGCAAGTGTGTTTTTTGATTTTCCAGTAATCATCGACATTTCTTTAAGTGTCAGGTCTTGCACATAACGCATTCGCATAACTCTTTGATATTTTTTTGGCAGTCGTGCGATAAGCAGTAGAGCTTTTCTACCATCTAAAATTTCAGAGAAAATTTTCGCCTCAGTGTCTACAGGTTCAAAACCTTTTTCCATCAACAAGTCGAGTGAACTGGTTTTATGTTTTCGATATTGGTCGACAATCAAATTGTTTAGGACGTGATAAAGAAAAGCTTTCATTATTTCAATCTTCCCTCCTTTCACTAAATAGGTCCAAGTTTTAATGAAAGTATCTTGCACTAAATCTTCACTAATTTCACGATTGCTAATTTTAAAAAAAGCTCGCGCATTTAGGCCTTTCTCGTAATCGCGATGCGCTACGGTTAGTATGGCCTGCTGCCTTTCTTCTTCTTTTTTGTTCATTGCCGTGTTGATAAAGCAGTATAGATGGAGCCGTGTGAGGTATATTTTTATTACAAGAGGAAAAAATATAACGTATAAAACGAGTATATATTACTACACGCAGTATAGCATATTTTAAATAATAATGTTAATGTAATGACTGATATTTTAAAACGTCTAAATTGATATGAAAGCAAAAAAAACACAGACTAGTAAAAGCTCTGAAATTGAACCCATCGACCTTGTGGGACGTTTTTGGGACGAAAGCTGGACCTACATCAAAACAGTCGTAGATGTCGTTCGCGAGCCAGTTTTAATTTTAGATAAAGACTTAAGAGTCTTGGCCGCCAATGAACCTTTTTATCGCACATTTCAAGTAGAAGCCAAAGATACCGAAAAGAAGGTTGTTTATGAATTAGGAAATGGACAATGGGACATTCCTGACCTGCGTAGACTACTCGAAGAAATTCTACCTAAAAATACCTTCTTCAAAGGCTTCGAGGTTATTCATAAATTTCCCTTAATCGGACGCAAGGTAATGATTTTGAATGCCCGACAGATGCATCTCAAGGAAGAATTGAAAATGAAACCGTTGATATTGCTGGCAATTGAAGATATCACCGACATGATGGATGTCGCGGATATGTTGAATGTTCATACTAATAAATTTAAAGATGCAATGACAGACCGCACAGAAAAATTAGAGAAGCAAATCAAAAAATTAGAGAAGGAAATCCTCGTAGACAAGAAGGTAATAAAGAAGAAGAAAAAGGTAATTAAGAAAAACAAGAAGGAAGAAAAGAAATAAAATTTATTTTTTCTTTGGAATACAAGCTTTGATAAAAGCCGTGAAAAGTGGATGTGGACGAAGTGGGTGCGCTAAAAATTCAGGATGAAATTGTGTACCCAAGAAAAATGGATGTTTATTCTTTGGTAATTCGCATATCTCCATCAAGTGTCCATCTGGTGAACGTCCAGAGAAAACTAGACCAGCTTGTTCCAAGTCTCCGATAAATGAAGGATTGACCTCATAGCGATGACGATGTCTTTCAACTATTTCTTTCTTTCCATAACTATTTCTGGCAATTGTCCCATCGCGCAAGACTGCATCATAATTCCCGAGACGCATCGAACCTCCGTATAAATTATTTTTCAAAATTTCCTTTTGAGACTCCATGATATCAATCACTAGGTGCTTTGAGCTTGGGCTGACTTCTCTTGTGTGCGCATCTTTTAAACCAAGAACATTGCGCGCGTATTCGATGACCATCATTTGCATACCATAACAAAGTCCAAAGTAAGGAATTTTGTTTTCTCGTACAAATTTTACAACTTTTAGATTCCCTTCTACTCCACGTGAACCAAAACCCCCCGGCACAACAATCCCGTCAAATTTTTTTAATTCTTTAAGTTTTTCTGGATGTTTTTCATAATCAACAGAATTTAACCAAGAGATTATTGGCTTCCTGCCCTGTGAGTAGGCCGAATATTTTATCGCTTCAATCACGGAAAGATATGAATCAGAAAGCATGTAGTCTCCTGAATCAAAATATTTTCCCACCACTCCGATTTTTACAACTTCTTTACCATTGTGCGAATACTTTGCAAAATTTTTCCAAGCATTCCACAATTTTGCATCTGGTTTTTTACAAGCCACACCTAAGATATCACACAACTTATCAGATAATTTTTCTTTTTCAAAATTAATAGGTATATCATAGATACTATCTACGTCCGGAGCAGAAATAACTCTCTCACATGGCATACTGCAAAAAATAGAAAGCTTTTCTTTTCTCTTTTCGTCTAAGTTTGACTCGCCTCGAGCAATTAAAAAATCGGGTTGGATACCTGAGGCATTTAAAGTTCGCACAGCATATTGAGTCGGCTTGGTTTTCATTTCGCCAATTTTACCAGGCGTCGGTAAATAAGAAACCATCACAAAAATAACATCCTTGGGACTTTCCATTTTTAACATTCTAGCAGCTTCTAAGAATAAAATATTTTGGTATTCTCCGATAGTGCCTCCTACTTCCACAATCACGACATCCGCTTTCGCCATCTCGCCAGCTTTCTTGATGCGCCCGATAACTTCAAGCGGAATATGCGGCACGACTTCCACGCACTTTCCCTTGTATTCCAAATTTCGTTCTTTTTCGATAACTGTCTTGTACACTCGGCCCGTCGTCATATAGTTTATACGGGTTAAATTTAAATCCATGAACCTTTCATAATTGCCCATATCTTGGTCTGTTTCATCTCCATCAGAAAGCACAAAGACTTCTCCGTGTTCGGTCGGATTCATCGTACCGGCATCTACGTTGATATAAGGGTCGATTTTTATAGCAGTAACATTGAGTCCGCGATTTTTCAAAATAAGTCCTAAGGAGGAGGCAGTAACACCTTTCCCAACTCCGGAAATAACGCCACCCACCACGAAAATATATTTTGTTTCTTTTTTAATCGCCATTATTTTTATTTATTTAAATACTTCCTGACTGCCAAGAAACTCGAAATAACTCCCAGTAGTATACCCGATAACAAAAGAATTGTAAAAATTTGGAAGAAACTGGCTAAATAGTAGTCATACATATTGATTCCTAGGAAAGCAGTCATATTGTGTCCAAGCCAGAGAGTTGCTGGCCAAAAAAGCAGTAAGGTAATAATCGTCGCCAGAATTCCGTAAATTGCTCCAGCAATCATAAACGGTCCGCGAATGTGCATTCTAGAGGCACCAACCAAACCCATCACCCCGATTTCTTCTTTGGAAATAAAAATTGTTAAGCGAATTGTATTAAAAGTAACAATTATAGAAATAATTATCAAAATCAAAGTGATTAAAAAGCCTAATTTTTGTCCATTAGAAATAATCGTATTTAACCTATCAATCACTAACTCATTTTGATTATAATCTACTTTATCAATAATCGAAGCTGAGTTTAGAGAAAGCACATTATCGGATTGTAAGAAATTTGCGATGTCTCCATATTCGGAAACTTGTTTAGCTTTAATGTTCAAATATCCACCGAGTGGATTTTCTCCTATTTCATCCAAGGCCTGAATTGTCGGATAATCATTTTCGTGACGAGTGCGGAAAAGCGCTAAAGCATCGTCGGCGGATGTATAGTCGACAGAAGCCACTTCCGGCATTTGTTCCAAGGAAGTTTTTAATGCTTGAATCTGGTCTTCCGGAGCGCCCACAGTGAAGTAAACCGTCACGTCAACTTTATTTTCGACTTGGTCAAGAGAAAAATGCAAAACTGCTTGAAAAAGAATAATTAAGGTGATGACACAAAGAGTAATGGTGACTACTAAAACCGCTGCCCAAGAAACGATCCCACCTCTTTTGAAGTTTATGAACCCGCCTTTGATTATTCTTTTAAATTTGGTCATGGGCATAAGTGAATTATATCATTACTTGCTAGTCTTGGTGTCTCGAATAATTTTACCATTCTCCATCGTAATGACTCTCTTGTTAAGCGAATCAATTACTCCGCGATTATGAGTGGTTAAAATCACGGTTGTACCCAAATCATTTATTTTTTTTAGAATCTGCACTATCTCATGCGTGTTCACTGGGTCCAAATTCCCCGTCGGCTCATCAGCAATAATCAGTTCTGGTTGGTTGATGATAGCACGTGCAATTGCTAGACGCTGTTGTTCTCCACCAGACATTTCGTGTGGAAAATGACTCACCCGATGACTCAAATCCACCAGTTCTAAAACATGTGGAACATCGGAAGCAATTTCTTCTTCTGTTTTACCGACTGCTTCCATCGCAAAAGCGATGTTTTCATAAGCAGTCTTATTTGAGAGCAATTTATAATCCTGAAAAACGACGCCAATACGACGCCTCAGCTTGGTCAAATCTTTGCTTTTTAGTTTATGCACATTGATTGATTCAAAAAAAACAGTTCCATCCGTTGGATTCTCTTCCGCTAAAATCATTTTTGTGAGAGTCGTCTTGCCGGCGCCGGAATGTCCGACGATAGAAACAAATTCCCCTGCCTCAACCGTAAAAGTAATATCGAGAAGCGCAGTGGCATCTTTATAAATTTTAGAAACGTTATTAAAATAAATCACTTACTCATCTTATCACAAATTTTTCTCAGCCTCAATGAAAATATCTAAGTTGCCATCCAAAACTTCATCTACGTTTGATGTCTCCGCGCCGGTGCGGTGGTCTTTGACCATTTTGTATGGATGCAAAACATAAGAACGTATCTGATTGCCCCATTCAATCTCTGTATCTTTAGTCAGCTTCATACTTTCTTCGACCGATTTCTTTTCTGCTTCCGCTTTTTTGAAAATTTTTGCGCGAAGAATCGCGAGCGCTTGTTCTTTGTTTTGTTCTTGTGAACGTTCCGTACGAACACTAACGGCAATGTTTGTCGGAATGTGAACGATGCGAACAGCTGTCTCTCTTTTGTTTACATTTTGTCCGCCGGGACCACCGGAACGCGCAAATTCTATTTTTAAATCGTCCGGTGACAATACAACGTCGCGCTCTTCCATTTTGGAAAACTTCGGCAAGACTTCCACTAAAGAAAAAGAAGTATGCCGTAATTTTTTTGCATTGAAAGGTGAAACGCGTACGAGACGATGCACTCCGCCTTCGTTTTTTAAGGTGCCATAAGCATTTTTCCCTTCGACTTCAAAAGAAACATTACGATATCCGCCTTGGTCGTTCTTGTGTTCACTCACAAAAGAAATTCCCCAACCTCTCTTCGTGGCATATTTCATATACATGGCAAGCAACATACTGGAAAAATCTTCGGCGTCGTCTCCGCCCGCACCGGAAATAATGGTGACGATGGCGTTACCTTTATCGTATTTATTCACGCCTTCTTTTTTTTCTTTCAATTCCGCCAGTTCCCTTAAAACATTTTGCGCTCTTATTTTGTCACTCCAAAAATCTGGACTAACCATTTCTTCCTCCAGCTTTTTTATTTGTTCATCTATTGTTGAATTATTTTCTTCTGCCATAATTTTTTCTTGGAGCCGAGAATGGGAATCGAACCCATGTTCCTACTTTACGAAAGTAGTGTTCTGCCACTGAACTATATCGGCTTCTAATTCTCATGCTCTACTTCACCCCGCCAAGGCGGGGCAAGCTGAGCTACGTCGGCAAAGATGGAGCCGTTGATCGGGATTGAACCGATGACCTCGTCATTACCAATGACGTGCTCTACCAACTGAGCTACAACGGCGACTTGGTTATCTTAGTGTATTTTTGCCTATTTTGCAAAAATATTTTACAATATAATATCAACCAGAATATTTATTCATGATAAAAAAAATAATTCCTTCAATCATAATATTTTCTCTAATTTTTGCTATGGGTTTTGTTGACGCACCAAAAGCCCATGCATCTATAAATCTAGTCCAATCTACAACCGTTGATGTGAATAGCACTACTGCAACGTGTTCTCTTTCTTCAACAGGAGCTGGTGATCTTTTGTTGGTGATGTATAGAATTAATTTTCAAGGTATATCTGGAATAAGTTTTTCTGACACACAAGGAGATTCTTTTACAAAAGTTACTGCTTCGTCTGATGCATACGTAGGTGTAGCTTATGCCTACAACACTACCGCAGGAAACACTGCAATAACTATGTCTGGGTTTGCAAGTAATATAATTACTATGTCGTGTTTGGAATATAGTGGTGTCTTAAAAACGGCAGATCCATATGACGGCGGAAATGTGAACCTTACTTCATCTTCTACAAGTTATTCAAGTGGAAGTATTACTACGACTGGTAGCAGTGATTTAATTCTTGGAGAATTGAAGCCTGATACATCATCTATTACTCCTGATTCTCCATTTTCACAAATTATTTCTGATAGTTTTGGTGCACATGGATGGATTACTTATATTGTACAAGGTATAAGTCAACCAGCTGGTTCTTACAACAACACAGGAACATTATCTGCTTCTAGTAATAGCGACACAAATATCGTTGCTTTTAAAGCAGTGACAACAGCAATAGATAGTGACAGTATGACTGGTTCAACTTTTATTATCAAAGACCCAGTAATGAACACCATGGGCGATTATGGCACATCCACCAACTTCCAACTGATTGATTCCAGTGACACTATTTTCACTGACGTTGCGTCTTCGACAAATTTCATCGGGCATTTTGGATTTTTATATTATCCACAAGTCACGCTCGGCACTTTGACTGCTACACCCGTCGCCACTCAAGTAAATCTGAACTGGCCTGCGTCCACCGCGGTCGGTGGTTGGACAGTCTCTGGATACAATGTCGGATGGTCAAGCACTTCGGGCGGTCCTTACACCTACACTTCTGTCGGAAGTGCTACGAGCTATTCATACACAGGTCTTGCTCCAGGTACATATTATTATGTAGTCCAGACTTTAGACGCATTCGGTAATGTTATTGGAACTTCTAATGAAGCCTCAGCCACTGTTTCGCAAGTCATCACATTTAAATTAAGCACTTACGACACATCATCAACCAGCGCTGAAACTTATGCTCCATATTCTGTAGGTTTAGGAATACTTTCCACTGCGCAAGCTTCCAACTCCGACGAAAGCAGTATCAATTCTATTTGGTTTGACCTGACAACCAACGCAAGCAGTGGAGCTGTTGTCAGTGTCTCGTCAGCCAATGGCGCATTGAAATCTATTTCAAAGCCTAGTGATACTATCCCATCTGCCACCGCAACCATGACACCTGGAGTTGCCAATTATGGAATTTGTGACAAAGATAATCTCGTAAACGGTAGTGGAACTTTTAATATGGTTTCCCCTTTCAATGGTGCAACTTGTACAACCGGACATGTAAATACTGTCGGAGTGGTCACTACTTCACCACAAATTATTTACAATACCGGAAATGCGGCACTATATTCTGGACGCGCGGAAATTATGGTAAATGCAGAAAACAGTACCGCTACTCCCGCCCACAATGACTATAGCGATACACTTAATTTTATCGCGACGAGTACATTTTAAATTTCCCAGACGTTGGACGTCTGTATTCTTCCAGACGTCCAACGTCTGGGATTGTCTGTGGAGTTATCCACAGTTTATGTATATTTTTACTTACTTAAAATTAAGCAAAGTAGTATTATGTGTAGAGTTATTATTATTATCTTTAAAAAAATGAAAAATATATTTGCAAAGTTTGTTAGTGCATTTACGATAGTCGCCTTGTTTGTATTCCTTGTCGGTCCACAACTTACCTATGCTACGGGTCCGTTGTCAAAAATATCAGATACGATGTCGCGTCAAGCAGTCAGCACGCTGTCATCACATACGATAGCTTTTAAAACTACTGCAGCAATTGCCGCCGGCGGTACAATCGCGATAAACTTTGCCACCTTTACGGGTACGCCAGTTTTCGGTGATGTAAACGTCTGTCACGGTCCGACTGGTCTGGAGCACGGTACTTCAAGTGCTGCTGGTTTTTGTGCAGCCGCTGGTGAAACGATGGCTTCATCCGCTGGTGCAACGACTATCTGGGGTGCTTCATATGGATCTAACACATTGACCCTTACTGCGCCTACAGGTACTCCTACTTATCCACTCAATGCTGGCGATGTAATTACTGTTTTCATTTCTAACGCGCACCTCACAAACCCTTCATCCACCGCAACACCTAATATAACCATCGTCACACCTTCTGATTCTGGTTCATTTACTGTTCCTATTTTAGATAGCGACCAAGTTGCTGTTACAGCATCAGTTAATCAAACTCTATCCTTTAATATTAAAACTGGAACCACAAATACTGGTTCACAGCCATACTCAGTTCCTCTTGGACAACTTCAATTCACGACAGTAGGTGGTTCAGGTGCTTCGTCGGTGCCTTACATTTGGGCAAACCTCAGCACAAATGCCGCTAGTGGAATGGCAGTGACAGTCGTATCAGCGAATGCAGCCCTTAAGTCTACTTCTACTCCCGGAGACACTATTCCTTCCGCTACTGCAACCATGGCTAACGGTACTGCCAACTATGGTCTATGTATTGTATCTGTGTCACAAGCAAGTGGAGCAACCTTAACAAAAGGTACTAACTTTCCAAGTACAACTTGTACAGCAACTCCAGCTGGTAACACCGTCACTTCGGTCACAATAACACCTCAAAGTATTGTAACTGCATCTGGATTGATTAGTACTGGCGTAGCACAGATAGCACTTGATGCTGAGAACAGTGCATCAACACCAGCCCACAATGACTATGGTGATACTTTGACGTTTATCGGAACGGCTACCTTCTAGCATATTGTGATAGTTTGTGCTATAAGATAGTATATTAATCTATGAAAAATTACCCAAATAAAAATAAATCTCTTTTTTTGTTTGTCTTTGTTTTGATTGGGTTGTTGTTTGTTGCAAATAAAGCTAGCGCCTTAACCCTGTCTCCTTCTAGACTGGAAATTTCCGGCGACCCAGGACAAACACTTACTGAAAAAATGGTTCTTATAAATGAGAACAATGATACAGAAACTTTTTATTCTTCATACGCAAATTTTCAAGCTCAAGGTGAATCTGGTGACCCTGCTTTTGTTACTGCCACGAATGACTTAGGAACATGGATGTCTACCCAGCCTTCAATTACCTTAAGTCCAGGAGAGAGTCAAACCATTCCTTTTACCATAAATATTCCTAAAAATGCGGAACCAGGCGGGCATTTCG
Organism: Minisyncoccota bacterium; assembly: GCA_031291825.1. Classification (GTDB taxonomy): domain Bacteria; phylum Patescibacteriota; class Minisyncoccia; order Phycocordibacterales; family UBA9973; genus UBA9973. The sequence goes on along the minus strand of JARLIG010000008.1, from coordinate 4,884 downwards.
CTGTTGTCTTTTGGGGTACAGCTTCTCCTCAACTGGGAACAGTTGGAGTCGGATCTAAAACAGGACTCTTAGTCCTTTTGTCAGTCAATGGTGACGTAAAACAAAGTGCTGGTTTTCTAAGTTTCAATACTGTCGGTAATAAATTTTGGTACAGCACGCTACCGGTCTCTTTTGAATATCGTTTCAAAAATGACGGAGGTGATAGAATAAAACCAGTCGGTCCATTAACTATCCGAGACACTGTCTTCTTCCCTGCTCAAGTTCTTGACGCAAATCCTGGCACTGGAAACGTTCTTCCTGGTAGCACCCGAAGATTTCAAGTAGATTGGATAAATTATGTCCGTCCAGTTGACTACGTGACTCCAACCAGTTTCTTTCCAAGATTTTGGAGCAATGTATCTTATCAATGGAAGAACTTTGCTATAGGGCTTTACTCTGCAAACTTAAATGTTGCTTATAGTACAAACAATCAGCATGCGAAGGCAACGGTCTTTTTCTTTGTATTCCCTTGGCAGCTAATATTAGTGATGCTCGTTGTAATAGCTATACTATTCTGGGGTGGAAAGTTTACCTTGAAAAGATACAATAAATTTATTATCGAAAAAGCCCGTCAACAGTTGACAAAATAATGTTAATACATGATACGAAAAACGACATGTCTAGTTCTACTAGTTTCCCTTTTTTTTAATCTAAAGATTTTAACTCTTTTGGCTGGCACGATAACTGTCAGCCAAGATGTTTCTGTTAGTGCGACTGTCGGAGGAAGTCAAACTTCTCAGGTCAATGGTGGGGGTGGAGGTCAACTTAACGGACCAATAGCTATACCACAAACCAGTGTAAGATTTTCTGGAGATGCTTATCCTGATGCAACTGTGACACTCTTAGAAAATGGAACAGTTGCCACTTCCGTGACAGCAGACAGTAAAGGATTATTTGATATTACCCTACCAGAAAAATATGACGGTACAATACTTTACAGCTTAGAAGCACTCGACATAAATAACCAAAAATCACTTTTAATAAATTACCCCCTAGTTGTCACCGACGGTTATCTGACCTATGTCTCTGGAATTCGTTTTCCTCCAACTATTAGTCTCGACAAAGTTCAAGTGGCTGTGGGTGGCTTTCTCACTGTCTCGGGATACTCATTACCAGACACAAAATTACAGATTGTAATAGAAGGACCAGGTAGTCAAATCAATAAAACATTTACCTTGAATTCAGGAGACGATGGAAGTTATGATATCACATTACCCTTAATGGCTCTGCTAGCTGGAAATTATTCCACATATATAAGATATCCAGATGATACGCGCATCAGCAAGCTGGTATCATTTATTATTGGAGATTCGGATGTGTCTAGTATAAACACCACTTTAAATTTACCAGGGGATTGCAACGCTGATGGACAAATTAATTTGGTTGACTTCTCAGTCATGGCATATTGGTACGGCAAACCAAACCCTCCAGCCTGTGTAGATGTAAACCACGACGGCATTGTAGATTTAACAGACTTCTCAATTTTAGCATTTTATTGGACAGATTAATTCGATGATAAGAATAAAAAAACAATTTATATTTAATTTAATAATTTCTGTTTCACTGCTTATTTTCGGAGCACGTGTCGCTTCTGCTGCAAGTGTTTCTTTTTCCGCACCAACTTCGGTAAATATTGGAGACAGTGTGGATGTCACTGTGAACGCAGACTCTGGGGGAATTTTAGTAAATTCAGTTGAGCTATCTATAAAATATGACCCAAATGTTCTATATTTTGCTGGATATTCTGATAATAGTTCCGTTATAAAACTCTGGATTAATCCGCCGAGTGCCTCCAACGGAGAGATATCATTAAGTGGAATTATCCCCGGAGGAGTCAACGGCCTCTACGATGCAAGTAAAAAAGGATTGAGCCCCTTTCCTGTTGTACATTTATTTTTTACAGCAAAAAATGCTGGCGACACAAACTTGTCTTTCTTGGACTCAAAAATTTTAGAAGCAGATGGTACAGGCACCCCACTTGCGCATGACAATTTTTCGACAAATATAACAATCACCAATAATGGGTCTAGCAATATCTCCAAACAAATTCAAACAACAAACACAGAAAACCTTATAAAAAATAACGATATTAAAACCCCTAACCCAGAAGCCATACCAGACAAGCCCGACCCTCTCTTTTGGATAGCCATTGTATTCGTAATTGCTGGTCTTTTAATCTATAAGTTGTTAAAATATAAAGTATGAAATATTGGTTAGGTAGAAATACGACCAGGATTTTTTTGGGCATAATTTTATTTTTTGTATTATTTTTTGGTTGTCTTAATAAAAATATCGCTGCCGCACAAAATGTGGGTTCAGCATCATTGTTTTTTAGTAACCCATCGACTACTGTCAAAGAAGGCGATGAGTTTACTATAAACGTTGAGATAAATTCGCCAGAACAATCCATCAATGCTGTTTCGGGAACAATATCTTTTCCTGGAAATTTAGTTCACGTTGTCTCTATCAATAAAGACATCGGAATTATTAAATTATGGACTCAGGAACCAAAATTACGTTCTGATAATATTTTATTTGAAGGAATTATTTTAAATCCAGGTTTCCAAGGAAATAATGGAATAATTTTTAGTGTTACTTTTCAAGCAGAAGCAAGTGGTGTTGCTAATTTATCTTTTAGCGATGGGGCTATTTTAGCAAACAACGGACTAGGAACTAACATACTTGCGACGCTCGCTCCAATAAATTTTAATATTATTCCTGGGCCCACTTTTGTAAGTTCCCCTATCGCGAAAGCAACACCCACATTGCCTAATACAGGTGCATTGGAACAAGTAGCACTAGTTATACCAACCATCACTAAATATTTTCCTACTGTGGGCCCACAAGAAAATTTATTTCTTAAAGGAAAAGGTACGCCTTTTGCTTTGACACAAATCAGCTTCCGGGATATTTCAGTACAATCCTTGGGAGATAAGTTTGTTGCATTTTTTCAAGGACAGAAAAATACTCTGGGAAATGTCATTGTAGAAAATGACAAGAATGGAAACTTTCATTACCTAAGTGGTCCAAACTTAGTAGCAGGTGTCTATAATGCAACCCCTGCTTTGGTAAATACGACAGCAAACACAGCAACACCCGGAGCTTCTGTTCAACTACTGGTCAGCAACAGCATCATTGTCAAAGACTTAGTTGTGTTCTTAAACATTTTAGGACTCTTAATTCCAATTGTATTCCTAATCGTAATTATCTATTTTATTCCTTGGTATTCTTGGAGAAGAATGCGCATCATGAAAGAAAAAATGCTTCTAGAAGAAGAGAAGGTTGAGATAACAGAGGCGGAATTAAAGCAAAAATCTCTAACAAAATCGGCAACTCCTGATTCTTAGCCCTTATCTACAAAAAATCCTTATTTTTATTGGTCTTTTTGGTGTTAAAACTGTGGATAACTATTGGATATAATTTATCCGACGTATTATAATAATATATAGATAATTAAAGGATATCGTGTTGCCGAGGTACACTTTTTTGACACCTTGCTTTCCCGAGATATCCTTGTATGTCTTTATATAAATGCCAAATCTAAAAAAGATCATCTCATTGCATCAGGCATCAAAAATTTCTGGTTATCACCAGGATTATTTAAGTTCACTAATACGTAAAAACGAGCTAAAAGGAGAGAAGGTTGGGAACAGCTGGTTTACCACCGAAGAAGAAGTCAAAAATTATATTTTCAAGCAACAAATCCGTAATAAAAACTGGCTTTTGAAAGGTTTTTTATATTTCAAAAAAATGAATAAGAGTTTCCTGTATTCATTTGTTTTTTTAGTACTTATTGCAGTAGGAATATATTTCTACAACGAAAACTATGGCCAAGCGCAGGCAATTACGCCAGCAGGAACAGCACCCACTGTTAACAACCCTGGAACAACAAGCGGTTTAAACTTTTAATTCATGAAAACTTTTTTAAAATTTACAAAAAAATATTCCTTAAAATTTTTGTTTATTTTAACTATTGTTTTTTCTATTTTCTCTCCTAGCTTGGCCTTCGCTACTACTGGCGTACCTTATATTATAAATTTTCAAGGAAGATTGATGGACTCAAGTGGTAATCTTCTCGGTGGCTCTGGTACAAATTATTGTTATCGTTTTTCAATTTACGACAACCCAACCGTCGGTAGCGGAACAAAATTGTGGCCAGCTAGTACTCCATCCACTATGACGCTTACCACTCGTCAAGGTGTATTTGATGCAAGAGTCGGAGACACTAGTATCGGCGGAGATGATTTAAGCACTTATAATTTTCAATCAAATAATGCTGTTTACATGAACGTGGATGTGGCCGCACAAATTTCCGGTTCTTGTGCTGGAGTCACTTACGATACGCTAGGTCCTCGACCAAGAATCGTCGCTTCCGCTTTTGCGATTACTGCTGGAACAGTCACTGGCTACGTACCAGCTTCTGGAAAAACTTTGACAGTAAATAATTCCATGACTTTGGCTGGTACCGATAGTACGACTATGACCTTCCCTTCTACCTCTGCAACCATCGGCCGCACGGATGCAGCGCAAACATTTTCTGGAATACAAACGTTTTCTGCAGCACCAGTCTTGAGTACGGGAACTGTGACAGTCGGTGGAAACACCATCACCTTCCCCGGTAGTGCTGGCACTCTTGTTGAATCCGTCGCTACGGGTAATGGAGTTTCTGCCACTAACACTTCCGGCGCGCTAGCTTTCACCCTCGGCGCCATCACTCCAACCTCCGTCAACGGACTCACACTCACCTCTTCTGGTTCAACTGGAATTACGACAACTGGTACCATTACAACCGGTGGTTTGGGAACTGGAGCAACGCTTGGAGGAGTGACAGTAAATTACACTGGA
>JARLIG010000007.1 GCA_031291825.1 Minisyncoccota bacterium | reverse complement strand
CCAACACCAACACCAACACCAACACCAACACCAACACCAACACCAACACCAACACCAACACCAACACCAACACCAACACCAACACCAACACCAGATCCTACAATAACTGTTACTCCACCACCCAATGTAACTATTACCCCAGATGCCTCTTCTGCAACTTCAACCACAGATGCTTCAACTCCAGACACCACATCGATTCCAGCAACTTCCAATTAGTTTCATGCTATACTATTCCAATGTTTAAAAATTATTTACTTAAAAAAATGTTGCGCACTCAAGGTGTGCCAGAAGCGCAGATTGATATGTTTATCAATATGATGGAAAAAAATCCAGAACTTTTTAAAAAGATTGCCGAGGAAGTCCAAGCAAAAATGAAAGGAGGTATGAGCCAAACAGATGCAGGGATGCAAGTGATGAAAAAATACGAACTGGAACTCAAAAAATTAGTTTAATCCAAAATTATTTTTTAATAAATTCTATCGGTAAAAACTACCAGTCTAGTGGAATGAGTTTGTTTTGCGACACTCCAAGTTCCTGAGCAGGTAATGAGATTTAAATGTGCGAGCCCGTCCGTGGAACCAAAAACTGCTGAGACATTTTCATTCGGAGTGTAATTGATGAATTTACGTACGACAAAGGTGATAGTGTTTCCTTTGTCATCCAAGATGTATATTTTGTCGCCAACTTTTAGTTTGTGTAAATTATCGAATACGGCTGGTATGTTATCTTTCCAGCCAGAATGTCCATCCATCACAGCGGTTCCGATTGCTCCTGGTCGAGGTCCAATATCAAGCCACGCGGTAGCGTCGGGGCCGTTTGGTACATCCATAGCGCCAGTCGAAGTAAGCCCAACGTCTTCAATAGTGGAATTGATATTCAATGAAGGAATTTCAAAACGAAGTGGCATACCGACAGCTGTATTTTGTGGTAGGAGAAGGGGAGGCTTGACGACTGTAAAACCTTGAACTGTTAAAGTTGAAACTAATATCAGTAAAATGAAGAAAGTAATTCCCACACTACTTATGATAAATACTGACCATCGAAAAGGAATTTTATTTTTCATATTTATTTTAAATTACTTAAAAAATAATTTTAAGAATTACTAAAATTATTAAAATGAGAAGTGATGAAGTAATTATTCCATTTAATTTTGTTGAGTATAAACTTTCCATAGCTTGTAATATTGTTTGAGGAAGAGTTAAGTTTGTAACAGTTGTTAGTCCTGTGTAGGGAAGAACTGAATTAGTCGCTAAATCTGAAATAAGTTCTGTTCTAGTCAAAGGACCAAAAACACCGTCAGCAGATAAACCAACACTTTTTTGATATGCGGAAAGTGCGGCAGTTGTGGATGTATTAAAATTACCTGTGGCAACAGTGGGAGCTAGAGTAAGAAATCCTTTTTGTTCAAGAGCTGTTTGTAAAGCAGAGACATCTACTCCCGAGGAGCCTAATTTAAGTGAACGAGGAAAAGTGCTTACCGAAAGAGTTGTGGCTGGCGCAATAGTTTTGCTTGATGATACTTCCGTGGTAAAAACCACTGTTCGGTCTGGATATTCTCCAGCAATTGCATTCCAAATACCTTCACAAGTGATAATATTTAAATGCGCTTTTCCATCAGTAGAAGTAAAAACAGTTGTCGCATCGGCATTGGCTTTAAATAAAGAAGTTGAATTAACTACAAATGTAATAGTATTACCTTCATCGTCTATAACATATACGTTATCACCAACTTTCAATTTACTTAAATTATAAAAAACAAATGGTACGCCATTTTCAATACCAAAATGTCCACCAATTACTGCGCTGCCTACTTGTCCGGGGTGCGGTCCAAGCGCGAACCAAGCTACATCCACTGTACCTGATGGCACCTCCATAGCTCCTTCGGGTGTGATGTATGCATCTTCAATAAAAGAATCTACACTGATAGAGGGAATTTCTAAGCGAACGGGAAGTCCTTCTGCTACACCTCCCGCGGTTGGAATACTGGAATAGGCGGAAGAAACAGGTACACCTGTTCCAGCGATTGGAAATTTGAGAAATGATGCTGGAAATTTCCATGCCAATGAGTCGGGTACTGTGCCAGTAGCAGTATTTGTATTAAAACTAGGTAATACAAAAAAATAATAGCCGGCCGTTATAAGTATGACTAAAAAAACTGCGATAGTTATAAAAATTATTATATGTTTTTTATTCATTCTTTTTTCGAGTTAACAAGAAAACTACAATTAGTATCAAAAGTATCACTCCTAAAACTCCCCAGATAATGAATGTTAGATTAAAAGTATTAGGATTTGGTCCATTATTGGGAAGCATAGGAACTGGGTTGGGGGTTTTTCCTCCATTCGGAAGAGTTGGGGAGAGTATGGTTGTCGCCATTATTCCAGCGACCGAAACAGTTGAAGAATATTGGTCAATAGCTTTCCAACTATTAGCAAAAGCCGTAACCGTGGCAGTGTTTGTGGTTGTTTGTTTTAAATTTGTCGTACAGTTGTAAATCCAGACCTCATTTACGTCTAGTAGGTGATTATTATTTATATCTCCTAGTTCTCCCGACATAGCGTTGCATTTATTGTCGACGATAGTTACATCATTTAAGGGAATAGCGCCGATGTTGTTTACTTTATATACATAAGTAACATTTCCTCCCGTCGCTGGTAGTGTGAGTGGATTTGGTACTAAGGTAACGCTTATCGCAGGAATAGACGCTAGACCTGTGTTGGTATCTGCAAAAATATTTTTTACACCAAATCCAACCCACAGTGTTATGGCTAGTAATAATATAAATTTTTTAAATTTATATGCAGACATGATTTTATTTTACAGGTGGATTCTCTCCAATAGCTTCATCTGCTAGATTTGCATCCGCATCTGTTTTGGTGGCTTCCACTAATCCGTCAATATGGTTTGGCGGAGCATAAACTGTAAAAATTTTTAAATCCTCTGTTCCAGTATTTATAAAGTTATGTTCTGTGCCAGGTACCACTACAACGACATCTCCTGGACCGATTGGAAACTTTGTGCCGTCTAGTTCACCTTCGCCAGTTCCAGAAAGAAAAAATAAAGTTTGTTCGGTATATTTGTGAACTTCAGCTCCGACAATACCGCCTACGGGAATATTCATGATAACGAGCTGGCTATTTTTTCCAGTAAATAAAACATGACGAAAGTTATCATTTTCTTTTGTTTGCTCAATAATGTTTGTGTGGTAGCTCATATTTTTTATGTGCGCCTCTTAAGAAACACAACAACTGAAGCTGTAGCCAACGTTAAGATGCTGGCTAAGATTATTATGTTTAATGGAGTGGAATTTTCTTCTGGAGGGTAACCTGTTTTTGGAAGACCTGGAACAGATACGACCACTGTCGCTATGGCGTCATCCACAGCATTTAAATTGTTAGAAGTACCTTGGGCGACGGCAGTGTTGGTGGTAGTAGCTATCAAATTTGTCTGACAGGTGTATATCCAAGCTTCAGAAGTATCAAGCATATTGTTATTGTTTATATCTCCAGAACGCATCACTACAGGACCGCACTTATCATCTGCAACAGTTACATTCATTAAAGGCACCGCTCCAGGATTAGTGACAGTGTATGTATAAGTAACAGCTCCGTTATATGGAACAGTAAACAAGTTTGGTACTTTTACGATGTGGATTAAAGGAGGAACAATTCCTGTGTTTGGCAATCCAGGTGTACCGACAATGACAGTCGCACTTGCAACATCAGTAGCTGTCATTCCATCTCCCTTGCCTGTAGCTGTTACAGAGTTAGTCGTAGTTTGTGAGAGTGGCGCTGTGCAACTATAATGCCAGGTTTCATTGGTATCAAGTTGCGCATTGTTATTGATATCACCAGAAACAAAATTTATAATTGGACACTTATTATCCACAAGAGTGACAGCAGTTAAAGGAATTGTTCCAGGATTTGAAACCGTATAATTATAAGTTACGGAGCCTGGACCCGATGGCAACGCAAGAGGTGTGGGTACTTTTAAAACACTAATAAGTGGTGCTGGAAATAGTTGTCCACCACCACCACCTTGTGGCGAGGAAGAAGGAGAAGTCGCTGGTGCTGAGCAAGTTGAGGTAATTGTATCTGTATCAGTTGTGACTGTCCCGCCAAATGCTAAAGCTCTACCTGTTATTGCCGTGGTGTTGCCTATGGTAATTCCCGAGTCGTCAATAATTGTTCCAATAAAGGTAGTATTTGCACCTAATGTGGTCGCTGCCGTAGGGGTCCAAAAAACATCACAAGATGTTGCGCCACCGACCAAGGTTACATTTGAATTATCAACTGAAGTAAATGCCCCATTAATTCTAAAGATATAAGTTCCAGTACCGTTAAGAATAATTCCAGCAGTGCCTATCGAAGCTGCGCTAGAACTGCCCGTACAATAGACACCTGGAGTATACACGCCAGCTGGTCCGTGAGTGGTGTCAGTAGATAAATTAATTGGTCCTGTGGCAAAAGTGAAAGTACAAGCTTGCACGTTGAGGGCGGATAGGGCAGTTGCTTCATCTGTTCCGGCAGTAGAATAAGGAGCACCAGACCCGTAGTCTGTACCACTACTAACCGTATATGTTCCTGCTCCGGAGATGGTCGTATATCCAAGGTCACCTACGATAGATGTTGCTCCTAATGCATGAGTAAAAGTACTGGAAAGAATCCCGAAGGTTCCAGCTGCTCCAAGAGATGGAGTTGTCGCTGCGAGGACAGAGGAGGGCAAAGTAAAACTAAACACGAACAAAACAGCCAGCACTACCATTGAAATCTTGTTAATTTTTTTTACTTTCATAATATTTTTCTATTAACTTTTATAATTCTGACCTCAATCTAAGAGCCGTTTAACTCTGTAAAATATTACAACCACTTTTCTTAAAACTTCCCGCTGTTATTTTCAGGTCACTAATGATTAATTATGCAGGTTAAGATTTATAGATAAAAAATACAGAAAGGATTATAATTGATTAGCATGATTGAAGTAAAAAATCTGACCAAGAAATATGGAGATTTTGTTGCAGTGAACGACGTGTCTTTTAATGTAGAAGATGGGGAAGTATTTGCTTTTCTCGGTCCGAACGGTGCAGGTAAAAGTACAACTATCAAAATGCTTACGACGCTCCTTCGTCCCACTTCTGGTACAGTATCGCTTAACGACGTTGATCCAGTAGAAGAACCCGAAAAAGCACGACGAACATTTGGGATTGTTTTTCAGGATCCGAGCTTGGATGACGATTTAACCGCTTGGGAAAATATGGATTTACATGGAGTGCTTTATGACATATCAGACGAGGATCGCCGTAAGCGCATTGAAGAACTTCTGAATTTTGTTGACTTGTGGGACCGCAAAGATAGTCCAGTTAAAGAATTTTCAGGAGGTATGAAACGCCGATTGGAAATTGCTAGAGGACTTTTACATAAACCAAAGATTCTTTTTCTCGATGAACCGACGACTGGGCTAGATACACAAACTAGGTCTCTGATGTGGGATAGGTTGGAGCAACTTAATAAAACAGATAAGATGACAATTTTCCTGACGACGCACCAAATGGAAGAAGCGGATAGAATCGCGACTCGTATCGCCATAATGGATCATGGAAAAATTATGATTATTGGCACGTCGGAAGAACTAAAAAAGAAAACAAACACCAATTCACTTGATGAGGCATTTTTGGCGCTGACGGGTAGAGCTATTCGTGAAGAAGAAGGGGATTCGAATAGTCGGATGAAGATGATGCATCGTGGACGAAGATAATTTAAACATATGAAAAAGATTTACTATCTATGGCTTCGACAAATTAAAAAATACTGGCGTTCCAAACCACGTCTAGCTGGTACTCTTTTTCAGCCAGTTGTTTTCTTACTGATGTTTGGTTATGGCATGGGGAGCACTTTTTCACAATCTGGAGGAAACTATCTTGATTTTCTAGTGCCAGGAATTATTGGCATGAGTATTATATTTACAGCTATCTTTACTGGATTGGAAATGATTTGGGATCGTCAGTTTGGATTCCTAAAAGAAACCTTGGTTGCTCCGATGCCACGTTTTGAAGTCATGCTCGGCCGAACACTCGGCGGGGCTACAGTGGCGACTATTCAAGGTTGTTTAGTTTTGTTCATCGCTATGTTGTTTAATTTTCGTCCCTTAAGTTGGCTTTTGGTTTTACCAGCTATTTTTGTGATGTTTTTAATTGCGCTAGTCTTTTCCTCTATCGGCACGATTATCGGTTCGTTGCTAGATGACATGCAGGCTTTTACTTTAATTATAAATTTTTTAGTTCAGCCACTATTTTTTCTTTCTGGCGCGTTGTTCCCACTACAAGGATTGCCTGTGTGGCTTTCTTCTATTTCTCGCATCGACCCGCTGACTTATGGCATCAACGCGATGCGGGTTTTGCTTTCCGATATTAGTTATCATGACCTGGGATTAATGTCGAGTGTAATAATTTTAATTTTAATGGCCTTCATTCTTTTATTGGTGGGAGGTTATTGTTTCGACAGAATTCAAGCTTGAGTTTTTTGTGATATAATTATTGAAGCGTTAAAATCATTTTATGAAATCCGTCTTAGTTATTCATTTGCGAACAATCGGTATAATAATTTGCATTCTCGTGGCGGGAGGCGCTGTTTGGTATTTTTTTTCGAACACCACGCCAGTGCTTGGTACCTATACTGTCGAGCGCGGAAATGTAACTTCTTCGGTAGATATTCCGGGAACTGTATCTTCCAGCAATAGTGTAAATCTATCTTTTCAAGAGTCCGGTCAAATCTCAAAAGTTTATGTTAAAGAAGGTGACACAGTAACAGCTGGGGAGGCGCTTGCCAAGCTGGACGATTCTACGGAACAAACACAACTCAGTCAAGAAGAAGCGGTTCTCGCCGCAGCAGAAGCCAAATTAAATTCTCTAAAAGCCGGAGCAACTCCGGAAGATATTGCTGTTTCTCAGTCAGCGGTAAATGCTGCGAATCAAGGTCTAGTAAATTTATATGCCAGTATAAATGATGTCGCCGTGACTGGATATGGAAAGGCAACTGATGCGGTGCAAACGCAACTGGGCACGATGTTCAACAACATGCAACTTGTATTTCAAAATAATGTTGACTCACAATCTTTCATTAGCGCCAATACAAAATATTCTGCGGCTAGCTTGGCCTTAAATAATTGGCAACAAGAACTTTCAACCGTGAGTGCTTCTTCTAGCAATTCCAACCTTGGTTCTGTTTTACAGGATAGTATTACGTACTTAAATACTGTCAGCGATCTTTTACAATATATGTCTACGTTATTAAATAACAACAATGTCACCATTAGTTTAACTAGTTTAGCTGCTTATCGAATAAATGTTTCTACCGGTATATCTGAGGTTAATCTAGCTTCTCAAAATCTGAGCACTCTTTCACAAAATATTGCTTCACAAAAACTTGCTGTTGCGCAAGCGCAAGCTGCTCTTGATGTAACTCAAGCTGGTTCAACACAGAATGATATTGATGCGCAACAAGCCGTAGTCCTGCAAGCACAAGCAGCCATAAATAATGCACAGATTATGATAAACAATACGACTATCGTGGCGCCATTTGCTGGTATCGCTCGAAATGTGACGGCGCAAGTAGGAATGGTGGTTTCGCCAAATATTCCAGTGCTTTCAATTATCAACAACAATATAATGAAAGTTGATGCTTACGCTTCGGAAATAGATGTGTCAAAAATAGAAGGGAATGCGGCCGCTTCTGTCACACTCGATTCTTACGGTAATGATATAAAATTTCCAGCGAAAGTAACTGCCGTTGATACTTCAGAGACAGTCGTGAATGGTTCACCCGCGTATCATGTAACGCTGTATTTTACAGAACCAGATGCAAGAATTATGGCTGGAATGACTGGCAATGTTCTGATTACGGCAGCCGAGCATGACAATGTGGTAGAAGTGCCATCGTCTCTTGTGCTAGATAATGGCGGTATTCACTTAGTACTTGTCCAAGATAATGGCAAAAGTATACCTCGAGCAGTCACGCTAGGTCTCTCAGGTGATGATGGTATGATAGAAATTATTTCCGGATTAAATATTGGCGAAAAAATAAGTGATTTTTAAATTATGAAACAAAGAAAAATTATAACTTGGTTTGGAACTTTCATCATAATTGGATTATGTGTCCTTGGTGTTTATTTATATGTTTCTTCAAAATATGTTTATATTGACCAGTCGGTGATAGAAGCGCCAATTATCAACTTGTCTTCGGCAAATTCAGATGTGTTGCAAGAAGTATTTGTGAAAGCGGGAGACACAGTCACAGTGAATGAACCAATTGCTCGTGTCGGAGACCAGATAGTGAGAGCCAAAGTGGATGGATTAATTGTTTCAGTAAATGAAAATATTGGACAGTATGAAAACACAATGTCAGGTCAAGCAACGGTAGCAACAATGATAGATCCAACACAACTGCGAGTGGTGGGACTTATAGATGAAGATAAAGGACTATCTGATATTAAAGTAGGTGATGTAGTTAGATTCACGGTTGATACATTTGGTTCTAAGAATTATTATGGAGTTGTTGATGAATTGGGACAAACATCGGAAACAAGTGTAACTAATAATATTTTTAATCAACGTCCGACAAATAAGTTTAACGTCTATGTGCGTTTTGATGGAGCGAAATATCCAGAGCTCAAAAGTGGTATGTCGGCTCGTGTTTGGGTTTATAAAAAATAATAAAAACTTATGGATATAAAAAATAAAATTGTAATTGTCACAGGAGCTTCTTCTGGTATTGGTTTAGCTACTGCTAAATTTTTGACCCAAAAAGGTGCAAAAGTAGCTTTAGTTGCGCAATCACAAAGTGAATTAGATGAATTGGCAAAAGATATACCTGGTTCATTTCCAATTTCTGCTGATTTGCGTCAGGAAGACGAGGCAAGAAAAATGATAAAAAAAGTTTTAGAACATTATGGGAAAATTGATATTTTAATAAATAATGCTGGAAGAAATTATAGTTCTACTATCGAACAAATAGAAACAAAAAATATTCGTGAAATCTTTGAACTCAATGTTCTTACGCCAGTAGAATTAATACAAGAAGTAACACCTGTTATGCGCAAGCAAGGCGATGGTATAATTATCAATATCAGTTCTGGTACAGTTTTTATGCAACCATTTCCAGGAATGAGCACTTACGTAGCATCAAAGCGCGCTCTAGCTACTTTTAGCTTAGTTGCTCGTGAAGAATTGAAAAAAGATAACATTATCGTAAGTGTTATATATCCATACATAACTGCCACAAATTTTTATAAAGATACTTTGAATGTTGGACCAAACAATAGAGAAATTCCAAAAAGTGATGGAAAGATCCCACCAGCAGATTCTGCCGAAGTTGTGGCGGAAACCATCCTTCGTGCTATTGAAACTGGGGAAGCAGAAGTTTTTCCACATGATTGGATGAAACAGTGGCAAAAAGGTGGCGGGAGAGTTTAAGTTTCTTTTTACTCTTTATTTTGCTATATTCTAGAAATGTTAAGCATCGGAATTGTTGGTCTGCCAAACGTGGGAAAATCGACGCTTTTTAACGCGCTGACTAAAAAGAGTGTGCCAGCGGAAAATTACCCATTTTGCACGATTGACCCTTCAGTCGGCATTGTTCCTGTGCCAGACGAGCGAGTCGGCAAGCTTTCTGAATTCTCCAAATCAAAAAAAACTATTCCAGCGGTCATCGAGTTTGTGGACATTGCTGGTCTTGTGGCTGGAGCCTCTAAAGGGGAAGGTTTGGGTAATAAATTTTTAACGAACATCCGAGAGGTTGATGCGATTGCACACGTGGTCCGAGTTTTTGAAGACAATTCTGTCATTCACGTCGCGAATAAAGTTGACCCAATGCAGGATGTTGGAATAATCAATTTAGAACTAGTTCTCGCAGACATGGAAGTTGTTTCTAAACGAATGGCAAGTTTGGGTAGGGAATTAAAAAAGAATGACAAAGAGGCAATTCTGGAAGATGGAATTTTAAAAAGAGTAGAAAAAGTTCTCACCGAAGGACATTTTGCGACAGAGGCAAATCTAACTGAAGAAGAAAAATTTAAAATAAAATCTTTAAATTTACTTACCTTAAAGCCGATGCTTTATGTTTTAAACACCTCACAAGCTAGCGAAAATATTGAAGTGAAGCTTCCTGGACTATTTGTAAAGATAGATCCTGTTTTTGAATCTGGCTTTGATGATTTAATCAAACAAAGCTATAAACTTTTGGGGTTGGAAACATTTCTAACGACAGGAGAAGACGAAACGCGAGCTTGGACAATTAAAATAGGTGCTACTGCGCCAGAGGCAGGAATGGCTATACACACTGATTTCAAAGATAAATTTATTCGCGCGGAGGTTATCACTTGTGAGAAACTTTTAGAAGCTGGGTCATATGCTAAAGCTCGAGAGCGTGGTTGGGTTCGCACGGAAGGCAAAGAATACATCGTGAAAGATGGTGATGTGATAGAATTTTTAATATGATAGAAAATAACAATCAAATTAAAATTTTTTGTTCAAAAGATTGGTTCTTCGACTCTGCTCAGGATAAAAGCTATGAACTATTAGATACAGGTGAAGGAGAAAAACTGGAACGATTCGGAAAATATATTTTTGTGCGTCCGTATGAAGATGCTGTTTGGAAAAAAACTTTATCAAACAAAGAATGGGAAAAATCGGACGGAAAATTTTGGAGTTCTAAAACTGGCGCAAAAAAGGGATGGACTTTTAAAAATAAAATTACTGAAAAGTGGGAGATGGAATATAAAGGTATCAAATTTCTTGCATCACCAACACCTTTCAGACATTTAGGATTTTTCCCAGAGCAAGCTAGTCACTGGGATTTTATCGAGGAGAAATTACTGGGCGAGAAAGCGAAGAATTTTTCGCCATTACTCCACCCTTCGGGCGGAACCTTCCGGCTTCAAAATTCTTCGCATTCTAGCCCACCCAAGTTTCTGAATTTATTTGGCTACACCGGAGTCGCAAGTCTTTTTGCTCTTCGGGCTGGTGCGGAAGTTACGCACTTGGACGCTTCCAAGCAAACACTGAATTGGGTAAAAGAAAATCAGAAAATTTCTGGTTTAGAAAATTTACCAATGCGCATTATTGAAGATGACCCAATAAAATTTTTAGAGCGAGAAGAAAAAAGAGGAAATAAATATGATGCGATCATTATGGATCCACCAAAATTTGGTCGAGGACCAAAGGGAGAAGTTTGGAAACTAGAAGAAATGTTGCCGAAACTTTTATCACAAGTACAAAAAGTTTTGAGTGATAAACCGCTTTTTGTAATTTTGACTTCTTATGCGGTTGATTCTTCTGTGCTTTCGCTTGGCTATGCACTTTCGGAAACAATGAAAGACTTTAAAGGAGAAGTAGAAGTGGGTGAACTTTGCGTTTTAGAGAAATCTAATAAACGTTTAATTTCGTTGGCAAATACGGCCATTTGGACCCCGTCGCTCGCGAGCGACGGGGTGGAGTAATTCAATTTTTCTGCTATACTTTACTAATGGAAAAACAATCCAGAGCTCTAAAATGGTCTCTCATTATCGGCATCGTTATTGTGCTGAATCTCTTTTTTAACTATGCGCTTTCTTTGGCTTATAAAAGCCCAGTTTTTGAGAATTTTTGTCCGACAGTTCAAGTAAATCCAACTGTCGATAATCAAAATTCCTGCGTGGCTCAAGGCGGTCAATGGAATGGAAACAACACTGTTCCAGCACCTCAAATAAAAGGAGAAATAGTTCCAACTGGTTATTGTAATTTGCAATTTACTTGTCAAAATAATTATGACGCGGCGCAAAAAGCTTACGACCGAAACGTATTTATCACTTTGGTTATTCTGGGCGCATTATGTGTAGCAGTTGGCACTCTTTTGAAAAGCAATTTAGTTATAGGAATTGCCCTTTCTTTAGCTGGAGTTTTGTCTTTCATTATTGCTTCGATGAGGTATTGGGGTTCGGCAGATGATTTAATCAAAGTGATTATTTTAGCCATAGCTCTAGCAATTCTGTTTTGGGTAGCCGTTAAAAAGTTTAAGAATCAAAGTTAATGAAAAGTTACGACCATAAAAAAATTGAAAAGCATTGGCAAACTTTCTGGGACAGGAAAGGAACTTTTCATGCTAAAGATAATTCTCCTAAACCAAAATATTATAGCTTGGTTGAATTTCCATATCCCTCTGGCGCTGGATTGCATATTGGGCATCCTCGTTCTTATACTGGTATGGATATTATTTCCAGAAAAAAAAGAATGGAAGGCTATAATGTTTTGTATCCAATTGGTTGGGATGCCTTTGGTTTACCGACAGAAAATTATGCAATCAAGACTGGGCAAGACCCACGCGTGGTGACTAAAAAAAATACGGATACATTTCGCAAACAACTCAAATCAATTGGTTTTTCTTTTGATTGGTCTCGAGAAGTAAATACCACTGACCCAAAATATTACAAATGGACGCAGTGGATATTTTTACAGTTTCTGAAAAAAGGTTTGGCATACAAAGCAAAAATTGCAATTAATTGGTGTCCAAAGGATAAAACCGGTTTAGCTAATGAAGAGGTGGTGAATGGTTGCTGTGAGCGATGTGGAACTCCTGTCGAAAAAAGAGAAAAGGAACAATGGATGCTTGCGATTACCAAGTATGCCGAGCGATTAGATAAAGATTTAGACACGGTGGATTATTTGCCACAGATAAAACTGGCGCAAAGAAATTGGATAGGGAAATCTGAAGGAGCAGAAATCGAATTTGAAATCCCAGACGTTGGGCGTCTGGTATCTTACAGACGTCCAACCGCGGGGGGTAAGCTTTAAGGCTCGGGCACGAACAACGTTTTTAACACTTCTGGACCTTTTTTTTTTTG
>JARLIG010000006.1 GCA_031291825.1 Minisyncoccota bacterium | reverse complement strand
TTGTTTCCTTGCATCAATTACAAATGAGTTTAAGTAGTTTTTTAAGTTGGATAAAGAGTAAGGCGCACATAAACTAAAAAAATCCCAAATGGGTATTTTTTAGTTTATGTGCGCCCAGGTGGGATCGAACCTCCGACATTCTCCTTAAGAGGGAGCTACTCTACCAGCTGAGTTATGGGCGCATGTATATTCTATTGTGTGCCCGGAGTGGGAGTCGAACCCACATCCCTTACGAGACACGATTTTAAGTCGTGCGCGTATACCAATTCCGCCATCCGGGCAATTTCAAAAATATATTCCATATTTTTGATTTTGTAAACAAAACCATTCCTAAAATATTCTAACACATTAATATATATTTAGGTGAGGCCTGGGGCGGAATCGAACCGCCGTATATTCCTTTTGCAGAGGAATGCCTTACCACTTGGCTACCAGGCCACATAAACTACTGAAGAAGTTTAACCGTTTCGTAACAGTTCGTCAATTTTCTGTCGATTCTTTTCTCCTTGGTCTATCATAACGTCCAGAAAAGGGATTATCTTTACAGGCATATTTTTTTTCAAAAATTCACGTAAGTTTTTAAGATTTCTTTTAACAAACCCGAGTGCATTATTTTCGCTCGAAGAGGGAAGCACGGTCATAAAAATAGTTGCCCGCTTTAGGTCAGGAGAAACAGTACAAGCTGTGATTGTGATTAATGAAGTTCGGTTATTTTCACGACCCAAAAATTGTGCCGCTAGCTCTTTGATGTTATTTGCTACTTTTTCGTTTCTTTGTGGCATTTGTTTTTAATTTATCAAGGGTTCACCTTAATATTATTTTTGGGTAATAGAAAATGACTCGATTATGTCACCGGCGACTATTTCTATTTTTGATTCAAGCATCATGCCAAATTCCGTACCTTCTGTTACTTCACTAGTTTTTACCTTGCCTTTTTCCAAATTGACGATTTTTCCTCGGCCAATTTCAAATTCTCTACGCATTATTTTAACTACATTGTTTAAGTGAATTTGTCCTGTAACAACTTTACCTCCGACGATTTGGCGTTCCTTGGTACGACTAAAAGCTCGAATTATTTTTGCTTGGCCATTTATTTCAACGGTTTCGATTCTTGGTCTACGTTCTTCCATTTGTGTCTCCAACCACTCGGTCATCTTGTAAATAATTTCAAAAAATGAAATCGGAATGTTTCTTTTTTGTGCAATTTCCAGAGCGCTTTTATCAGCCTTCACATTAAATCCGATGACGAGCACTTCCGTTTCTCCTCCAATTCCTTTTATGTCAGATTCAGAGATAGGTCCAATTCCTTTACTAACGATTCTAAATTCAGCTGTGTCATTTTTTATCTTTCCGATTTCTTTTTCAATTGCTTCAATTGAACCAGATACGTCAGCTTTTAGGATTATGGGTATTATTTTTTTATCAGTTTCTTTGGTGACAGAAGAATTAATTTTTTTAGAACCAGAATCTTTTTCTTCCTGCCAATTTTCAACATATTTTTCGGCTTCTCCTTTTTTTTGAAAGGTCTTGAATTTTGCGCCGATTCTTGGCATTTTGTCAAAACCGACAATTCGTATCGGAGAAGAGAAAGTCGCGTTATCGATATTTTTTCCTAAGAAATTTTCAATTATGCGAGTCGAGCATAAACTATTTTCTACAGCTACCGTCATTCCTTTGCGTATTGTCCCATTTTTTATGAGTAGGGTTGCGAGGATTCCACGTCTTGAATCTAAATTTACCTCAATCACAAATCCAGAAGCAGTCTCTTCGGTATTTCCAGTGAAATTTTCCATTTCTGCCATCAGTAAAATTAATGATAGTAGATTACTTATTCCTGTACCATCCTTAGCAGAAATTTCAGCAAAAGGAATCTTACCTCCATAATTTTCTAAATAGATTTCCTGTTCTGCTAGTTCTTGTTTGATTTTTTCAACATTGGCTTCAGGTCTATCAATTTTATTGATAGCTACTATGAATGGGACGCCAGACTCCACAATCGTTTTCCATGCCTCTATCGTTTGTGGTTTGACCCCCTCGGTTGCAGAAACGACGAGAATGGCAATATCGGCTACTTCAGCACCACGTTCACGCATTTTAGAAAAAGCTTCGTGTCCAGGAGTATCCAAGAAAGTTATTTTTTTATCAGTACCAGTTTCATCTTTTTGTGTCACCTCGTAAGCAGAAATGGATTGAGTTATTCCACCAGTTTCAGTATCAACAATATTAGTTTTTCTGATGTAATCTAAAAGTGTAGATTTTCCATGGTCAATATGACCCATGACTACTACCACAGGTGGTCTAGAAATTATATTTTGTTTTTTATTTTTTTCATCCATGTAGTTATATTGTCCTAGACGTCCAACGTCTGGAAGCTTCCAGACGTTGGACGTCTGGGACTAAAACTAATTCACTTTTGCTTTTTTCAGAGCTTCTTTCTCTTCGGCCGACAATTCATATTCAGATTTACCATCTCTGATTGGTTTAGCAAAGACACTCATTCGTTCGCGAGAATACAAACTGGACATAACTAGTCCATCACCATCTTCGTTCAACATGCCAATTGCAAAACTTTGATTACTACCTTGGTCGGGAAATGGATTAAAGCGGATTGTTTCTAATCCACGGATACTTTTTTTCAACTTCGCGTTAATAAGGACAATTTCTTTTTCGATAGCTTCTTTTGCCTTTTTCAGTTGATTAATATCATTTTCCAAAATGCCAATAGTTTCTTCTAGGTCTTTAGCTTTTTTTCCCAGAAAAAATTTTTTTAGACGTTTCTCGGTAATGACAATCCAAATAGCTCCCAAAATAATGAGAAAAATAGTTATGCCGATTAAAACAAAGAAAATTATTTCAAGCTTTGTATTCATACGTTTTCAATATATACTATTTTTATGGCTAAATCAAATAAAAACATCAGAAAATATATCTATCTTGACCACGCTTCCAGCGCTCTTTCGGAGTACGCGAATCCAGGAGCGATCCACGAATTGGGTGTTCAAGAGAAAAATAAATTAAAAGAAGCTAGGAAAATTATTGCAAATATTTTGCGAGCGCGCAGCAGTGAAATAATTTTCACATCTGGAGCCACTGAAAGCAACAATTTAGCCATTTTAGGATTAGTACAAAATTTTAAAAATCCCCACATCATTACGACCAATGTTGAGCATCCGTCTATTCTGGAAGTTTGTAGACACTTGGAAAAAACAAAACAAGCTACGGTCACTTATGTGGAGGTTGAGCCAACAGGTATAGTTGACCCTAGAAAAATAAAAAAAGCGCTAAAACCAAATACTGTCCTGGTGTCGGTGATGTATGCGAACAATGAAATTGGTACAGTACAGCCGATTAAAGAAATCGCTAAAGAGGTTAGGCATTTTAATAAAATAAATTCTAAGAAAGTATTTTTTCACACTGACGCCACTCAGGCAGTAAATTATTTATCATTAAATGTTTCCGAGCTCGGAGTAGACCTGATGTCTTTTAATGGAGCAAAAATTTATGGCCCTAAAGGGGTAGGTGTTTTATATGTGAAAAAAAATATACCACTAAAGAAGATAATGTTTGGTGGAGACCAAGAATTCGGATTAAGACCTGGGACCGAAAATGTCGCTCTTGATATGGAATTGGCTCGAGCATTGGAAGTTGTTGAAAAAAATAAAGAAAAAGAAGTAAAACGCTTAACTACACTTCGTGATTATTTTATTAAAAAACTAATTCTCCAAACGTCCGAAACGTTGGACACCCGTAAGACGGATGTCCAACGTCTGGAAGTTAATGGCGACCTAATAAATAGATTGCCAAACAATGTAAATATTACCTTTCCAAAAATTCCTAGCGATCTATTAGTGATTGAATTGTCAGCCAAGGGAATAATGGCATCATCTAAAAGTGCTTGTAAAAGTTCCGAAGCGGATGGTTCATATGTTGTTGCCGCGATACACCCAGAGCTGGATGGAGAAATAGGTGGCGTGCGTTTTTCTTTAGGACGGGAGACGACAAAAAATGATATAGATTATACAGTTAAAGCTTTAATTGAAATTTTGAATAAATTAAAAAAATGGTATTGACAGAATTTAAAAAAAATAGTATCATTATGCGTGAGTATGGAGGTTGTTTATGTTCATGACGATCCTCAAGGACGCAGGAGAGGCCATCTTGGCCATCATAGCAATATGGGCTGTGATTGCCCTAATTGTTCCAGAACCTAAGATTCTGAACAAACCATTCTGATTTTTTTTGAGAACGCTTTGTGTTTTCTGGTCCCCAGCTAGATTTATCGGCTGGGGACTTTGCTTTTATGCTGTTTTGAATTAATTTAAAAAGTGATATAATGAGCCCATGGATGTTAAAGAATTAAACAAATCACAACTTATCCTTTTGGCAGTCCTGCTATCTTTCGTAACCTCTATTGCGACCGGCATTACGACGGTTACTTTAATGCAACAGGCTCCGCCGTCTATTACTGTGCCTGTAAATAGAGTCGTTCAGCAGACAGTCGATAAAATAGAGCAAGTTGAAGGCAAAACAGTTACCCAGACCGTGGTTATTAAAGAAGAAGACTTGGTTGTGGATGCAATTGCCAAAAATCAATCTGCAACATTTGCCATTACTAAAGAAATTCAGAATCCGGATTCTACAACTTCTGAAGTTTCAGCTGGACGAGGGTTTGCGGTTTCTGCTGATGGAACAATAGTTGCCGATGCGACTTTAGTTCCAGACAAAGAAACATATTATCTGACAAACAGCAGTGGAAAATTTAAAGCAGATTTTGTTTCTACCAACAAGGCTGGTTTTTCCTTTCTTAAACTAGGGGATCCAGTTAACGGAAAAGATACTCCCGTATTTACCGTACCAAATCCTGGAGATTTCACTCAGATGAAAATAGGGCAACAAGTCTTATTGCTTGGCAGTACGGTTGCGTCTTCTATTTTTGAAGGATTAAATACGGACAAAAGTATAGACTTAAATGTTTCTAAGGCGAATACTGGTGGACTGGTTCTTGACTTAGATGGAGATGCCCTTGGTATGGCACTTTCTCCAGACAATACCGCTTCTTTCGTTTCTATTCAAACTATTAATGATGCCCTAAAACCAGCAACTAGTACCACCACTTCTCCTGCTAGTACAATCTCCACTGCACCTGTCACACAGTAATTTTATAGCTTGACAGCTAGTGTATAATTAAATAGTTAGATAAAATATATGCCACCATTAAATAAATTTACAACTAAAGCCAAAGATGCCATCAAGAAAGCTCATGAGCTTTGCATTGAACGTGGAATGAACCACGTTTCTTCCTTGCACCTACTTGCAGCGCTTCTTTTACAAGATGAGTCTATGGTTAATTCTATTTTAGATAAATTGGAAATTGATACGATGCTTCTAATGGATTCCGTTTTGGAATTGATTGAATTACCAGAATCACATAGCACTATCTCTCCTTCGTATCAGATTTATTTAAATCCTGATTTAGCGCAAGTTATTGAACAGTCGGCGAAACTGGCTGAATATATGAAAGATGATTTTGTTTCAACCGAGCATCTTTTTATTGCTATTCTAGAAGTTACCAGCGAAGCGCGAGAGACTTTAGCGCGTTTTAGAATTCACAAGGACCAAGTATTGAAAGTTTTAGAAGAATTACGTAGCCAAAACATCACGGATGTTTCCGAGCCTAAGAAATTTAAACAATTAATCAAATATACTCGTAATTTAACCAAGCTAGCCAAAGAAGATAAGTTGGACCCAGTGATTGGTCGCGATACGGAAATAACTCGCATCATGCAGATACTTTCTCGTCGCACAAAAAACAATCCGATTTTGATTGGTGAGGCGGGGACTGGTAAGACTGCCGTCGTGGAGGGTCTGGCGCAGATGATTGCAAAAAATAATGTTCCAGAATCTTTAAAAGAGAAAGAACTCGTTTCTCTTGATTTAGGAATGCTCGTAGCCGGCACAAAATATCGCGGAGAATTTGAAGAAAGATTGAAAGGAATTATGAAAGAGATTGAAAGGTCCGACGGCAAGATAATTCTTTTTATTGATGAGATACACACAATTGTCGGCGCAGGCGGAGCGGAAGGTACAATGGATGCTTCAAACATGTTGAAGCCAGCACTTTCGCGTGGAGAATTACGAGCCATCGGTGCGACGACTTTGCGCGAATATCAGAAACATATTGAAAAAGACCCAGCCCTGGCTCGTCGTTTTCAGCCAGTTTATATTGATGAACCAAGCACGGAAGATGCGATTGCTATTTTACGCGGACTTAAAGAAAAATATGAGCTTTTCCATGGTATTAGGATTACCGATGATGCAATTGTGGCAGCGGTAAATCTTTCTTCTC
Organism: Minisyncoccota bacterium; assembly: GCA_031291825.1. Classification (GTDB taxonomy): domain Bacteria; phylum Patescibacteriota; class Minisyncoccia; order Phycocordibacterales; family UBA9973; genus UBA9973. The sequence continues at coordinate 3,831 of JARLIG010000006.1, read as the reverse complement.
GTTACATTAGCAATCGTTTCTTGCCGGACAAAGCGGTGGATTTGATTGACGAAGCTTCTTCTTCACTTAAAATAATGCTGGAAAATAAGCCTCCGGTCTTAGAAGACGCACACCGAAAAATAATGCGTTTGGAAATTGAAAAAGAAGCTCTTAAAAAAGAGATTGATATCGGTGGAACAAAAGCAGATAAACAAAAAGATAAAAAGAATCGCATTAAAGAAATAGACAAAGAGATAGGAAACCTAACTGAGAAAACCAAAGAACTTGAATTGAAGTGGAATAATGAAAAGAGTACTGTGGCGGAAATTCGTGCTATCAAAAAAGAATTGGAAAGTATTCGCTTAGAAGCGGAAGATGCAGAAATGAAATCAGACCTCACTCGGGCAGCAGAATTACGTTATGGAAAAATTCCTAGCTTAAAGAAAGACCTAGAAACAAAATTGGCTCGATTGAAAAAATTGCAAAAATCTCGCCGCATCTTAAAAGAAGAAATTACTGTCGAAGATATTGCGGAGGTGGTTGCTCGCTGGACAGGTATTCCGCTTACAAAAATGCTGGAAGGAGAACGCGCCAAGCTTGAGAAGATGGAAGGCGAGTTGGAAAAAAGAGTCGTTGGACAGAATGAAGCCATCAAACGTGTGGCGGATGTCATTCGTCGTTCACGCGCAGGCATCGGAGACCCAAACAGGCCAATTGGCTCGTTTATTTTCTTGGGTCCGACTGGTGTTGGTAAAACCGAACTTACTAAAGCGCTTTCGCAATTTATGTTCAATGATGATGATGCGATTATTCGTGTAGATATGTCTGAGTATATGGAGCGTCATTCAATGTCGAAATTAATCGGTTCTCCACCAGGCTATGTTGGATATGATGAAGCAGGTCAACTGACCGAAGCAGTTCGCCACCGACCTTATGCCGTGATACTTTTTGATGAGATTGAAAAAGCTCATCCGGAAATTTTCAACGTGCTTCTGCAAGTGATTGACGAAGGCCGACTGACGGACGGCAAGGGCAGGGTGGTTAACTTCAAAAACACTATTATAGTTTTGACTTCTAATATCGGCTCGCAATTCGTAGAAAAAATGGAATCAATTGGGTTTTCCAATAGTTCGCCGAAACAAGACTATGGAAATATGAAAGAAAAAGTTCTGGAAGCCTTGAAAGATAATTTCCGTCCAGAATTTATCAACCGTTTGGATGAGATAATTGTTTTTGATGTTTTATCAGAACTTGCTCTAAAAGAAATTGTTAACATTAGAATTAAAGTTGTGGCAGATAGATTAGCAAGTAAGGGAATAAACTTAGAAGTAAGCGGAGATGCTCTCTCTTATTTGGCTAAAGAAGGTTACGACCCGCATTACGGCGCAAGACCACTCAACCGTTTGATTCAAAATAAAATCTTAAATCCAGTGGCTTCGCACATCATCAGTAATGGTGTCAAAAAAGGCGACACAGTTTTCGTGGCGGTAAAAAATAACGAGCTAGTGATTGAAACCAAAAAAGGAAAAATAAAAGTCAAAAGCACGCTTCGTGTGCGAACCAAGTCTTCGGTGTAAAAAATAAAGTAGTTCAGTTGCTAGCTATTTTTACTGTCTTCGCGGTAATAATGTTTGTCGTCTTGTCTAAAGTTCCAACAACGATTACTTTTTGTCCTGTCATTAAGTCGGATGCTGTGACAGTGATGCCGTTTTTACTGTAATTAGTAGCAGAATTTGTGTTTACATCTATGGATGAGGAAGTCTTATTTTTTAAATTTTTTACTTCTAAAGTAAAGCCGAGTCCGCTGATTGAGCCAACAACTCCGACTGTTTTATTTTTCGTCAGTGTTATTTTAGAAGTCTTAGTTGTCTTCTGATAAGCATGGCTCGTACTCTTAATACCCAAGTCTTGCGGTGTTGCCGCGAAGACATTAGTCCCTGATATTAGTAAAGAGAATGCTAAGACTCCCGTTGCGATATGTTTTTTATATTTCATAGTTTTTAAGATAATTAATGATAAGTACACCAGTCTTGGTGTATCTAAATAATATCTTTATTAGATGAAACCACTATGAAGCGAGTGGCAGAGAGATAATCACATTCGTACCTTTATTCTCTTCACTTTTTATGGAAATAGTGCCTTTGTGATTTTCAATAATTTTTTTTGACAAAGTAAGTCCCAAGCCTGCTCCTTCAGTGCTTCTAGATACATCGCCACGAAAAAATGGGTCAAAGATTTTAGCAATAATATCTTTAGGTATGCCGTTGCCATTGTCGCTAATCGTTAATATATAGTTATTTAAAGAAATTTTTTCTGAGATTAAAATTTTCCCATTATGCGGAGTATACTTTATGGCATTATCCAAAATATTGTAAAACACACGACTCAATTCAATTTTATTTCCGGAAACAATTGTTCCAGTCTTTACTTTTGCTTCAATGGTTATTTCTTTAAAACTAGCCAAGCTCTTATTCTTTTCTACAATTGAGTTTATTAATTCACCAATATCAATTGGCTCATATTTTGTTTCTGTTGGCATATCGTATTTTGATAAATCAAGCAGATTATTGCTTAACTTTGAAAAATCTCGCATTTCACCCAAAGTGTTTTCCAGTGTTTTCTTTGCTCCTTCAAAGTCTAATTTTTTATTATCCAGATTTACTTCTAATCCAGAAATAATTACAGCGATTGGAGTGCGCAACTCATGCGAAGCGTCAGCAATAAACCTTTTTTGTTTTTGCATATTGGATTTAATCGGTGCCAAAGTTTTGTGGGTCAACAAGAATCCTAAAACAACAATAAAAAAAATTAAGATAATATCAATCGTTAAAAAACGATTGAGTAAAATATCTTGAGCTCGGTCGATAATCAACTCTGCAATATGCGGGTCTAAAAATATATTTGCTTGTATTGAATCTGTAAGATTAGAAAGTATCGTGTTGTATAGCACAATACTGGAGCCACCTAAAATTACTATTGCCGTGGCAGAATAGTAAAAAGTTAGTCGGAGTCGCGCTGCAAAAAATTCATCAGCTTGACTAGTGGTTTTCCATTTTGTAACCAACCCCACGAACCGTTTGTATAATTTTTCCATTGTCATGAATTTTTCTTCTTAGGTTTTTTATATGTACATCTACTGTATTACTAAAAGATGAATCTGCGAAGTCCCAAGCGTGTGAATAAAGTTCGTCACGAGTAACTACTTTGTTTAGATTACGTATCATGTATTCTAACACCATAAATTCTTTTAAGGTAAGAGACACAGGTTTGTCTTTGTGAGTTACGATTCGACTGGTTGTATTTATACTAATATCTTTAACTGTAAGTACTAGCGGAGAAGAATATTTAGGACGTCGTAATAGAGCATGAATACGAGCCAAGAGTTCTTTGAAGGCAAATGGCTTGGCCAAATAATCATCTGCTCCAGCATCAAGACCAACGACCTTGTCATCGATAGCGCCAAGAGCTGTAAGCATTAACACTGGGACATTTACATCATTTTCTCTCCAAGTATTACAAACCAAAATTCCGTCTTTTCCGGGAAGCATTCTGTCTAAGATGACTAAATCATATTCATCACGATTGATTAATATGCGGCGTTCTGCAGCCAATCCATCTTCAATGATATCCACGGCGTAGCCTTCTTGTATCAGACCCTGCTTTAAATTTTCTGCTAATTTTGTATTATCTTCTACAACTAATATTTTCATATATGCCAAGTATAGTACATTTAAGTGAAATGTTCATGAAGATAATCGACACAGAAGATACAGACGTGGGGGGGGGGGGGGGGGGGGGCGGGGGCCCGCCGGGGGGGGGGGGGGGGGGGGCGGGTCGGCACCGCGGCGGCAT
>JARLIG010000005.1 GCA_031291825.1 Minisyncoccota bacterium | reverse complement strand
GTGTTTTAGGTCAAAAAAGTATTCTTGCTCTGATGAAATTACAATTAGCTAAAAAAATCAGAGTGGATGGAGTTGTGGGAGCGAAAACCAGAGTGGTGTTGAATGCGATGATACAGTAAAGGGGAGGTTTGTGGTAAAATTTGCTTTTTGGTATATTTTATATATACCCGTACACTTATTTTAAACGATGATTACATCAGGTTATTTTTTGACTTTTAATAAGTGTTCGGGTATACTGTCTCTATGTTTACAATCAAAGCTAAAACAAGAAGCGAGGATGTTAAATTGGATGCCCTCCGAAAAGCAGGTGAAATTCCAGCTGTTTTTTATGGAGCGGGAAAAAAGAATACCCCTATTTCATTATCAACTATTGAATTTAAAAAAATCTGGAGAGATGCTGGAGAGTCTTCGGCTATTTCTATTAAGACCACGGAAGGCAATGTAGATGTCCTTATTCACGAAGTGCAAGTCGACCCAGTTACTGATGAGCCGATTCACGTAGATTTTTTGGCTATTGATATGAAGAAAAAAATCCGCGTGGAAGTTCCTCTTGTCTTCCAAGGCGTATCCAATGCTGTAAAAAGTGGAATTGGAAACTTGGTTAAAGTTTTGCACGAAGTGGAAATTGAAGCATTGCCAGCTGATTTACCACACGACCTTGCTGTTGATATTTCTAAATTAGAAGGTTTAGACAGTCAGGTTTTTGTTTCTGATATAAAACTCCCGACTGGCGTCGTGGTTATTGATGGTCCCACTGAAGTTGTCGCTTCTATTGTTGCTCAAGTTGAAGAAAAAGAAGAGGTTGCTGTTCCGGTTGATTTGTCTGCTATTGAAGTTGAAAAGAAAGGTAAGAAAGAAGAAGAAGGTGAAGCTCCTGCCCCAGCTACTCCGACTAAAGAAGAAAAAAAATAAATTTAATTCTTTCTACGTATACAGGTTATGCTATAATAAAAACTATGGGAAAAAAATCCATAGTTTTTCTTTTAATTATCTCACTTTTAAGCCCTTTCGTTGCTTTTCCTTTTTCGGTGTCAAAAGTACAAGCACAAGTACAGGCTAATTTCGACTGCTTAACCCTGAATACCTCTTCTACTCCTGATGAAAAAACTTACTGTGAAGAGCAGTTAAATCAAATAGAAGCTGAGTTGACGACCTTGCTGGCCGAACAGGCAGCTCAGCAAAAACAAACTGGTACTTTGAAGGGCGATGTGGATTATTTGAATAGCCAAATCAAAGCACTAAAAGTGAAAATCCAAGCTCAATCTTTAGTTATTACACAACTCGGATTAGATATCGTAGATAAAACAAACACTATTCAATCTCTTTCAAATAAAATTGACCGTGAGAATGCTTCTCTTGCGCAACTTCTTCGTAATGCCAACGAATTTGATAATGAGAATATGGTAAATTTGGTTCTTTCTGACAACACCATTTCAACTTTTTATAACGACCTAGAATCTTATGATTCCATTCAGCAAGCAGTGAAAAGTTCTGTGGATGTAATCAATGGTGTAGAAGCGCAGACTGAAGCTGCTAAGACTGATTTACAAAACCAACAAAATGCGGAAACGGACGCCAAAGCTGAATTAGAAACTGCTCAGCAACAAATAGCTATTTCTGAAGCAAACCAGCAACAGCTTTTAGCAATTTCCAAACAAAAAGAAAGCGCTTATGAACAACTTGCAGCGCAGAAAAAAGCACAAGCAGACAAAATTCGTGCCGCTTTGTTCAGCTTGGCTGGCACTTCACAGAAAATTGATTTCGGTACTGCACTGACTTATGCCAATCAAGTTTCCGCTAAGCTTGGGATTGATCCAGCATTTTTACTCGCTATCATCACCCAAGAAAGTAATCTAGGTGCCAACGTTGGCCAATGTTATTTGACTGACCCAAATACTGGAGCGGGAGTTGGAAAAACGACTGGGACATATTTTTCTAATGTAATGCATCCTACGCGAGACGTACCGCCGTTTTTGAGCATCACAGGTGATCTAGGGTTTAATGCTTACAAGACTGCTGTGTCTTGTCCTATTGCTGGAGCTGGAGGGTACGGTGGAGCGATGGGACCGGCGCAATTTATTCCTTCAACTTGGGAACTTTTTGCCGCCCGCCTACAAACTGCTTTGGGTTATGAAGCTAATCCATGGTCTCCACTTGATTCATTTATGGCTTCTGGAATGTATTTGACTGACCTGGGAGCAATCGGTACGAGCGCTAGTGCGCAGGCTAGAGCTGCTTGTAAGTATTACGGCACTGGCGGGTCTTCCTGTTCTTATAGTCGTAGTGTTATGAAATTAAAATCTACCATTCAAGCGAATATAGATTTGCTTTAGTTGGGTAGACGTTGGACGTCAAAAATGATGTTGGACATCTGCAGAGCAGGTGTACAACATCGCTCCAACGTCTGGAACAATTTGCCTTTAACAAAAATGTGTGATAAACTGCTTCAGTTATGAAAAAAGACATACATCCAAAATATGATTTAAAGACAAAAGCAGTCTGCGCTTGCGGAGCGGTTTTTGAAGTTGGTTCAACGATGGGAGAAATAAAAATGGAAATCTGCAGTCAATGCCATCCTTTCTATACTGGTAATGAAAAGATAATGGATACTGCTGGACGCGTAGAACGTTTCAAAAAGCGAGCAGCTGCAACTGTAAAGTCTAAAAAGTAGATACTTCAACCGGAATGTATTTTTAGAGTCGCATAATTTTCTGTTGAAAATTTGCTCCTTCTCGGCCCGACGGCCTGCGAAAGACTCTAAAAACACATTCCGGTTTTCGTTTATTGTTTATAAAAAGTTGTGCCAAGAAAGAATTTAATTTTATTTTTTAACTTATGTCTCTAGATTTAGAAGAACTTAAGAAGAATCACAACACGAGCTACTTGGCGAGTGTTTTAGAGCGTCTGGCACGTGAAGAAGCGGAAGTTCGTGAGATGTTAGACAGCGATGAAACTCTCCACGAAATGGCCGGAAAAGAATTGCAGTTGATTCAAGAAGAGAAGGAAAGAACCGAGAAACAAGTTCAAGATATTTTAGACAAAGACAAAGAGGCAGAAGACAAATTAAATGAATCGCCAAATGAAATAGTTTTGGAAGTGCGCGCAGGCGCGGGCGGGGACGAAGCTTCACTGTTTGCTTGGGAGCTAGCGCATATGTATGAAAAATTTTCTGAGATAGAAGGCTGGCAGTGGAAAGTGAACTATGAATCTAAAAGTGACTTGAATGGATACAAAGAAGCCAGTTTTGAAATAAAGGGAAAAGATGTTTTTAAAAAATTACGTTACGAAACAGGAGTTCACAGAGTACAAAGAATTCCAGCCACCGAAAAAAATGGCCGAGTGCATACTTCGACGGCCTCAGTAGCAGTTTTGCCTATTCGTAAAAAAGTTAATTTTATAATCAATCCAGCTGAGTTTGATATGGAATATTCTCGTTCTGGCGGCAAGGGCGGACAGAACGTGAACAAGGTTGAAACAGCTGTGCGTATCATCCACATTCCGACTGGTCTCGATGTGCGTTCAACCAATGAACGTAGTCAACTAGCAAACCGCGAAAAAGCGATGATGATTTTGACCGCCAAACTTCAGCAGTTGGAAGAAGAAAAAGAAGCGAGCAAGCATGCAGGTATCCGCAAGAATCAAATCGGCACCGGAGACCGTTCGGAAAAAATTCGTACTTACAATTTTTCTCAAGACCGTGTGACCGACCATCGTATCAAAAAATCTTGGCATAATTTGCCAAAAATCCTCGAAGGAGAAATAGGGGACATAATTGATTCCATAAATTCTGGTGTAGTGGGGGATGAAGAGGAGGAATAATTTCTTCACTTGACAGATTGTGATATCTGTAATATTACTAATATGAAAGGAGAATGCCATGGACTGGCGTCTCATCGTGGTTGGAGTAGTCGCAGTTCTTGCAATAGTCGTGTTGTTTGCGCTGCGTTTCCGCAAGTCGGAGACCAGTAAGGTTGTTGGCCTTGGCCTCAGCGTAGGACTCGAGGAAAACCAGGCTCCGAAACCACCACCCGTCTGGAAAAGAGTCCCGGAAGATCCAGACCGGGCCATTCACAGCTTCACTGACGAGCGCATCTAACCTACGCATTCGCGTAAGAAAGGAGGATAATCTCAACTAGGGGCCGAGCGCTTGCGCTCGGCCTGCTTTTATTTTAGCTGTACTCAGTTTTGCATTTTATTTTATATATGGTACTATTTTCGGGTAGGGTCTCATTTAGCGAAATCGAGTTTCTACGTTTATAAATAGTTTTTGCCCGATTTTTTAAAACGGGAGAAATAAAAGTATGGCTACAAAGCTATATGTAGGGGGACTCCCTTACAGTACCCAAGAGGACGCTGTTAAAGAGCTCTTCGCACAAGCAGGAACAGTTGTTTCCGCTGTGATTATTATGGACAAGATGTCTGGTCGTTCAAAAGGTTTCGGATTCGTTGAAATGTCATCAAATGAGGAAGCTCAAAAGGCTATCTCAATGTTTAATGACCAAGAATTCGAAGGACGCAAACTCACTGTCAACGAAGCTCGCCCAATGGAAGCTCGCCCACCACGAAGTGGCGGAAATGACCGAGGCGGTTACGGAGGAGGCAATGGAGGTGGACGCCGAGAATACTAACCTGTCTCGCCAATAGGCGGATTTAAATTATATATTCTTAAAATCAAAAAATCGCTCAGTTGAGCGATTTTTTGATTTCCAACCCCGTCACTCGCGAGTGACGGGGTTTGCCCAAAATAGCTTTTTCTGTTATAGTTTTTGGATTGGATTTAAATGAGCGTGTAGTTCAGTCCCGCCAGAGGCGGATAAAGTCCGAACGCTGTTTGTGAATCGATTGTTTTTGTAAAATTTAGAATTTTATCTTGAGCGTGTAGTTCAGTGGTAGAACGCTGTCCTGATAAGACAGAGGTCGATGGTTCGATCCCATCCACCGTTGTAAAATAAGGCGTTTCTAAACATTAAAGGGGAGATAGGACACACTTCCGCAGAACAGTGTCCCTCGGCTCAGCTCAAAACTCGTCAAAAATTAAAGAAAAACACTACATAAAATAGGAGTGTTTATGGATATTAAAATGTTAGCAGAGAGGTTTTATAACTACTCGTTACAAATCCGTGGTTTTTCTAAAAATACGGTAAATAGATATAAAAGTATCATAGATCCGTATTGTGAATATTCTAATATAGCTGAAATAGGACAGGTTTCAGAAAAGAACATAAGACAGATGTTTTTTCATGGACGTATGGAAAGAAAATGGTGCTCAGGGACCTATATCTGCAATTACAGAGCTTTAAAAGTATTTTTTGACTGGTGTATCAAAGAGGGACATATGAAAGATAATCCTATGTTGTGTTTGGAATTACCTAGACTAGAGAAAAGGTTACCAGTAAAATTAACAAAACAAGAATCATCACGACTTTTGGAAGTTGTTTTTAATTATCCTTATGATTACGAATATTTAAGATATAGGAATTATGCAATTTTCTCTTTGTTTTTGTTTGCTGGTCTTAGGAGAAGTGAGTTACTAAAATTAAAATTAACAAATATTGATATTGAGAATCTAACTATTTTTGTATCACAAGGGAAGGGAAGTAAAGATAGAATGATTCCAATAAATTTTACTCTCGCTGAAACCTTAAAGAGATATTTAGTGGAACGTAAGAGATTAAATAAGACTTGCCCAGAGCTGTTTTGTTCTCTGAATCGTAATATGGGGTATACCAGTGAAGGACTTAGGCGATTAGTAAAACAAATTAGAGAAGCTTCTGGAATTGAATTCGCATGTCATAAGCTTAGACACACATTCGCTACACTTTTATTAGAAAATGGTGCAGATATTTATAGTATTTCAAAAATGATGGGCCATAGAGAAGTAAATATTAACCAAATTCCTTATGTCTCAGAGGAAGAAGCTAGTCTTTGGATAAAAGAGCTAGAGAATTCAATTTGGTAGTAGTGGGAGTTAAACAAAAAACAGCGGGTATTCCTTTATTGGGGTACTCGCTTTTTTTTGTGCTACCGTTTAAAATCTTAAACTATTTTCTTTCTTTTAAGCAGTAGTGAATTTGATACCACTGAAACAGAACTTGTGGCCATAGTTACTGATGCAAAGATTGGATTAAACAAAACATGAAAGAATGGATAAAGTATTCCCATAGCCACAGGGATCAGAATAATATTGTAGCCGAAGGCCCAAAATAGATTAAGGCGGATTGTCTGCATGGTTTTTTTAGATAAGGTAATAGCCATAGCTACTGATTTTAAATCTTTATTAATCAAGGTAATGTCTGCAGCTTCAATCGCTACATCAGTACCGCTCCCCATTGCGATTCCCACATCAGCCGCTGCAAGAGATGGAGCATCGTTTATTCCATCACCAACCATTGCCACCACCTTACCTTCTGCTTGGATTTTTCTTACTTCCGCTTCTTTTTGGTCTGGTAATACTTCCGCGAGAATTCTAGTGATACCTAATTTCTGCCCAATAGCGTTTGCTGTTCTCTGATTATCTCCAGTAATCATGGCAACTTCTATGCCAAGTTTTTGCAAAGCCAAAAGTCCGTCTTTTGCACTTTCTTTTATGATGTCTGCAACTGCTATAAGTCCTACAAGTTTATTTTCTGCACCTATCATCATGACAGTTTTGCCATCATTTTCCATCGCACTGATATTATTACTTGCTACATCAATATTAATGCCTTCTTTTTCCATTAGTCGTCTGTTGCCAAAAATAATTTTCTTTCCATCAATAATTCCTTCAACTCCATGCCCAGGAATTGCTTTGAATTTTTCAACCTTAGATAGGATAATCTTTTTATTTTCTACATCTTTCACAATCGCTTCAGCTAATGAATGTTCCGAACCTTTTTCGATTGACCCTGCTAGTTTTAATAATTCATTCTTGTTCATAGAGCCAAAAGAAATAATGTCCGTAACTTCAGGCTCTCCTTTAGTTAGAGTGCCAGTCTTATCGAATATAATAGTATTTATTTTGTGAGCAGTTTCTAAACTCTCAGCATCTTTAATGAGAATCCCGTGTTCTGCTCCCTTTCCTGTGCCAACCATAATAGCGGTAGGTGTGGCTAATCCCATCGCACACGGACAAGCAACAATGAGGACGGCAACCATGTTTAGTAATGCAAACAATAATGTCGGAGCTGGTCCGAAAATATACCAGATAGCGAAAGTCAGTATGGCAAGCATAAGTACTATTGGTACAAAGTAAGAAGACACTAGATCAGCCATTCTTTGTATTGGGGCCTTGCTTCCTTGAGCTTCTTGCACGAGTTTAATAATCTGAGCTAACATTGTACTAGCTCCAATCTTTGTAGCTTTGAAAGTAAAAGTTCCCGTCTTATTCATAGTTGCTCCTACAACCACATCACCACTTGATTTATCAACTGGCATACTTTCACCAGTAATCATTGATTCATCGATAGATGATTCTCCTTCAACGATTATTCCGTCAACAGGGATTTTTTCTCCAGGGCGAACTCGCACAATATCTCCAATTATGACTTCACTTAGAGGTAAATCTATCTCTTTCCCATCTCGCAGAACACGAGCAGTTTTAGCTTGAAGACCAATAAGTTTTTTAATTGCTTCCGACGTTCCTGCCTTTGCTTTTGCTTCAAAGTAACGACCAAGCAAAATAAGTCCAATAATAATTGAAGCGGTGTCAAAATACGGCATAGGGGTAATACCAATTTTTGTCACCAATTGTGGCAGTATAGTTACAAAAGCAGAATACCCATAAGCAACCGTAGTACCAATAGCAACCAATGTATCCATGTTTGCAGTTCTATGCTTCAAAGCTGAAATTGTAGCTCGGTAGAAACCAAAACCAGCCCAAAATTGAACAGGGGTGGCCAGCAATAACTGAACCCAAAAATTACGCAGAATAGCAGGTGCAGTATTCATTAGTCCTGGAAAAGCACCCCACATGATAAGACCACCCAAAATTAGACTAATAATAACTTTAAATTTTAAGTTTCGAAGTTCTTGCTGTTTTTCTTTTTGTTCTTCATCATCTGTTTTTATCTCGTCACTAATAATAGCTTGGTATCCAGCCCCAGAAACCGCTGAACTTATTTTTTCATCGGTAACTTTTATAGGATCGTAAGTTACAGTTGCTTTTTCGGTTGCCAGATTTACCGTAGCCTCCGACACACCATCTACCTTTTTTAACGCACGTTCAATCATCATTACGCAAGATGCACAATGCATACCTTTTATTAAGAATGTTTTTCTATTTTGTTCCATATTATTTTACGATTATTTTTCCATGGTGCATTCCCATGCCACATGAGTAGGTAAATTCTCCAACATTTTGAGGTGTTAATTCAATTATGACTTTTTGATTTAAGGGGAGATATTTTTTGATTTTAAAATCTCCAAGCACAACATCTTCAAGACAACTCGAAGGATCTCGACGAATGAAATTAAGCTTCGTAGTTTTGCCTTTTAAGATTGAAATTTCCTCGGGAGAATATCCGCCATCTACAATAATATCTACTGAATCAGAAACCTCAACTTCTTTTTCTTTTTTCCCAAGGAAAAACCAATAGACAAATCCAATGCCCAGAATACCTAGAATAGCAACAATTATTTTATCTATGCTCATATGTTTATTAATTAATTTTCACCTTATACTGACCTAATCCCTCGACCTCTCTCTTAAACAAATCAAAATTAAAGTTTTCATTGTGCTCTATTACTGTCTTTCCTGTCTGGAAGTTCACCCTACATGACGTTATACCTTTTATATCCTTACTCACATCTTCAATCAGCAATTTACAAGCATTACAGTGAGTACCTTTTATTGTAACATTTATTGTTTTCATAATTTTTTACTCAATATTAATTTCTGCTAATTTTGATCCCATACTACAAGTAATATCTACTGGTCCTGTTTCTGTGGGAGTAAATATATTTGTACTCACAGTACCATTCATGGGAATAATAATATTATATTTTGGTATCAACCATACAGACATACAGCCACCCAGTGGGACTTTATCATCTATAGTTAATTCGACTGGCACTCCTATGCTTGCGGTGAGAGTTTTAGGAGAAATACCACTTTGCGATACTTCCATATTAAGTTTTTGCGTCACAGGGCAACTAGCTTTAGTTGCATCACATGCTGGAGCAGACGTACTTGTTCCAGGATTGATATTTGCACCAACAATACCTGCAGTATTAGGTACTACGTTAAACTCAGCACCCCGCGTTGTCATTCCCATCGGACAATTAAATGTAATTAATCCTGTTTGATTGGGAGTGAAAGTAATTGTAGTAATACCCGCTGGTAATAAATATTTACTTATACCCAAAGATGATATAACTACTACTCGAGCACACCCCTCTGCATTCGTGCCATCTATTTGCCACTCGACTGGTACTCCTGCCACCACTGTGAATCGACTAGGAGTATAAGTGTATCCATTGACTGCCATTTTTATAATTTGTTTTCCATCCACGATTGGAGATGTTGGTATGTTTGATGGACTAGCACTACTTGAGGAGAAGACCGAGGAAAGATTAAAACCAGCCAATGCTAAACCATTGTTTATGTTGAAGATGGAAAGCATGATAATCAGAACACCAGCGAATCTCAGAAAATGTTTCTGGAATACACCCTTCACAAAACTAGAGACAGCACTGAGAGACAATAACGCTGGCAATGTTCCTAGGGAGAATACTAGCATTGTTAATGCTCCAACCTTCCAACTTCCGCTTGCCAACACGTACAGCTGTAATGCTTGAGTAAATCCACACGGTAGAAAGAATGTAAGAGCACCTAGAGTAAGTGGTGCTCCCTTGCTATCCGTAGAGCTTAAATCATGGATTTTATGACTGATAAATTTAGGCATCTTTGGACTAAAACGTTGTAACCACGGAAAAAGATTTAACAACTGAAAACCAAGCATAAGCATTACTAAACTAACTATTACCATAAGATACCCATTCGTGCTTGGAGAGAGTGCCAATTCAGAACCAAGAGCTCCAACTAGAGCACCAAAGACTGTATAGCCTAAGATACGTCCAATGTTAAAGTAAATATGCGGTTTGAATTTTTGAATTCCAGTTAGATTAGGATTGGCTTCATTGTATTTTGCTGTTAGTGTGAGCAAGAGACCACCTACGACAGCAATACAAGATGACACAGCGGCGAATAGTCCGATTAAGAATATCAGGCCGTAACTCATATGTTGGGTGATAGAAATATTTGGTAGAAAATTAAACTTCTCCAGAACCAAATAGATAACTATGATAATGAGAAATATATACACCATTTGTAAATAATCAAAAAGTGTATTTTTGTGTACAACTTCATTGGACATGTTTTTGTTTCTGTCCTCCCATGAAGTAACCTGATATCCATCTTCTTTCACCAGATCATTTAATTTACGAATATTTGGCTCAACTAAACAAACAAGCTCAGCTTTTCCACTGGCATGATTGACTGTAACCTTTTCTACACCATCAACTTTTTTGAATTTTCGTTCTATTAGAACCTCACAACTTGCACAATGCATGCCGTGAATTTTTAATTTCACTTTTTTTAACTTTTGATTTTCCATATAATTTTTAGAATTAGATAATAGAAAAAAATCCTTGACTAAGGATTTTTTGACACCTAAAAACTCTAAGAAGAGTACTCTAGGTGTTGCTTATATGAAAGATGGACTATTTTCAAAAAGAGAAAGCCAATGCGTTGTTTCTATTTTATATAAAAATTGTTGAATGTGTTGCTTGGTATAAATTTTCCAACGAGAAAATACATGTTCAGATAATTCAAAAAGAGAATATTTCCACAGGGTAAGTATTGCAAATAATGTAGCTGCTAAAATAAGAAGACCCAACAATCCGAAGTTGTTATTTTGAGGCAAGGCTGTAAACATTCCTTGCCAAAGATTAATGTGCTCTCCAATGCTCATAGGACATGGTTCATTCTGTGTGCTAAATAAACAATTGGTTTTCATAACACCCATGTTCATTCCATTCATATTGTAAATCAACCCAAAAATGCTAACCCACAAGAAAAGGATTACCGTTAAGATAAGTGCTATTTCCCCAAATTTTTTATTGAATAACATAAAATTCATATTACAACATGCATTATAGCATACTTTTTCCAAAAGAAGGGATGTTTTTTTGTGCTACTTAATCATCTTTTTAATCAATTTATATTCTTGAATATCTAAAAACCAATAACGGCCTCCAGTCTACTTTTCTCATCTTCTGGAATTGGAGCTGTTTGCATATAATTTTTTATATAAACTCGTAAAGCACACCAAACTTAGATTGGGGCTTCAAGAGCCTCGATAAAAAAATAAAATTTTATTGGAATTTTTTTATAGAAATTTGCTTATCTTCAACTATATTAATAGTATCACAGCGTGGGCATTTAATTTCAAAATTACCACTCGAAAAAACTTTTGCAAGAACTTTTTTGCATTTAGCACACTGAAGACAGTCATTAATATTTTCTTTGCTACTTGGTACTTCTTCGTTCATTTTTTTACTTACGAAAATAAACCAGAGCTTCAATAGAGCTTCAACATCATTTATATTAACATTTTTATAATTCTTAATACAAAAAAGTTATCCACATTTTTTATCTAATGAGATTTCAGAAAAGTATTTGTATATATTTATAAACCTAGTGAGCGTGGATGGGATCGAACCATCGACCTCTGTCTTATCAGGACAGCGTTCTACCACTGAACTACACGCTCTTCGTATTATGTGTTGAGAAATAAAGGTTAAACAGAATTTTGGTTCAAAAACATGCGTTACTGGGTGGACCTCTGTTCCTCAAAAAACCAATTTAAAAAATACTACAAAAACATATTAAATTAATAATAAAATTCGACTATCTGATATTAGCAAAATTGGAGCATATTATCAAATGGCGGAACATCCACGTGATGATATTTTTCTGACTATCTTAATAGATATGCGGGGAAGTTTCAAATACTCCAGGACAAAATGGATGGAGTGGGGGAAATACAGGTTCCACAGTACTTTATTGCTATAATGATTTTACTCAAGTTAATACTGATGGGACTATAGGCAATGAGAAGATCATGTCCAACGGAATGAATGCTTATACTGCATATTCGGGAAATCAATTTTGGAGACTTACAAGAACTTCATATAGTGCGGAACAAAGCGTTCCTTTTGGTCCCAACTTGGCTGATGCTGCAGGAGATCCAGGCCGAGGAGCAAACTTTACTACTTTCAAAGCGACTATTCACATATCTATGATATAATGAACGAGTTTAAAAGATTTAATTATAAATATCTTATTGTTTATGAAAAAGAATTTTAGCCAAGGTTCTAAGTTGGGTTTCACCTTGATTGAACTCTTGGTTGTCGTAGCCATTATCGGTATCTTGGCTTCAGTCATTTTAGCATCGCTGAATAACGCTCGAAGTAAGGGTAATGATGCGACAGTAAAATCAGATTTAGCTACAGTGCAAACTCAGGCGCAATTGTATTACGATGATTATAGTGGTGCCTATCGTTCTACTGTGGGTTCTGGTGATTATGAGGGGAATTGCCTTACTTCGAGTTCAGTTTTCCAAGATACCACTGGTGCATCATCAGATGGACAAGCACAATCTAAAATAATAGCGGCGGCAATTAATAATGCATTTAAATCTGGAGGAGGTGCAAAGGATTGTCGACTTAGCAATCTTGGTGATAAATATATGGTAGCCATTAAACTTGCAAGTGTGAATGCGTATTGGTGTGTTGATAGTCAAGGTAATGCAATACAAATCTCAAGTCTTCCATCCTCTGGTCCCCCAATTTATGTTGGTTGTCAGTAATTTTGTTTATTGATGAACTGGTTTAAATCCTTGATTAAGGATTTACAAACATATACAAATACTTGTTTGCATGTTCTTTCAAATTTTGGATAAACAATTTTTCTTTGTACTAATGCTTGTAATTGGATACTACATTTATTAATTTTTATCTAATTCTCATGATATAATAAAGTTATGGTTGAAAAATTTTTCTCTCACGCAAATCAAAACTCCAGTGAATCTCTCCGTAGGTCTGTTGTGAAGACTGTTACTTACAGAGGAGTTATTTTGATGTTGGATTTTTCTGTACTCTATTTATTTACCAGAAAAATAGACGTGGCAGTGAGCTTTACAATTATCAGCAATATATATACTACTGTCGCATATTTTTTTCACGAGAGAATTTGGGACAAGATAAAATGGGGAAAAACTGCTGAATAAAAAGTGTTCTTTTGTTGTTTTGCATTAATTTTTTCTTTTTGATAGAATGCAATAAAGCCCTGATAAGGCTTTATTTTTGTGGAAGAAAATAAACAAAATATGAATAGCAAAGAGGGCCTCTTGCCCCGCCGTGGCGGGGTGGAGTGGAAAGAAGGTGTTCAGATATTCACCCAAGTTTCGGTTTGGATTGTAGTGCCGATATTATTGGCGCTCTTCGTTGGCAAGGCTCTGGATGCGCATTTTGGAACAAAACCCATTATTTTTCTTGTTTTAGCCGGTGTGGGTTTTCTTTTCTCCTGTTTTGGCATCGTACGTGTGATTAGTAAATATATGAAAGAGATAAAAGATTTATCAGAGAAAAAAAATAATTAAATGGGACCAATATTACATAATATAACATTGTTTGCCGAACCAATTGGAACTTTCCATGGTTTGACGATTACAAATTCTTTACTGACTAGCTGGGCTGCTGTAATTATTATTATTATTATTTCTTTGGTTTTACGTTTCAAATTAAATGTAATTCCAAATAAATTGCAAAATCTTTTTGAGATTGTCATAGAAGGCGCGCTGGAACTTTGCGACCAGGTGACCAATAGTCGAGTTTTATCTTTGCAAATTTTTCCGATAGCTATATCCGTTTTCTTTTTTATTCTTCTAAATAATTGGCTGGGTCTTTTGCCGATTGGTGGACTAGGTATTTTAGAAAAAAGTAGTGAAGGTTTATCCTTCGTGCCATTTCTTCGTGGGGGAACAGCAGATGTAAACACGACAATCGCGCTTGCGATAATGGCTGTTCTTGGTGCAAATCTTTTTGGTATTTTTTCAATCGGTATATGGAAAACTTTTAATAAATATGTTAATCTAGAAGCGCTTGGGGAAATCTTTACAAAGATACGAAAAGAACCAACAGTTATTATCGTGGCCCCGATTACGTTCTTTGTGGGGATTATTGAAATTATCGGTGAGTTTGCTAAAGTTGCATCACTTTCTTTTCGTCTATTTGGCAATGTTTTTGCCGGCGAAGTGCTACTCGCTTCAATGGCAGCTCTGGTAGCTTATATTATCCCAATTCCGTTTTTGTTCTTGGAAATATTAGTCGGAGTGATTCAGGCACTAATCTTTTCTATGTTGTTGGTTGTTTACTT
Source organism: Minisyncoccota bacterium (assembly GCA_031291825.1). GTDB lineage: Bacteria > Patescibacteriota > Minisyncoccia > Phycocordibacterales > UBA9973 > UBA9973. Next base: position 7,210 of record JARLIG010000005.1, on the reverse strand, counting down.
CACTATTTCTGCTACTGACCATGAAGAAAAAGAACATGAATATGAAGATGTCCTGGAAGAAGAATTACATAAAAATAAAGAGTCGATTATTATTAATAATAATATTACCGCGTAAGCGGAAAAACATATGGATAAAGAAGTTTTCGTATCAATCGCAAAAGCTTTAGCTATCGGTCTTGGCGCCCTTGGTCCAGGTTTGGGAATAGGAATGATTGGAGCCAAAGCCATGGAAGCCATCGGACGCAATCCTGAAGCAGCAAACAAAATACTTGTACCGATGTTGCTTGCCTGTGCATTCGCAGAAGCAATCGCAATTTATGCCTTGGTTATCGCGTTTTCAATTAGCTAGTAATTAGGCGCTAGGCATTAGGCATTAGCTAAATTAAAGCTAGAGCCTAGAGCCTAGGGCCTAAAGCCTTAAAATATCATGGAATCAATTATTTCAACATTTCACATAGATTGGAAAATCATTGTCGCACAGGCGATTAACTTTGCCATTGTTTTTGTCGTGTTATATATTTTTGCCTTAAAGCCACTTTCTAAGTTGATGGCGGAACGCAGTGAAAAAATAGCAAAGGGGATGGATGATGCAAAAAATAACGCGAAACTTTTAAATGAAACTCGTGCCGAATATGATGCTGCGCTTGTAAAAGCTCGCAGTGAAGCTAATAAAATTTTCCAAGACGGCAAGAAAGAAGCAGAGGCAAAAAAAATCGCAATGTTGGAAGATGCAAAAAAAGAAGTGGCTGTCGTGATAGGAAATGGCAAGAAAGCATTGGAAGCAGAAAAAATAAAGATGGTGGAAGAAGCGAGAAAAGAGATTGTCGCACTAGCGATGTCCGCGACCGAAAAAATAATCAGCACTAAAGTTGATGGGTCTTTTAATGAAAAAACAGTTAAAGAATTGAAGCATTTATAATTTCATGGCCACACTTTCAAACAACAATATAGCTCTTGCCATATACTTATCGTCAAAGGATAAAAGCGAACAAGAACAAGCTTTGTTTTTTAAAAAAATTGCGCAGTTTTTATCTCGTAAAAGATTGCTACTGCAAGCCCCAGATATTCTTTCTCGCTTAGATAAGATAATAAACGAAGCGGACGGAAGAATTGTGGTCAAGTTATCAAGCAAAGAACATTTGGGAGAGGATACTAAAAAAGAGATTGCAAATATTTTAAAAGAACGTTACGCAGCACAAAAAATTGTTTTTATGGAAAGTTTAAATGAAAAATTACTAGGAGGATTTAAAATAGAGGTGCGGGATGAAGTGATAGATTTAACGGTTAAAAATAAAATTAGAAAATTACAAGAATATTTAACATCATCTTTATGAGCACAAACCATATCGTAGAAAATTTAAAAAAGGAGATAGAAAATTTTTCTGCTCAAATCAAAGTTGAGAAGGTTGGCAAGGTGCTGGAGCTTTTTGATGGTATTGCAAAAGTTTCAGGACTTTCCGATATAAAATCTTCTGAAATGGTTACTTTTCCAAACGGCGAGATGGGTGTGGCTCTAAACTTAGAAGAAGATGCGGTTGGAATAATTATATTTGGCGATTTTTCCAAGATTAGAGAAGGAGATGAAGTAAAGGCAACAGGTAAAATTTTAGAAGTACCAGTCTCTGATAGTATTTTAGGACGTGTCGTGAATGCCATCGGTGTTCCGATTGACGGCAAGGGTGCAATTAAGGCAACTAAAAGTTATCCGATTGAAAAAGTTGCTCCTGGCGTTGTCACTCGTCAATCTGTAGACCAACCGGTTGTCACTGGAATCAAAGTTATTGATGCGATTATTCCCGTTGGCCGTGGACAACGTGAACTTATCATCGGTGACCGTCAGACAGGAAAAACTGCTATTGCGATCGATGCTATTTTAAATCAAAAAGGACAAAAAATGATTTGTGTTTATGTTTCTATCGGACAGAAAGATTCCAAGCTTCGCAAGTTGCAAGCCCGATTAGAAGCTGGTGGGGCAATGGAATACACGGTCATCGTTTCAGCTGGTGCTTCAGAAGCTGCTGCGCTTTCTTATGTCGCTCCTTATACTGGAGTTGCTATCGCTGAATATTTCATGGACCAAGGTAAAGACGTCTTGATTATCTATGATGATCTTTCCAAGCATGCTGTCGCTTATCGTGAAATTTCTCTTTTACTTCGACGTCCACCTGGTCGCGAAGCGTACCCAGGAGACGTTTTCTATTTGCACTCACGTTTGCTTGAACGTGCTTGTCGTCGCAATGAAAAATATGGCGGAGGTTCAATTACTGCTTTTCCAATTGTGGAAACGCAAGCTGGCGACGTGTCTGCTTACATTCCAACCAATGTTATTTCCATTACCGACGGACAGATTTTCCTAGAGACAGATTTATTTTACAAAGGTATTCGTCCAGCGGTAAATGTTGGTCTTTCTGTTTCTCGTGTTGGCTCCAGCGCGCAAATCAAAGCGATGAAAAAAGTTGCTGGAACACTCAAGCTCGACCTCGCGCAGTTTCGTGAACTCGAAGCTTTTGCGCAATTCGGTTCAGACTTGGATGATGCTACAAAGCGTCAGCTCGAGCGCGGAAAGCGAGCAGTGGAAGTTTTGAAACAGTTGCAATATGCGCCGATAAAAATTGAAAACCAAGTTGTCACTCTGTATGCTTTGACGAAAGGCTACATGGATGACGTGGCAATTGATAAAATAAAAGAATTTGAACAACAATTAAACGAATACGCAGAACATAATGCTAAAGTTTTCTACAAAGAAGTTGCCGAGAAAAAAATGTGGAGTGAAAAAGGTGAAGAAGAATTAAAAAAAGTTATTGAAGATTTTAAAAAGAATTTTAGCTAATGCCTAGTACCTATATATATGGCTGGAACAAAAGAAATTAAAAGAAGAATAAAGAGTGTGAAGAACACGAAGAAAATCACCAAAGCGATGGAACTGGTGGCTGCTTCAAAGATGAAACGCGCTGTGTCTTCTACTCTGGCTTCGCGTTTATATGCAGGCTATTCTTGGGAAATCCTTACTTCAGTTGCGGAAAACCTAGAAGACAATACGCACCCTTTTTTCAATGAACAAGAAATTCACCCTGGCCAGCCAGGCGGGGCGGGCAAAACTTTAGTTGTCTTAATCACTTCCAATCGTGGATTGTGCGGAGGATACAATTCTCAGATTATAAAAAAGACTCTTCATAAATTACAAGAGTTCCAGACGTTGGACGTCCAGGGATTCCGACGTCCAACGTCTGGAACAGACATCATAACAGTTGGGAAAAAAGGCGATGTGGCAATGCGCAGAATTAATCAAAATATTCCTGAAGTGTTTACTGATATGCCAGACGCAAACATAAAAATTTCAGACATTAATCCACTTGCAAAAACTGTGATGGACCAGTATTTAAATAAAACATACAAAAAAGTTTACATAGCTTATACACATTTCACTTCCGCTTTATCACAAAAACCAATTATTAAACAACTTCTTCCAATTTCTAAACAAGAAATCAAAGAAATGGTTGAAGACGTCGGTATCCTGCAAGGCAGGAGCCTGACGCCTGGAGCACAAAAAACAGATTATTTATTTGAAGGAGATTTTAATACATTGATTTCAACTCTCGCAGAAAAAATTACAAGAATGCAAATTTATCAGATGTTCCTTGAATCAAATGCTTCGGAGCAATCTGCTCGTATGGTGGCGATGAAGAATGCATCTGAGGCCTCAGGAGAAATGATTGATGATTTAACTCTGGTATTCAACAAAGCGCGTCAGGCAAATATCACCCGAGAAATATCAGAGATTAGCGCAGGAATGGCATCACTCAATTAAAAATTACGAATTATCAATTAAAATATTATTAATAAATTATAAAATTATGAAAACAACAGGTACAATCAAAAGAATAATCGGGCCAGTCATCGACATAGACTTCGGAGACAATCTGCCTGATATTTATACGGCATTAGAAGTCGAGAAAGACGGGGAAAAAATTGTTCTAGAAGTGGAGCAGTTTTTGGGCGGTGGACTCGTGCGAGCTGTGGCTATGGATACGACAGATGGCCTCGCTCGAGGTATCGAAGTCGTCAGTACTGGCGCTCCTATTTCTGTACCTGTCGGGGAAGTGACTCTGGGAAGAATTTTCAATGTGCTCGGTGAGACCATCGACGATTTACCAGACGTTGGACGTCAGGAATCCGGACGTCCAACGTCTCCGGTAAAGCGTCTGCCAATTCATCGCCAAGCTCCATCGTATGTGGTGCAAGCGACGAAAGTGGAAATTTTGGAAACTGGTATTAAGGTTATCGACCTTATTTGTCCGGTTTTGAAAGGAGGAAAGGTTGGACTTTTCGGTGGTGCTGGTGTCGGTAAAACTGTCGTCATTCAGGAATTAATTCACAATATTGCATCAAACCACGGAGGATATTCTGTCTTCGCTGGAGTCGGTGAACGAACTCGTGAAGGTAATGACTTGTATCACGAAATGAAAGAGTCTGGCGTCTTGCCAAAAGTGGCGATGGTCTTCGGACAAATGAACGAACCGCCAGGAGCTCGTCTACGTGTGGCTCTTTCTGGGCTCACGATGGCAGAACATTTTCGTGATGCTGAAGGTAAGGATGTGCTTTTGTTCATCGATAATATTTTCCGCTTCACTCAAGCAGGTTCTGAAGTTTCTGCTTTACTTGGACGTATTCCTTCCGCTGTCGGTTATCAGCCTACACTCGCTACAGAAATGGGTATCTTGCAGGAACGCATTACTTCTACTGACAAAGGTTCTGTGACTTCCGTGCAGGCGGTTTATGTGCCGGCCGACGACTTGACTGACCCAGCTCCAGCCACAACCTTCGCGCATTTGGACTCTACTGTGGTGCTAAATCGTTCACTTTCAGAAATCGGTATTTATCCAGCCGTTGACCCACTTGATTCATCTTCAACTATTTTGGACCCAAACATCGTTGGTGCTGAGCACTACGAAGTTGCTCGTGAAGTTCAACGTGTTTTGCAACGTTATAAAGATTTGCAAGACATTATTGCTATCTTGGGTATGGAAGAACTTTCTGAAGCAGATAAAGAACTTGTGGCTCGCGCTCGTAAAATTCAGAAGTTTCTTTCTCAGCCATTTTTCGTCGCGGAACAATTCACTGGAACGAAAGGCGAGTATGTTCCATTGTCTCAGACTATCCGTTCATTCAAAGAAATTCTGGAAGGCAAACATGATGACAAGCCGGAAAACGATTTTTACATGAAAGGTGCACTTTAAAAAATTAAAAATATATACTTTTAAAAACCCGCATAAAATTCTACTGAATTTTTGCTTAGACTACGGCCCGTCGGCCTCCGTAAGATTTTTAAAAGCAATATTTTAAATTTTTCAAACAATATGTCCACAAAACAATTAAAACTTAAAATAGTTACACCAGAGCGTCTTATCTTAGAAGAGATGGTTGACCAAGTGAGCTTGCCGACGACCGAAGGCGAAATCACAATTTTGCCGGACCATATTCCTTTAATTGCTGGATTAGCGGCTGGGGATGTAGTGGCGAGTGTTGGTGGTGAGCCTGTGCCCATGGCTGTCTTTGGAGGTTTTGTGGAAATAAAGAAAAATGAAAAAGGTGACACAGAAGTTGCGGTGCTGGCTGATTTTGCTGAAAACGTGAGAGAGTTGTCGGACGCCGCGATTGAAAAAGCAAAAGCTCGCGCCGAAGAATTAAAGAAGTTAATGGAAAACAAAGAGCATGTTGATTTTGAACATTTCGCATCTGAACTCGAGAGGTCTTTGAACAGTGTGAAGGTTGCTGATAAATGGAGGACTAGAAAGTATAGAAAATAAACTAAGAAAAAACACCCTGCTTACGCGGAGTATTTTTTTTATAGTTATCCACAAATTCTGCTAGACGTTTCATAGAGTATTATATTACAATATATATATAGCAATAATATAGGTTATCAAATCATTTTATGAATCAAAAGAAAGAAAACTCTCGAGCTTCTAGTGGGAGCAAAAGCTCCCTGAAAAAAGTTTTAAACATTTTTTCCATTAAATACACCGCACTAGTTTTCTGTGCGGTTTTTTTGTTTTTTGGATTAGCTGGAGTAAACAAGGCGGATGCAGCGATTGCTTTACTTAATCATTCCGTTTCCGGAAATTCTGGCGATAACGTAGCAAATGGCACAGCTACTTTCAGTAACTATACACTACCATTTACAAGCACTAGTGGGAACGCTTTAGTAATATTAGTGATTCATACACAAACTGCCGATGTTTCCAGTATTACTGATACTGCAGGCAATATTTTTTCTTGCACGACCGCGGCAGATAATGGTGGGCGAGTTGCACAGTTTTGTTACGCATTAAATATCACTGGGTCCAGCAACGACGTAATAAGTATAACAATGAGCAGTGGTGTTAATAATGCTTCTCTTCATATTTCTGAATGGTCTGGTGTTGTCACCTCTTCTGGACTTGATAATCACGCTGAAGGGACAGGAACTGGAACGGCTATGGATACAGGTACATTAACCACCACAAATACCAACGATGTTGTCATTGGAGGATTCATTGATTCTAGAGGAGATTCCAGTATTGGTGCAGGATTTACAAAATTGAGTTCGGATGGCTTTGTTGGAAGCCTTAGTGAATATCAGATAGTATCTAGTACTGGCAATTGGCATCCGACTGCGACTGCGGGCGCATCAACAATTTGGGCCGCTGCAGGAATTGCTCTTAAGACCGCTTCCTCTTCTTCCGCCACCTCCTTCACCTTCACCGGCCCAAGTAGTGGTAACGCCGGAAGCGCCTCCACTAACTTCACCGTCACCCCAGTCGGAGGTAACTACACCGGAACCATCACACTCACTCCAACAGGTTCTGGTAGTACTGGTCTCTCTGCTACAGTACTCACATTTAGTAACTCCAGTACTGCTCAAACCTTTACCATTACTCCAACAGTTTCTGGAACTGTGACTCTCACTCCTACCAACAACGGAAGCTTAACTAATCCAAGTAACTTAACTTACACTGTTAACGCAGTTGTACCGAACGCTCCAACTGGAGCAGGAGCTACAGCTGGTAACGCTCAAGCCACCATTACATTCAGCGCTCCAGCCTTTAATGGAGGTACCGCCATCACCGGCTACACCGTCACCACTCTAAGTAACGGAGGTGGAGCATCAGGTACAGATTCCAATGCTGGTTCTACCAGTCTCTCTCATGTCATGACTGGTCTTACCAAT
>JARLIG010000004.1 GCA_031291825.1 Minisyncoccota bacterium | reverse complement strand
CTCTCCCATCTATGCTACGCAGACAAAAAACATGCTCAATATAAAGTTATAGTAAAGCTTCTAGGGTCTTTTCGTCTAACTGCACTTAACCGGCATCTTCACCGGTATTGTATTTTCACCGAGCTGGTCCCCGAGACAGTTTTCCAGTCATTACACCATTCGTGCGCGTCGGAACTTACCCGACAAGGTATTTCGCTCTTCTATACCTAAGAAGGACTCTATCTTCATCCACTCCGAAGAGTTGGGATGCTTGACGCTGGTCTCTCGTTAGCCAAGTTTTGACTGTCTTCACATTACTGTGAAGCAGGTAGCATTCGAATAGTCTAACAATTTTTTAATTTAATTATTTACCTTTTTCTATGACGGTCCCAGTCATTCCGCACGCAATTTGCATTGTGTGCAGAACCTTAGGACCGTTATAGTTACGGCCGACATTCACCAGGGCTTATATCAATCACCATCACATATTGCTACATAACAACGTCGATATTTGACCTTCTGGCATTGGTCAGGTGTCACCCCCTATACATCCACTTGCGTGTTCGCAGGGAGCTGTGTTTTTGGTAAACAGTTGCCAGAAATACTTTCGCTGCGGCCCCGCATCACGCTGCGCGCGATGCAAGTAAAAAGTTCATAAAGTTATTAAGTTCATAAAGTAAAATACAAATGCATTAAACTTTACAACTTTTAACTTTCTACTTTATAACTTGCGCATCACATGCAATGTGAGGCGGGGCAAGCCTTATCCCGAAGTTACGGCTGCTTTTTTGCCGAGTTCCTTGGGGACCACTCACTCGTTCGTCTTGGTCTACTCGACCTGATCACCTGTGTCGGTTTGCGGTACGGATTCTATACTTATAAGTTTAGAGAGTTTTCTTGGAAGCGTGCTTTGTATCATTATCTTATCCCGAAGAATAAAACTTTTCGCTTCTCTTTCATGTGCCATTTAAAGCACTCTACGGATTTTCCTATAGAGCATAATCAAGACACGAACTTCAAATCCAATAATGAGCGATACATACTACACTCCGTCATCCCGTCACTAAATACAGAAGTATGGGAATATTAACCCATTGTCCATCGAGTACGGCTTTCGCCATTCCCTTAGGCCCGACTAACCCTTGGCTGATTGACATTACCAAGGAAACCTTGATCTTTCGACGTGGCGCGTTCTCAGCGCCATTGCGGTTACTTGTGCCAACATTCTTACTTCCAAACGCTCCAGAAGCCCTCACGGGTCTTCCTTCACAGCAGATTGGAACACTCTCCTACCACTCGTAGACTTCATACAGACCCCAAACGAAATCTTAAAATCCCGCTTGGGAAAAACAAATACTCTCTCACTTGAGAAAGATGGTCGAGACGGGAGGATTTGAACCTCCGACCCTCAGATAGGTGCAGTGCCTTTGATTAAGCTAGACACTTTACTCTTGTCTGATGCGCTACCGGGCTGCGCTACGTCTCGACACACTTGGCGCAGGAGGGGGGAATTGAACCCCAAATTATTAACGCCTGGCACTCCTGTTTGAGTGCTTTTCGTTACTCCCGCTAAAACAATGTACAAAAAATCTGTATGAAGTCTACGAATCCTCAAATTCGGTAATATACTTAGCCCCAATTATTTTCGACGCAAAATCTCTAGATGAGTGAGCTGTTACGCTATCTTTAAAGGATGGCTGCTTCTAAGCCAACCTCCTCATTGTTAAAGAAATCTCACCTTCTTGTCTTACACTTAGTATATATTTAGGGACCTTATTTTGAGATCCGGGCTGTTTCCCTTTTGGCCAATGGAGCTTCGCCCCCATGGCCTAACTGCCGCGCTATGGTCTCTGGTATTCGGAGTTTGATAGGTTTCGCGAGATTGCTCCCTGTCGAAACCTTCCAGTGCTCTACCCCCAGAAAAAACATACGACGCTAGCCCTAAAGCTATTTCGGAGAGAACCAGCTATTACCAGGTTCGATTAGCTTTTCACTCCTTACCACAAGTCATCGGAAGACGTTGTACGATCTACCCGTTCGGACCTCCAGAGATCTTTCGACCTCCTTCATCCTGCTCATGGCAAGCTCACCTGGCTTCGGGTCTTATGCATGCTACTATTATTTCGCGCTATTAACACTCGGTTTCCCTTTGGTTCTGTGGTTTTAGTCCACTTCACCAGCAGCATGAATAAACTCGTTGGCTCATTCTTCAATAGGCACGCTGTCGCAGATATAAATACCTGCTTCAACTCCTTGTAGACATACGGTTTCAGGTCTATTTCACCGCCCTAATCGGGCTGCTTTTCACCTTTCCCTCACGGTACTAGTTCACTATCGATCTTTAAGAATATTTAGTCTTAGCGGTTAGTTCCGCTGGATTCCCCCCGGCCATTCATGTCCTGGGGTACTCAAGAATAACAATAAAAGAGATAAGAAATTTTCGCTCACGGGACTATCACCTCCTATGGTGTTGCTTTCCAGCAACTTAAGCTAATAACTTATTTTTTGACTCCTCTTTAATTAAATAAAAATTGTCATCTTACAACCCCGCCCTCTTGCGAGAACGGTTTGGACTTCTTCCTTTTCGCTCGCCGCTACTAAGGAAATGCATATTTGTTTCTACTCCTCCTGGTACTGAGATGTTTCACTTCCCAGGGTGCGCTCTTTTATCATAAAGATAAAAATTATCAAGGTTTACTTGATAGGGTTTCCCCATTCGGAAATCTCCGGATCAAAGGTTGCTAAGCACCTCCCCGAAGCTTATCGCAGCAACGCCACGTCCTTCATCGCTTCTTAAAGTCTAGGCATCCACCGTACGCCCTTAAATTTCCTGTTAAGAAATTTATAAATCACAATCCCGACTTTACGCCGGGATAAAACAAATCCTTTTGAATTAATTATAATTCCAGACCGCTCTGGTAATTAAATAAAAAGAATTTTTCCTATCTCTAATTTTTAAGAGGAAGACCCTTCCTGTAACGTTTGACCGTCACAACAAAGACCCCTTAAAAGTTTTAGAACAGGGATTAAGTTTTCAAAGTGTCATTCGTCCTGATTTTTCCACAAAAAAAACCGCTTTTTGAGCGGCCCTAACAGACAAAGAAAGTCTGCTCTTAGCGCCGCCTTCTTAAACTGTTTCTTGTGATTATCATACTGATTAAACGAGTATAGACTATAACAAAAAAGATGTCAACCAGTCTTAACTGGGGACATCTTTTTTGAGAAAAACTATTATTTATTTTAATTTATTGAGTTGTAGTTGAAGCACTATTCAAGAGAACTGGAATTGATTTTGGACCAAAAATTCCATCTGGTGTTAAGCCCATCTTACTCTGAAAAGCAGAGACAGCGGCTTTGGTTTGAGGACCAAATTTTCCATCTACCTGTAAACCTAATCTTTCTTGTAAACAAGCGACGTTGGTGCCAGTTGAACCCAATCCAAGAACTCCACTTATCGTACAATTTGGAGATGGAATAGTAAGTGGACTTGTACTATTAGAAGAAGTTTGTGTCGACGGAGTTCCATTTCCAGAAGCTGAACCCGAACCAGAGCCACCATTTGTTTCTACTGGTTGTGGTTGTGCTGGAGACGTTGGAGATTGTGTTGGTGGACAAGTGCTTCCAAAAAGATTATTACATGGTTGTGCTGGAGACGTTGGAGATGATACTGGAGTTATCACTCCTCCCACATTTACACTCAAACTTGTCTGTGCGGTTAAGCCACTGACATCCGTCACTGTAAATATCGGATTGTAAATTCCTGCGGCTGTGTATGTATGAGTAAAAGTTGCAGACTGTTGAGTAACAGGTGCAATTATAGCTGCACTCACTGGAGTGATAGTCACTGAGTCACCCCAACTTACTGAATAAGAAAGATTTCCCTTACTTGGATCTGAGGCCGAAACTGTCCAAGTGCCTGGTGCGCCAACATTCAAGGTTTGAGGTCCACTTACTCCACTGACGACTGGAGCGAGAGGATTTATCTTTGTCGGCTGTATTGGTTGCGGTTCAGGTAAAGTGCCAAGACCAGTCACGGAAAAAGAAATAGTCTGACTTTTACCGTTGGCATTAATTACAGACACATCATAATTACCAGCAGTCACGACCCGAAGCATGTCTGGACAAGCAGTCACTGCCTGTGACCCAAAGCTTGGTGAAGGACAGCCAGAAATAGAACTAGGCACTGTGAAAGTTATAGTGCTTCCATTGGTTGAGCTAAAACCATTTAGATAACCTCCGCCAAAATCAACGGTGTTGTTAGTAGAAGTAAATCCACTACCAGTTATAACGACACTAGTACCGACAGCTCCAGATGTTGGAGAAACAGAAGAAACCACAACAGAAGAAGTTGAGCCAATCGTAGTCGGGCTACAAGGTTGACCGGTTAAGGAACTAAATAAATCTCCCGGAGAACAAGCAGGAGGAAGAGCACTGCATGACTGACCAGTTGTTCGGCTAAACAGGTCGCCAGGCATACAGCCTGCATCATAAGCACTGACTGGTTTGGTATTAAAACCAAACAAGGCAAAAACAAAGACAAAAGCAAATAAAACTAGATATTTTTTCATAATTTCTATATAAGACTTAACGTTTATAATACTAAACACGACTGGTCTAGTCTATCTAACGATTATGAATATAACATGAATTGCTTTATAAAACAACTAAAAAAGATGTCAATAAATGACATCTTTTTTACAGAGACATCGGACACCCGTAGTAGCGGATATCCGACGTCTAAAATTCTATTGAAACTTTTTACTTATGAGAAGGAGGAACTTCTTCTCCAAGCCTTGCAAGCAACCTTGCGGCAGCCTCTCTACCACCCAAACCAAAAGCTAGGGCGCCTCCGAGTGCAAGCATTGCAACAATGCCAGTGAAGAGAACACTCATGTAGTCTCCAAGTCCGAGCTTGCCAAGCACAATAATAATTGCAAAAATCCAAATAGCATATTTTGCAACCAAGCTAAGAACACGAGCTGATTTTAGGTTAACTGATTTTGCGGTAGCCAAGACAACTTTTTCTAGCCCTTCAGACACAACCGCAGAAATAATCAAAACGAAAGCAGCAATTATCACCTGTGGTAAAAATCCAAGAACACCATCAGTCAAATAAGAAGCTACGTCCGTCAAACCAACCAAAGAAAGTGAAGGCAGAAGGAAAACGATAATCACAAACCATCGTGCGACTTCGCCGACAAAATATCCAGAGTTTAAAGTTAGTCCTGCCTTTTTAAAGGCACTATCTGCACCGATAGAAGAAAAGAGACTATCGATTTTTAAACTAGTGAAAACTTGTTGAATGGCTTTGGAAATCAAAGATCCCAAAATCCAACCAATAATAAAGAAAATAATTGCCAAAACGAGTCTTGGTGCAAATTGCACAAAACCAAACCACAAACCTTGGAACGAGGTATTAAAAACATCGCCCCATGACATCCAAATATTACTCATAAATAAAATATTTAACTAATAAATTCTTTTTTAAGTTCGACCTTATCAAAGTTATAACTATATTATACCAGCTTTTAAACCTTTTTAAGAGCCTGTGTGGATAACTCCTTGGCCTGCAAAAGAATCTCGTGTGGATAGTCCAGAATGTCCCGCACAAGCTTGTCATACATATTTAATCTATACATAAATTCTTTTGTATCGAAAACTGCATAAACTAACTCAGCGCCAATCTCAGCTTCGAGTCTATGCATTCCTTCTTCGATTTTAGCCTTACTCAATTTATCTCCGACAATCAGCAGGTCAACTCGACTGTCTTCATTTTTGATAAAAAGTCCAGCCGCAACCACCAACTTCACTCGTCCGACTTTTTTAAAATTGTTTAAAATAGTTTCGCTGTTCAAACTATCAGACCTGACTAGTAAATCTTGAAATTCTTCGCCGTATTTGAAAGAAAAATTAAAAGACCAATTTGCATCACCACGCTTTTTTATAAAACCAACCGATAAAAGCAGCTTGAGCTCTCGACGGACAACTTGGGCACTTACTCGGCTACGTTGCACAATATCTTTATTCGTAAAAATCTTGTTTTTATTGAGCAGAAAAAGCCGCATGATTTTTACTCGTGCTGAATTACCCAATATTTTTTCTAGAATTTCCATCCTTGTATTGTAATGCTTTTTATAAAAAAATCAACAGCGCGGAGCTCTAGACGTGGAATGTCTGGGGATAAATTAATGCTGGTAGAATCCCCTGGCTTCAGAGTCTGGAAGCATTATTAGATTTACGTTTTTTGTCTTGCAAAGTTCTATAATTTTATCGTCATTTACTGAGCCACTAGTGGAAAAGATGGTCTTTATCCCCCGATTTATTAGTACTTCCGGCGCATCTGGGAAAGGAAAGAAGCTATCACTGCAAGCTACAGCCCCTTCTAAATCAGCCCCTGTCCCAGACGTTGGACGTCTGGAAGCTTCCAGACGTCCAACGTCTGGAGGGTTATCCACAGCAAAAGCGGTGGCATCGTCTGCGCGAAAAATTGCAAGCTTGGCGGCCCCTACACGGTCTTGTTGTCCTACGCCATTGCCATAAAGTCTGCCATCTTTCACAATTGTAATTGTATTGCTATTTGATGTGCATCCGACAGCCCAAGCGAGAATGACATCTTGTATAATCGCCACAGGTGTCGGGCTTCCGCCTTGGCGGAATACCGACATCTCTGGCTCTTGCAATCTTGGAACAAAAGTATAATTCGGTTGAGTCAAAAATCCCCCACGCACGTAACGAAACCTAGAAGTTGTATCCAAAGAAGATAATCCTGCTTTCAAAATGTTTGGATTTACTAAAATTCTGCATTTACCTTTTTTGCGAGATAAAATCTCTATAGCCTCGGCAGAAAAAGATGGTGCCGCGACAATGTCCAGCAATCGTCTCCCAGCACCTGCATATTTATGGATTAATTCTTCCGCAATTTTTTCATCTACATTAAAATTTAGCATCACCGAACCGCCGAAAATTGCGCGCAAGTCTCCCAAGAGCATATTATCAATCGCATTAATTTCTTCTTCAGCAAACGCTGCCCCACAAGCATTGCCATGCTTTGCGCCAATCGCGATGTCTGGAACTTTTCCAAAATTTTTCTCAAAACCAGCGCCAATATGTGTCATCGTTTGCATCATTCTATCCACATCGCAAATATTATTATAGGAAAGCGGACTGCCTGCCACGAGTTGCCAATTATGTATGGCTAATGGGTCTCCAGACGTTGGACGTCTGGTAGCTTCCAGACGTCCACCGTCTGGAGTGTTATGCACATTTAAATTTCTATATAAGCTGGCTGGTTTTTGATATGCATTTTCCCCATATGCGCATTCTATTTCTTTCTTTCCAAAAATTCCTTTGAGCTCTCCTTTACTGTGATACTCGGCAGAAGCAGAACAGTATTTTGCAATTACTGCTTCCGCCTTAGCTGCTAAATTATTTAAAAATTCTTCACGTTCAGGCTCGCCTTTTTTTAACCACTCAATTACTTTTTCTCTATCGCTCGGGTCACAAATAGTTATGCGCCTCCCTTTTGCCCCCGAACGAAGCATTGTCGGTCCACCAATATCTGTTTTTTCAATAACTGATTCTCGCGTCGCGCTAGAGTTTTTTATTTCCTCCTCCAGTGGATATAAATCACAACAAACTAAATCAATCCAAGGAATCCCATATTTTTCCAGCTCTGCTAAATGCTCCGATGTATCAAGCGCCAAAAGCCCGCCATGGATTTTCGGATGTAGCGTCAAAACTCGGTGTGAAAGAATTGGTGGCATGCCGGTAATTTCCGCTACGTCAGTCACGGGCATACCCGCTTCTGTTAAATGTTTAGCTGTGCCACCAGAAGAGACTATTTTCCAGCCCAAATCTACTAGATTTTTTGCAAATTCTTTAATGCCCGTCTTGTCATATACAGAGATAAGCGCTACTTTTTGTCTAGATGATTTATTGTCCATAAAATTAAAAGCACTCCGAGGGGAGTGCTTTTATTGTAAACTTTCCTATTTATTATTTCAACTCAACTTTGCCACCAGCAGTTTCTATCTGCTTCTTCAAAGCTTCAGCTTCAGCTTTCTTCATTCCATCTTTCAAGGTGGAAGGCGCAGCATCAACTAAATCTTTTGCATCTTTGAGTCCAAGACCAAGAGCTTCTTTTACGACTTTCATAACTGCGATTTTTTGTTCACCAGCTGAGGCTAGCACGACAGTAAATGCATCTTTCTCTTCAGCTGCATCCGCTGCTCCAGCAGCAGGACCCGCTACCGCGACAGCTGCAGCCGAGACTCCGAACTTTTCTTCGAGTGCTTTGACGAGCGCATGAAGGTCAGCGACGGACATAGTTTCTATTTGTTTTATAAGGTCTGCAAATTTTTCCATATGATTATATTATTAATTTAATAATTAAAAGCGTAGTTTCTTAAAATTTTTATTCGCGTGGGACCCAACTTTAGATTGGGAGGAGCGAGAAAAATTTTAAGAAGCGGAGCTTTTGTTTGCGATTTGATCCAAGACAACCGCGAAACGTTGAATTGGTGAATTGATAAGGTTGACGAACTGAGCGTAAAGAACTTCACGACTTGGAATCATGGCGATTTCAGTCATGGCTTCTTTGCTAAGAAAGTTTCCATCAAAAATTCCTCCGATAATTTCCAAAAGTCCTTTGTGTGCTTTTTGGAAATTATAAATTTCACGAGCGGAAGCTGTTTGGTCAGCAGAATATGCCACCGCGACTTCTCCAGCAAGCTCTGGAATTTCTCCTTTTGCTTTACCGGTCAGTGCACGCTTGAGCAAAGTCTTTCGTCCAACTTTGTAGTCTACCCCCTGTCCACGCAAGGCGCTTCGCAAGCTAGTCTCGTCTTTAACTTTCAAACCATGAAAGTTAACAAAGACCATAGACTGAGAGCCCTTGATGGCTTTCTCGAAGTCTTTGATCATTTCTTCTTTTTTTGATTTTTGTAACATAAATTTGTTTTGTCTTTTACTATAAAATAAAAAACGGCCAATAGGCCGCAAAATATCGACCCACTAAATAGGACTTAATGTTTGCCTACTTTCTCTGCGGTATTTATAATATAGCACATATATGCTATTTTGCAACCTGAACTTGGCTAGCTGGAATAGTGGATGCTCCGCTGTTTTGACTTAAAGAATTTATGATAATAAAACTAATCAATCCAATAACGATTATAGTCAAAAAGGCTGTCAGTGCTTTAAAAAAATGTTTAGATATCATCGGCGTATTATAGCATACTGTGCATAACCCTCCAGACGTCCAACGTCAGTCCAACGTCTGAGAAATTACAACGAAGTGTCAACTGTAATTATATATGGGGTAAGATAATCGTCGTATTCATTGCCCGCGCTGTCTTTGACATGAACCTTTATTCGAAAAGTTCCATTTTGCAACAACCCCCCTTTTGACAAAGCACCGTCCCAACTTTTTGTGCAAGTATTTGTGCCATCCACACAGCCTGCCCCAGACTGAAAAATTTTATAAGTGCTTGAATCGTTTTGATTTTCAATTTTTATAGACATCCAATTTACATTTTCACTAGCAGTCATCATTAAAGAAAAAGGGGTTATTGCTGTCGGATTTATTATTATGTTTCCAGCCGTACCATTAAATGTATAACTTGTGATTGAAGGTAGTGTCGTGCTTGGTGTTTGAGGCGGTGTCACTGGAGGATCTGGGTTGGGCGCTACGGTCACATTCACAACATAATTTTGTGTTGATCCATCTTCTGCAGTAATTTTATAAGTAACTGGATTCGTAAAATCTTGAGACGTGTTTGTGGTTGGACTAATTGATGCTTTATCTGAAATAGTAATCATAGGCACGAGAGTCGTTATATCCGTTCCATAAGGGACAGTCAAAGAAATAGCATGGTTCGTTTCATCAACAACACCAGAAACAATCGGCGTTAAATTTGAAAAATCAAATGCTGTAATTGTTTTTAAAGAACTCTGGACTGGAACTGATTCATTTAGAATATAAACCGTCCCACCACCTGCGCAAGAACTACTCCAACCATCATAACTGCCACATCCTCCTTTAGCTTCTACTGTTCCGCTAAAAGAAGTGGCGTTGTAAGAAATAGCAACCCGTCCCCCTCCACCTGGGCCCTGAAAATAACCATTGCCGTAAAGTCCTCCACCGTCCGCACTAAATGCACCAGTACCAGACAAGCTGTTTGTATTTATATTTATACTTCCTCCACTACCAGAAGCGCTACCAGAAGCAGAAACTATTCCATCATTTTCAAAAGTATTTGAAACAATAAGTTGTATGGCTCCGCCACCACTCAACGCCGCACCGCTTCCTAAATCGACTGGATTTGTTTGAGATCCATATGTTGAGGTTAAAGAATTTTGATAACCGACACCACCATAACTTGCGCCAGCACCACTTACCGCTGGTTCTCCTGGACCTTCACTTTGACCATAACCTTTTCCGTCTGCAGAAATAGAAGAACCAGAATCAATATGAATATTTGGAATCGTTAAAGAAAGTATTTTTTGAGGAACGATAGTTAAAGTGGAATTTCCAGTAAGAATAAGGTCGTTGGAAGTAATTTTTTCAGTTCCCGAAAGAGTTAAAGTTGAATTACTGCTAATTATAAGTGTCGGAGAATTTAATATTTGATTATCAGCTAAAGCAAAAGAAGAATTTTTATCAACGATAAAATTATTTTTGGTTGTTATCGTTACATCATTTTCCGATGTTACCTTGGCACCATTTGAAATATAAATATTATTAAATAAAAAGGGTGCATCTGCTTGTAGAAATTCCCAAGAGTTGTTTAGATATAAATCATTAGTACTCGTGTTAAAAAAACCAACCGTTCCGTCGCCCGCGCAAGAATTAGTCGAACTATCGTAACTACCACATCCACCTTTTGCTTCTGCTGTTCCGCTAAAAGTGGATGTTTGATAATAAACGGCAATTCTTCCACCCCCTCCTGGACTTTGGAAATAACCGCTCCCAAAAAGATTTCCACCATCAGCTTGCAATATTCCACTACCAGTAATATTTTGAGCTGTCACATAAATACTTCCACCACTGCTAGAAATATTACCATCAGCAGAGACAGTACCATCATCGGTAAAAGTATTTGAGACATTTAGCTCAATCGCCCCACCGCCAGAACTATGTCCTCCGCTGCCTAAGTCTGTAGGCTTTATAGCTGAACCATAAGTTTGCGAATACGTAGCTCCATTATAACTAAGTCCTCCATAACTTGCCCCGACATAGTACACTGAAGAATTTCCTGGTCCATCACCTCCTGCATAACCCTCTCCATCTGCAGAAATAGAAGAACCAGGATCGATAGTAATATTATCTGCGTTAATTTTTACTCCCTTGAAAGCACTCGAGGAAGTAGGGTCTCCTTGTAAGGTTAATATTGCGTTATTGGTTATTAATAAATTTTCATAATTGTACTCACCAGCAGTCAGAGTTGTATCTTTATCAATCGTAAAAGTACTGAGTGGTGACGGAGGAGGATTCGTAGTGGACTGTGAAGCAACTACTGTTACACTACGAGTCGCCGTTGCAATATTTCCTGAGGAATCTGTCGCCGTGTAAGTAATAGTGTAAATGCCAACCGTTGTCGTATCAACTGTTCCGCTGGCAACAACATTAATAGCACCATCAACGTCGTCAGTGGCAGTAGCCCCAGCATCGGTGTAAGTATCATATTGCACAACCACTGCAGGATTGTCTCCCAAAACAGTGATGACGGGAGGAGTAACATCAGTAGATGGTGGATTATTATCTATCGGTGGAATGGTTGGTGGAATTATTGCTCCTTCGTCATTTTCCTCTGCCATAGCAACTTCTCCACCGCCACCCCTACCGACAAATGATGCTGCTGAATTTGAAGAAGTGGTTTCGGTCGTCGGTGAAGAATTTATAATTGAAACATTTTGTGGTGATGTAAATTGTGGAGTTGGTTGTAAATTTTCTGTCAGTTGAGTACTTGTAGAATTACTTAGTGTTGTGGGTTCTATCGAATTTATTACATCCCCTCCGCCACTTGTCGCCAAAGTATTGGTATTGCTGACAGTTTGGTTAAACAAAGAAGAAACAGCAGAAATAGCTGAGCCGGTAAGATTTACCGTCGTATTAGCGATAGCGACAGTAACATTAGTTACACCAGTAGCAACATAAACAAGAGCATCTTGAAATGGAAGCGTCACATGGTCAAGCGTAGACAAAATCGTTCCTTGTATTTTTTGTGGCAAAGTTAATTTCGGTGGATTAATACAAGCAACGTTTTCATTTTGAATATCGTTGGTTTTTAGTTTATTAAGTGAGGTATCTATATCGGAAACAATTTTTGCACCTTCATATTTTAAATATATTTTAGAAAAATCATGGCCCATTAAATCACCGTCACTGGCTTTAAAATCTATGTGGACATTTGGTTTTAAAATGCCAGGAATATGGTCTATCACTTGGTCTGTGTCAGAAGTTATATAATTTGCACTATTTATTCCGGAAACACGGTTAGCTGGCGTAGCCACCGCATAAACACCAATAGACTGACTCGGAATACCGCCAGTAGCATCAACAACTGTATCGTAAAAAGTATTGGCATAAAAATTTCCCTGAGAATGACCAACTAGTAAAAGTTTCTGTGTTTTAACTTTATTACTAGCATCATTTAACATCTGCGCAAAATCTGAATCTTGAAGGTCAGACATAGACTGGTCATCGGTTTTTTGCACTCCTGCATCAAGAAGATCGGCTATTGCAGTATGAGTAGGGTTATAAAGATATTTAATATTAAGGTTTTCTCCATTATATGTTGGTTTAAATTTAGATTCTAGATTAGTTGCATTGTTTTCAGCCTCCTGTTGAGTGGTATTTACTCCATTAATAACTAAAACCGTATATCCACTCTTAGAGCACTGACCAGAAGCAAAAGAGAACTTGGGTATCAGAAAAACAACAAGAAACATAAAACATACAACAACTTTGCCGTATTCTTTTATAAAATTGTTCTTCATATTTTTACTTTAGTTTGATAAAGTAGATAAATCTATATCACAAAATGGTGTTAATTCTGTTTTACTTTTCGAATAAGATATAAATTTTTTTTCTGCTTGGATTCTACTATCAGTATTATATTGCTCCTTTGCTAGCGTACGTAAATATCTATTTGTAGTTAAGAATATTCTTGATTCAGTTGCACCATCTCCGGGAATAAGATCTGCTGAACAAAAAATAGCACTGTCTTCTTTATCAAGAACAGCATCAACTATTTCACTATTAATGAACGATTGTTTATTTTCCATTTCCATTGCTAGGGCAAGTTGTAAAAGCACGGCTCTAGTTTTTGCAGATTTTGGATAAGCATTAAAAATAGCTAACTCGACATCGTCACGAATGCCATTATTGTTGGCATCTACACCGGCAATAGTCTGGTCAGCCAATGCTCCAGGGTCAGGCGGAAGATTCGTACCCATCACATCAGCCAATGTAAGTTTGGTGTTATGAATTTTTTCCACTTCGGCGTCTGTTTTTGCTTGTTCTTTCTTTTTATTAGAAAGATAAATACCGCGCCAAACACAAGCAACAATAAATAAACAGATTAAAACTAAAAAAGTCCACTTTAAAATTTTAAAAATTTTGCGGACCCATGTGGTTTTTATATTTTCCATGATTTAATTGTATGCCTAAGAAAAATTTGTAAAAGTGGATAACCCTCCAGACGTTGGACGTCTGGAGCCGACGTTGGACATCCGCCTTGCGGGTGTACAACGTCAGTCCAACGTCTGGAACACGAAATCTACTCTTCTTCTAGAAATGAAGACACCTCTTCTCTTTGTTCTCTAATTATTGAAGATACTTTTAGGCATTCATTTTTAAAATTGTTTTTATTGCCATAAAAAGCGAGGAGATTTTCAGCTTCTTTTTTAGAGACAATATCAAAGACCATTTTTTCGTATTCAACGTCACTAGAAGAAACCAAAAATCTTTTTTCTTCCGGTATGTCATGAATCATGTGGTTGATATTCACGTATGGAAAAATTTTCAAAAAATATTGTTCACTGTCTATCAAGCGTGATTTAAACCTACCCTGAAACAGGGCGCCACTACGTTTGTGGGTTAAATTAAAATATTTTGTATATCCACCCAAAAGACGTTTTAGAAATTCAGAAATACCACCATCAGCTTCTTGCTTTAAAATAAAATGAAAATGATTTGGATTTAAACAAAAACAAACAATAGAAACCAAGGCATCAGCATCTTTGCCTCGTCGTTTTAAATATTTAGAAACTATTTTATCTCGCACGTTGTCTCGGATACTGCCAACTGGATAAATTTTATTGAATTGCTTGATACTCAAAATAAAACGATTGAGATCTTTCTTGTCTGAAAAGATATCTCGTTTATCAACTCCCCTGTTGTATATATGATAATATTGATTAGTTACGAGTGGATGTTTTCTCATAAAATAATAAAAATTACAGTTTTATTATCTCATACATACTTCATGAAGCGGATGTGGATAAACCTCCAGACGTTGGACGTCTGTAAGGATACAGACGTCCAACGTCTGGGAATGTCTGGAGTTATTTGTAGCCTATAATAAGCAAGATTATAAGGAGAATTAGGAGAATAGCTAAAAGCACATAGGGAAAATAATGCCAGCGGTTCCCTTTGCTCATGTGTTTCTTGAACTTTGCATAAGCTTCCTGCGCGATGTAAATAGGCAAGATAAATATCAGAAAAGCAACTTTTAGCAAAAGGTCAAACATGGATATAGTTTAGCAAAACTAGGTTAAAACATAAAGACGTTCCGAAAAACAAAAACCGACGTTGGACATCCGCCTTGCGGGTGTACAACGTCGGTTTTTGAAGTGTCTGACGTATGTTTTTTGACCGTTTTCTAGACTATTTTATTTTTCAATAGTAATCGTGGCGACGTTTTGAGATGCGTCACAATCTACGAGCCAAGTGGCCGGAAGAGTCGAGCTGGAAAGTTTTACAATTTTAAAACCATAAGGTTTAATCGTGAACACCGAACCGATGTGAACAGTACGAGTGACGGGAGCACGATTATCAACCATTAGTAATGAGTTATTTCTGAAAACTAAGTTGGAAGGACTAGCTAACGCCTGACAATTCGTGTCGAGTTGAAGACGAGCATTTGCATATGTAATTAGTGCATCTGCGTAAGCAAGAGTAACAGCAGAACCAGTGTGTACACTACCAGTCGTTGTATCTTCTGTAGGAGTAGGCGTTACAGCAGGAGTAAGAGCTACAGGTGTGCCAGTCGAAGCAGGTTGCGGTCTCGTAGAAACTACGATAGACCAAAAAATAAAACCAGCGACAACAACTAAAAGAACTCCCAAGACAATATACACCGCCATTTTCTTTTTGTTTTCCATAAAATTATAAAGATATTAATAATAAAGCTCTTTCATTATCACATATGCCGAACCAGATGTCTTCATATTACAATATGCACTGTGGATAAACCTCCAAGACGCTCCACGTCTGGAGCCGACGTTGGACATCCGCCTTTGGCGGATGTCCAACGTCAAAAATAGAAAAATTGGCAACAAAAAACCACTCCGTGAGGAGTGGTTTTTTTAGAGAAATTAAATTATATTGGCATTCCAACAGGAATTTGAAAATTTAAGTAATTCATATTTTTTGGTTTTATTTTCTTACTTGCATTTAGTATCTCAATACCAAGAACTTTATTTCCTTTGCCTATATCTAAAATGATACCTTCTTCGACTTCTTTATTGCGCGCAAAAACACCATCTTGGAAATAAAGATATAGCACATCCACTGTTTTGTCGTAAGTAATTTTCATATTTTTTAATTCTTATTATTTATTAATTCCCAAATAACAGAAATAATAATCTCAGAACTTTTTTTCTTTATAAAGACAACCTTAATTGTCCCTTTACTAAATTTCTTAAACACTAAGTTCTTACCTTGATAACCCACACCAGTCACATCTGGCTCAAGTAGGGCTTTCTTTACCATTTCTTCCGTAATACCCCTCAAGCTCATCCTTTCTCTAGCATGCTGTGTATAAATCATTTCCAAAATATTATAACATACGGCAAAGAAAAAATGCAAACAAAAATTGCCTCTCCCCTTTTTCCCCTCTCCAAAAAGGAGAAAGTTTTTTGGAGAGGGGTTGGGGTGAGGTGAATTGGAAAAATTGGCAACAAAAAACCACTCCGTGAGGAGTGGTTTTTTGAATCTCGTTTAAGAGATTAGACCAATAGAATATTCGACCTTCTATTAGTTATGAATTGATGCTGAAGATCCACTTGGGTAACTGTAGATACCACCAGCAGCAAGATCTGAAGCTGAACTTGGAGCACTAACACCATCTCCGAATAGAGTTGGAGTAGCGACTGCAGTTACAGTACCAGTTGTTGATACGTTAGCGATATCGTTACCATTGATATCATCCCAGACAAAGTGACCAGGAGCACCAAGGGAAACAGATACAGTTGCACTTGAACCAAAAGTGGTAATACCACTAAGGTCTGCGTGAATTTCAAAGGTCTTTGATTGACCAGCTGCAATTCTGTAGTGGTTAGCAAGTGCAGAACCGAATACTTCTGCGTACTCACCACTGGATACAGCGTTAGCTGTAAAGTTGGAACCAAGAGATACACCGTTGGTGTCAGTAAGTTTAACTACACCTACGCCAGTACCGATAGTACCACCATTACCTACGCTTACAGAAACAGATAATGGAAGTTTATCCAAAGCGATATCACCACTATTGTCTGCAGTAACTGTCAATGTACCAATGAATGCAGTAGCACTATTAGTAAGAGCAGAACCTGAAGAGGTTAGAGAGATATTTGGCTTTGAACCAACAAGAGTCAAGACAGTACCTGGAACTGCTGGAGCAAGGTAAGATGTGTTACTACCAGTCTGGTATTGGACGTATTCAAGAAGAATTTGTCCATTAGTACCGGAAGCGACACCTCCACTTGTAGCAGAGTTAACAGGTCCGAATGACATAAATGCAGGAATAGTAATACCGGAAGGACTATTAGGAACAGCAATGTAACTAGCTGTACCAGTACCAAGAGTTGCACCAGAGATGGATGAGATATAAGCGATACCTCCACTGAAGGAAGCACTACCTGTAGCAACACCAGGACTGTTTAGAGCAACACCAGTTACGCCAGTAGTTGCAAGCTGGTAAATAGTTGTAGGAACTCCAGGAGTACATGTACCAGTTGTTGTACATCCTGCTACCATTGGAGTCGTGATTGCAGTCACATTGAAGTGAGTTGCATCATTGTAGTATCCAGTGACAACAGCGTTAGTACCACCAACAACACCGTTAGTAGTAACTAAGAATGTACAAGGGGTAGCTACAGGACAAGCTGCAAAAGAAGCAGCGTTTGAACCTACTACTAATGCTGTTTCAGGAAGTGTAGGAGCAGCGAAATCAGAAACTGGAAGTGCTCCAGCTGTACCTGAGTTACCAGACAATGCAGCGAACTTCAAACCAACAATGTTTGCTGAACCTGAAGTAGAAACGAAGTTATAAGTTTCTGTAGCTGCATTAGGAGCACCAGCACCAGCTGTTGAAATGAATTGAGCATTTGTTGCTCCACTGGCAACAAGAGTTGGAGTAGACAATGCGCCTACGCCAAGAGTTATTGTCTGACCAGCAGTATTTGCTGAAGTAATAGTTACACGTGAACTATGACCAACAGCAACTGGCTGCAAAGCTGTAACGAATGAAGCTCCGTTTGTGGAACCAACGTTAGCAACTACGCCAACAGTAACTGAGCCACCTGCAGGAATCGTGAAGTTTGTTGAGAACACGTTTGATCCAGTAGGTTGACCAACAGGAGTAACAGTTCCAGTAATGCCAGTCAACGTTAAGGTTGAGATGTCAGTTATTGGAACAGGGCTACCACTTGTAAGGACAGTACCCAAACCACTGTTTGTGTACAAGCCAACGTTCAAACTATTAACATCAACACCTTCAGAAGTACTCTGGTTTTGAAGAGTGAAAGAACCAATCTGAACAGCTGAGCTGTTTGGATTGACTGTTTGACTCAAGAAGTTTGCATTCTGAGCAATTGACAATGAACCAGTTGCAATAGTTTGAGTATTAGAACCGCTCAATGTCAAAGGAGAAGTGTTAACTTGTCCAGAAGTGATTCCTTGATATTGTTGAACGACAATAGTTGCACCGATTGTACCTGAAGAATACTGAGGGGTACCTGAACCATTAATAAGGTCAGCATGAACCTGGAATGTACCAGTTGTGCCGCCTGAAATGGTTAGGTTAGAACCCGGAGTAAATGTCAATTGATTAAATGTACAACCACTACTTACTGTTCCAGGTTGACTTGAGCCAATCGCAGAACCGTTGTAGTAGAGAGTAACATTTTCCAATCCAACATTACCTGATGAGAGAGCACTACATGCTGCTGGACTACCAGAAATGGTTGGAGTTACATATACAGTGTTAACTTTTACGTCTTCTCCATAAGAAGTCAACTTGTAACTAGCGATAGTGACATTTGATGCGCCACCAGTAACGTTAGTCTGTGAGTTGAAAGTAGGATCACTTTGAGCAACAAGAGAACCTTGCTGAATAGTGATCAAACCGCCTTGGTTAATAGAGAAAGTTGTTGAACTAAGATTCGTAATAGCAATGTTTACGCCAACTTGTGAATCTGTAACCATAAGGTCAGATGCATGTTGAAGTGAAACTTGTATATTGCGAGATGAACCATTTACAACGTCAGCTCGAACTTCAAGAGTTGTAGAGCCAGTAGTCATTGAGAATGGAGCAGCTGACAAATCAAAGGTAAGGTAACCCATTGAGTTAATACCAGTTGATGTTGCAACCTGAACACCATTTGCAAACAAACCAACGTTTGCTAATGCATTTGATGGAGCTGAACCGATAACATCAAAAGATGCACTCTTCAACCATACTGGGTGAAGGGAAACATTTATTGGTGCTGACCAGAGAGCAAGCTGTTGAGTTCCTGCTGAAATACTTTGAACAGCTACAGTGTTTGTTCCAACAGTAACTGTTGAAAGGATACCTGTACCAGAGTTTACGTAAAACAAATTACCAGCGAGACTTACAGAAGTAGCAGCAGCGCCACCACTTACCATATAACTGGTAAGAGTAACTTGAACTGTTGATTCTGTTGTAGTACCGCCAACAATGTCAGCCTTTACAGAAAGATCAAGTGAACCATTTACAGCGATGTTAAGACCATTGAAAATGATTTGACCACTTGAATTTACAGAAGCTGAGTCTGTCAAACGAGTATTACCATTGTATAGGTATACGTTTGGGAAGACAGAGTTATCTGAGATTCCTGTTCGATGTAAGGTCAACTGTGTAAGTGTACCTGTTCCAGTGAATTCGTAGTGAGCTAAGTCAGCAGTAGCTTGACCTTGGATAAGGTTTCCAGCTGCTGGGTTGTCTGTAGCTAATGATACTGATAGAGGGCCAGTTCCTTGAGGAGTAGTAACTACACCAGTAGCACATGATGCGCCAGTAGTAGGACTGAATCCGACAGCTGAAGTACAACCTGCTGGGTAAGTCGTAGTGACTGTTCCAGTACATGGTTGACCAGTTGTAGAACTGAAGCCTGTACCTGAAGTACAACCTGCTGGGTAAGTCATAGTCATACCACCTGCAAGTGCAGCGGCTGACTTAGGACCAAATACTCCATCGGCTGTTAAACCCTTGCTTGTCTGCCAAGCTTCAACAGCAGCCTTGGTCTTAGGACCGAAGCTACCATCAGCAGTAAGACCCAAATCAGTTTGAAGTAATGCAACTTCAGACTTGTATGTGGAACCTACTTTCAAAGTGTGTGTGATTGCAGTAGCAGGTGTTACCGTAGCGGCTGCGGCTGTCTTAACAGCAACAGAACCTCCTACGAGTAAAACTGATACAATCATAACTCCAAGAAAGAATTTTGATTTAAATAAATTACTCATAAATTTTTTCTAATTTCTACGCCATTAATTAGTTTCGACAAAACTAAAAGCGTATTTTTTCCTATCGTTTTTTATCCGCCGCTAATGACTAATAAATTTTAATAATGAAGCGGAAAAAATAAAAAACGAACAGAGATAAGCAAACGTTGAAAACAAAAAACAACAATTCTAGATCCGCACGTTTAGATGCAGAAGCAAAATTGATATTTAGTTTTCAATGACCTTTCATAATCCCGACTCGGTCGGGATATCTATTTTCTCCAGGTTATCATTTGCAATTTTTTCGACGAAATTACAAACAATAATTAAGGTGAAAATAAATATTCGCGAATATAGAAAACACAACTTTGTGCATTCCTATAGACACAAACACATTATAATATATAGCTCCAAAATAGAGCAATATATTATGTGGATAACTCGCCAAATTTTGCTAAGCAAAATGCTTATAAAATTTGAGTTACTCGCCCAAGAGACTCAAGGGCGAGAAAAGTTATCACGCATATATGTTCTCATATTTTTATACGAATTGCAAGTAGAAAATGGTGCCTAAAGAGAAAAATCAGACGTTGTACGTCTTGCTTTAGTAGACGTCCAACGTCTGATTTTAAACGTCTCTAATTTTTAATGAAATAGCGGCTCCAGCGCTTTTCTCCAGTCTTATTAAGGACACCGTTTTGAACCATAGAAACGAGTTCTCTTTGGAGAGTTTTTTCGCTAACGGACATGAGGGATTTGAATTGTTCAGGCATAGCATGTGCTTTGTCCTTTATGTCCTTTATCGTGGCACCAGTGCCGATGGTCTTGATGATGCTTATGATACTATCTCGTCGTTCTTTTTTTAGTTCATCAAAGACATCACTCGTATTGTGACTAGTCTCATTTCTTTTGGACATTTTTTCGTTCAAAGCTTTCATTAAAGTGCTACCCTTCTGCACTCCGATTCTGGTGGAAGCATGATGTCCAATAACCTGACGTCGGACATCTGCTAAAGCAGGTGTACGACGTCGGATATCTTCTTCCTTAAAGAGAGGAGAAACTTCTTCTTTGAAAAATTCTGACAAATCAATCTGACGCCTGTCTGCGATTTCGTCTTTATCAATAGATTGTTTTATAGCTTCGTTTAATTCAAAAAATTCTTTTCTCAAGATATTGCAATTCATTTCGGAAATAATATTCACTGCGGAAGCAATGTCCAAGAAATACATGATTTCCGAGACCTTGTTGAAGATAAAGGACATAGTATATCCAGTATTATTTTGCTGAACCAAATGCATGTCCGATATAATTCCGGTGCCAAGTGTCCTTAATTTATTTCTGAGTGGTTCGTCTTTGTCTATGATGTCTGTGACCATGTAAAGCGCGGTAATAAGCTTGTGAGTTTTAGTGTAAGAGCCGAGATGAAAGGCTCCGGTTTGTCCGTAAAGAGTCGGTATAAAGAAGGTGTCTTTTTCAGAACTTTTTTGACTGTCTTTGAGATTTTTTTCTTCTCCAAACATTTGTCCAATATATATCGGACAGGATAAAAATGCAACTACTCGGACAAAGACAAAAAGGGTTTTTATAAAGCAATCTATCTCCGCAAGCTTGCGGAGCGAACTGCTCGGCTACCCGCCTGCGCAAGGCTTTCTAAAAACTCTTTTTTCTTTGCTTTGAGATATCTCCGGAATAATTTTTAAAATGACTTGCTTCAGACGTTGGACACCCGCTCTGCGGATGTCCAACGTCTGGGAAAAATTAAATCTCTAGACGTCCAACATCTGCTAAAGCAGGTGTTGGACGTCTCTAAAATAAATTGAATTTTTGTGTTAATATATTCGTATGGCAAAAAAAGAAAACGGAAAGAAAAAAAATGATAAAAAATCTACTGGATTAAAAACTCAAACTAAACACGGAATCATCGCAGTCATCTCCTTTGTCCTCGCAATATTTCTCTTGATGTCGATGTCGATATTTAACGTCGCCGGAGTCGCAGGAAAAAATGTTTACGAATTTTTAGATATTCTCTTCGGCTATGGTTATATTCTTTTGCCAATTCTTTTTATTTTACTCGGCATCTCCTTTATAAAATCCGAAGTGCCAGACATCGGATGGAGGCGTGTGATTAGTGCAGTAATGTTTCTGCTTTCCAGTTTGGGAATTATTGACATTGCTTCCGGCGCAGGCAATCATGGAGGCGGGCTGTGCGGAGAAATTTTATCGACACCGTTCGTCGCGCTATTTGATATCTATGCCAGCCTCGTTTTTCTCGGTGCAATCTTGGTCATCTCAATTTTAATAATGTTTGATGCGAAGTTTGACCCAATACCATTTTTGCAAAAACTTTGGTCAATGATTCACAAAAAGAAATCCCTCGATGATACTAAGAATAAAGAAGCCGAGGAAGAGGAAGAGGAAAATCCTACTTCGCTAAAAGCTACGCAGGACACAGAAGAACAAAGTTCTTCTGTGGAAAAAATAAAGAATGCTCTCGGCGTAGGTAAGAAGAAGGAGGAGAAAGTGGAAGAAGAAGAAATGCCAATCAGAAAGAGAAAAAATATCCTTAGTTCCTATGTCCCTCCCCCGCTCTCACTCCTCGAAGAAGACAAAGGCAAACCAAACACTGGAGATATTAAAGCCAATGCAAACATCATCAAGCGAACGCTCGCCAACTTCGGTATTGAAGTGGAGATGGACGAGATAACCGTCGGACCGACCGTCACCCGTTATGCGCTGAAGCCAGCCGAGGGAGTAAAGCTCTCACGCATCGTCGGATTGCAAAATGACCTCTCGCTTTCACTAGCGGCGCATCCGATACGCATCGAAGCGCCAATCCCTGGAAAAAGTTTAGTTGGAATTGAGATTCCAAACAAATCAAAATCAATCGTCGGCTTGGCAACTCTTTTGGGGGATGAAAAATTCCAAAATTCTCCAAAGCCACTGACGATTGCCTTGGGGCGAAATATTTCAGGACGGGCCACCTTTGGAAACTTGGCGAAAATGCCACATGCCTTAGTCGCCGGAACAACTGGCTCTGGAAAATCAGTCACCATTCACTCCATCGTCACTTCTCTCTTGTATCGAAATGGTCCCGATGATTTAAAGCTTATTTTGATAGACCCAAAACGTGTCGAGCTGACACTTTATAACAATATCCCGCACTTGCTGACACCAGTCATCACCGAAGCTAAAAAAACAATTTTAGCTTTGAAGTGGGCGGCAAAAGAAATGGACCGCCGTTATGATATCTTGGAAGCCGAGTCTGTGCGAGATATCGAGTCTTATCACAATAATGTTTTCGAAAAGAACCAAAAGAAAACTAAAAAGAATAGCGACGGCGTAGAAGAAGAAATAAATGCAGACCGCATGCCTTATATTGTCATCATCATAGACGAGCTGGCAGATATTATGAGCAGTTATCCTAGAGAGCTAGAATCTGCAATTGTACGCTTAGCGCAAATGTCTCGAGCTGTCGGTATTCATTTAATCTTATCCACTCAACGTCCAGAAGTAAATGTCATTACTGGACTCATCAAAGCAAACATACCTGCTCGTATCGCCCTCAAGGTGTCATCGCAAGTAGACTCACGCACGATTTTGGATGCTGGCGGTGCGGAAAAACTCCTAGGCGCTGGCGACATGCTGTATTCCTCCGGCGAAGCTCAGCCAGAAAGACTCCAGAGCGCGTTCATTTCCGAGACGGAAGTAAAGAAAGTCGTAAAATATTTATCGGAGGCATACAAAGACGAAGTGTCCGAAGAAATAACTTTGACGGCTGGCTCTATCTCAGCCGATAAAAGTATTTTTGAAGCTTCGCTCGAAGACGGCGAAGACGATGATGAGATGTACGAAGAAGCGAGAGCTTGTGTGATAGAAGCTGGCAAAGCATCGACTTCTTACCTACAAAGAAAATTGAAACTGGGATATGCGAGGGCGGCCAGACTGATGGATGTGCTGGAAGAACGTGGAGTCATCGGCCCAGGCGACGGCGCTAAGCCGAGAGAGGTTTTAGAAAAAATTGAAAGAACAGAAAGTGGGGAGAATGTAATATGACTACTAATATAAAAAAGGTAGTAAAAATAATCGGACTTTCTATTTTTTTTCTACTCATAATAATTTACGCTATCTTTCGTTCTAAAGATTTAATTCTTGGGGTAAAAATTAGGAATGTGGAAATAAATGGCGCACCAATACAAGATGGCGCTACAATTACCTCAAATAGTATTGAAATAACAGGCGTTGCCAGAAATGCGGTAGATCTGACCTTGGACGGAAGAGAAATATCAATAGACCAAGCAGGAGACTTTGACGAGACAATTGCGCTTCTAACAGGATATAATATAATCAACTTAAGAGCTCAAGATAAATTTGGGAAAGTGGATGAAAAAAATTATCAATTAATGCATTAGCTAGAAATTTATGGCACTAAAGAAAAAAGAAAAGAAAGAAGATAAAACAGTGGGTGGAGATGCATCAGTACTAAACGACACACTGAAAGCCATCCAGACAAAATTCGGAGAAGGCGCAATCATGAAATTTGGCGATTCACCAAAAGTGGACATCAATGTCATACCGACTGGCTCTATCGGTCTAGATATGGCTCTAGGCATCGGCGGAATACCTCGCGGCAGAATTATTGAAATCTTTGGACCAGAATCTTCTGGTAAAACTACTCTCTCACTGCACATCGTCGCGGAAGCTCAAAAGAAAGGCGGCGTCTGCGCATACATCGATGCTGAACATGCGATGGACCCAGACTACACCAAAAAGCTTGGAGTAAATATTAATGACTTACTCATATCTCAACCAGACAACGGAGAACAAGCTCTAGAGATAGTGGAAAGTTTGGTACGAACTGGAAAAATTGATGTCATCGTCATCGACTCTGTCGCCGCGCTCACACCAAAAGATGAAATCGAAGGAGATATGGGAGCTTATCATGTCGGCAAGCAGGCCAGACTGATGTCCCAAGCGCTTCGTAAATTGACCGCCATCGTCGCGCGTTCTAAGACGGTTGTAATTTTCATCAACCAAATCCGTATGCAAATCGGCGTGATGTTTGGCAATCCAGAAACCACTCCAGGAGGTAAGGCTTTAAAGTTTTATACTTCTGTACGACTCGACATTCGCAAAATCGCGCAAATTAAAAAGGGCGAAGAAGTCGTTGGCGGCCGCACTCGCGTAAAAGTCGTAAAAAACAAAATCGCTGCGCCATTTAAGCAGACAGAATTTGATATCATTTTCAACGAAGGTATTTCGAGAGAGGGAGAATTGATTGCCTTGGGAGAAAAATTTAAAATCGTGGAAAAAAGTGGCAATTCATATTTCTTTACACCGGAGGGCGAAGGCAAGGAAAAGATAAAACTCGGCGTAGGTTATGATTCTACTCGCAAATTCTTAAAGGAAGAAAAGAAGGTCTCCGAGCAAATTCTAAAAGAGATTAAAAAGAAATTTGCGGAAGAGGTATAAATATATGTTTGACAGTAACCACATAATGAAAGCTCAAGAAGAGCAAAGAATATTTACCAAAAAAGATTTTGACGAAACAATTTTACAACTTAAATTTTTAAAACAAGAAATTTATAGATTGGGAAACAACAGTAGTGAAACTTCAGAAGTTGAGGAATTAATAAAAAAATTTCAAAATGGTGAAATTTCAAAAAAAGAGGCTTTGGAGGCAGCTAATACTATCATATACAAAAAAGAGGCTGGAATAGATTCCAAATCGGGAGGTCATTAACTTAATAATTTAAAAAGTAAATTTGCCAAAAGCAAAAATTCTGCTAGTATAAAAAACATGGCTCAATTACAATATAGCGAAATTCGCGAAAAGAAAATTATCATTCATGCCGATGAACCTTGTGAAGTCGTCGAGTCTCATGTCGCCCGAACTCAGCAACGTAAACCTCAGAACCAAGTAAAGCTACGAAGCCTCATCTCCGGCAAGGTCTTCCCTGCCACCTACCACGTTTCCGACTCAGCCGACGAAGCGGATATCACCAAACGTGATATTACATTTTTATATCAAAATAAAGGAGAATACTGGTTCTGCGACCCTGAAGATAAAAGTAAAAGATTTAAATTGGACGAAGCGCTTATCGGCGTGTCTGGAAAATTTTTAAAACAAAATGGGAACGTCACAGCGCTCGTTTGGACGAATGATGAGGACGAAGAGCGAATAATTAAATTGAGTTTGCCGATTAAAATGGAATTTATCGTGAAAGAAGCTCCGCCAGCAGTGCGTGGAGATACTTCCAAAGGAGGAATCAAAGTAATCATCCTAGAAAATGGAGCAACTCTCAATGCTCCGATGTTCATCAAAGAGGGAGATAAAATAAGTGTAAACACTGAAACTGGAGACTACGTGGAACGGGTCTAGAAAATAGGTAAAAATAATATTGGTCTTACTCCAATCTAAAGATTGGAACCTTCCGCCCAAAATTATTTTTACCTATTTTTTTTACTTCTAAAACGGATAATCAATTTCTATTTTCCCCGACTCAGCATCGCTCAAACCAGCGTAAAGATACCATTTATCGGATTCTTTTTTAATACCACCGACAAAAATGACATCTTCAAGGTCAGGTCTTTTTGTTTTCCCTTTCGGAAAATTATTTCTCACTGCGATAAGTTTAATGGGCCGTTCAACTTTACGCGTTTTAGGATTAAAAATAAAACTGGTTGCATAATAATGTCTATTATCGTCGTCATCACGACAAGCAATATGACCAATAACACCAATCTTGCCACCTTCTAATAAATGTAATTGGTTGGCACCACCCCATTCTTTGTCCAAGAAAATACCTTCAATAATTTTTGCTTCCATAAGTTTTTCAGGAGTTATTTGAGAAGAATCATTCAATTCCATGTAGCCAATTTGACCCAAACCAAATTCCCCGAGCCGTGGTCTTGTAAAGACTCCAATTTTACCGTTATTTAAATCAATAATTCTGATATCTTTCATGCCTTCCGGACCAACAGCAAATTCTTCTAAGTCATTTAAATTTTTACCATTTTTACATTTATAAAATGTGGTATTAAAAATAATTGGATCCTTTTCAGCTATAGTCGTGTCTAAGTGCACAACTCTTACTCCACCAAAAATAATTTCACCATTTACCGTCGTGACAAAAGGGTCCTCGAGTGGAAAAAATGGAGTATCATCTATTTTAATCCACGTATTTTCATCTTGCTGTTTAAAAAAATACGCTTCAGATTTAGCAAAATCTTTTTCTGCTTCGACGCGTCCAGCGATTACTTCAATCTCAACCCCTTCAATAGAAACTAAAAATGGAGGGGTAATGTTATAAACATCTTTTGGTTCCACACCTAAAAACTTCAGTTTGATTCCTTCTGGTTTAATCTCTTTTTCTACCTCCATTTTTCTATACTCAACCAAGAGTTCAACGCATGATTTTGCTGTTGTGGGTTTCCCCTCAATAGAATTAGAATTAAAATTCATCACATTATCACTATAGCATTAATAATTAAAAATCCCCTTCTGGGGACTTTTAATTTTATTTTATTACGAAAGGAAGCAATCCGAGGAATCGAGCGTGTTTGATGGCAGAAGCCAAAGCACGTTGGTTCTTGGAAGTAACACCACTACGCTTGTGACTTACGATTTTACCGTTCGGATTTAAAAATTTCTTTAGAATTTCTACATCCTTATAATCGATATACTTTATATTGTTGGCTGAAAAATAATCTTGTTTCATAATTTTGAGACGTTGTACGTCTTGCTTTGCAGACGTCCAACGTCTGGAAATTTATAATAATTTAAAATGGAATGTCTTCTGGATTAATGTCTTCTTCTGGATACTCGATTGCGTCAACTTCACCTTCGGCGGATGGAGCCTTGCTACCAACACTGTTTGTTCCTCCACTCGGCGCGCTACCTCCTTTAGGACCAAACTGGGTGCGGTCAGCGACTATCTCGGTACGGTACTTCTTTTCTCCGCTTGTCTTGTCATCCCAACTTCTCGTCTGCATTCTACCTTCGACTAATATTGAACTTCCTTTTTTCATATACAGAGCAACTGTTTCCGCTTGGCGTCCGAAGACTACGATATTGTGATAATCAGCTGATTCTTGGCGTGCGCCGTTCTTATCTTTCCAAACACGATTCGTAGCTAAAGAAAAAGTACAAACTTTTATACCAGAAGGAAGAGAGCGAAGCTCTGGGTCGCGAGTAAGATTTCCTATAACGATTGCTTTGTTTAAATACATTTTCGTAATTCGTAATTAAAAATTCGTAATTTAACTAAGCTTCTACTAACGCATCTATTTCCTTATCAATCTCTTCTTTGTTTATTGGAACAGCGACTCCAGCGTCTTCACCTTTTTCTGTCTTTGGTTTCCTATGAGCCATATCCCTACCCACAAATCTCTTAGCGGCGATAGTATTTTCTTTAACTGTTTTTAAGATTAAAAATCGAATATAATTTGGATCAAGGTCAAGTTTCTTTTTTAATTCCAAAATCTTGTCGGAATCCATCGTAAATTTGACCCAACCAAAATAGGCGGTGTTAAACTTATTGCGAACATTGGCAACAACTTTAACCATCGGATAAGCAAGCTGAATCATTCTTGGCATTTCGTCAGCAATCGCAATTCCTCCAAGAGAAGAAACCAATTCCTTTAAATTACCAAAAACAACCGGAAGATTTTCCTCGGTAATGGTGGAAGCCAACAAGTAGCCTACCTCGTAGACTCTGCCGTCACCTTCAGTCATTTCGTTTTCGTCTTTTAATTCAATATCTTTTTCACTTACTTGCATGGGATTCATATTAGCAAAAGGATGCTGAAAAGTAAAGTTTATTAGTCTACAGACGTCCAACGTCTGGAACCTTCCAGACGTTGGACGTCTGGGAATTTAAATTCCAAAGACTCTTTTGGCGTTTGCTATCATCGCCTGCGCTACTTCTTTTTCAGGCAAATTTTTAATTTCTGCGATTTTTTTAACAATTTCTTTGACATAAGACGGCTCATTGCGCTTGCCACGATGTGGCACAGGTGAAACATACGGAGAATCCGTCTCGGACATAATCATATCAAGTGGAGTATTTCTGATGACTTCATCATAGTCATGAGTAAAAGTGACGACGCCTGTAAACGATAAAGTGAAACCGAAATCTAAAAATGCTTTGGCCACTTCCATGTTGCCCGCAAAAAAATGAACGTCACCTTTAACTTTAGAATGTTTTTTTAAAAGTTCTAAAGAGTCAAAATAGGCGTCTATGCTTTTATCTTTTGGATTATTACGGATGTGCAACATTAGCGGTTTGTTAAACTCATTCGCCAATTCTATCTGTGCAACAAAAGCTTCTTTCTGTTTTTCAATGGATTCTTTTTCAGTGTGGTAATAGTCCAGTCCACACTCCCCAATCGCCACAACTTTCTCGTCTTTTAAAAGTTCTCGATAAATATTTTTATCAAAAACTTCTCCTCGCGAAGTAAATTCTCCGCCTTCTTCTCCTAATTCTTTTTCATCATGAAAAGAAGCACCAGTGTGAATCGGATGCAATCCAATAATTGCATAAACCCCCTCCTTGTATTTATGTGCTAATGCTATCGCTGCTTTAGAAGTATCTACTTGTGTGCCGACATTGATAACCCAAGTATCATTCTCAAAAGCGCGCTCAATCACTGCCTCTCTATCTTCGTCAAAGGCTTTAAAATTAACATGGCTATGAATATCGATATATTTAGGATTCATCTTAGTCTTTCCTTAAGAATAATGGATGTTCTGGTTTTTTATTTTCTTTTATTAATTTTTTAAGTAAAATATTTGTTTCTGGCATAATGGGATTTAACATTCGAGCAATTTCATATAAACGAACAACCATATCTGAAATCAATTCTTTTCCTTTTTTTTCATCTACTTTTATAACCTTAAACGGTTCTGTTTTTTGGATAAATTTATCCAATTCTGCTATTTCATTCCAAACAAAATCTGCTGCCTGTTTAACATCAAATTTTTCGTAAAAACTAAAATATTTTGTAAAATCAGACTTCTCTGGAATTTCTGGACACTTTTCTAAATATTTTTCTGACAAAGTTAAAATGCGGCTCGTTAGATTTCCCAGACCATTTGCCAAGCCAGAATTGTAAGCATCTTTAAATCTTTCCATCGTAAATGGACTGTCTTCAAAACTGCTGACTTCTTTTAATAAAAAATATCGGAGTGCTTCAACACCGTATTCGGCCACAACATCTCGCGGGTCAATCACATTGCCTAAAGTTTTAGACATTCGGACTCCGCCCTCGCCAGTAATAAAACCGTCCACCACTATCTGATAAGAATTTGGCAATTCTGCTGCCATCAACATCGCTTGCCACATTGCAGCCTGAAAACGAGTGTTGTCTTTTCCGCAATACTGCGTCGGAGTGCCATTGATCCAATATTTTTCAAATTGCTCGGTATTTTCTGGCCAACCAAGCGTAGAAATATAATTTGTAAGAGCATCAAACCAGACATACATTACATGCTCAGAGTTCCCGGGCACGGGTATCCCCCAAGGCATTTTGGACTTCAACCTAGAAATTGAAAAATCTTGCAAACCATTCTTCACAAAACTTTTTATTTCATTGTAACGGAAATCAGGCACCACAAAATTTGGATTCTTTTCATAAAATTCTAAAAGCCTTTCCGTAAATGCTGAATATTTAAAAAAATAATTTTCTTCCTTGATTATTTCAACCTTGCGACCAGGATGCAGTAAACACTCTCCGTTTTGGTCCAGCTCTGAGTCAGTTTTTTCACTTTCACAACCGACGCAGTATTTTGATTCATAATTTTTTTTGTAAATAAAACCATTTTTATTTACTCTCTGCCAAAATTCCTGCGCTGCACTTTCGTGGTGTAAGTCAGTCGTGCGAACAAAATGAGCATCTCCACTGATTCCAAACATTTTCAACTGTTCTTTAAAAGTGGTAAAGCCTTGGTCAACAAAATCTTGAACTTTTAAATTATTTTCAGCTGCTTTTTCGTATATTTTGATTCCATGCTCATCGGTACCTGTATTAAAATACACGTCACATCCGATAAGTTTTTTATAACGCGCAATCGCATCTGCACGCACCAACTCAAGAGCATGCCCCATATGTAGTGGAGCATTCACGTAAGGCAAGGTTGTGGTAATGTAAAAACTATTTTTTCCCCTCCCGTTAGAAATTTTCATAAATAAATTATTATTATCTTTTTAAAATGGAATGTGAATTATGTTATTTCTAACGGGATGAATCGTTGTGTCTTCTGCCTACTTTTCTTTTTTCAAGGTCACTGAGAAATTCCATCAAGAAAACAGAAACTGGAATTGCTAGGACTAAACCCCAAAGACCACCTAACTTGAAACCAACCAAGGCAGCAAGAATTACAACAAGTGGAGACAGCCCAACTACACTTTTAATAACTAAAGGAGAAAAAAGAAAAACTTCAAATTGATGCAAGATAATATAAGCTGCTGCCACCTCGAGCGCACTTCCGGTACCCCCAGAAAGATAAGAAAAATAAACAGCCGGAATAAGCGCAATAAGAATACCATATGGGATTAATTCCATCACTCCAGCGATAAGAGCCAAAAGAAGAGCATATTGTATTCCTAAAAGAGAGAGCATTAGATACGTCAAAATAGCAATCAAAACACCAAGCAACATCTGTCCTTTCATCCATAAAGCAATCTTTCGGCGTGAACGTAACCATAAATCTACAACATATTCTTCGTGTTCCAAGGGGAAAATAGTTCGAAGAAAATGTTCCATACCATTTTCTTGAATAGACATATAAAAAGAAATCAAAACAATAAGCACTACGTTAAAGATGCTTCCAAAGGCAACTGAAAGCACTTGGAAAAAACCACCGGAAAGATTGCTGATAAAGGTATTGGAGGTGTAGATGAGAGTCGTCAGAGACAAACTATGTGAAAGATTGTTCACGATGTCTTTTGCGCCACCAAAAGCGTCATTACTGAAATAATTTAAAACTGGAGAATTCGGAACATAAGAAGATAAGAAAACAGAAAAATTATAAACTTCTGTTATCAAAAGTGGAGCAAAAAGATAAAACAAAAGAGCTAAAAACAAAATTGTTAAAATATATAAAACCACCACTGCTAAAACTCTGTTAATTTTTAGTTTCTTGAAGTAGGGAATACCAGACTCCACAAAGGAAGCGATAATTATCGCGGTCAAAAGAACAAGAATTATTTCTCGCAAATACCAACACAAATAAAAAGCCAAGGCAACCAAAAAAAACTTGATTATCGTCCCGAGAGATATTGATATAGGGTTTGCACCATTCTTTTCAAACATATGAACATAATAGCATAAAAATAAACAACCTAAAAATATCTAGAACTTGAGCATCTTGATGAAATTGGATTTATCTTTAAATGGTCCAATCAGGGCCAAATTAAGCTTTTCATTTTTAAAAATTTTCTTAGCGAGATTTTGAATCTGACTTGCGGTAACTTTACGTATCTCTTTTGCCTTCTCTTCCGCATTTTTCAGTTCCCGCTTTAAAAGTTCTTGTCCGCCGTAAAAATTTGCAATATCATCGCTAGACTCTAGCGAGAGTTTCATATTTCCAACTAAATATTCTTTAACTTTATTTAATTCATCAACGCTTACCAATTCTATCTTTAATTTATTACATTCAAAGAGTACTGCCTCGATAACTTCCTCAATTCTTTTATTATCGACTCCGGCGGAAATCTGGAAAAATCCATGGTCCGTATAAGCATCATTATAAGCGCGCACATAATATCCGACGCCCATCTCCTCACGCAGTTTTTGAAAAAGCCTTGAACTCATTCCCCCGCCCAAGATACATCCCAAAACAGTCAAAATTGCATTATTCTTATTCACTAGACCAAAACTGCGTACTCCCAAAACAAAATGCGTCTGGTCAGTCTCTTTAAATTTAATCAATACCTCCGGATGCTTTTGATTTTCTTTTATTTTTAACTTTCCATCTTTTTTACCACGTGGAACTTTTCCAAAAATTTTATTCACTTCGTTCATCACTTCACGCTCTGTCACTGCTCCCGACACGATTAAAACAGTCGCTTCTGGTAAGTAGTGAGATGCCTTATAAGTCACAAAATCGTCGCGTTTCATTTCCAAAATATTTTTCTTTTCTCCAGCAATATTCCACCCGGCAGGCTGGTCACCGTAAAGTAGTTTCATCAACAAATCTTGCACGTGCCTTTGTGGCATATCTTCGTACATATTTATCTCTTCGATAATTACCCCTTTTTCTTTTTGCATTTCTGCTTCGGGAAAAGTAGAATTTAAGTAAATATCAGAAACAACATCAAAAATTTTCTTGAAGTGTTTCGCGTCAGACTTCGCATAATATCCTGTATATTCCTGCGCCGTAAAGGCATTGTATTGGCTTCCCAGCGCATCCAATTCTTTAGATATATCAATTGCCTTGGGTCTTTTTATTGTTCCTTTAAAACACATATGCTCTAAAAAGTGTGAAATTCCATTCACTTCTTTTGTCTCGTATTTTGAACCAGCTTCCACCAACACCAAGACCGTCGCGGTCGGATTATCTTTCATTGGAATCGTCACGACCCGCAATCCGTTTTTTAAAACTTTTTTTGAAAACTTCATTATATTTTTTCTTGAATATACTTTTTCAAATCCACTACTTTTATTCTCTCTTGCTTACCTGTATCACGGTCGCGAACTGTCACAGTGTTGTCAGTAAGCGTATCGAAATCAACTACAATACAAAATGGTGTGCCGATTTCATCTTGACGGCGATAGCGTTTACCGATGTTGCCGTTGTCATCCCAAGCAACTTTACCAAATTCTGCTTTGAGTGGAGCATAGACTTTTGTATTAGCATATTCAACTAATTCTAGTTTGTTTTTTAATAACGGAGAAACAGCGCAAATAACTGGGGCAATATTTGGCTTAAGTTTTAAATAGGAACGCATTTCTTCTCCACTATCATCTTCGGTATAAGCTGATAAAAGTATTGTCAACACTGCTCGGTCAACGCCGAAGGTTGGCTCGATGACATGCGGAACCATCTTTTCTTTGGCTTCTTCGTCGATGTATTCTAGTTTGTGTTGTTTTAAATCAAAATCTGTTCGATAGGCCAAACCGAATAATTCTTTCTTGCCGAAAGGAAAATCAAACTCAAAATCCACTGTACGACTAGAATAATGCGCTCGGTCTTCCTTGTCCACTTCAAGCTCATGAACTTTTCCCATATCAATTCCAACTTCTTCCATCCAATCCAGCATCTCGCCCTTCCAATATTCAAAATATTTTTCCCAATCAGCTGAGCGAACAAAATATTCTATTTCCATTTGCTCAAATTCTCGAGCGCGAAAAACAAAATCGCGCGGAGCTATTTCATTGCGGAAAGCTTTACCTATTTGCGCCATACCAAAAGGAAGTTTTGGATGAAAAGCGTCTACCGTATTTTTAAAATTAACAAACATACCTTGCGCTGTTTCGGGACGAAGATAAGAAATAGAACTACTGTCTTCTCCTGCACCGACATGCGTCTTAAACATCATGTTGAATTGTTTCGCTTCGCCTAATTTTCCTCCACAGTTCGGGCAGGCCAGACGTGAAGCGTCTCCGGAGGCATTGGACGTCTCTACCTGTATTTGGTCTGCTCTAAATTTAGAGTGGCATTTTTCACATTCCACCATCGGATCAGCAAAACCAGCCACGTGACCAGAAGCTTGCCAGACTTCTTGGCGCATCAAAATCGCCGCATCCACTCCATACATATCGGTGCGAGATTCGACAAATTTTTTCCACCAATTTTGTTTGATATTGTTTTTTAAGGCGACGCCAAAATGACCCCAATCAAAAGTTCCACCGAGCCCTCCGTAAATTTCCGAACCCTGAAAAATAAATCCTCTTCTCTTGCAGAGCGAGACTATCTTTTCCATCAAATCATCTTCTTTTTTATTTTTTTCTGTGCTTTTCATTGTTAATTCGTAATTCTTAATTCGTAATTTAATTACTTACCACGTTCCCCCCGCCTCCCGGGAAAGCAGTGTCGTTGGATAAATTGGTACTGAGCGCGGCTTTGCTGACCGTTAAGTCCACATTAGCAAAATCATCGTGCCCCGTCAAAACAGCACCATTGAGAATAATCGGAGTAGTGCTGACTTGTGAGAGTGAAGGATTAAAAGAAACCTGAAAAGAAACTGAGCGTGCCGTCCCAGTGAGACCTGCGCCAGAAGGAATTCTATCGGCATTCCAAATTAATTGTCTAGTAGTGGAATTATAAGTTAAGTTTTCACTCGTTGGTGATATGGGTCCAACAAAATTTATCCATTCTGGCAGAGACGAAATAACTTGCGCATTGGAAATACTATTAG
Organism: Minisyncoccota bacterium; assembly: GCA_031291825.1. Classification (GTDB taxonomy): domain Bacteria; phylum Patescibacteriota; class Minisyncoccia; order Phycocordibacterales; family UBA9973; genus UBA9973. The sequence goes on along the minus strand of JARLIG010000004.1, from coordinate 52,215 downwards.
CAGTATTGGAAAGTGTCCAAACTATAGTATAAGTCGTAATTTTGCCAACGTCTGGAGGTATCGGACCAGTATTGGTAAAAGGTCCAGAATAATATAGTGCTTTATCGGAAAATCCGACATCAGAAATAACTTTCACTGTAGCTGAAGAAGAGTTAGTTATATTGTTCACCGCAAAACCAGAATTTGCCTGTTGCCCTGAAATATCTATTTCCACGTTAATGGTCGGCGTGGGTAACAGACCTCCCCTAGCAGAGAATAAAGAAAGAGGGTTAAGAGAAAAATTCAAAGAACCAGAATCACCAGGATTTACTTGAGCGAGTTGTTTTTGATAGTTTTTATCCCAAGTTATTGTATTGGCTGAAGAATCATAAAAACCCTGTGACGCATTTATAGTGCTTGGATCAAAAGCATTGCCTGATATCTTGGCAACAATTTGCACATTATCAACCGTCGTGTCTAAATTATTTACATAATTGATGGTCGCATTAATAGGTGTCTTAGAAGTTGTCGTAAAAGAATTTCCTGAAACACCATTCACCGCAAGGTCTGCTTCGATGAAAGGTTTTTGTATTGCAACCGTCTGCTGTACAGAATTAAAAACTACGTCAATTGCAGACTTGTCGGTGCTAGACTGTGAACCACTTGAAATATTGAAAGTTTTTTGGTCTCCACTAAAAACACCAACCATGGTTCCAGAAATAGAAATATCGTGCTCTGCGCCAGGAGCTAAGTCACCCAAGCTCCAAACGTTATTGCCAAAAGAAGGAGCGGGCGTAGCAGAAGAAAATTGAAATCCAATCGGATAATCAACCTTTACTAGAACATTTGGAATGGTAGTGGTGGAATTGAGTGTAGTTTTCACATTTAAAGCAATAGCCTGATTTGGACTTAGGGTGGGTGGAGCATCTACAGAAATATTTATCGGCGTGGAATTTATAGTAACAACGTAAGGTTGGCTTTTTACGATAATCGCATTGGAGCCAGGAATATGATATTCCAAAGAAAAGGTTATGGTAGCGGTGCTACCCTGCTCGCCATATAGCACAGGTTTTAAATTTTCATTTACAACTGCCCCCGCGCCAATCGTGCCCAGAGATTCGCGTAAGGTAGAAGACGCATCAGAAGAGCTCCCGTTTGGATATTGCATTACCAAATCCGCTAATTCGAGTGCTGAATTATTTCTATTGGTAACCTGAACAATCAATGGCAGTGCTTCTCCGCCAGCCGTAAAATTATTACCAACCACAGAAATATCAATATTGTTATTCGAAACCGTATTGCCTCCAATAAAAGAAATATAACCGACATAAACCAAGGCTAAAATAAAAACACCGACAGAGAAAAAAAAGAATTTTTTAAAAAGAGATGTATTCATAAAAAATCTGCTCGCCACCCCACTACTATCTTTTTCAACTTTTTCCCAAGAATCCTCTAGGTCATTTCTTTGCGCATGAGAAAAAACGTCTCTATGTTCTATCTTGGTCTGATAATTTTTACTAAAGAGTTTACTCTTTAGCTCTTCAAGTCGATTGAGATTGTTCTTGTCGTCAGACGGCATATGTAGAATTGTATCATCTAAGTGCAAAAATTAGAAGATATACTTTTTATAGATGTGTCTCTTTTAGAGCTTTGTTTATCTGCCGTAATACTTCTATTCTGGATTTAGAAATTTCAAACAGTAATTCAGCTTCAAATGGAGACTTGATCAAGCTTTGTAATGCCTCATTGCCGCCAATATATCCTAGATTGCTTAAGATACGTAAAACAATAACTGCTTCAATATTTCTTAAATCATTTTGATTCTCTACTTTTTCTAAAAGGGATAAACCACTCACTAAATCAGTAAATAAGGCTTCGTTCGGCTCCACGCCTGCCAGCAATCTTTTCAATAAATTTCCAATATTATAAAAAACTTCAAAAGTTTCTCGATTTTTTACAACCTGTTCCAGCATATTGGTCTTGGAGGCGCTGGTCACTCGCCAAAAGTCGCGACCTTGAACTAAGTCAATTTTTACATAAGAAAAATCTTGCAGAACAAAACGCAACTTTGAAGACATTTTTCTCACCCCCTGTGCTGTCGCATAAACCATCCCAAGGTCGCGAGTAAAAATAGAATAATATTTTCCAGCCTCGCCAGAATTTTTACTACCCAATATTAAGCCTTCGGTGTGATAGATATGATGCATCTTTATTTAGCTTAAAGATATTTTAACACAAAGAATTATTTTTCTATTTTTACTTTAAAAACCAACTCATCTATTTTTATTTCCTCACCACCGCTTTCTTTGAATTTTATTTTTGACGCTAGTATGGTTTTTTTCATATCTGCTTCAAATTTTTCAATTAAATTTTTACCTGCTTCGTCGGTTTCAAAAACCACTGAAACAACATCACTTGGGGTAAGTCCCATTTTCTTGCGCATATCTTGCAGAGCGCGCATCAATTCACGGTAATCTCCCTCTTGTTTTAATTCTTCATCAATTTTCACATCCAACAAAACTTCGTTTTCGATGTTTTTATTTTCTTTTATTTCTTTTACATTCAATTCTTCTTTAATCAATTCTGTGTATTCAATTCCTAGTTCGTAATTCTTGATTTGTAATTGATTTAGTGGCTGACGCACTTTTATTCCAGCTTTTTGGCGAGCCTCAAGACCAAGCGTCACGATTTCTCGAACTTTTTTCATATCATCAAGAATCTGGGTATTTACTTTCTCAGTTTTTGGCCATTCGGTCAGATGCACACTTTCCACATCTTGCTCATTTTTTAATTTCAACCAAATATCTTCAGCCGCTAGGGGCGCAAATGGTGCCATGACTTTTACAAGAGTCTTTAAAACGAAATACAAAGTTTGTTTGGCTTCTTTACTGTCTTCATTATTTGCATCTTTTATTCTGTCTCGAGAGCGTCGTAGATACCAAGTGGAAAGGTCGCCAACAAAGTCACGAATCGCGCGCGTTGGTTCAAGAAGTTTATAATTGTCTAAGTTATCTGTAGAAATTTTTATCAATTCATCGAGTCTGGCCAAAATCCATTGGTCTAGAACATTTAAATTCTCGAGGTTGTACCTTTTTGAATTCTCAAGGTACGACCTCTCTGCTTCTTTGTCTCGATAAAGCTCATAGAATGCTAAAACATTGTAAAGCAAACCAAAAACTTGCTGGTGGAGCAGTGCAACTGTTTTTTCATCAAAATTTTTAGATTCGCCAGGCTGATTGACGGAATACATCCAAAGACGAAGTGTGTCCGCACCATATTTATCCATCGCTTCCCAAGGATCCACAATATTGCCCAAGGATTTGGACATCTTTTTACCCTTTGCATCAAGCAAATGCCCAAGACAAATTACATTTTTATACGCCTTACCCCGCCCCATCAACACACCGACGGCATGCAAGGTGTAAAACCATCCGCGCGTTTGGTCAATGGCTTCGGAAATAAAATCCGCCGGATATCCCACTCCATCCACCCATTTTTTGTTTTCAAAAGGATAGTGGTCTTGAGCAAAAGGCATAGCGCCAGAATCTAGCCAGACATCCATAACTTCTTTGGTGCGCACCAAATTCCCACCACAAGAACAAACAAGCTTCACTTCATCAATATATGGTCGATGTAAATCTAGTTCGTAATTTTCGTTGTGCGGAATTGGAATAAAATTATGTTCTTTATGCAAAGAAGCGGTCTTATTGCTTTCTTGTGCAGTAAAAATTTCTAATGAACGTTTTTTGTCGGCTCCTTCAATGATGCTTGGAATTACTTCCACTGCCAATCCATGAGAAACAATTAAAATTGTCTCATTGTGATGTTTTTGATCAATTTCATACAAAAATTCTCCGAAACGATTCTTCGTGTCTTGATAACTTTCTCCTCCTGGAATTTTCTCATCAAAAGTCCAAGTTTTTCCTTCAGCAAAATCTAAATATTTCTCAGAAGACTTTCCAGAAAAATCACCAAGTCCTAATTCACGGATTCTGTCATCATAAATAATTTTATCTTTTGGAAAACCAATTTTTTCCGAGACAATTTCCACTGTTTCTCGTGTTCGCAAAAAGGGCGAACAATAAACTATACTAACTTTTTTATTTATAAGCTCTTTCGCTGTTTTTAAAACCTGCTCTTTTCCTTTTTCAGTTAGATGATTTATATTTGGGTCGGAAGAATAAATATTTTTCGCATTGTTTTCCGCTTCGCCATGACGTATCACAAAATACTTATTGCCAGACTTTTTTGTTTTATCTTTTATTTCCTCCACGCTGCCGATGACTTCGACTGTCTTGCAGTCTTCACAAGTCCAAACCGGTAGCGGCGTTCCCCAATATCTTTCGCGAGAAACCGCCCAATCTTTTATCTCGCGCAACCATTCGCCAAAACGTCCATCGCGAATATGTGAAGGCTCCCAATTGATTGTTTTATTTTCGGAAATCATTTTGTCTTTTATCAATGGGTCGGAAACTTTTATATACCATGAATCTCGCGCGTAATAAATCAGCGCTGTTTTACATCGCCAACAATGCGGATAAGAGTGCTCATATTTTTCTTTCTTAAATAAAAGTCCGCGATGCGCTAAATCTTTAATGACATCCACCGCCACGTCTTCGTCGCGAACAAAGCGACCTTCAAAAATTCCTGTGCCAGCTAAAAATCTTCCGTCCAAACCAACCAAATGATGTTTCGGCAAACCAACCTTTGTTCCTAAGACAAAATCGTCCTGCCCATACATCACGGCGGTGTGTACCACACCCGTACCGTCTTCGGTCGTCACGAAACCTGCTCCGTAAACTTTGTAGGCTTTTTCCATTTTCCATTTTTCAGTTTCAAAAACCGTATTTGAAAGAAATGGATAAAGTGGTTCGTATTCTAAACCAAGCAAATCCTTACCTTTTATTTCTTCTATAATTTCATACTCACCTTCCACTACAGAAAGTCGTGCTTTGGCTAGAATAAAAAATTCATTTCCAACTTTTATTTTTACATAATCAAGTTTTTCCCCGACAGCAAGAGCAACATTGCCTGGTAAAGTCCACGGAGTGGTCGTCCAAGCCAGTATGTAAGTCGGCACAGAAGAATCCTGAAGGCGGAAGGTTCCGCCCATAGGGTGGAGTAATGCCGAAGGATTCTTTTGTGCCGACGGAACAACTTTAAATTTTGCTGTCACCGACAAATCTTTCACTTCTTCATACCCTTGCGCGAGCTCGTGTGAAGAAAGCGCGGTGCCACAACGCGGACACCATGGCACAACTTTATAATCTTTATAAAGTAATTTTTGTTCGTTTATTTTTTTGACGATATTCCAGACTGATTCAATGTAATCATTGTGATAAGTGACATAAGCATTCTCTTGGTCTACCCAATAGCCAATACGTTTGGTAAATTTATTCCAAACTTCCAAATATTCCCAAACGGATTCTTTACATTCTTGATTGAATTTCGCGATGCCATATTCTTCGATTCCCTTTTTTGAATTTAAGCCAAGCTTTTTTTCCACTTGCAGTTCCACTGGCAAACCGTGCGTATCCCATCCACCCTTGCGACGCACATGAAAACCTTGCATTGTTTTATATCTCGGAATCGCATCCTTAAAAGCTCGAGCTTCTAAGTGATGTATCCCTGGCTTTCCATTTGCTGTCGGTGGACCTTCGTAAAAAATAAATTCCTTTTCTCCCTCTGTTTGCTTTAAAGATTTCTCAAAAATTTTATTTTCTTTCCAAAACTCCAAAATGCGTTCTTCGCGCAAAGCTGCTTCTGATTTATTGTGTTCTATGTTTTCAGCCATTATTTGCTGATTTTAGCATAAAATTTTTCTTTTTTCATTATTCCTCTTTTTTGCTTTTTTCCTCCACAAGCAATGACAAAATTCTCATGCATTTTTTTGAGTTCATCTGCCGACAATTTTCCAAAAACTTTTACTGCTTCTTTGGATTGTTTTTTAAAATCAATATCTTTTTCTAAGATTTTTGGGCTAACTTTTAAAGCTTGTTCATTTATGCCGAGAATGTATAGCCCAGAAAGTCTGCGCACGCGAGACAGCGCCACATACCCCTGCCCGTATTCAAACACTTGCGATAAATCCATGACTGCCGCGTCTAGACTCATGCCTTGGCTTTTGTGCACGGTTATCGCCCAAGCCAAACGGAGTGGCACTTGAGTTATCTGCGCTCGAATTTTTCCATTTTCTTCAACCGCCCAATCCATCGGCGAGATAGTCACCTTGTATCCACTTCTGGTTTTGATAATTGGATACCCGCTAAATTCATCAAATTCTATGACAATTCCCAGCGTCCCATTAACAAAATGTTCTTTCTGGTTATTTTTTGTACACATGACCACCGCTCCGACTTTCAGTTCTAAATTTTCTGGAGACAAACATCCCTTCTTTAAAATTTCTACCAATTTGTCATTCCCAGTTGAAATCATTTCAAAATTCTTCGATACATCTTCTATTTTCGAAAGTTCCGCATCATTCACTTTGTCTACATTAAAATTGTGCGAAAAAAGCTTTGTGGTATTTTCTGGCATATCATAATTATCAATTTGCCTAGAATTTATATAATTTCTATGCTCTTCCAAAACATTATTGCCACGGATAGCTGAAAGCACCGACAGAAAATCTTTATCGTCTTGTCTATGTTGTTCGGTCAGATAGCACACGACGAGCCGTGCCCTCTGCCATGCTCCGCTATCACAGGCAAAAATTTTAGAACCTCCATTGTCAGAAATAAATGAACTTTGTTTATTTTGCGTAAAATCTGTTTTAATGATTGGTGGTAATTGAAAAAAATCACCAACTAAAACAATCTGGATGCCGCCAAAAGGTTCACCGCTTTGTTTCACCTCCCGACAAACCATATCCACCATATCTAGTGTATTTGCAGACAACATCGACACCTCGTCAATGATTAATACTTTCGTGCGATTAATGCGCTTGGCAATATATTCACTGCTCGCAATTTTATCCAAATCGTATTTATCCAATTTTGTTTTAATTCCGATTCCACTCCAAGAATGAATAGTCATTCCGCCGATATGCGTGGCAGCAATACCCGTCGAAGCTGTCACCGCCGGCTCGACACCACATCTATGCAAATAATCCACAAAAGTATTTATGGTATGCGTCTTCCCAGCCCCCGGCTCGCCTGTGAGAAAAACATTCGCGCCAGTTTTTAAAATATCTAAAGCTTGTTCTTGAGTCACACCCCATTCTACTACATTTTCTTTGGTGCTTCGATGCCGAGAAGATGCAAACCAGTTTTCATCACAAAAGAAAAAGCATAGGTCAGAGCCACTTTGTATGGCGAGGTTTTATCCTCTTTGTTCACTATGACATTATTCCCATAAAAGCTGTTGTAAGCGCGAGCGACTTCGATAAGATAATTTGCAATATAATGCGGTTCATATTCGGAGACAGAACGCAGAACAACTTCCGGAAATTTATATAACATTTTTTCCACTTCAAAAATTTCAGCAGGCACATTTTCAAAATCTGGAAAAATATTTTCCTTTTGTGCTTTTTCTAAAACTGAATTTGCGCGAGTATAGGAATATTGCAAGTATGGACCAGAATCTCCCTCAAAAGAAATTGATTTTTCAAAATCATAAATGATGTCTCCACCAGTCCCTTGTTTCAGCACGGAATATTTTATCGCTGCCACAGCCACATCAGAAACAATTTTTTCTCTTTCTACCTCTCCAAATTCACGGTCTTTCATTTTTTCAAAAACAGCTTCACGTGAATCATTGATTAATGATTCACCAGTGATTGCATTGCCTTTACGAGAACCCATTTTTCCAGTCGCCAGACGCATCATCCCATGCGTAATGTGTTTCATTTTATTTTCAAACTCTGGATGTATTATTGAGATTGCCTTTGCAACAACACGCATATAATCCAACTGTTCACTTGCCGTCACGACTATAGATAAATTCATTTCTGGCTCGGTTTTAAATTTCTCCTCAGTCAAACCAAGTTCTTTTGTCTCATAGGTCGGCAAACCAGTGGAAGTTATAAAAACTCTAGTATGAAGCTTCAGGTCGTATTTCTCTGCCTTGAAAACAACGGCCCCATCAGATTTTTCAAACACCTTATCCATATTTGCATTAACAATCTCTCGTCCACTGTCTGCCATCGCACTTTCCAAGAAATAATAATCAAACTTTGTGCCAAGCATTTCATATAAATCTTCAAAAGCTTCCATCGTCACATCAAAACCCCAAGCATAAATTTCATTTATTTTATTGTCAGTTCTATCATAAATTTTCTTATTTAACTCATCAATTTCTTTTTTGGCTTTTTCATCGTTCTCGTAAGTATTCGCTCCATAGATATATGCTTGTCCGATATTGGATGCTTGTAAATTGTGAGTGCCTGCTTTACCCTGCAATTCTTCTTTTTGCAAAAGACCGTAGATGGCTTTGGCCACATGAAGCCCAACATCTCCTTGATAGTTTGCTCGTGCTGTATATGCTCCAGAAAACTCTACAATACGAGAGATGGATTCACCAATAGCATTACTCATTAGATGCCCTATATGAAAAGGCTTAAATGGATTTGGCTGAGTGTATTCAACCATAATCTTTTGTCCTTCTAGGATTTTATTTTTTCCAAAATCGGCTGCTTGGTTTAAAATTTCTTCCACACTCTGACTAAAAAATTTTCGAGATAAGTGAAAATTTATAAATCCTGCGCCAGCGACTTCAACTTTTTCTATATTTTTATCTACATTTAGTCTTTTTATTTCCTCAACTATTTTCTCTGCGAGCTCTCTGGGATTTCTTTCGACTCCTTTGGCAATAGCCAGGGCCACGTTGGTTGAATAGTCTCCATTCTTCAAATCTTCCGGGTGTTCCAAAACAATTGAATTGGTTTCAATATCTAAATTTTTCAGCGCATCTTTTATTAATTTTTTGATTTCTGATTCCATTCGTAATTATCAATTCGTAATTTATTTCTTTCCCGTGCTTCCAAATTTTCCTTCTCCACGAGCTGAGTCACTTAAAACATCTGTTTCTTCTAGCTCTACTATTTCAACTGGCAAAATAACCAGCTGCGCAACTTTGTCTCCTTCTTCAAAAGTATACGATGCATCAGACAAATTTACCAAATGCGTATTGTATTCTCCTCGATAGCCAGCGTCAAAAACTCCACCCAATTGATGTAGCCCAGCTTTAGAAATACTAGACTTATCTTTTATAAAAGCTCCATATCCTTCGGGGAATTCAAGCGCGAATCCGTGCCAGAAACGATAATGTTCCCTGGGTTTTACGGTCACTGTTTCCATTGAATACAAATCCATACCGATATCCCCAGGATGATGATATGTCGGCAACTTTGCACCTTCTTTTAATTTTTTAACCTTTATTTTCATTTGATAACTTTTTTAACTTTGGCATAAATCATTTCGTGAATTTGTTCACGTGATAAAATCTTTCCTGCCTCTGAACATTCCACTTTTATAAAGTTTGGAACTTCTTTTTCTAGCTTCAAGGCGCTTTTGATGGAATTTTTAAGAAAATTCACATCGGCTTCGTGCACATCTTTTTTCTTTTTTAGATAAGCACGCTTCATTTTACTACTGTCGCGTTCTTTCAAAAGTTGTAAGACAATATTTATCGGCAAACTCAAATATAAAGTTATGTCTGGATGCGGAATTTTAAAAACTCCATATTCCATTTCATCTAACCACTTTATAAAGTCATTTCTCTTTTTGGCGCTCTTGATTTTTCCGCCTTGGTGAATCTGGTTCGCAGAAACATAGCGGTTGGCAATCACGATATATCCTTTTTTCAGCCAATCTCTTACCTCTCCACTAGATTCGTAGCGGTCCGCAGCATAAAGGACTGAAGCTATCTTCGGATGAACATTAAGAAAATTATAATACTGTTCAGAGAGACAATGTCCGATAAAAGCTCCGAAGAAATTTTTATAGTATTCTGGAAAATCAATAATTTTGACTGTACGCCCTTCCTTCTTTAATTTCTTCGCCAAAAGCGCGACCTGTGTCGCCTTCCCAGAGCCGTCTGTGCCGTCTATTACTATCAATTTTCCTCTTTTAGCCATATATGAAATATAGCAAAAAATAGCTTAAATAGAAAATTATTTCCTTCTTATAACTAGTTTTTCTTTTGGTTTAGCTAGTTTTAAGTTCTGAATTATTTTTTGAGCCACAAAACTTGGTTCCATAAACTCTTTATATTTTTTTGGTCTTTTTTCATCAAATAAATTTGTTTGCATACCACCAGGGTAAACTCCGAGTACTTTAATTTTCTTTTCATCTACTTCTTTCATGAGAGCTTCAGTAAATCCTCTGACCGCAAATTTACTGGAGCAATAAGCTGTCTCGTTTATTTTCCCATCAAGCCCACTAGTTGAAATAATATTAACAATTGTTCCAAAACCCTGCTTGCGCATTTGAGCTAAGGCTGACTTTGAGCCATAAACTGTTCCAAATAAATTAACTTCGATTAGGTCATGAGCTCTTTTCCAATCAGTTTGCTCTATCGGTAAATGAGGTAGCCATATGCCAGCATTATTAACCCAGACATCTAGTTTTCCGAATTTTTTCACCGCAAAATTCACCAGCTTTTTCATATCAGCTTCTTTTGTGACATTGCCAGCGTAACCAATTACTCCCATCTCCTTACATACTGCTTCAAGTTCTTTTTTATCCCGAGAATTGATAATGACTTTGGCGCCCTCGCTTAAAAAAGCACAAGCGGTTGCTCTACCAAGTCCTTTCGTTGACCCCGTTATAACTACAACTTTATTTTTTAACATAATTTTTTAAACAAACTTTTTTGGAATTGGAAACTTTTTCGCCAAAGATTTAATTTCTTTGTGTACTTTTTCTTTTATTTTTTTATCGTCTTTATTTTTGAGTGTCATTATCATCAGCTCTGCTACACGTTTACAATCTTTCTCTTTAAAACCACGAGTAGTGATAGCCGGAGTTCCGAAACGAATACCAGATGGATCCATCGGTTTGCGTACGTCGCCCGCAATTGAATTCATGTTTAAAGTAATACCGACTTCATCAAGCACTGTCTGCGCTTCTTTGCCGGTCACCCCTAAAGATCCAAAAACATCAGCTAGAATAAGGTGATTTTCGGTACCACCGCCAATCATGCGAATTTTATTCTTTTTGAAAACTTCCGCCATTGCTTTCGCATTTTTCAAAATTTGTTTTGCGTAAGCTTTATATTTTGGAGTCATAGCTTCTCCAAAAGCCACAGCTTTCGCGGCAATGGTATGCATATGCGGACCGCCTTGAATGCCAGGAAAAATAGATTTATCAATTTTTTTCGCAATCTCTTCATTTTCGCGAGTAAGAATTATTCCCCCACGTGGACCACGAAGTGTCTTGTGAGTCGTGGAAGTGATGATATCAAAACCATCATCAAATGGATTACGCAAAACTCCCGTAGCAATCAATCCTGCGATGTGCGCCATGTCAGCCATCGTAATAGCTCCGACTTCATGCGCAATATCAACGAATTTTTTATAGTCCAAAGTTTTTGGATAAGCAGAAAATCCAGCCAGAATGATTTTTGGCTTGTGTTCTTTCGCCAACTTACGAAGTTCATCGTAATCAATTTCGCCCGTATCAGGGTCTTTCATTTTATAACCGATAAATTTATATATTTTTGCGGGAAGTGTCAGCGGATGTCCGTGTGTTAAGTGTCCGCCATGTGATAAGTCCATGCCAAGCACCGTATCGCCAGGTTCTAGGAGCGCCGCATAAACAGCCAAGTTAGCGGGAGCACCAGAATGTGGTTGCACGTTGGCAAACTTGCATTTAAATAGTTTACAAACACGTTCAATCGCCAATCTTTCGACTTGGTCAGTCCAATCTTGTCCGCCATAATAACGCTTACCCGGATAACCTTCGGAATATTTATTTGTAAAAACAGAACCATTAGCTTTTAATACATCTTCAGAGACATAGTTTTCGGAAGGAATGAGCTCTAACCCTTCGGCTTGTCTCTTCTCCTCACCTCTAATTAACTTCTCAACGAGTTTATCATGTAGTTTAGTTTGCATAATTACAGTTTACCACCCCACTTGTTTTTTGCAATCATGAAGTATGCTACAATTTCACTATAATTATCAATTAATAAGGACAAATTTATGGAAAAATTTATAGAACAAAAATTTAATATAGTAGAACTAAAAGGCATCTCCGCGAAGAATATCGAAGAGCATTTAAAGCTATACGCTGGTTATGTGAAAAATGCAAACAGCATCATAGAAATGTTTGGTAAATATAATGCTGACCCTGCAGCAACCTCTTATATCCTGGGTGAACTTGGACGTAGATTTAGTTTCGAATATAACGGAATACGCAACCATGAAGTATATTTTGCTTCGCTCGAAGGTGGACCAAAAAAAATTACTGATTCAAGTTCTCTTAAAAAATCAATTATTGACGCTTGGGGGTCTTTTGAAGAATGGCTAAATACTTTTAAAAGTATGGCAACCACAACACGCGGAATTGGTTGGGCTGTGCTTTGGTATGACAAAAAAGATAATCGTGTGCTAGCTTCATGGATAGATGAGCAACACATAGGCCAGCTAAACGGCTGTAAAATGATTTTAGCTCTTGATATGTGGGAACATTCATATGTAGCTGACTATCAACCAAGTGGCAAGAAACAATATGTTGAAGATTTTTTTGAAAATTTAAACTGGGAAGTAATTGAAGAAAATTTTAAAAACGCTCAGTAAAGAAATTCTTAATATTTTTACAAAAAAGTATGTAGGTTAAACATGCGTAGATTAAAAGTGTCAGCCATAAAGGAAAATTGGGGATATTAAAAGCGGCAAATTGTAAGTTGGCAAAGAAATTAATTACAAAAAGTTGGTAGTGAAGTGAGAAATATGTCATGTAGGCAAAAGGCGACGCTAAAATGTTAGAAAAAAGTCCAACAAAACCGGTCAAGAATCCAAACATAATAGTCAGTGGGAAAAGAGGCATAGTAAAAATATTTGCTGGTAAGGTCACGAGGGAAAAATCTCCCATTTTGTACAGGATGTAAGGAAAAACAAAAATATATATAGCGCAAGTCATCGTAATAATTTCTTGCAAGTAAAAACGGCGTGTTATCCAAGTAAAATATTTCTCAATTTTTGGAGTAAAAAAGATTATAGCGATGGTGCCAAGAAAAGAAAGCTGAAAAGAAACATCATAAAATAAAATAAATGGGTTAAATAGAACCATCAGAACAGCTGTTAGGATAAGCGCCCGTGCGACATCATAATTTCTCCCGGTAGCGCGAGCAATCAATGCTAAAGTAGCCATTGTTCCAGCTCGAATCGCACTCGCGATACCTCCAGTCATCAAAACGAAACACCACACAGCTAAAACACCTATACCGATGGCCACACCAAGCGGTAAAAAGGAAAATAATTGTATAAACCAACCAGCGACCATCGTCACCTTATAGCCAGAAAGTGTGACGAGGTGAATCATTCCCGTGTTTACAAAATTTTGTTTTAAAGTTTGGTCAAAATCAGACCTGTCTCCCAACATCAAACCACTGGCAAAGATGGACTCTGGACTAGGCAACAAAAAATTTATTTTATCCAGAAATTTTTCTTTTGCAAAGAACAGCATCGCCTTTATTTTGTTTCCATTGCCGCGCGAGACGATGTCTGTCACTGGATAGCTCATCGTGTATAAAATTCCGTCTTTGCGTAAATAATTTATATAATCAAAAGTTTTTCCTTGGTCCGTTAAAAAATTCTTGGGTTTTGTTAATTTACCCGTGAAATTTATCTCATCACCATATTTAAAATCTTGGTCCAAGTCACTAGAAATTAAAACTTTTGTTTTATCAGCGCCAGAAATAGTTTCTACTGTCAATAATTGGTCATTGGGACGAACATCTGGCTCATCCACAATTACTCCAGAAAAAGTATTCTTCTGCCCAACCTGCGACTCAAAAACATTCGGCGCTCCGACATCGGCTAGATGAAATCGAAAAATACCAAAACAAAATGTCAAAACAAAAATAGAAGCTAAGATGCCAAATTCGTTTTTAGATATTAAAGAGAAAAATAAAATTAACGCCAGAGAAATTACAGAAAATAAAATAGTCAGATATAAATCTATGCCGATGAAAGACCGTAACAATACTCCAAATAAAAATCCAAAACAGATTGTGTAGAAAATTCTATCACGCATTCTATTCCACTTTATTTTTTAAGTTCTACTGGAAAACCTTCTGCAAAACTTGTCGCTATCTCGTCCGCTCGCTCGTTCCAATGATCTTCATTGTGCCCTTTCACATAAGTCCACTTAGGTTTTAGCTCTCTGGTTAATTCGTAAAGTTCTTCCCAAAGTTCGCGGTTTAAAACTGGCTTCTTAGCAGCATTACGCCAATTATTTTTTTGCCAATTAAAAATCCATTCAGTAATTCCCAAAATTACATATTTCGAATCAGAAAAAAATTCGATGGGATGTGTAATCTTGTGCTTTTTTACATATTTCAATGCCTCAATTGGTGCCATCAATTCCATTTGATTGTTTGTCGCATGGTCCACTCCTCCGCCAATTTCAAAGATATCTTTCCCCGAAAGAATAATGGCGCCCCAACCAGCACTCCCGGGGTTTCCCTTGGCTGCGCCGTCGGTATAAATCTGTATTTCACCTTTTTTCATGTTAAAATATATCTTCTATTCTTAATCTTAACTCTTCTCTGCCTCTAAATCTAGACAGATCAAAAGTCGCCAATAAATTTACATTTAAACCTTCCACTAAAGGATTATTAAAAGAATCAATATTGCTGAAAAAAGAAATCGCGACTGCTTTGTTTTTGTTTGCGTCTGAGAAAGTAATTTCCAAATGTTCACCAGAGCCATTCTTACCAAACTTTTTTAGCTTCTCTATTTTTACTCCTTCAAAAAGAAAAATTGGTTTAGGGTTTCCAAATCCAAAAGGTGCCATCTTATTTATTTCTCGCCAATTTTTCATATTCACGACACTTAAGTCAGCCTGAACATCATAATTAATTTTTTCTTCTTTTTTTTCTTTTTTAACTTTATTAAAAGAACTAGCTAAAGCCTCTTCTAGAAAATGTATCTTGTCACTCTGCACCGTAAAACCTCCCGCTAATTCATGCCCACCATAATCCAAAAATGATTCACTTGCGTCATTCATTAAATCCATAATCGAAACTGAACCATCACTACGGCAAGAACCTTTAATGCAATCATTTTCGTCTTTACCCCAGACGAAAACCGGTTTTTTGTGTTGGTCAGATATTTTTCCAGCCACCAAACCAAGCACCCCCACTCGCCATTCAGGATTCCCGATAACGATAACTTCTCTTTGTCCCCGCTCGGTGTCGGTCAAACTTCTTTCTAATGTCTTATTTGCTTCACGCATAATTCCCGTGACAATACTTTTTCTCTCATCATTTATTTTTGATAAATGGTCTGCTAAAATACCAGCCTCTACTGCATCAATCGTCGAAAGAACCTCATAAGCTCGCATTGGATTGTCCATCCTAGAAGCCGCATTGAGTCGCGGAGTAATCATGAATCCAACATCATCTTCCGACAAATATCTCTGGTCAATGTTCATTTTCGAAAGCAACTTTTGCAATCCTGGCCGTGGAGATTTTTTTAAAACTTTCATCCCAAAATAAGCGATAGCTCTATTTTCACCAGTCAGTGGAACCATGTCTGAGAGTGTCGCCAAGCCAGCCATATCAAGCATCCATTTTTCAAAACCCTTAAAAAACGGAGAGCTTGCTATTTTCTTGCCTGCGTAACTCGCTTCGCTCAAACAGTCCTCGTCTGCTAAAATAGCAATCTCTCCGTTTTCTGTAAACTTTATTAATCCTTGTATTAATTTAAAAACTACGCCAGCTCCGCATAACATTTTTTCTGGATAATCATCCACCTTTGGATTTAAAATTGCACAAGCTTTGGGTAAAATTGCCTGAGGAATGTGATGGTCGGTAACTATGACATCAATACCGTCTTTTTTAGCTTGAGCGACTTCTTCCACTGCGGTAATACCTAGATCAATTGTAATTAAAAGTTTTACCTTTGATTCTTTGAATTGTTTTATTGCCTCGAGATTTAATCCATATCCCTCAGAATTTCTTTGAGGGATATAAACTTCATAATTTTTATAGCCGATTTGCTTAAAAAAATCACTTAAAATAACGGCTCCAGGGATTCCATCACAGTCGTAATCCGCATAAATAATTATTTTTTCACCCTTTTCTATCGCATCTAAAATGCGAGCACAGGCAATTTTCATATCTCTCATCAAAAATGGGTCATGAAAATCACGCTCGTAATCTGGATTTAAAAAAATACCAGCTCCCGCTTCGTCCACAATACCTCTTTTTTCTAAAAGCGTCCTCAATAATTCCCCATACTTTTGCATAAATCCAATTTTAGCATACAATAGATGCATATGGAGAATTGCATTTTTTGTAAAATTGTAAAAGGAGAGATGCCAAAGAAATTCATTTATGATGATGTGAAATTTTTGGCCTTTCTTGATATTCAACCAGTTTCCAGTGGTCACACTTTAATAATACCCAAGGAACACATAGTCTGGATGCACGAAGCGGATGATGAAATAATTTCAGAGATTTTTAAGTTATCTAAAAAATTAATGATTGCAATTAGAAATGCAACTGGTTGCGATTACGTACAGTTATCCATTAGTGGAACTGATGTTCCACATTTACATGTTCATTTGATTCCACGATATTTTAACGATGGCTTTTCTAGGTTCCCAACAAAAAAATACAAAGAAGGCGAAGAAAAAGAAATCATTGAGAAAATCATCCAAGCACTTTGATTCCTGGCAAGGTTCCGTTGGCTAGAAAATCTAAGGTGGCGCCACCGCCAGTAGAAACAAAAGAAAATTTATTCTCCAACTTCATTGCCGAAATGATAGCTACCGTATCTCCTCCGCCAATAATACTTTCGGCTTTTCCGTTCGCTATAAATTTTAATATTTTTTTGGTTCCTGTTGCTCCGCCATCTTCGTATTTACCAAGTGGACCATTCCAAAGAATTAATTTTGATTTTTTAATTAAAAGTTCTATTTTTTTAATAGTTTCTATACCAACATCTAAAATAATTTCACCCTTTTTTACTTCATCAACTTTTCTATTAACTAACTTTCCGCCAGACCTGACGACAACATCTTCTGGTAAAATTAATTTTTTATTTTTTATAATTCCAGTAATGCCATAATTCGTATTATCCACTAAAGATTCCCCCACTTCATAGCCCTTAGCTTTCAAAAAATCATCTGCCAAGGCTCCGCCGATAAAAACATAGTCAGCCAGCTTTAAATATTTTTTAATTAACGGCATCTTGGTAGAAAATTTTGCTCCGCCCAAAATAAACAAAAATGGGTGTTTCGGATTTTTAAAAGCATGGGATAGATTTTCTACTTCTTCTTCTAATTGAAATCCAGCATAAGCTGGCAAGATTTTTGGTAAAAGAACAATTGAAGTATCTTCTCTGTGGTCGACAGAAAAACATTCATTTATATAGATATTTGCGAGTTTTGCTAGTTCAGTCGCAAAAATTTTATCACATTTTTGTTCGCCTTCATTGTTTCTCAAGTTTTGTAGTAAAATAACTTCACCATTTTTCATTTTAGAAACAGCACTCTTCACACTAGGGCCAATAACTTCCGGTATAAATTTTGCTTTGATAAATTTATTCAGAGCTTTAGCGACAGGTAAAAGCGTATCACCACCCTTGCCCAAATGGGTAATCAAAATTATTTTTGCTCCCCTTTTTTGTAAAAACTTTATCGTAGGTAAAGCTTTAATAATCCTGAAATTATCTTCTACTTTTCCATTTTTGAGGGGAACATTAAAATCCACTCGTAAAAGTACCACTTGGCCTTTCAAGTTTTTTATTTGTTTAATGCTTCGCATGTTTTTATAATTGTACTGAATTTTTTTGCATCCAAAGAGGCCTGTCCAACGAGTAACCCATCAACTCCTCCATTTTCCAAAAAATCTCCTGCGGTTTTTTCATTCACCGAACCACCATAAAGGACTCTGATTTGCGTAGCATCTTTGCCAAATTTATCAAAAAGATTTTTGCGAATGAAAACGGCCATTTCCCGAGAATCATCTGCAGTCGCATCTCTTCGGTCAGGGGTAGTGGAAATCGCCCAGATTGGTTCATAGGCAACAATTATTTTGGCGGTTGAATTTTTAGAAATTCCAGAAAGACAAACTTCTAATTGTGTTTTAATTAAATTAAAATAATCATGACTCTCGTCTCGCGTCCGCTCCCCGACACATAAAATCGGATACAGTCCAGAAGCAATAGAGGCCTTTATCTTTTTGTTTACATCATCATTTGTCTCGCCAAGTGCTCGCCTCTCAGAATGTCCTAAAATCACATACTTAGTCCCAAGAAGATACAGCATTTCTGCTGAAACTTCTCCAGTAAAAGCACCCACATCCCCGGGAAAGGCATCTTGCGCGCCAATAATTATTTTTTTAGATATTTTACGAAGTTTCTCTAAATACAAAAACGGAGGGCATACAGCAATCTCTGTCTTTTTAATCGTAGTAATATTTTTAGCAATATCATTAACCAATTTTTCCGCTTCTTTTAAGGTAAGTGGGTTCATTTTCCAATTTGCGCAAATTATTTTCTTGATAACCTTCTCCATATATCAAAAGTATATCACAAAAATAGCACTTTTACATATTTTATATGATAGAATATAAGTAATATCGATATGATTCACGTAGCGAAAAAGCATCAAGGTGGATTTTCCCTAATAGAGAGTTTGGTCTCCATTGCAATTTTTGTAATGATAGCCACAGTCGTGACTCAAGCATTTTTTCTAGTTTACAAAGATGCAGCACTAAACTGGCAAAACGTAACCATTTCATCGCTCGCCAGACAATATCTAGAAAGTGCCAGAAATATTCCCTATGCACAAATTGGAACCATTCAAGGAAATCCACACGGAAATTTACCAGATGTTTTTAACCCAACTAGTGTTGTCGTAAGCAACACAACCTATAAAATATATTACGAAGTGACATACATAGATGATCCAGCAGACGGAACAGCCTTGCTCGGCACCGATGCTGCACCAGATGATTATAAACAAGTAAAATTATCAGTAAACAATACAGCAACCGGCGAGATAGACAATTTCGTGACAAACATCGTCCCAAGTGGACTGGAAAATATGACAAACGGTGGAGCATTATCGCTTTCAGTTATCAATGCTGTTGGTCAACCAGTTCCGGGCGCAACTATCAATATCACAAACAGTAGCGTGAATCCAAGTATCGATTTATCTAGAATGAGTGATGCAAATGGAAATTGGGTGGAGGTTGGTTTGCCTGACAGCGCAAATAGTTATCATGTTGTAGTTACAAAAAGTGGTTACTCCACGGACCAAACTTATCCAATAACTGTACCAAATCCTAGTCCAACAAAACCAGATGCAACTATTGCCAATGGCCAAGTTACAAAAATAAGTTTTGCCATAGACCAAACAAGTAATTTAACCTTTAATACACTAAATCAAACTTGCGGAGCTATCTCTGGGGTGGGAATGGAAATTAAAGGTTCAAAATTAATTGGCACTCCCAATGTTGTAAAATATGACAATACATTTACTTCAAGTGGTAGTGGACAAGTTCCACTTACCAATATTGAATGGGATAATTACACGCCCGCTTTGACTGGCAATACTTATATGATTTATGGTTCTTCCCCAATCCAACAAATTAATTTATTACCAAACACAACCCAACTATTTAATTTAATTCTCGGAACAAAAACAACTAATAGTTTATTGGTAATTGTAAAAGATTCATCAACTGGAAATCCAATTGAAGGCGCAACAGTAAACTTAACAAACACAAGTCCTTCAGTGAACTTAAGTAGTGTAACTGGAGGAAGCTTATGGAGCCAGCAATATTGGAATGGTGGTTCTGGACAAGCTAATTGGAGCAACACAACACAGTACTGGGCAGACAGCGGAGGAATCGACACAACCACCATGCCCTTAGCAATAAGACTGGCCAGCAGCGGAGGCAACACTTTAGTCAACTCTGCCTATTTAGATTCATCAACTTTTGACACAGGAAGCAATGGAACAACTTATACGACTTTGAATTGGCAACCGACTTCGCAAGACCCCGCGGTAACTGTAAAATTTCAAGTCGCCACAAACAACGACAACACTACTTGGAATTTTGTCGGACCAGACGGAACAAGTGGAACATATTACACGACACCTGGTGGAACCATCGGCTCGACAAACAATGGCAATAGGTATGTAAGATATCGCGCCTATCTTTCAACAACTAACAATACCAAAAATCCAACCATCACCAGCATCGGAGTAAATTATGTTTCTGGATGTTTTACTCCAGGACAAGTTTTCTTCCCCGGATTAACTTCTGCAAGTGGCTACCAAGTCACTGCGAGCATGGCAGGATACACCACCAAGACAGTCTCTGGTTTAAACATTAGTGGATATCAAGTTTTACAGATATTATTAACTCCGAGTTAAATCTAAATGAAAAATAAACTTACAAAAAAATCTGGATTTACTTTAGTAGAAACACTTGTAACTATTGCCATCTTTAGTATCCTAATGATAGGAATAACTTTGATGATTCAAAATATTTTTACAGTGAGCGAACAACAGAATGGAATCTTATCAAATACCAACCAAGCTACAATAATTGCCAGCACTTTTGTGAACGAGCTCCGTAATGCAACCTATGGCGCAAATGGCGCATATCCAATAAACCAAGCCACAAGTAATCAATTAATTTTCTTTTCAACTACACCTAAAAACAATGGTACTGTTTCCCAGATTAGATATTACATCTCTGGAAATACCTTATATAAAGGTATAACTAATCCAGCAGGCAACCCACTGTCTTATGTCGGACAACCCGAAACCATAACTCCTCTTCTGATTCAGATGTCGATGGGTGGAAATTCTTTGTTCTCTTATTATGATGGTAATTATAATGGAAGCGGAAATCCTTTAACTCAGCCAGTCAATATCAATGTGGTAAGATTTATACAAATAAATCTTACTGTTTTAAAAGACGCAACTCGAAATGGTACCAGTACTTTTAGTGTAACCTCTGGGGCAAGTCTTAGAAACTTAAAAACCAATTTGGGTAATTAAAAATGTTTAAAAAAAATAAATTAAATAAGGGAGATACGTTAGTATTGATACTTATAGTGATTGCTGTTTTTGCCGTAGTCATGCCACCGATTATAAGCTGGGCTATAACCACAGATAAATTAATCAAGGAGACTGTTGTCAAAGAACAAGCTTTACAAATTGCGGAAGCAGGAATAAATTATTATCAATGGCATTTGGCCCATTTCCCAACCGACTACCAAGATGGCACAAACACGGCTGGTCCCTATGTACACAATTATGTGGATACAGATACGCAAAATATTTTAGGACAGTACAGCTTGGTCATAACCCCTCCATCCAATGGGAGTACAATAGTAACAATCGCGTCTACAGGAAACACCAGCAGCAATCCGAACATAAAAAAAACCATTACCGTTAAGTATGGTATCCCATCTCTAGCGGTTTATTCATTTTTAAGCAACGATGTGATTTGGATTGGTCCTTCGGAAACAGTTAATGGACAAATGCAATCAAATGGCGGAGTACGTTTTGATGGAGTCGGAAATGCACCGATTGGTTCTGCAAAATCTACTTATACTTGTACTGCCGGACAAGGCAGTCCATGCCCAACGACCGAAAATGGAGTCTGGGGCAGTGCCAGTTCAGCGGTGAAAAGTTTTTGGCAATTCCCCGTTCCAGCGGTTGATTTTTCTGCACTTACTTCAAATCTCGCCACCCTAAAAAGCAGCGCGCAGAGTTCTGGACTTTATTTACCGCCATCAAATACAAATGGATATTCTTTAGTTTTTAACAGTAATGGCACTGTTTCAGTTTATAAAGTGACTTCGCTCTTAAACGACCCAACAGGTTGGGATGTATACAACAATGCTCATAATGAAAATATTGACTATAACACTCGAAGTTTACAATACACAAAAGCAATACCAAGCAATGGAATAATCTACATTGAAGACAATACTTGGGTGGAAGGCGTGGTGAATGGTCGAGTAATGGTTGTAGCAGCTAGCTTGCCTTATGTCGCCAGTACTGCTCCCAATATTTATATTCAAAATAATCTCACCTATCAAGCAAAAGATGGTACAGATGTATTGGGACTTCTAGCACAGCAAAGTATCGTCGTGGCCCATAATGCTCCGAATAATTTAGAAATCGATGGCGCGTTGATAGCGCAAAACGGAAGTGCGGAATTTTATTATTATCCAGATGGGAGTGCAATAAAAAATTCTATTTCGATTTTCGGTTCAATTATGACTTTCGGTCAATGGACTTGGAATTGGGTTGATGGAAACAACAATAATGTTTCTGGCTATGCTACCACCAGTGACACATACGACAATAATCTGCTATATGCTCCGCCACCTGGTTTTCCCCTTTCTTCTTCTGGTTATAAACAATTAAGTTGGACTAGTAATTAAAAATTACAGCAAAATAAAATGAAAGCAATATTTCCAAATTCACAATCATTACAACCTATGCCAACCCTAGATGTTCACGCAAATGTCTCTGGCAATACAAACAATACAAGCACGAATATTTCCAGCAATAACCCGACGAGTATTTTAAATACAAACAATAATTCTCCTATAAATCCGCCAGTAAATGATAAGACAGGTGGAAATAATTGGTTATTTTATTTTATCACTTTAGTAATAGTTGTTATTATAATAACAATCTATAAAAAACTAAAAAAATAAAAAAATAAATATTAGTTAATACTACCCAAGATAGTGTAAAGCGGTGAAATCATAGAGATAGCAAAGAAACCAACACCAGCTCCTATGAAAAGCATTAATACAGGTTCAATAATTGTGGACATATTTTTTGTTTTATTTTCTACTTCCTCTTCATAAAACAACGCTATCTGAAGCAACATATCTGACAATTTCCCTGTTTCTTCTCCAACCTGAACCATTTCAGACATCATAATAGGGTAAAGATTAGTATTTTCTTCAAAAGCTTGCGAAAAGGGTGAACCTTTTTCTATCGCTGCCTTTGCCTGCTCCAAAACTTTTTTGAAATATATATTTTGTACAACATCTTCAGTAATTTCTACTGCTCTAATTATGGAAACTCCAGAAAATAAAAGTGAGGACATGGTACGCGCTGTACGAGCAGTATTAAGTTCTTTAGTTAGAGTACCAACAACGGGAATTTTTAAAATAAAAAAATCAACATATTTACCCATAAATTTAGCACGCGCCAATAGATAAATACAAAGAGCTGCGCCGAATATAATCACAAAGGATAAGATTAAATTATGCGAGAAAAAATTACCTAGAAAGATAATCAACTCAGTAGACCATGGTAAGGTAGCACCAAGTGATTTAAAAGTATTTGCCAAGGTCGGAACAACAAAGGCAAACAACAATACACCAATAACAATCATTGCCGACATGATGATACCTGGATATATGAGCGCTCCTTTAATTCTTTTTGTTAAGGCATTGGATTTTTCTAAATTAATCCCAATATCTGTGAGTGCGTTTGCAAGATTACCAGACTCTTCACCTGCGCGAATCATTGAAACAAAAAGCTTAGAAAAAACTTCAGGAAATTTTGCCAAGGCAGCAGAAAATGTTTCACCTCCATTTATGTCCGTGGTAAAAGAAGTTAAGATTGTATTGAGTTTTGGATTTTTTGTCTGTTTCTTGAGAACTAATAATGCTCGAGACAAAGGTAGCCCAGCTTTTAACATACCACTTAAGTTTTTTGTAAAAAGAATTTGTTCTGATAATTTTATTCGAGAAAATAAACTAGAGGAAAATACGGAAAATTTAGCAGAAAGTCCTTGGTTTTTTTCGGTGACTGAAAGCGGAGTAAAACCACGAGACCTTAAGTCACGAGAAAGTGCAAAGCGATCAGATGCATCTAACACGTTTTCAACTATTTCTCCTGTTTTTGATTTTGCTCTATATGAAAAAAGCATTTTTATTTTTAGTGAGTTCGCCCGATTATTCTGAAACAACTCTGAATATTTCCTCTAATGAAATCAACCCTAAAACCGCCTGGAAAACACCGTCTTCAAGCATTGTCATCATCCCTTCTTTTTTTGCCTGTGCCTCTATTTCATCTTGGGAGCTATGTTTTAAAATCATTTCTCGTATAACGGCGCTGACAGTCAGTACCTCATGAATACCAACTCGTCCCGAATAACCATCTTCCGATTCCGCCGATTTAACTGGTTTATAAAAGGGGATTTTATCCCAAGTTGCATCTGGCCCAATAATTTTTTCAGTTTGTAAAAAACCAAGTGCGCGATTAAGGTCAACAATCTTACCTAAATTTTGTATTTCGGCTGGAGAAAGAAAATATTTTTCTTTGTTAGAAGTAAGTCGACGCACTAGTCTTTGCGCAATAATTGTTTTTACAGTCGCAGTAATTAAAAATGGTTCCGCGCCCATATCCATCAATCTCGGGATGGCACCAGCCGCTGAGTTGGTGTGAATTGTCGAAAGCACTAAGTGCCCAGTCAGTGAAGCATTAATCGCCAGCGAGACTGTTTCTCCATCTCGAATTTCTCCAACCATGATGACATCTGGGTCCTGACGTAAAAGCGAACGGAGGCCGTTGGCAAAAGTTAGTCCAATTTCTGGTTTTACTTGTGTTTGATTAACTCTCGGCATTTGATATTCCACTGGGTCTTCCACTGTAGAAATATTTACTTCTGGCCTATTTAATATATCCAACATCGTGTAAAGCGTTGTTGTCTTTCCACTACCCGTCGGTCCAGTTGCCAAAACCATTCCAGTTTTTAATTTTAAGGAATTATGAATACGTTCCAATCCCTCCCCGTGAAAACCAAGAATTTCCAAAGAAAAACCGTGCGCAGTTTCTTTTAAAACTCGAATAACAGTTTTTTCACCAAAAAATGTCGGGAGAGTGGAAACACGGAAGGAAATCTTTTCTCCATTTTGTTCTATCTTAAATCTTCCATCTTGTGGCAATCTTTTTTCATCAAGCTTTAGGTTGGACAAAACTTTAATACGAGCGGTTATGCCAGAACCAGCATTTTTATCCAAGACCATGGCATCATGTAATATCCCATCGATTCGATATCGCACAGTGAGCTCGTTTTCCCCTGGTTCAATATGGATATCAGACGCATTTTGCAAAATAGCATGAAAAATCAAAGAATCAACGATTTTCACCACCGGCAAATCTTCCGCCATTTCTTTTAATTCTGATTCCGATTTTTCTCCTGATTTTTCGCCATCTTCTGCGGAAACTTTCAATGAAGAAGATTCTTTCTCAATGATATCTTTGAACTCAGCTTTAAGACTTTGTCTGTATTGAACCAGAACAAATCTCATCGACGCTGTATCAGTAAGGCGAGGAAGTATTTTTAATCCAGAACGTTTCTTGATAAAATCAATAACTGGTAAATCATCCACATCCAACATTGCCACTTCTAAACTTTTTTCAGTTTTTTTATAAGCAACAATATTGTAGTTGCGCGCAATTGGCTCAGGAATCAAAGAAAGTACAGAGAAATCTATTTTCTGGTTAGTTAAACTTATAAATGGAATACCCAATACTAAAGCTTCCGTACGCTTTAGGTCTTCTTCGGATATTTTTCCATCCGAAAGCAAAATATTGCTGACTTTTTGTTTTTTAGTTTCAGCTTTTTCTGAAGCATCTTCAAAATCTTTCTTAGAAACAAGCCCCCCATCTAAAAGGAACTTCTTTAGTTGTGCATCGTTAATTTCCATTAACTATAGTATAGCAAAAAATCCCTCAAATAAAAATTGGAGGGATTTTTTGCTAACTTATTTTTAATATATTTTAATGCTCTATGTATATCGGTTTTTTCTTCACTGAAACAGTTGCAGTCGCCGAAACTCCACCACAAGTAACTGAATATGTTGTAGTAGAAGTTGGAGTGACAGCAAGACTGCCGGATGGATTGTCGTTAGGAAGAGTAAAGTTAGTACTCTTTGTACAATAAGGCGCAGTAGAAGACCAACTTAACATTGAAGAAATACCGGACCCTGAAACCAAGTTTGCTGGGTTCGCAGTTAAAGAAGTAGTACAAGCTTGGACATTACAAGACTGAGATTCAGTATCTGAACCAGAACAACCTTGTCCGCCATTTTGTGGAGCTGGATGCGTACAGGTGCGAGTGGCTGTCTGTGTTCCACCACCGCAACTCATACTGCAGGTTCCCCAACCACTCCACCCACTCCATCCGCCGTTCACATAAACATTTACGATAATCTGATTAGAAGTAGCAGTAGCTGAAGTCGTCGTTTTATCACGACATTCTACATAATAAGCATATGTTCCAGCAACGCTAGCAGAAGAATATGTAATTGGACTATTTGCTTGATAAGAAGTCAGAGGGTTGTTTGTGTCTTGATTATAATTTAACAAGCGACACTCCGTACCAGCATTGGAGTTGGTATTTGCGCTGTAGGCAAAACTTACATTAGTGCTTGGAGTAGTACTGTAGGGAGTTGTTGCAGAAACAGAAACCGAAACAGGGGTACACATTCCACCAATCATTGCTGAACCAGCTGCACAAGTTGTACAAGCCAAAGGATTGGTTGCTCCATTTGAGCAAGTAGCTGGATTGACCGTCACATCTACCCAAGCTCCACAATTATTATTTTCGTTTGACTCATTAATCACTCCACCACCAGCCGAAGAAGTTTTATCTGCACAGGCACGCACTGAATACGTTCCAGATGATGGAAAAGTATAAGACTTAGTGGCTGTATTTGTAGCCCCAGATGCCAGCGTAGACATAGAAGTAGAAGCTAAGTCAGTAATTGTTCCCCCGCCACCCGTAGCTGTGGCAATTTGAAAAAAGTTGGAAAATGACCCCCCCGTTGAAGCATTACCGATGTTTGAAATGGTTGAAGAAAAAGTTGTAGCAATACTAGCAATGGCAGAAGTTGGGGTCACTGGATTAGCCGTCAGGTCAGGAAGAGGATGACTCACTATAAAAGTCGCTGTATCACACAAACTTCCCCAAGTTCCCAAACAAGCCTCGACGGTGTGAGTTCCATTAGAAAGTGCTGCAACATGAGTGGAGTCAGTGAAACTAAATGAGTAGCCCCACTGTATACCGACTGCTGGCGTTGGGCTTGAACAAACATTACTTGATTGTCCTGTGACTGAGACTGTGGCAGCAGGAGCAGAAAATACAGTACCTCCATCTATAGAATAATTTACAGTAGTAGATAGCTGAGTTACGGTGGTAATTGGCATGAGTATATAGGGAGCATGACCACATCTGACATCTGTGGTGCTCTCTCCTCCAGTGGCTCCACCACTGACTGTGATTTGAGTATCTGCGGAACTTGGTGAGACAGATTGAATGTTAACCGAAGGGTCTGCATCTTGAGCAAAAGCAACGCTTGATTTGAGTAAAAGTAAACCTGCGAAAACAAAAAGCAGAGATAAAAATTTTAGAGATATCAAAATATTTTTTTTCATAACAATATATTTGCGATTATGTATCGTTGATAATAATCAAACAAATATATTATAACACAAAGAAAATATTTTTAGTGCTCTCTATATACTGGCTTTTTGTCGACTGTGACAGTTTGAGTTGCTGGGAAGCCACCACAAGTTACTGTATATTGAGTGGTTGAAGATGGAGTAACTGAAACACTCCCAGAATTAGGACTCCCTGTGCCTGTGCTGAAATTAGTTCCCGTACAAGAAGTAGCAGAAGAAGACCAAGTCAGAGTTGAAGATCCGCCACTTACTATGGTTGTTGGATTGGCTGAAAAAGTAACCGACGGAGCACCTTGAGATGCTGAACATGTGGAACTATTTGTTCCTCCATTCGCCTCCATACATTGCCAATAGGCCGTATTGCCTGCAGATGGAAAAGCATTATTAGGACTTGGAGTCCCAGAAGAACATTGTGTGTCTGAACCATAGCTACTTGAAGGATATGGATATGCTTTACCATTGGCTGTACCACAAACTCCATTCACTGGAGTCGGAGCGCTGGTCGTAAAATGTATTTCATTACCAAAAGAAGGACCTACACTGTTTTCTGCATAAGCTTTAATGTAATATGTAGTCCCTGGAGTTAAAGGAGTACTAGCTACATAAGTGTTGACACCTCCAGCAATATCGAGCCAAGGACCACCAGATTGCCAGCCGTCAGTTGTTTGAGTTGCTGTATTTCCTACTGTGTAAGTTTCGTTTCCTGAGGAGGTACTCCAAGTAATTCCACTAACAGTAACAGGGCATCCTCCGTTTGAGGTTATGCTTCCACCACTTGTTCCACTCGTTTGAGTTACATTTGAAACGGAAGCAGTTGTGGTGACAGAAGGAAGAGTGCATGTGCCAACCGTAAAATTATAAGTAAAAGTAGATGATAGACCTTCCTTGTCAGAGGCAACGGCTTTGGCTGTGTGACTTCCGGTCGATAAACTAGCTGGAATCGTATAATTCATATTCCAACCTGAATTAACCCAGCTAGGATAACTTGGGTAGGCAGCAAGTACGTCTGGTCTAGACCCTCCCAGGGTGGCATTACCAATTGAAGTACCATCAATGTATATTTGCACACTAGAAACAGGTGCTCCGTCCTGAATATCAGCTGCCCAACCATTCATAGATAATACTCCATTATTATAAACTGGGTTTGGACTAGCGTTGTCAAAACTTCCATATGGAGCTGCCACGCAAGTACCACTGCTTACAATCCAAGTACTACCAGAAGCACAAGCAGAGGTACCAGTAACTGTAGCCAAGATACCAGCAGGCGGAGGAACTTCTACACCACTAACTACATTTCGTATATTATAAGTTCCAGAATTGTAAGGTATGTGTACAGTCCCAGACTGTGCTCCTGTACCTGTTTGTGCATAAAATCCGTCACCACCGTCCGTTAGATTTACTGTACTGGTGTTTGACGACGTCCATGTTATGTTGGCACTACAGCCGCTACTTCCTGCAGGGATAGTACATGATGGAGTGTTTGTGAAGGATGCAGTTGGGATTAATGTAAACGTCGCGGTACAAGATTTTGCAGCACTCATCGTAACTCCATAAGTTGGATTTGTTCCACTGCAATCTCCACTCCAACCAGTAAAAGTTGAGCCGCCATTAGGTGACTCTGTGGCTGGTGCAACTGTGTTGTAAGCATATATTCCAGCACCACCTACCGTTCCAGAACCAGTACCAGCTTTATTGACGGTAAGAGCATATTGCGCGCAAATACTCCCATTCCAAACAGTATTGAGAACACAACTTGAGGCCACAGTTATACCAGAACCATTTGGAAATTGAGAAGTTGGAACCAGCGAAATGTTATAATTATATAGATAAAAAGTTCTAGAGCCACTAGAGCTATATGGAATAACTACAGACTGACTTCCATTATTAATATTTGGGCTAGACACATCAAAATTTGTATAAGGATTTCCAGAATTATCTACGGAAGAAGTTATCCAGGAAGTACTAACTGGGTGAGTGGTGGTCCAAGTAAGAGTTACATTACAGCTACTTGCTCCAACTGCGATACTACAAGAAGTAGGACTAGCTGTGAGAGTACCAGCCATTAAGTTAAAAGTTGCACTGATAGTATGATTGGTTGTGATATTTGAAAATGTATAAGTACTAACTGCGCCAACAGAAGAACCATCAACCGAAACATTGGCTATACTGTAACCCGCACCAGTATTGGGAGTTATGGTATAAGTTTGACTACTTCCATAATTCTCAGAGGTTGTGCCTAATGGAGAGATAGAACCTCCAGCACCAGCAGAAGAAGTAATGTTAAAAGAGTTAACGGTACAAACAGAATCACTGGCAGAATAACCAGCATTACAAATCGTTACCCGATAAGTTCCAGTTCCACCAACACTACTACCATAAGCAACAGCAGAACCTGAGATACTGCCACTATTGGGCAAACCCGCAGAACTACCTGTAATACCACTGGCTGATGTAGTGGTAGGACCAAAGACAAAACCAAAAATATCACCACTTGTTGTCATCGTAGGACTGCCACCAGCACCATAACCAATATTGTAAGGAGAGTAATATAATTGCCCATTACCCACGGTGGCGTTAGCAGCAGAAATGGCGGTTGTGATAGGAGTAGTGTTAGCAGATGTTGATCCAGTACAAGAATCGGCATTGCTTGACCAATTACAACCTGGCGACACGGTCACTGAGTAAAGGACACCACCAGTAATAGTAGTCGGGGTTACGGAATTACTACTATTATCTACAGCTTTTGCTTGATTAAATACAGAGAAAAACAAAACAAAACAAAATGCCATAACAAAAACTAAATATTTTTTTCTCATATTGTTTTTTGATTATTGTAAAATAAACTTGCTTAAATTATACCATAATAACAGTCTGTTAAGTAAAGTATTTGGATGTGTATAAACTATATATGAAATCTTGAGAACCTTGTCTTGAAATAATCTTTGTGATAGACTATTTTATGTAGGAGTCCTGTCACAACAGGGCTTTTTTTAATAAAATTTAACAATATAAACATATGCTAGATTTAAAAACATTCAAATCCGCATTAGAGCAGTTGGAAGAAGAGAGAAAAATACCAAAAGCAAAAATTTTAGAAGCCATTGAGCAAGCGATGGCGGCAGCTTATAAGAAAGATTACGGTAAAAAAGGACAAATTGTCCGAGCTAAGTTTGACTTGGAAACAGGAAAAACTGATTTCTATCAAGTAAAAATCGTAGTCGATGAAACAATTGCAATTCTAGATGGTGAAAAACATGAAGGAGAGTATTCCGTCAAGGATGAAGGTGAAGAGCGTGTACATTTCAATAGTGAACACCACATTCTCTTGGAAGACGCTAAAAAAATAAAAAAGGGGGCAGAGCTCAATGATGAGATTATTTTCCCATTGGAAGCAAAAGATGATTATGGACGTATCGCCGCACAGACCGCCAAACAAGTCATCATTCAGAAAATCCGTGAAGCAGAACGCACTTCTATCATCGATGAATATGGCACCAAGGAAGGACAAATTATTTCTGGCATCGTGCAAAAATCAGAACGTGGTAATGTTTATGTTGATTTCAACCGCGCCACGGGAATTTTACCAGCCGAAGAACAAATCCCTGGAGAATATTGGACTCGCGGAGGACGCATCCGAGCTTATCTTTACAGTGTAGAAGATACACCACGAGGTATCAACTTACGCCTATCCCGCACTCATCCAAAATTTATCGAAAAACTTTTTGCACTTGAAGCTCCAGAAATAGAAAATGGAGTCGTGGAAATAAAATCCGTTGCTCGAGAAGCTGGAGCACGTTCAAAAATCGCAGTTTACTCAAGCGATGAGCACATTGATGCTGTCGGTTCTTGCGTCGGACAAAAAGGCACTCGCGTCAACACGATTACTAGTGAGCTTTCAGGAGAAAAAATTGATATAATTCCTTGGTCCGCGGACCCAAAAGTTTTTGTCGCAAATTCTCTTTCTCCAGCTAAAGTGATTTCGATTGTTATGGATGAAGCCGACCACAAAGCAACTGTAGAAGTTGGGAACGACCAATTATCTTTAGCTATCGGTAAAGGTGGACAAAATGTACGCCTCGCAGCTAAACTTACTGGATGGAGAATCGACATCAAAGGTGACGGAAAAGAAATGGCCAGCACTGACGGAGAAAAAGTAGAAGTAAAAGAGGAATAAAAAAATTATTATTATTATTTAATTAATAAAAAAATGAATTCATTTTTATTGTTTGCAATTGTGAGTGCAGTGATTGCTATCGTTTATGGTTTATTCCTTGCTAAATCAATTTTAAAAAAGAGCGCTGGTAATGCTCGTATGCAGGAGATAGCTAAGGCAATTCAAGAAGGTGCAGGAGCTTATTTAAATAAACAATATAAAACTATCGGCATGATTGCGGTGGTTCTTTTCCTCATTATTGGCTTGGTGCCAAAACTCGGTTGGACAATGGCTTGTGGGTTTTTAGTTGGAGCAGTTTTTTCTGCGCTGGCTGGATACATCGGTATGAATGTTTCCGTAAGAGCAAATGTTCGCACAACCGAAGCAGCTCGAGGTGGTATCAATGATGCTCTTTCACTAGCTTTTAATGGTGGAACAGTCACCGGACTTTTAGTAGTCGGCTTAGCTCTCCTTGGTGTGACCGCTTTTTATGCAATCACGAAAGATGTGACTGCGCTTGTGGGACTCGGTTTCGGTGCTTCGCTAATTTCTGTTTTTGCTAGACTCGGTGGAGGAATTTTCACCAAAGCCGCAGATGTCGGAGCAGACCTCGTTGGTAAATTAGAAGCAGGTATTCCAGAAGATGACCCAAGAAATCCTGGAGTTATCGCCGACAATGTCGGAGATAACGTCGGCGACTGCGCAGGTATGGCGGCTGATTTGTTTGAAACTTATGCTGTCACTTCCGTTGCTACAATGCTTTTGGGCTCACTTATTTTTGCTGGATTTCAAAATGCAATTATCTACCCTCTCGTGATTGGTGGAATGGCAATCTTTGCCTCCATCATCGGAACTTGGTTTGTTCGCTTGGGAAAATCAGAAAATATCATGGGTGCTTTATACAAAGGTCTCATTGCTGCTGGAATCATTGCCGCCGTCGCCTTTTATCCAGTCACAAATTTATTGATGTCTGGTAATGGAAAATATTCAGTCATGGATTTATTTATTTGTTCTTTGGTTGGTCTTTTTGTCACTGGTGCGCTTGTCGTCATCACCGAATACTTTACTTCGACCAAATACGCTCCCGTACAATCAATTGCGGAAGCTTCCGTTTCTGGTCACGGCACAAACGTCATTCAGGGTTTGGCTATTTCTATGAAAGCTACTGCGTTGCCGTTACTCTCAATTGTTTTAGGGATAATAATTAGTTACAACTTTGGTGGACTTTACGGAATCGCCGTAGCTGCAATGTCGATGCTTTCCATGACTGGAATCATCGTAGCCATTGACGCTTATGGTCCTATCACCGACAATGCTGGAGGTATCGCCGAGATGGCCGAATTGCCAAAAGAAGTTCGCGATGTGACCGACCCATTGGATGCAGTTGGAAATACAACTAAGGCTGTCACGAAGGGTTATGCTATTGGTTCCGCTGGACTCGCCTCTCTCGTTCTCTTTGCTTCTTACACTGAAGAAATCACAAAAGCTGGCAGAGCTATCACTTTTGATTTAAGCAATCCGTATGTTATCGTTGGTCTATTTTTGGGAGGACTTCTTCCTTACTACTTCGGAGCTCTTTGCATGGAAGCAGTTGGAAAAACTGCTGGCAAAGTAGTCGAGGAAATTCGTCGACAATTTAGAGAAATAAAAGGCATCATGGAAGGCAAGGCAAAACCAGATTACGCCAAAGCGGTTTCTATTATCACTGGAGCTGCCATTAAGCAAATGATTTTACCTGCTTTGATTCCGGTTCTTGCTCCGATTTTAGTAATTTTGTTCTTCGGAAAAACCAATGGTTTGGTAGTCTTGGGCGGACTGCTTGTAGGCTCAATTGTTACTGGACTCTTCGTAGCAATCTCAATGACTTCCGGTGGCGGTGCTTGGGATAATGCGAAAAAATATATTGAACAAGGAAATCATGGAGGCAAAGGAAGTGAAGCTCACAAGGCAGCCGTGACGGGAGATACGGTCGGTGACCCATACAAAGACACCGCTGGTCCTGCTATCAACCCAATGATAAAAATCTTGAACATTGTTGCTTTGCTTTTAGTAATCTTCTTAATATAAAATTCCAGACGTTGGACATCTGTAGAACAGGTGTACAACGTCTCAAAAAAAAATGAAAATAAAAGTTACAAAACTACCAAAGAGTGAAGTGGAAATTGAGGGAGAGTTGGAAGCAGAAATATTTGAAACTTATTTTGCAGCAGCGTTAAAAAAAATAGGAGAAACTGTGAAGTTGGATGGGTTTCGACCTGGAAAAATACCAGAAAATGTTTTATTGTCTAACGTGCCAGAAAGCCAAATCCTAGAAGAAATGGCAGAGATGGCGCTCGGTGAACACTATCCAAAAATTATTGAAGATGAAAAAATCGATGCGATAAGTCGCCCAGAAATTTCTATCACTAAATTGGCTCGTAAAAATCCGCTCGGATTTAAAATAAAAACTGCAGTCTTGCCAGAAATTAAGCTCGCAGACTATAAAAATATTGCCAAGGATACGCTTTCCAAACTTACTGATGTAGAAAAAAATATTGAGGTGTCTGACGAAGATATGGAAAATACTATTATGGACATACGAAAGTCTCGTGCGCAAAAAGAACACATGGCAGAACACGCACACAAAGAAGGTGAAGAACATGAACACGAAGCACCGAAAGAAGAAGACCTTCCAGCGTTTACTGACGATTTTGTGCAAGCGCTTGGACCCTTTAAAGATGTTGCTGATTTTAAAGCTAAGCTAAAAGAAAATATAAAATTAGAAAAAGAAAACCAAGCAAAGGAAAAAACCAGACTCAAAATCATTGAGAAGGTTATTGACGACAGCACCATGGAGACACCAGAAATTT
Organism: Minisyncoccota bacterium; assembly: GCA_031291825.1. Classification (GTDB taxonomy): domain Bacteria; phylum Patescibacteriota; class Minisyncoccia; order Phycocordibacterales; family UBA9973; genus UBA9973. Next base: position 17,596 of record JARLIG010000004.1, on the reverse strand, counting down.
TAGTGGAAGTTGAGCTTGATAAAATCTTATATCGTATGGAATCCGACATTACTCAAATGGGATTAAAATTTGAAGATTATTTGAAACACCTCAATAAAACAATTGGGGATTTAAGAAAAGAATTTCGAACGGATGCCGAAAAGAAAGCCAAGCTTGCATTAGTCTTAAACGAAATTGCCAAGACAGAAAAAATAGTTGCTGATGAAGAAGATGTGGCGAGAGAAGTTGCCGCTATTTTGGAACACTACAAAGAAGCCGACCCTGAACGCGCCCGAATGCATGCCGAAAATGTTTTAACCAACGAAAAAATATTCCAATTTTTAGAAAACCAATAAAAAATTCTTAAACAGAAATAGAAAGCCCCCGACCGGATCCCGGTCGGGGGCTTTGCGCTTATAAAGCGCAAGATAAATCAATGGAACAAATTCATTTTGGAGATGGGACCGTGGTAGTCATGGTTCCCACTCCGCCTGTCGCCAAACTAAACGACGGGGCTGAGCACACCGGAAAAATTCCCTGCGTGTTGACTGCAGTGTCTACTTCCTTACTGGCGAAGTAGACCGCAATCCGATTCCGAAGCGCAACCTCCGCAGCGGTCATCGGTTGCGTGGACACTCCGACAAAAATCGTCGGAAATGTCTTACTGCTGTTGGTATACGATGGGGTGCGTCCACCATATACGTTGACAATGTCCTGTCCAGAGGCGTGATGCACCTCTGACTCAGGAATCACTACGTCCCACGGCCCGCCATAAGACGGGTCAAGGTATGCAGCGGTTGGAATCGCATTCAATGGGCCGAGACCCATCAAGTACAAAGTTAGGGGTGAATACGGGGAGCAAAACTGATTGACCTGAATGTTCGAGGCTCCGATTATGTAGCCTCCTCCATTCTGAGGAATCAAGATGCCCCCATATTGGGACAGCGGGTCAGGTTGGTTGGTCGACAGAACGGTGTCTTCCTCACCTGCCAGGGGAAGTGCTGGGTTGTCGAGGTAGTTGGCATAAACATGCGCCACTATGTTGTCCATGTAGGCACACAAGACATCACTGGGAGTACAAACATTATCGCCCGCAAGCGTTGCGGGGGTTGAATCAAGAGGTAGGCCAATTCCTGCCACTTGATTATTACGTTCGATTCCGAGAGATTCGTTACCATACTCTCCGGCCGTAGCTTCTACCTCCTGCATGACCATTATCTGAAATACATCCGGGTAATAGTCTGCGAGTTTCGCCGTTACCTGATTGAACCTATCGTTGCCGACTGGCAGTACTAGGTTAACCATGTTCGGCGCGGCATACGCATCCGCTGCCACCTGAGTGGTGCTGACAGTCAATTTGCGACTGACGACACCCAGATTCATCACGTAGTTGAAGCCTTTGCTGGGTCCAGCTGGCACAAGTTGATTCCCGGAACCGTCGTAGGCATCTACTTCCAACATGAGGTAGTCCACCGTTCCGCTGTAAAAGCGGAGCGCTGGAGTAACCCCCGTCGCGAATGTAAGCGTCCAAATATGTTCGCCTCCATTCATCCCACCGTCTTTCAACGTGAGAGCATTTAGACCTCCAGGTCCATTTCCAATGGGTGCTATTGTCTTGTCAAACCAACTTGGAAACCACTGGACCAACATGTGGTCAATGGTTCCATAGGTCGACACGGTCAGGGTGACTGGAGTTGTGGCAAACTCATCGTCGAACAACGTGTCCGGCGAAAGTTTCATCGAGTTTAGAACATAGCTACTACCATCCGAAGACCCGCCCAACAAGTGAACGGAAAGATTGGAAGTAACCACGCCCGTAGTGCAAGTCTGTGCGGCCACAGAAATAGTGCAACCCGTCGCCGACACAACAGAAACACCTGAATCAGTTGTATAAGTGATGGTTGCCGTCTGCCCCGACTGAACCGTTGCTGAAGATGCAAATACGTGCGCATCCGTTATCACGGTAACAGTATAGTTTGGAACTGGCGTTGCTGTTATTGCTGTTGTTACAGTGATTGTGGCATCAGTGCCACCAACAGACACTGAAACAGAAGCCGGGCTAAAAGTGTAGCCGGCAAGTGTCGGTGTCAACGTGTAGATTCCAGCCGCCACTCCGGTGAGGGAGTAGTTGCCGGTTGAATCTGTCGTTGTTGAGTAAGTACCCATCTTCACAGTAGCACCAAGTGGTGCCCCCGTGATGGTACCTGAAACGGTGTAAGAGCTTGGCGGAGGCGGAGGCTGTGTACCACCACTTCCACTTCCGCTACCACAACCGACAATCGTGCCCACGCAGAAAGCGAGGGCAAGGAACAACGATGCAAATTTCATTTTCATGACGCTCTCCTTGTGGGTTGGACCATACAGAACGTACGGTTATTGAATTGACGAACAACTCTTTTCCTCACAATTGCCGAGTTGGCAAGAGGATGAACTTTCAAAAGTTTTATACCATATTTTTAACAAAATTGCAAGTTAAAATTATGGGCTTGATAAGCTTTAGATTTTGACTATACTATATATATGTTAATACCAACCGTTATTGAAAAATCACAATTTGGAGAAAGAGCTTATGATATTTATTCGCGTTTATTGCGTGAACGTATCGTATTTTTAGCTGGACCAATCGATGACAACACAGCCAATATTATCATTGCCCAACTTTTGTTTTTAGAATCTGAGGATGCCAAAAAAGATATTTTTCTTTATATAAATTCCCCAGGCGGTTCGGTCACTTCCACAATGGCTATTGTGGATACAATGAATCATGTTCGTCCAGATGTTTCTACTTTCTGCGTAGGGCTCGCCGCTTCTGGCGCCGCAATTGTTCTCTCTGCTGGTAAAAAAGGCAAAAGATTTATTTTACCAAATGCTGAGGTAATGATTCACCAACCAATGGGCGGAGTAGAGGGACAAGCGACCGACATTGCCATTACTGCGAAACATATTTTAAAGACTCGAGATAATTTAAATAAACTTTTGGCTAAAAATACTGGCAAGACTTTGGCTCAGATAGAAAAAGATGTTGAAAGAGATTTCTTTATGGATGCCGAAGAAGCATCAAAATACGGAATTGTAGACGAAATCGTCACCAAATCAAAAGCTCCTGAGAAAAAATCTGAGAATTAAATTCTAATTTCTAAAGTATTTTTAGACTACCTCCCGTATTGCCAGCCATGATGTATTCGGCTACTTTGTTTTCTACGATTTGTTCCATGGCGCGTTTGATAGGACGAGCACCAAACTCTGGGTCATATCCAGCGGAAGAAATTTTATCAATTAGAGCGTCGGTAATCACTAAGGTTATTTTTTTATCAGCCAAAAGAGATGCTGCAAATTCATTAAGTAAAAGAGCGGTGATTTTTCTAGCATCAATCTGTGTAAGCGGTTTGAAAAGAATAATGTCATTGAATCTATTTAGAAATTCTGGAGCAAAAATTCCATTTGATATTAAATTGTTGAGTAAGATTTTTTTATCAATGGCAGGATTAGCAACGATGTCTGCACTACCGGCATTGGAAGTCGCAATAATAATTGCATCCCGAAAACTAGCTTCTCGTCCAGAAGTACGAGTCAGGCGACCCTCGTCCAAAACCTGCAAAAGCAAATTGTGAATTAAGGAATTAGCTTTTTCTAACTCATCAAAAAATACCAAGCTCATTGGTGCTTCTTCAATCGCCGCAGTCAATCTCTCGGTAAAAGCTGTCATTGAATCCCCACTTGAAAATTCACTCATGTCAAAACGAATCATTGCATTCTTTCTACCAAAATAACTTTCGGCTAAAATTTTTGCCGTATAGGTTTTACCTACGCCGGTGGGACCTAAAAAGAGAAAGCTGCCAGCTGGCTTACTATGGTCTGCAATGCCCGTACGCAAACGACGCAATGCTTCGGCTAGGTCCTTAACTGCTTCCCCTTGCCCAACAATTTTCTTTTTCATTGAATCTTCAAGCTCCACTAAAACTTTTTTTTCATCTGCATCGATGTCTCCAACGGGTATATTAGTCTTGTCGGACACAACCTGTCGCACATCTGCCACCGTAATTCTTTTTCCTAAAGTCTGAAGTTCTTCCAAGATTGAAATTGATTTAGCTGGTTCTGGAACATTGCCAATTAATCGGTCTGCTAATCGAACAATTTCCAACACTGCATCTTGGTCAATAGATATATGCATTTGACGCGCATTGTTCATAAGAATTGCAACTGTATCTTCCTCATTGGTTTGCAACACATCGACTTTTTCAAACTTGGAAAGAAATTCTGGATGATTTTTTAAAACCTGGTCATAATTTGCCAAATCAGTTGTAGCAATAATTCCGAGACGAGGCATGTGTAAATATGGCATCAAGCGTTCATATAAAGATTCATATGAATGGATATTTTCAATCACCAAAATTACATTCCCCGCATTAGCCGCTTCTCTTAAACATTTATCAAAATCAGACAAACTCAATCCTTCAGTAAATAGTTCGACAACACGATGCAGGCGGATACCAGAAAAAGATAAACCAGACTGTCCTAGTCGTCCTAAATAAGATATGAGGGTTGATTTGCCAACTCCATTGTCTCCAACTAAAAGTACATTATGATTACTGTCTTTAGAAAGTCCACGTTCAATCATGCGTAAGGATTTTTCTTTACCATAAATTTTTTGTGTTCCTGGAAAAATCACGTCTTGACTGTGATGTGAGAGGGTATAAGTATCGCCATAAGAAAGTGAAGCTCCAAAACTTCCCAAGTTTTGTAAATAATCAAGATTTATATTTATTGGGATAAGAAAGAAAATCGGAAAAGTTAAAATAACACAACTTGTAAAAATCAAACCTACAATTATCAAAAAGACACGAGCAACGAAACCCAAAATTCTTGAAAAGATGAAGAAGGCGACCTTTTCTAAGATGGAAAAGTGGCTTCCCAAATTTTGGTCCATTTTCCATGGGGAAAAGAGGGTTTTTATTAAAAGTGGAATGGAAAAAGCGTTAAAAGCATAAACAACAAGATTCTTCCATGATCGTATACCTAAGTGCATCCACACATTCTAACATAAATTTACCCCGCCCCAAATTTTTGATACAAAATTTGGGGCGGGGTGGACAATAGGTGGTAAGTTTGTTATACTGAAAAAGTTGAAATTTACAAATTTTTTTCGCTTAATTTAGATTGGTTCGCAGGAATATCCCATATATTATGAAGTTAAATTTTAAAATCTTAACTGAAGTGTTTGCTCTAGGAGAAGTAAGGCCAAAAATATAATGGTTTGTTCTTGTAAGCTGATACAAGCTTATGAGTATTACAATAATAATTTTAATCGGAGTCGGAGTACTCCTTTTGGGCGTTGGTGTCGGATACTACTTGCGATTAATTATCGCATTGGGTAAGAGAAGGTCTATCGAGATAGATATAAAGCAGATGATGGTCGGCGCAAAAGAAGAAGCGCAAAAAATCACCGATGAAGCAAAGAGAGCTTCCGAAGCTAAGTTCGCGGAATTGAAGGAGGAAGAAAAAAAGAAAGAAAATGAATTCAAGGAAACAGAGAAAAGACTTATCAAAAAGGACGAGTTTTTGGATGTTCGCCAAGTGGAGGTTGATAAGGAAGTAGAAAATATTAAAGTTAAAGTGGAAGAAATAAAAAAGATTCAGGAAAAAGTTTTGAAGATAGAGGAAGAGAAAAAAGTAGAGCTAGAAAGAGTCGCAAAATTAACCGAACTTGAGGCTAAAGATGAACTTCTGAAAGATATCGAAAAGAAATATGAGGAAGATATTTTAATTAGAATTCAAAAACTAGAAAATACTAACGAAGAAAAGTTGGACCGCCGAGCAAAAGACATTTTGGCGACTTCTATCCAACGTTTAGCTTCTAGTACCGCTTCGGAACTGATGACGACTGTTGTCTCCATCCCAAACAACGAAATTAAAGGTAAAATCATCGGAAAAGAAGGACGAAATATTCGCGCCTTTGAAAGAGCTTCTGGGGTTGAATTGATTGTAGATGATACTCCAGGCTCAATCGTTATTTCTTCTTTTGACCCAATCCGCCGACAGGTTGCTCGTTTGGCTTTGGAGAATCTTATTCTCGACGGCCGTATTCAGCCAGCCAAAATTGAAGAGTTGGTAGAAAAAGCCAAAGAGGAAATCAATAAAATCATCAAAGAAAAAGGAGAACAAGCTGTCTACGAATGTGGAATTTTCAATTTTGACCCCCGCATCGTCGCCATTATCGGACGATTGTATTTCCGCACTAGTTATGGACAGAATGTTCTGCAACACTCAATTGAAATGGCACACATCGCTGGAATGCTTGCAGAAGAGCTTGGTGCAGATGTTGCTATCGCCAAGGCTGGAGCCCTCGTTCACGACATCGGTAAGGCCCTAGACCACGAAGTCCAAGGCACTCACATTGAAATCGGCATGCGCATCTTGCAGAAATTTGGTGCTGACGAACGCATCATTACCGCAATGAAGTCGCACCACGAAGACTATCCTTATGAAACTATTGAATCAGTCATCGTACAGACTGCTGACGCCATCTCTGGTGGACGCCCAGGCGCTCGCCGTGACTCAGTCGAGAACTATTTGAAACGCTTACAAGAATTGGAAGCTTTAGTAAACACCTTCCCTGCTGTTGAAAAGTCATACGCCTTGCAAGCTGGCCGTGAAATCCGCATCTTTGTTACTCCAGAAAAGATTTCTGATGCTGAAGCTAAATTAATGGCTCGCGATATCGCGATAAAAATTGAACAAGAACTCAAATATCCTGGAGAGATTAAAGTCACCATGATTCGTGAAACTCGAATCATCGAATACGCTAGATAAAATAAGGAAAAACTAAAAACAATTCTTTTGGGGACTCCGCAGAGCGACGGCTCGAGGACTGACTAAATTTTTCAGCAGAAAAATTAGGACCCTAAAAGAATTGTTTTTTGATTTTATATCAGCCCTTGCCTTAAAAAACCCTTGATATATAATGTATAGGTAGGATTTATATAGGTTAATTGGCTCCCCTTCGGGGGAGCTGGGTCGAAATATTACAAACTTTGTCTAACTTGTCCCGCTGTGGCGGGAAAATATTTTATGAACAAACAAGCATTGGCTGATTGGGTACATGGAAAGCTTGGTGGCACAAAGGTGCAAGCAGAAGAAATCGTTGACGGATTGTTTGAAGCTATCATCGGAACCTTGAAAAAGGGTGGTGAAGTTTCAATCGCTGGCTTCGGAATCTTTTCCGTAAAGGCTCGCGCTGCAAGAATGGCTCGCAATCCAAAGACTGGAGAGCAAGTCAAAGTAGCTGCAAAGAAAGTTCCAAAATTCCGACCTGCAAAAGGTTTGAAGGACACTATTGCATAGACTTTTTATCTCGAGATAAAATCAAAAACCACCCAATTGGGTGGTTTTTGATTTGTTGTATTAATATTTCCTAATCACCGCCTTCAAGACTGCCACAACATTCAAGGAATGCTCTGGGTAAATCGGTTTATAGTTTTTATTGGCAGGTTCGAGCCAGCGCTTGCTTCCCTTCTCGCGCAGATATTTCATTGTGAACTCTCCATCCACTTCCGCGATAATTATTTGTCCATCTTTAGCTTGATTTGTTTTTTCCACCAATACCATATCTCCCTTCTCAATATGCGCTTCAATCATCGAGTCGCCATCCACCTCCAGCATAAAAGTCAGCGGTTTATTTTTTATTAAAAGATCATCCAAGTTTACAGTATCAACCAACTCTTCTTCCACAGTTGCTGGGAATCCAGCGGTGACATATCCAAGCATTGGCACTTCGCCAAATGTTTCAGATGGGATAAGTCTGCCCAAATGGTCCTTTGCAACCAATCCTGCTTCCATTAATTTCTCGACAACTTTAAAAACCGCATTCTTGGATTTGAAATCAAAAAGCTTCAGCATCTCTGTATAGGTCGGCATTCTTTTATTCTCGGTGTAAAAAGATTCTATTTTAATTTGGTAAGGATTCTTCATTTTTTAGAAAGAAAATTTCGTAAATGAAGCAGTGGGTCGGCTAAAAAATCGGCTGAAGAAACTTTTCTTGGTATGATAATGTACTTTCTTCAAAAGCAATTTGTGCTCTCGAGCCTCCTTAGCATACTTCTCCCCCATCAAAATCTTCAAGTCAATTTTTTTATTGATCTTTTGAATCTCCCTCTCTAACATTTTTAAATATTGTGATTGCGACATAAATTTAATATTTTATTTCTACTAATTTGACCCGACTTGGTCATGTAATAAGTATAAGTGAACGAGCGTTCACTGTCAACAACCCCACCTGTGGATAACTCCGACCTTGTCCGACAACTGGGAAATATTAGATTTCTTTAATTTTCATATCGATAATTTCGCTACCCGTTTCATTAAAAAGAAAACTCGCGTTTAATTTTTTTCCTTCTAATACTAGTGGCAACCAATGGACATCATCAATCCACATATTTTCAAAAGGTAGTGAATCAATCGAATACCATTTCGGATTCATCTCTTCGCTCTCCGTTGGGTCGCCATTCCATTTCTCTGTAAAAAATACATGGGATTGTTGGTCCCACTCTGGGTTATCTTTAAAAGAAAAATCTAAGGTTGCCACTTGGGTAAGGTCATTTTGATTTACGACAACATTTATTTCTTCTTGTGTTTCTCTTGCTAGCGCCTCTTTGATGGTCTCTTTGTCGTTTAGTTTCCCACCAACTCCATTCCACTTCCCCTTACCAAAACTTCTTTTCTTCATCGCTAGAAGAATTTTTTGCTCCTTGGGCTTATACAAAAAAAGTAACGTGGTCTTCTGCATTTGGTTATTATATCAAACCTATTCAAATTTTACTTTGGTAGCCCCCTTTAAACCATCTGACACAAAAAATCCCTCATATTTACGAAGGACGGAAAATGCCATATTGTCAAAAGAAGAAAAAAATATTTTTGTGTTAAATTTAGTACTTAAAATCTGCTTCTTACAAACACACCTGTTTAAATCTCCAGATAAAATTATCTTGTTTTTGAGTAGTATTAAATCAAATACATCCTTTTCAAATAATTCAATATTTTTTACAAAAATTATCCTTTGACTGTTAATCGGGTTAATCACAGATTCTTTGAACTCTGAAACTTTTTCTTTTGTGTAAAAAATAACTTTGTCTTGATATGAAGCCCCAGCTAGTTGTTTCTTAAATTCTTCTTCCGCCATAGGATATCCACACAGAAACACAATCGGAAAACCTTGCGAGAACAGATTAACAGCTAGAGTCACAGTATAAAGCGATGCCCCAGACCCCTCTTCTCCGTGAATTAGCACGGGAAAATCTTTTTCGGTAAGGTTAAGCTCTTCTTGATTAACTAATATTTTGTTCATCTAATTGAATTCTAGATATAACGGTAAATGGTCTGAAACTTCTTCTCTTAAAACTTTAAAGTCTTTTACTTCAATCTGCTGTGAAACTATCATATAGTCTGCAAACTTCTCAGACTTTTTATAAAGAGCACTTCTGGTTGAATCTATATTGTATTCTTGAATTAAATTTCTGTTGCCTTCATTTAAAATGGACATGCTTTTTGTGCTGGGTATCTGATTTAAATCTCCACATAAAATCTTGGCTCCTTTGGATTCATCAAAAATCTTCCTGATTTTTTCTGATTGTTCCATACGCTTTTCTGTGTTTCCCTTACCACCAGCAACCCACATCCCATGAAAATTTAAAATAGTATATGTCTTGCCTAGATGATTAAATTCCAAGCGTTGTAAATCCCTACCCATCGAGAAGTAATTTTTATCTTTCTCATCCGTTATAATTTTTGATTCTTCATAAAGAATCTTGTGCTCGATTTTATTAACTGTGATAGATTTTTTTACAAAAATTGCCAAACCCCCGACGTCACCTTCCTGCGCAGGCGCATGATATCCATTAAAACCTGGCAGAATATTTTGCATTTCAGAAAAAATATTTAGTTGCACTTTCCCTAAGTATGACCTAGCCGTTTTTTCTCCAGAAAATACTTCTTGAAAACAAAAAATGTCTATTTCGTTAGAATATTTTTTAATGAATTCCAGCAATGGTTCATGCACCACTCCACCCCAAGCATTTAATGTAATTAATTTCATATTTATGTATTTACCTTTGGTCTGTATTGAATCGCTTCTAAGATGTGATTCTCTTCAATCTCTCCTGAATTTTCGAGGTCCGCAATTGTGCGGGCGATTTTGATTACCCGATGATAAGCGCGTGCCGAGAGCCCGAGACGTTCAGCACTATCATCTAGCATATCTCGTACCTTACCGCCCAAATGAATCATCGTCCCTAAATCTTTCACATTCATCTCGCTGTTCGTGGTGATGTCTTTTCCAAATTTTTTAAATCTATTTTTTTGAATTTCTCGTGCTCTTTCCACTCTCTCTTTTATTTTTTCACTTTTTTCGCCGCTACCAACGCCCCCCAATTTTTTAAAATCAACATTACCGACGGAAACCCACAAATCAATGCGGTCAATAATCGGACCAGAAAGTTTTCTTTTATATCGGTCCAAGTCGGATGGTTTGCAGATACAAGCTTTTTGTTTACTTCCAGAATTTCCACACGGACAAGGGTTCATCGCTGCCACTAAAATAAAATTGGAAGGAAAAACGGCCGTGCCTTTGGCGCGCGAGATTGAAACAATATTATCTTCAAGTGGCTGACGCAAAGATTCAATCACGCGTTTTTCAAATTCTGGAAATTCATCCAAAAATAAAACTCCCCTATGCGCGAGAGTAACTTCACCGGGTTTCGGATAAGTTCCTCCGCCGATAATCGAAACATAAGACGAAGTATGGTGCGGGGCACGAAACGGTGGAAAACAAACAAGCCCACCCTCCGTATTCCCTGCAACTGAATGAATGCCAGTTATTTCTAAAACCTCTTCAATATCTAAATCAGGTAAGAGTTGCGAGAAGGCTCGAGCTAGCATGGTCTTACCTGTTCCAGGCGGACCATACATTGCGATATTGTGTCCGCCAGCGGCAGCAATTTCTAATCCACGCTTTGCGCCTTCTTGTCCACGAATATCTGAGAAGTCAGTTCGCGCTGTTTCTTTTTTATAACTTACCTTAGTTTGTGGCTGGAGAGTAATTTGTTTTTTTATTTTTTCAATTTTTCCATCTTTGTCGATGGGTTTTTTCGTTTCATCAATATGTTCTACAACTTCTTTCAAGCTACCAGCACCAAAAATTTTTATACCTTCCACAAGCGCCGCCTCAACTGCATTTTCTTTCGGCAAATATATTTCTTCAAAGCCCATTCTTTTGGCTTCTTGCGCGAGTGGCAATGCTCCACGAATTCTACGTAGTGTGCCATCCAACCCTAGTTCTCCTAAGAAAATTTTTTTCTCCGAATTAAATTTGATATCTCTCGCTGCCAACATATAAGAAAGCGCAATCGCCAAATCAAAAAAGGGGCCTTCTTTTTTTAAATCTGCCGGAGAAAGCGAAACAATTATTTTTTGATTTTTTGCCTTAGGAGATGTAAAACCAGAATTTTTTATGGCACCACTGACTCGGTCCTTAGATTCATCCACTGCTTTATCTGGCAAACCAACAACATTAAAAGAATGTAGGCCCCTAGAAAGGTCCACTTCAATAGTGACAATGACCCCTCGTAATAAATTAACTTGCGCTGAATAAACTTTTGCAAAGCTCATAATTTTTTGAGCCGGAAAAATTTTTCAATTTTAGCGGACTACAGTTAACTTTCTAAATGTTTCTTGCAGGTTTGCGCTGCAGGATTCACTTCCAATCTTGCCATTTCAATATCTTTTTTACAAACCACACACTTACCAAATGATTCTCGATTGAGTCCCTTAAGCGCTTTTAAAATACTGTTAAGTCTAGGTTCTAAGGTCTTCATAACAGAACTTCTCGCCTCAAAATCCTCAAATCGGTCGGCTTTGTCATTTTCGTCTGATTCTGGGAAATCCTGTTCTTCAGGAGTTGTTTCCCATTCATCTGTTTCTGTATTCAACTTACCCATGCCTTTCATCTGCTCAAGTAAGTTATCTCTCTCTTTCTCTAGTTTTTCTTTTATTTTTTTCTTATCTAACATGTCAGCATAATAGCAATATTCTTTTTCTATAGCAAGGGTTAATCCTCCAGACGTTGGACGTCTGTAAGGATACAGACGTCCAACGTCTGGAGGCCTGCTTTGCGGACATGGAACGTCTAGTGCTATACTCAGTTGATGTTTTATAAACATAACAACAATTACACGGTGGAAAGTGTCACCTCCGGCCATCCAGATAAAATTTGCGACCAAATATCAGATGCTATATTGGATGCATACTTAGCTCTGGACCCCTATAGCCGAGTGGCCGTAGAAACCTTTGGCGGACATGGTAAACTCGTAATCGGCGGAGAAGTAGCTTCTAAAGGGAAAGTAGATTATGTAAAAATTGCCAAAAAAGTTTATAAAAACATAGGATATAAAGACAAACTAGATATTTCTGCACATATTGTCACCCAATCTCCTGAAATAGCCATGGGTGTAGATACTGGAGGTGCTGGAGACCAAGGAATCATGTATGGATTTGCCACAAATGAAACACCCGAATTTTTACCCAAGGGAGTTGTTTTAGCGCACAAACTAGCAAAAAAGTTAGAGGAAATGAGAAAAAGCAGAAAAATAAAATGGTTAAGGCCAGATGGTAAGACCCAGGTCACTTATACAAATGGAAAATTACATACTGTCTTAGTCAGCACTCAACATACTGCCAACATAAAAACAGAAGAAGTCAAAAAGGAAATTACAGAAAAAATAATTTATTCCTTACTTTCTCCCGAAGAAAGAAAAACTGTAAAAATACTTGTCAATCCAACTGGTAAATTTATCACCGGTGGCTTCGCTGCCGACACTGGACTCACTGGACGTAAAATAATGGTAGACACTTACGGTGGAATAATTCCACACGGTGGTGGATGTTTCTCTGGCAAGGATGCCACAAAGGTAGATCGTTCGGGTGCTTATATGGCACGTTTTGTCGCAAAGAATTTAGTAGCCGGGGGTTACGGTAAAGAAGTACTCGTATCAGTAGCTTATGCCATCGGCATGGCAGAACCATTAATGATAGAAGCAATAAATGAAAGTGGTGAAGATTTATCAAAAATTGTTCGAAGTAATTTTGACTTCAAACCTTTGGCAATTATACAAAGCTTGAACCTACGTAATCCAATCTTTCAAAATACGGCCACTTACGGACACTTTGGTAAAAAAAATCTATCTTGGGAAAAAATTAAAAAGATGAAGAAATAATTTTTTATTGTTGCGGTTGAACAGAAGCCAAACGCAAAATTATTTCCTGCGCGGCTGGGAGAGAATCAGTAATAACTACTGAGTTATCGTCTGCAAAAATATACATTAAAACAATACTACCATTCTGGTCATAGAGAATACGAGCATTTTTATTTTCGACTACACCATCTTGGAAAGACTTAGTGAAAAGATACTGAGTGGTGCTGGAAAGATTTATGCCTAAAAATCCATGTAAATCGTTTACAATATTTGGCTCCCAAGAGCGCAAGCTATCAAAAATATCAGTTGCAGAACGAACTTTCATCAGAATAAATAAGCCGGTCCCAGAATTTACATCGGCATTATTTTGATTTTTTACCACTCCCAATAAAAAATTATCACTAACAAAGTCTGTATCATTCACCAGAGAAAGGTGACTACCAATCAAAGTGATGAATCTTCGAAGTCCAATTAGTTGTTTATTTTCTGTCAAATAAATTCCTTCAACGCCATCGGGTTGCACTGTGGTGCTCGCAACCTCGTTAAAAACAGTTTGGGCAATTTGTTCTTTCTTCATTCCAGAAATTTCAAAAGATGTGTTCTGGTCAGTAAAAATTAACGGGGTAAACTGTGGTTGCACCGCCACAGTATCAGTGGTTTTTCGTTTAGAGAAGAAGAAAACCGACAGAGAAACAGCTAATACTAAAAGTAAAAAACCCATAAACATATAAGCTTTATTTTTTCTTGATTGAGGAGATAGATTTTTTTTCTCAGCTTCTTTGTCTTGTTCTCCGTGAATTATTTTTTTGACTAGACCTTCAGTATCACCTCCCATAATATCTGCCATGTCACCAGCAAAAGTCTCTACCACTCCGTGCGGTGGTTCGTGTACTGAATTCGTGTTTGGTTTTATTTCATTTTTTTTATTGTCCGCCTCCATGATTATTTTTGAAAAATTCGGGGTCAGCTTCTTTAATCGATAATCCTATTCTACCTTTTTCAATATCAATATTGATAACTTTTACTGGCACAATCATACCTTCCTTTATTATATCGCTAACTCTCTCCACGCGAAATGGCGCAAGCTCAGAAATGTGTACCATTCCATCAGTGAAGTGATTTAATTTCACGAAAGCTCCAAAGTCGGCAACTTTTACAACTTCTCCTTTGAGCATTTCTCCGACTTTAAATTCATGAGTCATCTCTTCAATAATCGCTTTAGCTGTTTCGGCAGAATTATCTTTACCGGTCAGATAAACGGTTCCATCATCTTCAATCGTTATCTCCGCGCCAGATTTTTCCTTGATTTCCTTGATTGTTTTTCCGCCACCGCCAATCACCATACCAATTTTATCTGGATTAATTTTAATAATTAAAATTTTCGGCGCACTGGCAGAAATATTTTCACGAGGTTTCGAAATTTCTTTTTCAATTCTGTTGAGAATGGTTAGTCGCGCCACCTTTGATTGCTTCATCGCTTCACCCAAGATTTTGACTGGCACACCTTCGACTTTTACATCGAGCTGAATTGCTGTGACACCTTCTTTCGTACCAGCAATTTTAAAATCCATATCACCATGATGATCTTCTGGCCCTTGGATATCCGTTAAAATTTTATATTTATCATCGGACTCATACATCAAGCCCATCGCGATACCAGCCACTGGCGCTTTGATTGGCACCCCACCATCCATTAAAGCGAGCGAAGATGCGCAGATTGAAGCTTGTGAAGTAGAACCATTGGAAGCCATCGATTCAGAAACAATTCGCATTGTGTATGGAAAGTCGTTCTTCGGGGGCAAGACCATTGCGAGTGCTTTTTCGGCCAAAGCTCCGTGTCCAATTTCTCGGCGATTAGTCGAACCCATACGTCCAACTTCCCCAGCCGAATATGGAGGAAAATTATAATGATGCATGAATCTTTTTTCCACTTTCAACTGCAAGCCATCAATTAAATTTCTTTCTTCAGGTCCACCCAGGGTTAAAACCGAAAGCACATGCGTTCCTCCGCGGTAAAAGATTCCAGAACCATGTAAAACAGTAGAAAGTCCTCCAGCTTGCGCATATAAATCACGCAACTCATCCATTTTTCTGCCATCCGCTCGCTTGTTTTCCGTAATTGCTTTTTTGTGCAAGACATCATTTTCTGTATCATCAAATAAATTATCTTCTAACGAAAAATCTTCTCTGTTTGGGAAAGTTTCCTTCGTCATTTTATTCCAAACATTATGTAATTCATCGATTTTCGCCTTACCTGCTCCTGCAAAAAGAGCATCCTCAATTTTTGGCAAAATGTTTTTGTTAAATAATTCCACTGATTCCTTAGAGATAGTTTCTTTTTCAATAACTCTTTTTTGTTTGCCGATTTCTGCGACAATTTTTTTCTGGAAAGTTTCCAATTTAGTGATTTCTGCGCTGGCCATCTTAAGGGCTTCTTCTAGTTCTTCTTCGCTCACTTGGCGAGCAGATGCTTCAATCATGTTGATATTTCCATCTTTTCCACAGACCGTCAGGTCAAATTTATATTCTGCATCTTCATCTAGGCGTAAACTTTGCGCAGGATTTATGGTTAGTTTTTCATTGTTTGTGTCTGTGTATTTTCCGATACGAACTGCTCCGACTGGTCCAGCCCAAGGAATATTCGAGACTGCTAAAGCGAGCGAAGCTGCGTTCACCGCTAAGATTGTCGGGTCATTATCATCGACAGAAAGAACCGTCACGATTACTTGCACAGCGTGTCGCATCGACTGGTCGAAAAGCGGACGCAGGGTTCGGTCAATTACTCGACAAGCAAGAATTGCTTCTTCGCTTGGTCTTCCCTCTCTTCTGACAAAACGAGAACCTAAAATTTTCCCAGCAGCATAAAATTTTTCTACATAGTCAACTGTCAAATTAAAAAATCCCAAGCCTTGTTGCTTGTCATGAGACATACAAGCTGTCGCTAGGACTATCGTCTCTCCATATTTTAACATAACCGAACCCTGTGCCTGTTCTGCTAAGTCAGTAAAAATAGCAGTTAATGTTTTTCCACCAATCTCTACACTATATTCTTTTTTTTGCATATTTTGTTTAGCTCTCCTTCAGAATAAAGTATTGTTTCACTATAAAGTGAGACACTATCTCTATCTAAAGGCGAACTTAAATTAACTGATAAAATACCAATTTATCTTAGCATTTATAAGCGAAAATGCAAAAATCTTACACTAACTATTTCCCGTGCATTAGGTATTTATCAGGGTCTAAAGACAAGTCCACAAAGTCATCCACAGCTTCGCGTAGTTTCCCAGAAGTTGATTTACCAAAGGAAACCACCTCCACTTGCACCCCGCTTGTCTGTAAATATTCTACTAGCGGAATAAAATCTCCGTCGCCAGAAACAATCACCACTGAGTCTAACCTTGGCGACATTTTAATCGCGTCCACCGCCAGACCAACATCCCAATCTGCCTTTTTTGCTCCACCAGCAAAGATTTGTAAATCTTTTGTTTTAGTTTCAATTCCTAGTTTACTCAATGCTTCGAAGAAATTTTTCTCATCACCAGCTTCTGTGGTAATCACATAGGCAACTGCACGCACAAGCTTTCTGCCGGCAACTGCGTCTTTCAAAACTGCGCCGAAATTTACTCGCGCCTGATATAAGTTGCGAGCGGAGTGATATAAATTTTGAGTATCGATAAAAACGCCAACTCTTTGTTCTTTGTGTTTTATAACTGTCATATATGTTTATTGTATCATGAAAGGAAAAAACGGCGTATACGCCGTTTTTTATGCTAAGTCCATTTTCTTCATCAAAGCAGTATAACGAGGCTTACTTTTTCGCTCCAAATACTTCAAATGAGTTCGTCGGTCGGCTACCATCTTGATAAGCCCGCGGCGAGAATGATTATCTTTCTTGTGTTTTTTAAGATGTTTTGCTAAAGCATCAATTTGGCTAGACAAAACAGCCACCTGAACCTCTGGGGAGCCCGTGTCCTTATCATGAATCTGATTTTTCTTTATAATTGTCTGCTTTTTCTTTGTTGCTAACATATTTGTGATATTAGCATAAAACCCCCAAAAATGCAAGATATTGAGGGAATCTGAGAGAATTGTTGTTTTAGAAAGCCTTGCGCAGGCGGGTAGCCGAGCAGTTCGCTCCGCAAGCTTGCGGAGATAGATTGCTTTATAAAATAACAATTCTCGAAGATGAAAATATTGTGCGACATGGTAGAATGAGCACATGGCTACAGAGATAGACAAACTCAAACGAGAATTTTTGGAATATTTGGAAATTGAAAAAGGCCGAGCTATCCGTACGGTGGAAAATTATGAACATTACCTTACGGTCTTCTTTAATTTTGCTAAAATAAAAACTCCGAGCGATATGAATGATGCTT
>JARLIG010000003.1 GCA_031291825.1 Minisyncoccota bacterium | reverse complement strand
CACATATTAATACCATCAAAAGCGATGGCAATCGGACGAGCACCCGATGGCATGGAGTATTTCGTCATGATGCCGGTCGGCAAGATTTTCATCACACTACCATCCTGTGTATCCACTGTCCACATATTGGTGCCATCAAAAGCTATACCGGCAGGATCAGCGGTACCTGCTGGGTCACGATAGCTTGTCGTGACACCGGTCGATGAGATCTTTGTTGCACCAGAACCCCAGTTGTTTGCTGTCCACATATTAATACCATCAAAGGCGATGCCATCGGGGCGATAATCTGTTCCTGTATAGGTCGATACGACGCCCGTCGGTGAAATTTTTGTAGCACTACCGAGATTTCCGTTATCATTTTCGTTCGCCGTCCACATATTAGTGCCATCAAAAGCGATAGCAGCAGGAAAAGACCCCGTACCAGTATAAGTTGTCATATCGCCAATATCCGCAAATACAAATATGGAATGACAAAAAAAGAAACCAATTATAAATATAAATATAGTAATTTTTTTCATAATAAAACTGCGGCAACTTCTACCCTTTCCATTTTGAATTTCTATCTCTCTAGAACATTTTAGCATTTATCTCTCGTGGCTCAAAGCGATATATACCAATTCTTGGGCTATTTTTTCGGCTGCGCCAGGCTTGTTGAAAGATTTCGTATTTTTTACCATAAAGTCATATTCAGCTTTATTGCCCAATATTCTATCAATTTCTGAATCTAGAATATTAGCTGTCATATTTGCTTCTTCAATCACACTACAGGCGCCAGCACGGGCATAGCTAAAAGCATTCTTTCTGGAATGATCAGCATTAGAATTAGTGAAAGGAATTAAAATCGAGGGTACACCCCAAGAAGCTATTTCAAAAATAGTTGACCCCGCGCGAGAAACAATAATTGTAGCTGCTCCAGCCGCCATTTTCATCTGCAAAGAATTCAAGAAAGGCATCGGCATGTATCTTGAATCCTGTTTACTTTTTGCTAAAACTACTTTAGCCTGAGCAGAAACATTTTTAAAATTTTTAATACCAGTTTGATGAATAATTTGATATTTTTTTGTTAAATTTGGCAACGCATCCAAAATAGTGTTATTGATTAATTCTGCCCCCTGAGAGCCTCCTAAAACAAAAATAGTTGGAATACTTTCTTCTAATTTAAAATAGTTGAGCGCTTCTTTTTTAGGGGCTGGATGTTCTATTTCGGCCCTAATAGGTTGACCTGTCCAAGCTACATTCTTCTTTGGAAAATAATCTACAGCCTCTGGAAAAGACACAGCGATTCTTTTTGCAAAATGCCCAGCCCATTTATTAACTCTTCCTGGCGCCGAGTCTGATTCATGAATAACCACAGGAATACCGAGGAACCTCGCGGCAAAAATTGTCGGGAAAGAAGCATATCCTCCTTTTCCAAATACCACATCTGGATAAATGGAAAAAACTTTATAAACTGCATTAATTGTTCCAAAAATTATTTTAATAATATCTGAAAAATTTTTCAAGGAAAAGTATGTACGCATTTTCCCAGAATTTACCTCTTCATAGAACATACCATTTTGAACCAATAATTCTTTGTCATAGGGACTGTCAGAAAAATAATAAAGTTTGGATTTTATTACGTGTTCCCTGTCAATAATTTGATTGACTTTTTCGGCAACAGCGATAATCGGATAAAAATGTCCTCCCGTTCCTCCACCTGTAAAAACTATTTTCATCCCGTTAGAAGCAGATCGCGATCAACTCGCGCGTCTGATATGTTAGGTTAATAATTTTTTTGAAATTTAACATCATATTTTTAATTATGTTTTTTTAAATTGCGATCGCGGCTTTTAACGGGATTCATGTGCTTTTCTTCTGAAATTTTGAAATATTAAGCACAATACCCATTGCAGCGAGATACACCATGAGTGAAGTGCCTCCTTGGCTCATAAAGACTAAGGGCACTCCAGTAAGAGGAAAAACTCCAGTTACAGAAGCAATATGCATAAACGACTGTAATGTAATGAGTATAACAATTCCGTGCACCAAAAGTCCACTAAAAAGATCTGGCGACCTATTCGCAATATAAAATCCACGTAGTAAAAAAAGTATATAAAGAAAGATTACTCCGGCAGCGCCGATAAATCCCAACTCTTCACCTAATACAGCAAAAATAGAATCCCCTTGCGGTTCTGGAAGATAGTTAAATTTTTGAATACTTTGACCATATCCTCGGCCAAATATGCCACCAGAACCAATCGCAATCAATGACTGTTGAATTTGATAAGAAGAACCTTGTCCATCTTGCGAAGGGTCGATAAAAGTTTTCACCCGTTGCTGTAGATATGGAGTAGTATAAACCAACGAGCCAAATAAAATTACCAAACCCACCCCAGTACCTAAAATATATTTTATTGGAACCCCAGAGACAAAAAGCATTGATATGCCGGTCAGAGTAATCAAAATAAAACTTTTTGTATCTGGCTGCTTTAATAAAACAATGGCAATTATGGTAATCATTATACCGAAAGGCAACATTCCAAATCTAAAATCTTGCACTTTGTTTTTTGCCCAAGACAGCAGTGCTGCAAAGTAAATCACAAAAGCAAATTTTAAAAATTCTACCGGCTGAAATTGTATTCGCCCAATCTGAATCCATCTTTCAGCACCTCCATGATTCCACCCAAGGTGAGGGATAAAAACTGCCGCCGTTAAAAGAATTGAGCCGATAAAAATTATAAAAGAATAGTTACGCCAAAATTTATAATTTATTCTTAAGCAGATGAACATAGCGACAATGCCTAAACAAAGCCCAAGAACCAACTGACTAAAAAGCACAGAATAAAAGGTTGACTCGCTTCTAGCTAAAATTCCAAGCGAAGCGGAAATAAACATCGCAACTCCAATAAAAAGTAGCAGAAACACAATTATAAAAAAAAATTTATCTACTTTTTTTTCTTTCATTTTATCTACTAATCACAACTAAAATTACGCCAATAATCGAAAATACAATTGAAAGAATCCAGAAACGCATTGTTACTTTGGCGGGAGACCAACCGATAGCTTCAAAGTGGTGATGGATGGGAGCTAGTTTAAATATTTTTTTTCCATTTCTGAATTTTTTAGAAAGCAATTGTAAAATAACCGAACCTGAAGTGATAACTAACGGCAACGCAATAATTGGCAGAATAAAAACTGAGTTAGTTAAAAATGCAAAGGTGGCTAAAGTAATGGTCAGTCCCATGATGCCAGTTTCTCCCATGTAAAATCTAGCTGGTGGAATATTAAACCAAAGAAAAGCTAATATAACTCCGGCAATTACTCCAGAAAAAGCTGCTAGGTTTACCTGATGATTTGCATAAGCAATGACAGAATACGCGGCAAAAATACAACCTAAAACCCCACCTGAAAGTCCATCAATACCATCTATCACTCCACCAGAAAAAGTTGCCAAGGCTACAATTATAAAAAATGGAATAATAAAAATACCAAAATAAAGTTCTCCGCCAAATGGAATATGGAGCGTTGTCATTCCTAGTTTATAAAAAAACCAGCATCCAATAAGAAATGAAATCGAAGTTACTAAAAAAACTTTCCATTTACGCCAAGCCTTATCGTCGTGCGCAAATTTTCCCGTTCCGTAAATTTGCATTAAATCATCCCAAAGCCCAATCAATGAACCAAGCAGAAGTGTAAAAAATGGTATCAAGGTTTGATTACGGCTCAAAAAATTCATTTTTTCTGTACCAGCAGATGGAAATAATATTGATAGTAAATAAAAAACTAGCGTCGTCAGCAAAGCTGACAACCAAATAATTATGCCACCAACACGAGGTGTTTTAAGTTCTTCTTGTCCGTTATGAATTTTTGCAAAAGTTGAATTGGCTGTTGTTGTACTACGTGAGTATCTTTTCCACATTTTATATTTATAGAAAAAATGAGTAGCAATTGGAGTTACCAAAAGAGCCAAGAAAAAAGCAAAAGTCGTGGGCAAAGAAATTTTAAGTAAATTTAAAAACATTTATAAATTATAACAGATTTTGATTAAAACGCATCTGTATGTTATTGTCTTTAGGTGGAAAAAAATACTCTCAAAAAAATATTACCAGCTGCTGTTTTTATTCTTTTTTTGATACCTGCTGTCACTTCCTCACTTTTAGATTTAAGACAAAGACAAGAAAATGAAATAATTGCTGCACAACTTTTAGCACAACAACAAGCTGAAGCAAAGGCAGCAGAAAAAATTTATTTACTCGGACAATTCGACCCCTCACAAAGGTCCGACTTTACTGTGGTGCCAGCAAATTACGACATCGGTGGATACACAATGTATTTAAGACAAGAAACTTTGAGCGCATTCTTGGAAATGGCGGCGGCGGCGCAAAAAGACGGCGTGGATTTAAAAATAGCTTCCGCAACCAGAAATTTTGATTATCAGAAAAATCTTTGGAACAATAAATGGAACGCTCTACCAAAATCGATGAGTGATTTAGAAAAATTTCAAAACGTATTAGAATACAGTGCGGTGCCTGGAACTTCCCGTCATCACTGGGGTACAGAAATAGATTTTAATAATGCTAATCCTCAATACTTCAATACAGAAGAAGGCAAAGAAGTATACAATTGGATGTCGCAGAATGCTTGGGAATATGGCTTCTGTCAGACTTATACTGCCAAGGGTCCCGATAGACCGACTGGCTATGATGAAGAAAAATGGCACTGGTCTTACTTGCCACTTTCTATCGGCTTCACAGAAGATTATAAAAACTTAGTAACTGAAGCAGACATAAAAGGCTTTGATGGTGACCAATTTGTCGCCCAAGCAAATTTAATCCAAAATTATGTACTTGGTATTAATCCAAAGTGCCTTTAAATTAGAATCAGACGTTGTACACCTGTTTACAGTTGTCCAACGTCTGATTCTTTTGTAGTTTCTTCTTCTAAACTTTTTGCAGCTACGTTAAGAGAACCACTTACTTCCGCATAGTCCGGCAACTCTTCAATTGAAGCGACGCCCATGAAAGCTAGTAGTTCAAAGCTTGGTTTGTAAATGTATCGGCGATTATCTTTAGTGTCTACCGTTTTTTCTACGAGTCCTCGAACAGACAAAGCACGTAAGGTAAAACTAGAATTTACGCCTCGAATGTAATCAATCTCTGCTCGACTAGCGCCGTTTTTATAAAGAATAATTGATAAAGTTTCTAAACTAGCCTTGGAAAGTTCTTTATTTAATTCTTCTTTTTGTAAATCTTCAATCAATTTACTTAATTCCGGAGTCGTGCCCAGAGTAATTTCTGTATCTTTTTCCATCAACGCTATTCCTCTATTTGTAAGATTATTTTTTAAATTTAAAATAGCCTCATCAATTTGTTCTTTTGAAACTTTTAAAATATCCTCAAGTTTTTTCAAAGAGACTGGTTCGCCTTTAAAAAAAAGTATTGCTTCTATTTTTTGTTCTAAATGCATAAATTTAATTCGTAATTCGTAATTCGTAATTCTCTTCTAATTTTTCAAGTGTTATATCTCCTCCATCAATTTCTTGAATAGCATCAATCATTCCCTGCCTGACCATTTCCAGCATAGCAAGAAATCCGACAATTACAACTACCTTCTCTTCTCGCGTCGCTGATTTTCCGTTAAAATCTCTGAAACTCATTTTCATGCTGGTTTTAATGCGTTCGGTTAATTTATCTATCATTTCCTCGATACTTATGACAGTTTTCACTTCCACTTCCGGCATGAAAATTTTCTTAGGCAATGCACCCAACACATCTCTCGCAAAAGTCATCATTGAATCTTTTGTGATTTGGCTGTCAGGCAAAAAAATTAAAATATTATTTTTTCTTTCTAGTGGAGCAAAAATTATTTTCTTTCCAAAATTATTTTTTATAGTACCTCCCAATTTTGTAAATATTTCGTAAAGACGCAATCTTTCTTCTAGATTTTTTATGTCACCTTCTTCCTCTGTGGTCAAATCTAAGTTTGGCAAAAGAGATTTTGATTTAATTAAAAGTAAAGTAGAAGCAATCAAGACAAAACTGGAAACCTCTGCAGGGGAAAGTCCTCCCAATGAATTCATATAACTCAAATAATCTTCTGTCACTGCCGAAAGAGAAACATCATTAATAAAAAGCTTTCGCTTTTCTATTAAGTTTAAAAGCAGTCCAAAAGGCCCCTCAAATCCCACCGTTTTTATTTTAAAATCATCATTTTCCACCTTTGTATATTAGCATTTTTTGCTAAAAAAGATATACTGAAAACATGCCAAAGAAAAATATTGCAAAAAATGTGCGACTTTCCAAAGACATTATTCCCAAAGAATATGACATACAACTAAAGCCTGATTTAGAAAATTTTACTTTTGAAGGCACGGAAACAATCACTCTTTCTGTTTTTAAAAAAACCAAAACTATCACCCTGCACTCTAAGGAAATTGAGATAATCACAGCTGATGCATCGATTGGAAAAGAAAAAGTGTTTGCAAAAATTTCTTATGATTCTAAAAAGGAAACCGCTACTTTTTCATTTCCTAAACTTATTCTGCCCTCAAAAACAAAACTCACCTTGGTTTTTAAAGGAATACTAAATGATAAAATGCGAGGTTTTTATCGCAGCCGTTATAGTATCGGAAAAAAAGAATATCACATGGCCACTACACAATTTGAGGCCACTGATGCACGCCGTGCTTTTCCCTGTTTTGATGAGCCAGCGCACAAAGCAATTTTTAATGTCTCACTTGTGATACCAAAAGGTAAAACAGCAATTTCCAACACACTGCCTGTTTCTGTTTTAGAACACGAAGCTGGATACGAAATCGTAAAATTTTCTCCAACACCAAAGATGTCCACCTACCTACTTGCTTTCATTGTTGGAGATTTTGAATATTTAGAAGCTAAAACAAAAAGAAATATACGAGTCCGTGTATACACAGTTCCAAACAAAAAGCATCAAGCAAAATTTGCTCTTGGATGCGCAGTTAAAACTTTGGAATTTTACGAAAAATACTTTGACATAAATTATCCCCTGCCAGTACTCGACATGATTGCTGTTCCAGACTTTTCTTCCGGCGCAATGGAAAATTGGGGTGCTATCACTTATAGAGAAAGTGCTCTTTTGGTTGATGGAGAAAATTCTTCTACTTCAAATAAACAGTGGGTGGCTCTTGTTATTGCTCATGAGCTTGCACATCAGTGGTTTGGAAATCTAGTCACAATGGAATGGTGGACACATTTATGGTTAAACGAGGGTTTTGCTTCTTATATAGAATACTTAGCAGTAGATAAACTTTTTCCAAAATGGAATATTTGGACACAATTTGCAACGAGCGACCTTGGTATAGCTTTGCGCTTAGATGCATTAACAAAAACCCACCCCATCGAAGTTGAAGTTCACCACCCCGATGAAATTGGAGAAATATTTGATGAGATATCTTATTCTAAGGGTGCTTCGATTATTAGAATGCTTGCAAATTATCTAGGTGAAGAAAATTTTCGCAATGGTTTGCGTTATTATCTTAAAAAACATAGTTATAAAAATACAGAGACCATACATCTATGGAAGGCATTTGAAAAAGTTTCCAAAAAACCAGTCACAAAAATGATGAAAAACTGGACCTCTAAACCTGGCTACCCCGTTATTAAAGCTGAAATAAAAAATAATTATTTATTCTTAACCCAAGAGAGATTTTTTGCTAATCCTTTTTCAAAACAAAATAATAAAGAAAAAACAAAATGGGAAGTACCAATCTTGGTAGATACCAATAATTCTTGGACAAAAATAAACATAGGCGAAACTGGATTCTATCGTACAGCATACTCTCCTGAACTTTTAGAAAAATTAGTTAAGCCAGTCTTGGAAAAGACTTTGCCAGAAATAGATAGACTAGGTATCGTCAGAGATCTTTTTGCTTTATCTGAGGCTGGAACAATACCCACGACTGATGCATTAGAATTTCTAAAAGCTTTTAAAAATGAAGATACTTACACAGTTTTGCTTGAACTTGCTATGGGACTAGCTCGTCTAGAGCAACTCCTCCCAGAAGAAAAAGCTTTTAGAAATATAACCAGAGAAATATTTTCCCCCATTGCAGAAAGATTGGATTGGAATAAAGTAGAGGGCGAAAATCACACAGACACACTTCTTAGATCGCTGGCTATTTCTCGTGCTGGAAGAGCTGGAGATAAAAAAATAATTAAAGACGCGCAGAATAAATTTTTATTAGTGCAAAGAGGCGAAAAAATAACTCCAGATATTAGAGGTGCTATCTACTCTATCGTCGCGACTTATGGAAATAAAAAAGAATATGAAATGTTTATAAAACTATATAAAAATGAAACATTACATGAAGAAAAAAATCGCATCGGAAATGCCTTGGGTGACTTCACTGATCCAAAAATCCTAGAAAAGGTCTGCCTATTTGCAATGTCCAAAGAAGTCCGCACCCAAGACACAGTTGGTATTTTGTCAGGCGTGGGAATGAATCCTTTGGGTCGTGATATTTGGTGGAATTTTGTAGAGAAGAATTGGAAAGTGCTTGTAACACGCTATGGCGAAGGCGGACTCACCTTAGGACGCGCAGTTAAAGCTCTCAACGGTAGTGCAGAAGAACATCATTTAAAATCCTTCAAAAAATTTTTTGCCACCCACGAAGCTCCTGGCGCTAAAAGATCTATTGAGCAAGTCATAGAACGACTCGAAGGCAATATCTCTTGGCTCAAACGAGACAAAAAAGTTATCCAAAAATTCCTAGAATCAAGGAACTAGAGAGGTTATTCCAATTTTAAAATATGCCCCATCTTACTACGCTTGGTTGAAAGATAAGCTTTATTGTGTTCGTTTGATTTTATTTCGATCGGAATATTTTCTACAATTTCTAAACCATAGCCGATGAGTCCAGCACGTTTGCTTGGATTGTTCGTCATTAAACGCATCTTAGAAATACCTAAGTCACGTAAAATTTGCGCACCAATGCCATAGTCACGTTCATCCATTTTAAAACCAAGTTTCAAATTCGCTTCTACAGTATCCAGACCTTGTTCTTGAAGTTTATATGCTTTTAATTTATTTAAAAGTCCTATTCCGCGACCTTCCTGATTCATGTAAACAATGACACCTTTGCCTTCGGTATTTATTAATTCCATCGCTCTTTCTAACTGAGGTCCGCAATCACAACGCAGTGAACCAAAAATATCTCCAGTGATGCATGATGAGTGTACACGAACTAAAACTGCTTCGTCTTTGCTAAATTTACCTTTTACTAAAGCAAGATGTTCTTCGCCAGTGTCTTCCCGACGATAAGCGTATAAATCAAAATTCCCAAACTTAGTGGGCATTTTTACTTGCACTTCTCTTTTTATTAGCGTTTCGTTTTTTAATCGGTAACTTATCAAATCAGCAATACTGATAATTTTTAAATTAAATTTTTTAGCGATTTTAAATAAATCTGGTAAACGCGCCATACTGCCATCTTTATTCATAATTTCCACCAAAACTCCCGCTGGCTCAAAGTGAGAGATGCGCGCTAGGTCTACCACAGCTTCCGTATGTCCGGCTCTACGCAAAACTCCACCATTCTTTGCCTGAATCGGAAAAACATGTCCTGGACAACCAAAATTTTCTGGTTTCATTCTAGGGTCAACCAATGCCTGAATGGTTTTAGATCTGTCTTGTGCAGAGATGCCAGTCGTACAACCATAACCAAGTAAATCAACGGAAACAGTAAAGGCAGTTGAATGAAAAGAAGTGTTTTTAGGAGTCATCATTGGAAAATTGAGCGTCTTAGATATTTCCTCTGTTATTGCCACACAAAGCAGCCCGCGACCATACGTCGTCATAAAATTTATTATTTCTGGAGTCACATTTCTGGCAGCAGTAATAAAATCGCCTTCATTTTCTCGATTCTCATCATCCACAACAATAACAATCTTTCCTGATTTAATATCAGAAATTGCCTCGTCGATAGTGTCTAATTTATTCCCTAATTTAGTTTTTTTATTTTTCTTCATACTACCTATAAAAATTTATTTCAACAGAGCAAGTTCCAACGCCGCCAAAGCTGCTTCGCCTCCAACATGAATTCTTTCTTTAGTTTGTTCTAAATTATTTACAGTCAATACTCCAAAACCTACCGGAATATTATCTTCAATCATAACTTTTAATGCTCCTTCTTGCGCCATCTTGCAAACATAATCAAAATGTGGAGTATCTCCCTTTATCACACAACCAAGTGCCACTAAAAAATCAAATTCTCTAGACTTAGCTAGTTTATGTAATGCAAAAGGAATTTCTACTGCTCCGGATACATGCGCAACTCTAATATTTCTTGAATTAACTTTAGATTTTTTAAGGGCTTCCAGCGCATTTTCTAAAAGTTTATCTGTAATATCACTATTCCATCTAGTCAAGACAATACCAACTTTTACTTTTGTACCGTCTAAATATTCGGCTGATACTTTTTTTTGTTTATTTTTTATTTGCATATTTAGCAAGTATATCAAACTCTAAATTTATTAAATCTCCGACTTTTTTTGAATTCAAATTCGTATTTTCAAATGTATAAGGAATTACTTTCACTACAAAAAAATCTTTGAAAACCTTAGCCACTGTGAGACTAATCCCCTCCATCGCCACTGAACCCTTGTAAACTAAAAATTTTGCGAACTTTTTATCAGGTATTTTTATTTCAAAAACTCTGGAATTCCCTTCTTTCGTAATCTTAAGTATTTTACCCTTACCGTCAATATGCCCTAAAACAATGTGCCCATCCAGTCTATCATTTAAACGCATTGATTGTTCTATGTTGACCTTTTCGCCTTTTTTAAGAAGACCTATATTTGAAAGCTTTAAGGTCTCTGGCATATATTCAAAAGCAATATCTTTACCGATTTTTTTTACCGTTGAACAGACACCATTGATACTGATGCTTTCTCCTAATTTTACTTTTCCTAAATTATTTAGAATTTCAATTTCAAAACTGTCATTTTTTGACTTAGTATTTTTTAAATTTGAAGTTTTTTTGATTATGCCTGTGAACATATTTTTATATCTTTTTTGATCTGCGCAATTAATTCTTTTTCCGTCTTGAAGCTTTTAAATTTTCTTATAAATTTATTTAGCTCTAAAGTTGCTTTCTTGCTATAGGCATTGCCTTTGTACCCTATCAAATGCGCTTCAATTTTTGGCAAACTTTTTTTATCTAATGGACCAATCACAATTCCCGCCTTGTATTGTTTCTTGTTTAAGGTAGCTAGCCCAACGTAAACTCCGAAACTTGGTTTTTTATCTAAGGCAAGAAATTTTTTTCTATCAAGGTTCAACGTTGGGAAACCAATCTTGTTGCCATATCCATCGCCCTTGATAACCTTGCCAGAAATTTTGTATTGCATTTAAAATTACTTACTAATTTTTATATTTAATTCTTTGAGTTGTTTTTCTTCTAGCGGTTTCGGCGCATTCATAACAGATGTCTTTCCGCCTCTCGTCATAGGAAAAGCTACAACTTCACGTAGATAAGTTTCATTCGTGAGATTCATAAGATTGCGTTCTACACCCAATGCGATACCTCCGTGTGGTGGTACGCCAAACTTGAAAGCTTTAAGCATATGCCCAATTCTATCTTCAATTTCCTCTTCAGAATATCCCATAACTTGATAAGTAGCTTTTAAGATTTCTGGCTTATTGGCACGAATTGAACCCCCGCCAGCTTCATATCCATTGCACACTAAATCATATTGGGTGGTTAAAATATTCTCTATGTTCTCCCCTTTCATGAGCCATTCCAAATGTTCTGGGATTGGCATAGAAAATGGATTGTGTGTAAATGTCCATTTGCCGTCATCCGTTTTTTCGAAGAATGGAAAATTAATCACCCATGCGTATGCCAGTATATTATTTTTCTTATCTTCTTCTGTTCGCATATCAAACTTATCAGCACCATATTTTTCCATTGAATCTTTGTAAGTAATCCTTGGAAAAGGTTTTTGTTTAATTGTAAAGCCCATGGACTCGACAACAGTTGTCACCATTTCTTCTACTGTATTCATCACATCCTCCATTTCCACAAATGACATCTCTATGTCTACTTGAGTATGTTCAAAACCTCTATCCGCTCGCAAATCCTCATCTCTCATCGCACGAGCAATTTGGAAATATTTTTCCATGCCAGCTACCATTAAAAGCTGTTTGTATTGCTGTGGAGATTGAGGCAATGCATAAAAGCTACCTGGGTTCAATCTAGAAGGTACGACGAAGTCTCGCGAACCTTCTGGTGTTGATTCCGTCAAAAGTGGAGTTTCAATCTCGGTAAACATTTTGGAAAATAAAAATTCTCGGACTTTTTTCACAAACTCACTTCTCATTCTGATATTTTTTTGCATTCGGTCGGAACGCAAATCTAGATAACGGTAGGCTAAACGTGTTTCTTCATTAACTCCACTTGTATCAGTTGTAATATCAAAGGGTAAAGTTTCCGCTTTGTTTAAAACTTCAATATTTAAAACTTCAATTTCAACATTGCCATTTGCATTTTTGTCTGTACGTTTATTAACTAGCCCTTTAACTTTAACAACCCATTCTGGACGAATTTCTTTAGCTTTTTCTATCGCTTCTCCATGAGCAGGTAAGGTAACACATTGTATTTTCCCAGTCATATCACGCATTTCAAAAAACACCATTTTGCCTTGGTCGCGACGCACATCTACCCACCCAGCAACAATGACCTCTTTGCCGACATGGTCTTTTAAATCTTTTAGATAAACTCTGTTTTTCATAGATTTTTATTTTATCACAAATAAAAAATAATGGCGACCGGTCTCTTTTAGAGAACGGTCGCCATAGTTATGGTGCCAAATTAGACACACTGATGTACAACTACTGGTGTTTCGCATCTTGCGTAGGGATGAATCCATCCCTCCTTAGTTCTCCTTAACGCAAAGGGTGCGTCTTGTGGGTTCCTAATACACCCGCAGGGAAGTTTAGTCACACGCGGAGGAACAGTAAGATGCTCTCTCTCTGTATTACTTCCTTCTCTTGCAAACCACAACTCAAATGTAGTAGTAATGTGCACTTTTTTCCTCCGAAAGAACAAGATTATTCTCGTAAACGAGAATACCAACCTTGGAAGGTTGGTATTTAAGTTGTAATGTTTTGTTTAATAGATTTCTTACAGCGCAAATATCAGCCTTCCATGGTTGGGGCTAAAGAAAAAGAAATTATTCCAATAATTTTGCTGTATTTTGTTCACGTAATTATTATAACATTAATAAACTTTTACGCCAATTTTTTCACGAACTTCGTCCATTTTTTTCGAAGCGATTAATTTTGCTTTTTCACCACCCTCTTTCAGTATCGTAAGTGCTTTAGGAATATCTTTTGCAAACTCTTTTCTTTTTTCTCGAAGTGGAGCGATAAATTTTTCCAAATCTTCAACCAATAATTCTTTGAGTTCTTTATACTTCCCTGCTTTTTCTTCATAAATTTTTTTCAATTCAGCCTCGGAACGTACAAGTTTGTGAATCGCATAAACATTTTGTGGAATTCCACCACTTGAATCGGTAACGATACTCATCACGCATTTTTTTATTTCTTCGTATTCAGCAAAAAGTGGAATAGTGTTTCCGTAACTCTTACTCATTTTTCTGCCATCAGTTCCAGGCACCACCGCCACCTCTTTTAATATCATTGGCTCTGGCAACTTAAAAGTTGCTCCATAAGTATTATTAAATTTTTCTGCTATATCGCGAGCTATTTCTACGTGTTGTTTTTGGTCAGCTCCAACGGGTACTAAATCTGGAGCATAAAGTAAAATATCCGCAGCCATTAATACGGGATAATTAAAAGTTCCAACATCAATTTCTTTATTCTTCGCTTCAGCATCTTTAAAAGCATGTGCTCGCATTAAGAACGGCATAGTTGTGACAGTGTCAAAAATCCAAGTAAGCTCGGTATGTTCAGAAATATCACTCTGTTTGAATAGTGTAACTTTTTTAGGATCTAAGCCGATTGCTAAATAATCAAGCAAGACACCCTTAATATTTTCATTCATTTCCTTCGGATTTCTCAAGGAATGCAAAGCATGATAATCAGCGATAAAAACAAAACCGTCATGCTCATTCTGTAAATCGACGAATTGCTTCATGGCCCCAAAATAGTTGCCAATATGTGGTTTTCCAGAAGGTTGCAATCCTGACAAAAATAACTTTTTAGACATATTTATATAATAGCATATTTTTATCCCCATATTAAGAACATCTTTGCTCACTTTTCAGCTTTGACAATTATTTCATTATGCTAGAATGGCTTCATGGTAAAGACAAATAAAAATAGTAACTTGCGCATTCCACCCCAAAGCATCCCTTCCGAACAAGCAGTTTTGGGCTCTATTATGCTACGTAAGGACGCTATGCACGAAGTGGAAGATGCTATTACCGCAGATTCTTTCTATGTTGAAAAGCATAAAAAGATTTTTCAAGCGATGTTAGACTTGTCTGTCAAAAATGAACCGATAGACATGCTTTCGCTTTCTACAAAATTAAGTGAACAAAAGTTTCTGGAATCAGTTGGTGGAAATCAATATCTCGCAGAGATTGTAAACATTGTTCCCTCTTCCACTAACGTCAAACACTATGCTGACATCGTACAAAAAAAATATGTGTTGCGAAGTTTGATTGAAGCAGCAGATTATGTTTCCGAACTTGCCTTTGAAGAAGGCGATGACCACATGGATGATATTTTAGACATGGCAGAAAAGAAAATTTTCGGTGTTGTCTCTAGTCCAAAAAATCAAAAGTATGTAAACCTGAAAGATGCCCTGCCGGAAGCTTATGAGCGTATGGAAAAATTACACGAACACAAAGGAATGCTTCGTGGTCTGCCGACCGGATTTAAAGAATTAGACACTATGCTCTCTGGTTTACAAAATTCTGATTTAATTATTTTGGCGGCCAGACCAAGTATGGGTAAAACCACCTTAGCACTTGATATCTCCCGATTGGCTGCCGTGAATCACGACAAGTCTGTTTTAATATTTTCTTTGGAAATGTCTTCCCAGCAACTTGTCGACAGAATGCTCTCTGCGCAATCTCGCGTAAATGCTTGGAATCTACGTACCGGCAATCTTTCTTCAGACCGAGAATTCTCTCAACTTCGAGATTCACTAGATAAACTCGCTAAGGCTAAAATTTTTATTGATGACCAAGCTGGAAATTCTATCGTACGCATGAAAGCTTTGGCTCGTAGACTAAAAGCCGAAAAAGGTGTCGACCTTATCGTCGTCGACTACCTACAGCTCATGACCACTTCTAAAAATTATGACTCAATGGTCAACCAAGTGACCGAAATTTCCAGGTCTCTAAAAAGTTTAGCAAAAGAATTAGATGTTCCTGTGCTTGCTCTTTCACAGCTCTCCCGTGCCGTGGAATCTCGCGGTGGTAAGCCTCGCCTTTCCGACCTCCGCGATTCAGGCTCTATCGAACAGGACGCCGACGTCGTTATGTTTATTCACCGTGAAGATAAAGGAAAAGATGAATCTGAAAGGACAAACATCGCGGAAATCTTGATTGAAAAGCACCGCAACGGACCGACTGGAAAAGTTGACCTGTACTTTGATGAAAAAACCACTACTTTCTTAAATCTGGAAAAAAGTAGTCTAAGCGACTTCGCTCCATCGAAGATAAGCGGTGAACTAGACGAGTTCTAGTTCACCCCCACCCTTCCTCCCCCTTATTAAGGGGGAGGTGCCAAAGGCGGAGGGGGTGGTATAATAACCAACCATGGATATAATCGATAAATTAACTGAAGTTTTTAAAGAATTCCCTGGCATCGGTGAAAGACAAGCTAGACGTTTTGTGTATTTCCTGATGTCTCGAAATGGAGCTTATAACGAAAACTTGTCTGCTCTGATTTTGGATTTAAAAAAAGAAGTTGCGCAGTGTAAAGAATGCTTTCGGTTCTTTATTTTAAACAAAAACAAAGAAAAACTTTGCGACATCTGCGCTAACACGAACATTGATTCTTCTGTATTGATGATTGTGGAAAAAGATTCCGATTTGGAAAGTATTCGCAAAAGCAGGGTTTACGGCGGAAAATATTTTATCTTAGGCGGACTTGTACCAATCGTGGAAAAAAATACTAAAAGCCGAGTTCGAATTGAGGAATTAAAAGAAAGAGTCAAAAAAAATCACTTGCAAGAAATCATCCTAGCTTTCTCATTGAGTCCACAAGGAGACCACACCGACACATACGTACGCAATGAACTCAAAGAATTAGCTGAAAAACAAAATGTAAAAATTTCTTCTCTCGGCAAAGGACTTTCCACTGGCACGGAACTCGAATATTCGGACAACGACACTCTTAAAAATGCCCTGAAAAATAGACAGTAAATTTATTCTTTCGCCCAATTCACCACATCTTCAATATCAGTCGGGTCTTTGGGATAGAAAATTTTCATTCCTTTTTCGTTGACCCACGCTAATTCCCTTTTTGTTCCATTTGAGTTTTCCCAACCTGGCACAACCAAAACAGCATCAGCAATATGTGTTAGAAAATGAAAATCTAGATCATAATAAAATTCCTCAGGAGCTGTGGCTTTCCCTTCGCTACTGAAATGTTCTGTATGTTTGTGTGGACAGAAAAATCCAATTCTCTCATTCGCTAAAGCTATCGCGTATTTTTCCGCTTCTCTTATATTGTGCTCAATCGTTTCACTTTTACCGTCTCCAATATATGCTCCTGCAATAAAAATTATTTTCATAAATATATACTAGCACAAAAAATCCCCGATTTTAGTCGGGGAATTTTTTATTTTATAGAAGTAATTTTTACTTGAAAGAAGGGCTGGCGATGACCGTTGCGTTTTAGGTATCGAGACTTTTGTTTATATTTAACAACCATAACTTTGCGAGCACGGCCGATTTCTACGATTTCTGCGTCAACTTTAGCGCCTTTGATGTAAGGAGTTCCGATGGTAGTATCTTTACCGTCATCAACCAATAAAACCTTATCAAATGAAAGTTTGTCGCCTTTCTTGTATTCTCCGATAATTTTCTCAATAGAAACAAGGCCTCCTTCCGAGACTTTGTATTGTTTTCCGCCTGTAAAAATGACCGCAAATTCCTCTTTATTCATATAGGCTTATATTATACGATATTTCACAAAAATGCAAGGATAAGTTATACTTATAGGCATATGCAACCAAAAA
This sequence comes from Minisyncoccota bacterium, assembly GCA_031291825.1. Classification (GTDB taxonomy): domain Bacteria; phylum Patescibacteriota; class Minisyncoccia; order Phycocordibacterales; family UBA9973; genus UBA9973. Next base: position 31,504 of record JARLIG010000003.1, on the reverse strand, counting down.
TTATTGAGAAGTATTTTTTCTTTAGCTTGTTGTCTATTACCCTTATTTTTGCTTTTTTTATTTTTCGTCCTTTTTGGATAGTATTAATACTTGGAGCTTCTTTTTCCATCGTACTTTACCCTGTCTTTAAATGGTTCGAGAAAAAACATTTTCCTAACTGGCTCGCATCACTATTGTCTGTATTATTTTTTATAATTGTTTTGTGTATTCCACTTTTTGCAATTGGCTCTATCGTTTTCAATCAATCACAAAATCTTTATCATTCAGTCATCGGTAACGGTAACGTGACTCCTTTTGTAAATTCTATTGGAATAAAAATTAATCAATTTTTACCAAACGGTGTCTCTTTTGATATCAATGAAAAACTCTCAGCTTTTGTTTCATTTATCACAGACAATATCGCCACGATCTTTAGTACGACTATTTCTACCTTATTCTCATTTATCTTGTTGCTTCTTAGTATTTTTTATTTTTTAAAAGATGGAGAAAGTTGGAAAGAAACATTGCTTCGCCTGAGTCCCCTTTCTAGTAGTGCGGACGAAAAAATTCTTACAAAACTTTCTCACACCATCAACGGTGTCTTGAAGGGATATCTTTTGATTGCTTTCATCCAAGGAACTTTGATGGGCGTTGGGCTAACTATTTTCCGTGTGCCCAATCCGGCAATTTGGGCAGTTATCGCTGGAATCGCGGCCATCATCCCCCCACTCGGCACAGCCGTCGTTTCCGTACCCGCAGTGTTTTTCCTTTTCTTTTCTGGACACACAGGCCTCGCGATTGGCTTCTTGATTTGGGCAATCTTAATCGTCGGAACTGGAGACAATGTGTTAAATCCATACATCGTAGGACACAGGATAGATGTTCCTCCATTTTTGATTCTCTTTTCTGTCTTGGGAGGTATATCCTTATTGGGACCTCTTGGTATTTTAATCGGACCCCTAACTGTCAGCTTGCTTTATACTTTGACCGAAATATATCAGAAAGAATTTAAATAACATGGCTTTAAAATTTTACAATACCCTAAGCCGAGAAAAAGAAATTTTTGTTCCAATCAATCCTCCGAATGTAGGCTTTTATTCTTGCGGACCGACAGTTTACAATTACCCGCATATTGGAAACTATAGAGCCTATATTTTTGCTGATACTTTAAAAAGAGTTTTACAATATGAAGGTTATAAAGTTAACCATATAATGAATATTACTGATATTGATGATAAAACCATTCGTGACTCACAAAAGGAACATAAAACACTAAAAGATTTTACAGAATTTTACACGGCAGAATTTTTAAAAGACATAAAATCTTTAAATATAGAACTTCCAACAAAACTTACCAAGGCTACTAGTTATATAAACGAAATGGTGGCAATCATCAAAAAACTTTTAGACAATCGTCTAGCTTACAAAAGCGCCGATGGCTCTATTTATTTTGATATTAAAAAATTTAAAAATTATGGGAAACTTTCGCATTTAGTAATTGAAGAACAAAAAGAAAATGCGTCTGGCAGAATAAAGACAGATGAATATGAAAAAGATAATGCTCAAGATTTCGCTCTTTGGAAAGCTTGGGATGAAAAAGATGGTGATGTTTTTTGGGAGACAGAACTTGGTAAAGGAAGACCTGGTTGGCATATTGAATGTTCTGCAATGTCCATGGCTAATTTAGGAGAACAGATAGATATACATACTGGTGGAGTAGATAATATATTTCCACATCATGAAAACGAAATAGCCCAATCGGAAGGATCAACAGGAAAACAATTTGTAAAATACTGGATGCACAACGAATGGGTTTTAGTTGACCAAAAAAAAATGTCTAAGTCGGCACAAAATTTTTATACCTTGAGAGACTTAATAGCTAAAGACATAAATCCACTCGCATATAGATTTTGGCTTTTAATGGCAAATTACCGCACTAGAATAAACTTTGTATGGGAAGCTGTAGAAGGCGCAGAAACAGCCTTAAAACGCCTCTATGGGCTTTATTTAGAGCTCGGAAATGAATATGGGCACATCCACAAAGAATATCAAAATAAGTTCAAAGAATATTTGGAAGACGACTTAGATACTCCCCGTGCATTAACTTTGTTATGGGATGTAATGAAAGATGAAAATATGTCGAACGGTGATAAAAGAGCGACAGTTCTTGATTTTGATAAAGTTCTAGGACTTGGATTTGATAATTTAAAAAAGGATGTTATTCCCCACGAAGTCACTAAACTTGCCGAAGAGCGCGAACAGGCTCGTAAAAATAAAGATTTCAAAAAATCAGATGAACTACGAAACGAGATATCTCTATTGGGATATTTGATAAGAGATGACGAAAATGGATATAAAATAACAAAAATAGAATCTTCCAACTTTTTTAAAAAGATTTAACTAGGCTCTTGCTGGGTGATGCAATGAATCGCTCCACCGCCGTAAATTATTTCACTGCAATTAATTCCGATAATTTTGTGGTCTGGAAAACAAGATTGAATAATTTCTAGAGCCTTGGCGTCATTCGGGTCATTAAAAATAGACGCTAATACAACTTTGTTACCAATATAAAAATTGGCATAAGAAGCTGGAGATGCCACACCATTGTCGTAAACCATATGCGGCATTGGAAGTTTAATGACTTCAAAGTTTTTACCATTTATATCAGTTGCATTCTTTAACATTTGGTAATTATCATCAAGAATTTTGAAATTTTCTTCGTTTGGATTTTCTTCATAAGCACAAACTATTTTATTCGGCGCCACAAATCTAGCTATCTCATCAATATGCCCATCGGTGTGGTCATTTACTAAACCAGCTTTTAGCCAAATAACTTTATTAACACCTAAATATTCAGAGAAAAATTTTTCAATTTCTGCTTTACTTAAGTTAGGATTTCTTTTTAACAAACATTGCTCAGTCGTCAAAAGCATTCCAGCACCATTCACATCAATCGCGCCAGACTCCATAATTATATTTGGATTAACAGTTTCAATATTTAAATCTTTATTGATTTCAGTCCAGACATCATTATCTTTTAAGAGGTCGCTAAATTTTTCCCCATAAGCATTGTAAATCCATTTTACAGCTTTAAGTTTTCCATCTGCGTCTTTAATGAAAGAAGGCATATAATCCCTAGTCCAAACATCGGCATAATCAGCCATATCTTTGGTAATCAATTTTACTTTCTCGCTAGTTTCTAAGGCAGAAAGTATTTTAGAAAAAGTTTCCTCGACTCTTTTGAGCCTTCCTTCGTCTAGCTTGTCATCTTTCTGATTTAGAGAGCCAAAAGTAACCTGGTCGTAAGGCCAAGCGAGCCAGACTGCATTGTGAGCTTCCCACTCAGCCGGCATCCGATTTATTTTTTTAGAAGTATCGTCCATTTTTTATTTATATTTTTTATTTCTCGCCTAGAGCCTTTTTCATCTGTGTATAGTGTTCCACTTTTTTCAAAGCTTTTGATTTTTCTATAAATTTATTAGATGTCAGAGTTTTATAAGTTTCTGGACGGCGATTGCGTAAAAATCCCCAGCCTTCGGAATAAAATTTATTTCTTTCCAAATCTATTTTGACAACTAGAATTTCGTCTTTATTTTTACTAGCTCGTTTCAGTATTTTTCCAAATGGGTCAGAAACAAAAGATTGTCCAAAAAATTGCATTTTGCCTTCTTTGCCTATGCGATTAACCCCCACGACATAAAGACTATTAGCAATCGCATGTGCCCGCTGGGAAACTTCCCAAGCATCATGCCAATCCCCTTCGGCATTATAGCCGATAATATTTCCGATGGCTGTCGGATAAAAAATTAATTCTGCGCCCTCCAGCCTGACTGCACGAGCTGCTTCCGGAAACCATTGGTCATAACAAATCAATACTGCAAAGGTAGCAAATTTTGTTTTATATATTTTATAACCCATGTCTGACTCTTTGAAATATTCTTTTTCGTAAAAGCCAGGGTCTTGTGGAATGTGAACCTTACGATAAGTATCAAGTAAATTTCCTTTTTCATCAATCACCGCTGCAGAATTGTGATATTCCCACTGGCCTTTTTTGTTTTTAGCTTTTTCGTAAATTGGCACAATAACGACTACTCCATAATCTTTGGCAATTTTTTTAAACACGGTTGTAGAATTTCCAGGGATGGATTCCGTAAACTTATCTTTGTTCATTTTTTGGTATTGAGGAAAATAAGGTGTGTTGTAAAGCTCTTGCAGACAAATAATCTGCGCGCCCTTTTTTGCTGCTTGTTCCACCATTTTTGCTGTTTTTATTAAATTTTTATTCATGTCTTCCGACACGGCACTTTGAATCGCCGCCACGGTGACAAATTTATTTTTCATTCCTGAAATATAACACTTTTTTCCTGAAAATAAAAGCAATAATCAGAGTATTCATTAGGATAAAATATACTCCTAGAGAATACACTGGAAATATCCAATTTTTTATAACAACCAATCCTAGGATGTTTGCAATTATTCCTCCGAGATAAGCTGTGAATGTTTCCGTCTCTGGGTTTGTCCAAGATTTTGCCAGTGTAGGCAAAGACGCTAAAGCATCGCTTAAAATTGCAAACAATACTGATATGGAAATATTTTTTGTTATCAACCAAAGTATCAATGCAAATATTGCGAGAGCTCCACAAAAAACGTCAAATTTTTTGATTTTCCAATATCCCTTTTTTATTACAAAAGCAACGGCTATAACTAAAAGTGGATTGAAACCCGCCATAAAAACTGGGAAAATGGAAAGTCTCGCTCCTGCTTTCCACTCGAGCCAAGAACCGATTAGTGGTGCCAATGCCCAAATAGACCATGTGACCAGGTTTGGCTTTGTGGTGCCACGAAGCATATCTCTTATATAAAAAGAAACTCCGATCAATTGTATTATTACTGAGAAAAAAATTATTATTTCAAATGTCATTATTTTTTAATCCCAGACGTTGGACGTCTGTATACATACAGACGTCCAACGTCTGGAGGGGTTTCCACAGGTTAAATTCCTTCTTTTTTGAGCTCCTCAATAAGCTTTCGAGATTGATGCGATAATTTTTCCGGAAGTTTAATGTTAAGCTTGATTAGCAAGTCTCCTCTTTTATTTTTTGTTGGCACACCTTTGCCTTTAACACGTAAAATTTCATTTATAGAAACTCCCTCTGGAATCGTCACTTCGATGTTTCCATCCAAGGTTTGGATCGGATATTTTGTTCCCAAGAGCGCGTCCGAGAGTTTCAAATTTAGATTCATTACCAAGTCATTACCGTCACGTTTAAAGACTGAATGTGGTATCACATTTATTTTTATATAAAGGTCTCCAGCGGTACCTTTAAAGACTGCTTCACCCATTCCTGTCATTCGAATCATTTCCCCGTCGCGTATTCCGACTGGGATATTAATTGAAATTTCTTCTTCACGACGGAGAACTCCTTTGCCTTTGCAATGTTCACAAATTTCTCTGGGAACTTCTCCAGTACCCAAACAAACCTCACAAATTTTTGTACTGGCAATGTTTCCAAAGATTGTTCTCTTTTGTTCGTGAATCTGTCCTTGCCCATTGCAATGTTTACAAGTTTCCATCTTTGTTCCAGCTTTCGCGCCAGAGCCATGGCAGGTCAAACAAGTAGAAGTTTTAGTAATTAAAATTTTTCTAGCGACGCCAAAAATTGATTCAGAAAAAGAAATTTGAATTTCAGTCGAGATATCTCGTCCACGGCGTGCTTGTGGTCTTCCTCCACCCATACCGCCACCAAAAAAATCACTAAAGATATCATTTAAGTTTCCAAAATCAAAGTCAGCACCTGCGCCCTGAAAACCTCCAAAGTCTGAAGCGTTAAAACCTCCAAAACCGCCTTGCGCATCTCCATAGTTACCAGCACCCGCATTCTCAAATCCCGAGCCAAACTGGTCGTATTTTGAACGTTTAGCGTCATCTGAGAGAACTTGATAAGCCTCATTTACCTGTTTAAATTTGGCTTCATTACCACCCTTTTTATCAGGATGATATTTTTGCGCCAACTTATAAAAAGCTTTTTTTATTTCGTCTTTTGACGCACCTTTATTTATTCCTAAGGTTTCGTAATAATCTTTAGACATGTTTTATTTATATCATAGGTTCAGCTTCTTGTGAAGATTTTGTTTTTGGTGTTTCATTCTTTACTTCATTTTCTTCCGATTCCTCGTCAACATTTTTATCTTTATTTTTTTCTTTTTCTTTTCTTTTAGCCCTACCTTCAATAATCGCCTTCTCTTCGGCACTACGAATAATTGTAGACTCTTCTTCGGTAATCAACTTCTGCGCATCGTCTTTTGATATAGAATATTTTGCCCTAGAAGCTGCGATAATTTCTTCTTTATAAGAAGGATGAGTGGGTGGAAGAACTTTTAAGGTCTCTGCAGAAAATGGGTCATAGGATTCTCCATCAATTGTCATTTTAATGTAAAATTCTGTGACAGCCAGATTAATCATATCTTTCACATCAAACAAGGGAGCAAACTCTGGCTTCATTTTTACTGCATCCTCTCCGCCAACACGGAAGCAAATAATACTTCCACAATTACCAAGCACCGCCTGATGTACCTTCGGAAGAATTTGCCCGACGTATTGATGAGCCATCGTTAGATTCAGTCCATATTTTCTAGCTTCCGATAAAATATTCTCAAAAGTCTGCGTCACAACATTTTGAAACTCGTCCACATATAGATAAAAATCTTTACGTTCTGCTTCTGGAATAGCAGCTCGTTCCATCCCCGCTTGTTTTATTTTTGTCAAAAACATCGAACCCAAAAAAGATGAATTCTCTTCTCCCAGACGTCCTTTGGAAAGATTGATTAAAATTATCTTTTCTTCATTCATCAACTGACTGATATCAATTTTATTTTGCTTCTGCCCAAAAATATTTCGTAGTAACGGGTCAGAAAGAAATTGTCCGAGTTTGTTGACGAGTGGAATAATTGCATCTGTATCAAATTTTTCCGACCAATCGGCAAATTCAATCGCGAAGAATCTTTTCACCATGTCGTCCGTAATATATTCCACGACTTTCTGTCTATAATTTCTATCAGTCAACATCGAAATCATTCCACGCATTGTCGCATGTGGATAATCCAAGAGGGCCAAACAAGTAAAACGAAAAACGTGCTCCAAACGAGGCGTCCAATTTGCTCCGAATTGTTTTTGAAAAACTTCAATCAAGCCCTGCGTCAACTGAAATTTAAAAAGTGGGTCGACATTCGCCAGCGGATTGAAAGACGCTGGAAAATCTAAATCAGTTGGGTCAATAATACAAACATCATCAATTCTTTCTTTTGGAATATAATCCAACATTGCATCGATGACATCTCCGTGCGGGTCAATCAAACAAACACCATGACCATAAGTGATATCTTGTCGCAAGAAAAGTTCCAGTAGCTTAGTCTTTCCAACGCCAGACTTTCCGATAATATAAAGATGTCGGCGTCGGTCAATTCTTTTGATTCCGAAAACGAATTTCTTTTCTTCTAAAGAAGCGACATAATTAGTCCGCCCAATAAAAGAAACCTCCTCGGGTTTCACCTTGCCGAAGACAGGCAATTCTGGCGGTGGCGGACCATATTTGATTATTTGAACTCGATTTGCCTTTGGCATATATTTTTTATTCTAAGATTTTTTTCAATACATCTTCAGGGACTTCTTTAGTTTTACTTTTTGGAACTTCTTCTTTGGGAGAAGTTGAAGTGAGTTCTGAGGTTGCTTGCCCTGTTGACTTCGCGGCAATCAAATCTTTCAACTTATTCATATCCTCAGCACTAGCCGCACGGTCTTTGGATGTGATTGGAGTCTGTGTAACTGTTTTTATTTTATCTTTCAGAGTATTGAGTGAAACTGGTTCTGGAATTGGAGCTGGAGTGACTACTGGCGGAGTTGTGGGCTTGGGTGTAATAGGTTCTGATAAAGCTTTACTTAAAACTTCTTTCAAGCCTGCGTTTTTTACAACTGGCGGTTTTGATTGATAATTATTTACTGGCTTTGGTTTGGTAAATACTTTTTTGAAAGAGCTTATTATTCCTGGCTTCTTTGCAGCAAGGACACTTCTCTCCGTACTCTCAACATAATTTTCATCTACTCCATCTTTATTGTTTTTTTGTTTAAATTCTATTCCTAAATCAGCCAAGGGTTTATAAAAAGTCGTTTCATCAAAACGAATCTGGTCTTGCCCCTTTTTTTCTACTTTCACTTCTCCAGATTTTATTTTAGCAACACAATCTTTACAGTAAACTGGTCTTCCTGGTTCTGGCTTGAAAGGCACGGTAGTGTTTTTCCCGCAAAGCGAACAAATCGCTGGAAATTTTTCTAAAATTCCAGTACCAGAACCAGCTTCATCTCCGAGTGACATTCCACTCCAATCGTTGATTTCTCTTTCCACAACAGTTCTTGGTCGACAATATAATTTGCGCGAAGATTCAATAACCTCATCTTCAATCTCTTTATTCCCCGACTTCACCATCGGAGGCAAAGTTTTGGCAGAAAATGGACGAGAAGTCACACCGTCAATCATTAGCTTGATATAAATTTTATAGTTCGGCAGGTTTACGATATCTCCTGGCGTGAACTCTGGGTCAAATTCTTTTTCCAAAAAGTCTGCGTCATCGGAACCGACACGGAAAACAATCATCGTTCCGACGTTGCCGAAAACTGCGTCACGCACCGCCGAACTTTTATCTACCACGAGCTGCGCGGTGTACTGGTGCGCGACGGTAAGATTGAGTCGATATTTTCGAGCTTCGGACAAAATACCCGCAAAAGCATCGGTTACGAAGTTTTGGAATTCGTCTACATAAAGGTAAAAGTCTTTGCGGTGTTCTTCGGGAATACGCACACGTTCCATCGCCGCCAACTGAATCTTGGTAATAATCATTCCTCCAAGTAACCCGGAGTTGTCTTCACCGATGCGTCCCTTAGAAACGTTCACCAAGAAAATTTTGCCATCGTTCATGATGTCAAAAATATTGATGGTACTCGTAGACTGACCGACGACGTTACGGATGATTGAAGTCGAGAGAAACTGTCCGACTTTGTTTTGAATCGGCGCAATCGCTTCGTTTCGGAATTTATCTTGCCACGCTTCGTATTCGTGCACCCAAAAAGCCTTGATGACTGGGTCTTTTAAATTTCCGATTATTTTCTGTCGATAATCTTTGTCTACGAGCATTCGCGGAATACCGAGCAAGGTCGTGCCCGGAGTATCGAGCAATGCCAAAATACAATTATTCAAAATATATTCCATTCGGGCGCTCCAAGCATTCGCCCAAATTTTCGTGAAAATGCCCATCAGCCCTGAAGCTACGAGATGTTTATATTGCGGGTCAATCAATTCCAAGACGTTAAAACCAATATGATGGTCTGCATCGGCAGGATTGAAGTAAACGACATCTTTGATTCTATCTGGCGGAATCGCCGACAAGACACCCTCCACTAGTTCTCCGTGCGGGTCTACAACGCAGACTCCTTCGCCATTTTGAATGTTCTGAATAATCATGTTGAACATCAGCACGGATTTACCGGTACCGGACTTTCCGAGAATATAAACATGCTGACGCCTGTCTTTGCGCTTGATGCCGAAGAGTTGATTTTTGTCGCGAAAAGTCGTCAGACCTAAATAGGTAACGTCTTTATTTATGGGTATTTCTGGCAGTTCCATATATGTTATATTTTACAACAATTTAACTAAAACCAAAAGCCCTTAAAGGGCTTTTGGTTTGCTGAATTATTTATTATCTTCTCCAGATTTTTTTAAGTCTGCCATTTGAATAGGACTTTGTATTTGCGGTGGAGTCATGTCAATCTCACCAAACTGTTTTTCGTAGTTTTGAACTTGTCCGTTAATCCATATTGCTATGCTTTTCATAACTTGAGGTGTGGTCGCAAAGGAATCAAGACTATTACCTGATGTCATAGCGAAAGTAAAAAATTCTTTTCCAAAGGCACCAAAAGCACCGTCACAGAATTTTTTTGGCAGTTGATTAATATCTATTTTTGTTGTGTCAATCATATATTTATTAGTTATGTTATTAATTATTTCGCTTCTCCTTCTGGACCCTTTTCTTTGAATTCAGCATCTTTGACTTCTGGACCCTGTTCCTCTGTAGTCTTAGTTTCGGCTCCAGCTTGCCCCGCATCTGCGGTGGCTTTATTTAACGCTTCGCCGATTTTGGACATTTCGTTAGAAAGTTCTTCGGTTGCTTTTTTGATAGCTTCGCCATCGGTGCCGTCTTTCACGCCACGGAGCGCAGTAATTTTTGCATTCACGCTGTCTTTCAATGTTGCCTCAATTTTTGCTTCGTTGTCTTTGATTGCTTTTTCAGCAGTGTAAATTATCATCTCCGCGGTGTTCTTGATATCCACAACTTCTTTTTTCTTTTTATCTTCTTCCGCATGCAGTTCCGCGTCGGCTTGCATCTTTTTAATATCTTCATCTTTGAGTCCAGAGCTAGCTTCAATCTTGATTGATTGCGTCTTGCCCGAAGCTTTATCTTTTGCAGTGACATTTAAAATTCCGTTCACATCCACATCAAAAGAAACTTCAATCTGCGGCATACCACGAGGAGCTGGTGGAACTCCATCCAAAATAAATCGTCCGAGAGATTTGTTGTCGGAAGCCATTGGGCGTTCACCTTGCACGATATGGATTTCTACGGAAGTCTGGTTATCAGCAGCGGTGGAGAATACTTGTGACTTAGAAGATGGGATGGTGGTATTACGTTCAACTAATTTAGTTGCCACTCCGCCCAAAGTCTCAATACCGAGAGAAAGCGGAATCACATCAAGCAGCAACACGTCACGCACATCTCCTTGTAATACGCCTGCTTGCACGGCTGCGCCGAGAGCAACGACTTCATCAGGATTGATTGAAAGGTTTGGATTCTTGCCGAAAACTTTCTTCACTTCGTCGACAATCTTTGGCATTCTAGTCTGTCCGCCAACCATCACGATTTCATTGATGTCTTCAATCTTAATACCAGAAGCAGCCAGAGCGCGCTTGGTGATATCAATCGAACGAGTAATGTATTCGTCGGCAATTGCTTCAAGCTGAGCACGAGTCATTTTTAATAGAAGATGTTGAGGTCCTTGCGCGGTAGAAGTGATAAATGGAATATTGATTTCACTTTCAACAGCGGTGGAAAGTTCAATTTTAGCTTTTTCTGCGGCTTCGTCGAGACGTTGCAGAGCCAGCTTGTCACTGCGAACATCTACGCCAGAAGTCTTTTTAAACTCTTCGGCAATCCAATTGATGATTTTGAAATCAATATCACGTCCACCCAAGTGGCTGTCGCCATCTGTAGACTTCACTTCGACGACATCATCGCCAATTTCCAAAATAGAAACATCGAAAGTTCCGCCACCGAAATCGTAAACAACTATTTTTTCATTTTTCTTTTTATTAAAACCATAAGCAAGTGCAGCCGCCGTCGGTTCGTTGATGATTCTTTTTACATCAAGCCCAGCGATAGCTCCAGCATCTTTGGTTGCTTTTCTTTGCGCATCGTTGAAGTATGCAGGCACAGTGATAACAGCTTCGGTAATCTTTTCTCCAAGCTTTGTCTCCACATCTGTTTTAATTTTAGACAAAATCATCGCAGAAATTTCTTCTGGACGCATCCACTTGTCGCCAAGTTTTATTTCCACTCCGCCAGTCGGACCTTTCTGAATTTTGAAGGAAGAATTTTTTAAATCTTGCTGAACTTCTGGGTCGTCAAAATTGTGGCCCATAAAACGCTTAATACCATAGATGGTATTTTCTGAATTCGTCACCGCTTGTCTGCGAGCTAGTAAGCCGACAATACGGTCGCCATTTTTTGCGACAGCCACGACAGAAGAAGTCGTGCGATTTCCTTCGACGTTCTCAATAATTTTTGGCACGCCACCTTCAATGATAGCGACTGCCGAATTTGTTGTACCCAAATCTATACCTATTATTTTTGACATATATTTTTGTTAAATTAACCTTATAATTAAATGATAATTTTATATTTTACTAATATTTCGCGACCACTAAAAACTTGTATAATTAGAGTATATATGATAGCCTATATGTATGTCAACCCCGTCGCTCGTGAGCGACGGGGTCAAGCCCAAAAAAAAACATGAAAAAAGACTATTCAAATAAAATTCTTAATATTTTGGGCAAAAAAAACGCTATTTCCCTACCTGAAATAGTTAAAAGTCTAAATAATCCTTCTCACACTAATAAAGTAGACGTACAAGGCAAATATGCCATTACACGCTCATTAAAAGGACTACGAGATGCTGGACTAATAGAGCAAATTCCCTCTCCACAAAACGAATATGCCCGCCTAACTAAAGAAGGTAAAAAGAAAGCGCATAGTTTGGAATTAGATAGCGAGACGACTCTCGTAAATACCTCTTGGGATGGATTATGGAGAATTATTTTATTGGATTTACCAGAAAATAGAAAAAGCGAACGAGAGAGCTTGCGCTACTTGCTCAAAAAAGCAGGCTTCGTTTGTCTAAAAAATTCCGCCTGGATTTCTCCATTCCCTTTTGAACATTTATTTACGAATATAAAAAAAGATTTAGGTCTGACGACAGAAATGATGATAATCGTCACCGAACATATCGACGAAGAAAGCAAAAAAGTTCTCTTTGAAACTTTCGGAAAGTAAAGTGGATAACCCTCCAGACGCTCCACGTCTGTAAGCTTCCAGACGTCCAACGTCTGGAACTCCTTATTTTAAGCTATATTTTGCTTATAACATTCTTCGCAAGATATATTCTGATAATTCCACTCCGGTGGATAATAAGCCATTATATCTTTTTTACAGTAAAAACACTTGTAAGGATAGCCCTTTAATACAACGGTTTTTCGAGTCTTTTTTAGGGTCCGTAAGTCAAAATGAATTCGAGGTAAAGCAAAATTTTTCCTTTGATGAAACTCATATTCAGCTGTAGAAATATTAAATCTATATTTTGTTTCTGGACAAATCAAAGGTTGATTGGAAATTTCTGGTTTAGTATCTAAAATACTATCTGGTAATTCTAGTGAAGAAATACCGTCTTGAGAAGACAAGTCTTCCTCTGACCAATAACCACCTTTATTTATTATTTCTTCCTTTGTGACTTCTGGAAAATAAACCGTCGCTGTAGATAAATTGTATCCGCAAATCCCCATTGAATACGGCAAAAATTTTCCATATTCCCCTCTTTTTTCCATATCAGCCACAATTTTTGATTTTAACTTTTCATACTCTTCTTTACTGTATTGCTTATTTAAAATACAATACTTCTTTTTCTTTAGACCAACACAACCAAAACAATATTCAACATCATCACAAATATCAAGATATTCAGAATATTTTCCCATAGACCAAGATGAATGTTTTACATTATATGAGTAAAAAACACAACTATTATTTCCAGATAATTCAACCGTTCCAAATATACCCATTCCATCAATGCAATCTTTATTACCTAAGCCTCGAAGTTGATTACGACAATTTTGCGAATCTTCATAAGAAAAAACGTTGTAACATTTATCGCAATTAGTCAGGTAATTTCCAACCGAGCTTGTTGTTTTTAGGTTAAAATTCTCACGATGAACAGCTTCATCTTTGATATGTGTTTCTAATTCAGTCTTAAGGGCTTCAAGGTTTTTATATGAATCTAGCTTAATATTTTTTAATTCTTTCTCATATTCAACTTTCCCATATTGTTTATTCTTGATGCAATACTGCTTATTGCGTAAATTCCAGGACATAAAACAATTCTGACAATTACGACAATCAAAAAGGAAGTATGAATCAATGCAATCTTTTGAATTTTCAGAAAAATTTAAATTAAAAGAATTATGACAAGCAAAACAATTATAAGAATTTTGTAGATTGAAAGAATTTACAATATCAAAAGAATCTTTGCATTCAATTGCTCTGTAGCCATAACTTATATTCTCACTTTTAAAGACAGAACGTGAAAGATAGCAATTTTTTGAATACCAAACATCATCACACCAATCACAATTAGTATTGTCTTTCCCTGTTTGATGTGGACGAGGAATTTTCTCTTGAAGTTCTTGTAACTGATCAAAAAACGATCTACTAGAATCATAGTTCTGTCCGAAAGACATTGGATCCCAATCATCACTATACCATTCGTGTGATTTATAAATAGAATACCTTGAATTATTTGGTAATACAGTTATTAAACTTTCACCAGTTAAATCCGATACTCCTTTACGAAATTTTCCAAAAACCCAAAAAGCTGCATATTGTTTTAGGCGACAGAAAAAACACTGGTCGTGAATTTTTAAACCAACTTTTTCGTACAAAATCAAATCACCTGTCTCTACAACAAATTCTTTTTTACAATCAATGCAAATTTTATTGAGCTCCACCTTTGTATTCATAGACATTTACCCGAGCTGGGCGAACCACTCGTTCGCCTAGTTTGTATCCTTTCTGAATAACCGTGGCCACTGTGTGGTCCATTTCTTTTTTATCAGTTTCTACTACATCAATCGATTCATAAACATTTGGGTCAAAAGTGTCTCCCACTTCGCCAACTCCTTTTACTCCGTATTCTTCAAAAATTGTATTTAATTGCGAATAAATATATTCCACACCTTTACGCCAATTCTCATCTACTTTTTCCCAAGCCTCACGATTTGAAAAAGCCATATTGAAACTATCCATGACCGACAAAAAGCGAGTCAAAATTCTCTCGCGCATTGCTTCCGAAAAGACCGCTCTGCGTTCGTCTTCTTGTTTGCGATAATTGGCAAATTCTGCTCTCTCTTTTTGCCAGCCATTTAAATATTCTTCCTTTTCAGCTTTTAACTGCTTTAAATCAGCCCTGAATTTCTTGAGAGTTTTCTTTAAATCTTCTTCGCCGTCTTCGTTGAATTCAAATTCAACAACCTCTTCTTCGGGCTCAGTAACTTCAGGTTCTTTTTTAATTTCATCGTCCGCCATATAGACAATATAACATAAAAACACCCCTTCTTAAAGGGGTGTTTTGAATAATTAACGTTTTGACCATTGCGGCGCCTTTCTTGCTTTTTTGAGACCGAACTTACGGCGTTCCTTAGCTCTAGGATCTCGTTTCAAAAATCCTAATGATTTCAATTCTCCACGAAGAGTTATATCTGATTCAACGAGTGCACGAGACAATCCATGACGAACTGCTTCAGACTGAGAGTGAATTCCTCCACCAGAAACACGTACATCAACACTCCACTTTGTATCTGCCTTTCCCTCGCCAGCTGGTATTCCTTTGACCATCGGGTCTAAAATTAAACGGCGTTGATCTTCGGTCTTGAAATATTCCTTAGCATCTACTCCATTTACGATAAAATGCGCCTTAGCACTTTTCGAAATACGTACTCGAGCAGTAGAAGTTTTGCGTCTTCCTACAGCCTCAATATATTTTCCTTCTTTTAGTTCTTTATCCATATATTAATCTTCTATTGTTAAATGTTTAACCATAACTCGGCGCAATTTATTACCTGGAAGCATCTGAGTAGTAGCCATACGAATCAATTCTTTTAATCCTCGCTTCTCAGCTGTTTCAGTACCTTTCAAAATACGCAAACCGCCTGGAATGCCGGAATATCTGGTGTGATAAATTTCTTCCAATTTTTTCGCAGTAATACTGAGCTTGGAAGCATTGATTATTTTTACTGGAAAACCAGAGTAAACGTTGCGTTCGAAAGTTGGCTTGGTCTTGCCCATGAGCGTCATCGCAGCTTCGCTGGCAACTCTGCCTAAGGTTCGTCCACTGGCATCAATGGTTTTAATAGCTACATCTTTAGTTTTGTTTTTTTCTGTTTTCATTATACAAATTCAATAATTGCCATTTTGGCGCCGTCCGACTTTCTGGCTCCTAATTTTAAAACTCGGGTATATCCTCCTTTAATATCCTTATATTTTGGCGCTAAAACTTCAAAAAGTTTCTTGACTTCTGGTTTGCGGTTTGAAAGTTTGGAAATAACTACTCGGCGAGTCGCTAGGTCACCCTTCTTGGCAGCAGTAATAAGCTTTTCAATAAATGGTCTTAGTTCTTTTGCTTTTGGTTCAGTGGTCTTGATTTTTTCTCGTACAATCAAATTGAGCGCTAAAGAGTTAAGCAACGCTTTCTTTTGTGATTTATCTCGTCCGAATTTTCTTACGTTATTGTGGTGTCGCATAAATTATTCTTTCAAATTCAAACCGAATTTGTTTAAAACTTTTTTAATCTCTGTAATTCCCTTCTCGCCAATGCCTTCGACTTCAAGCAGGTCTTCTCTCTTCTTGCGAGCGAGCCCACCAAGAGTTCGAATATTTGCGCCAGTTAAAGCATTTAATGTGCGAGTGGAAAGGTCTAGGCTATCAGTGCGGGTCTTTAAAACATCTGCAAAGTCACCTTTCTTTTCATCTTTTTTATCCTCATTTTTGTCAGAATCTTTTTCAGTCTTAACTTCTTCTTCGGGTTCCTTGAAATCAATAATCGCCTTCAACTGATTAATCATGATTTCTATAGAACGAGAGAGGGCTTCACGAGCAGTTAAAGTGCCATCTGTCTCAATCGAGATACGTAGACGATTGTGGTTGGTCTTATCGCCAACACGCATATTTTCAACTTCGTAAGATACTCGACGAATCGGAGTAAAGATAGCATCCACAGCAATCGTGCCGACGTCTACTTTATCTTTTTGAAAAATTTCTTTTGGAATAAAGCCTAGGCCTTTTTCAATCTTCATTTCAATATTCAAATTTACTTTGCCAGTAACTTCCGCAATGTGTAATTCAGGATTTAAAATTTCAACCTGTCCGCCGGTCTTGATATCAGAAGCTAAAATTTCTTTCGGGCCCTTCACAGAAAGCATCACCGTCTGTGGTTCATCAGAAAGCATTTTAAAACGAGTCTTCTTTAAATTTAAAATCATCACAATGACATCTTCTTTAATGCCATCCATTGTCTGAAATTCATGTGAGATACCATCAATCTTAATAGAGGTAACGCTCGCACCTGGCAAAGAAGAAAGGATTATTCTTCTCAAGCTGTTTCCGAGTGTGTGCCCATATCCAGGCGACAAACCATCGATTTCAAATACTCCCTTATTTCCTTCTTCCACAACTACACGAGGTTTAGAAGGCATAATTATTTTATATTCAGGCATATTTTTTATATTTTAAACTTTTAATATAACAACTTTTCGCCAAGGGCGAAAAAATAATAAAATTATCGACTATAAAATTCGAGCACCGCGTTAATATCTAAAAATGTTTCAATGTTTTTTGGTTTATCTAAAACTTTGCCTTCCAGGGTTCCAACATCAAACCTTACCCAAGCTGGACCGTTGTAATCTTTTAAGCGGTCGGACAAGTTTGTAAAAAGTTTACTGCTCTTAGAACCTTCACGGATTTTTATAACATCACCAGTCTTTAATTCATAGGAAGGGATAGTAACTCGGTGATTATTTACGATAAAGTGTCCATGAGAAACCATTTGTCTGGTAGCACGTCGGCTTGCGCCCAAGCCCATTTTATAAACTACGTTGTCTAGGCGAGATTCCAAACTTTCATAAAGTTTTTCTGCTGTACCAGTGCCTTTTGTACTAGAAGCCTTTTTTACATAGTTGGAAAGTTGACGTTCAGAGATACCATAAGAAAAACGAATTTTTTGTTTTTCAATAAGCTGTGTGCCGTATTCAGTAGGAGCTTTTGGACGCTTACCTCCAGGAAGAGTCTTTGTAGCGGACGAAGCAAACTTAGCAGTTTGACATTTGTCATAAACTCCTGGACCTAGTCTTCTACAAATTTTAAATTTTGGCTTGGATATCATGTTTTTTCGTAATTCGTAATTAATAATTCGTAATTATTTTTATACTCGTCTTGGCTTTTTAGCTTTTGGTCCGTTGTGTGGTACAGGTGTAGCATCTAAAATGGAAGTAATGTCAATCCCATGGGCCATAAAGGCTCGAATAGCTGGTTCACGTCCAGAACCAACTCCTAAAACAACCACATCTGCATCTTTAACTCCAAGAATTGATGCCTTACTACCAATCACATCGCCAACTTTTGAAGCGGCAAATGGAGTTCCTTTCTTAGCTCCTCTGAAACCCATCGCTCCAGCACTTCCCCAAAACAAAGTGTTACCTAATTTATCAGAGAAAAGAACCTTCGTGTTGTTGAAGGTAGCCTCAACGTGTAAAACACCAGAAGTAATTTTTTTCTTTGGTGTTTTCGATGGAGCCTTTTTGATTTCCTCTCCATTCTCTTCTTTCTTAACTTCTTCGGTTGTAATTTTTGTTTTAGGCATTCTTAATTCGTAATTGATAATTCGTAATTTATTTTTTATGTCTTACTTTCCTTTCTCTTACCAGACGCCATTGTCTTTCTGACATTGCCTCGAACAGTGCGTGAGTTTGTCTTGGTGCGTTGTCCTCGAACTGGTAATCTCTTCATGTGGCGAACACCTCGGTAACTTTTGATATCTTTCAGACGTTTAATATTAGAAGCTATTTCACGTCTTAGATTTCCTTCAATTAAGATTTTTTCGACAACTCCACGAATAATATTCTCTTCATCTAGAGTTAAGTCTTTCGCTTTCTTACCACGATCGATGCCAACTTGGTCTAAAATTTTTCTAGCTCGAGGAATACCAATACCATATAGGCAAGTCAGTCCTATCTCCAGTCTTTTTTCATTTGGTACAGTGATTCCTAATATTCTCATAAATTATTGTTTTTGTTTGTGCTTAGGATTAGTACAAATTATTCTTAAATGCCTGGCCCGTTTGACCATTTTACAATTATCACAAATTTTTTTTACAGCTGATTTTATTTTCATAAAAATTTTTCAAATATATTTTCAAATACAACGTTTAGCCATAACATAAAGAAAAACAAGGAAAAAACCCTTATTTATCAATGCTATAACTTTTTAAAATTCCAATTGAACAGTAAGCACTATAATACACTATTCCTTTAAAAATAACAAGTCCTTTATAATCTTTTCACTATTCTTCCCTTTCCACCATAAGGATCTAGCACGACTTCAACTGAATCTCCGATTAAAACCTTAATTCTGTGCATCCGCATCTTACCACCCAAGTAAGCCAAAATTTCTTTTCCATCCTCTACCTTATCTTCAATTTTCACTCTAAATAAAGTGGAAGGAAGCGCTTCAGTGACTACTCCTCTTGCCGTCACAATTTTTTCATTTTTTGAATCACTCATGTATAGAATGCAATTATAATAAAATTAAATGCTGACGTCAAGACTGCGGGTAATTCACAATTACTTTTACGTCCTTAGCTTGATTTGGAATAGACATCTTCCAAAAAGGGCTTAGATTTAAGGTGGCAGAATTGATGTTTGGATATTGAGACAATATCTGCGTAAAATCCTTTTTTGATTTACCCAATAAATCATTAATAAATTTATTTTCATCAAGCTTCCAAACGATTGTGGCTGTACCAGATAAGTTGAAATTTATACTTTGCGCATCGACTAAAGAATTGGCGGTTGTGTTTGGCAAAACTACTGGTGCATTGGTTGTTGGAGTAATTACAGTAGTTGAAGTTACTGGTGTTGAACCTGTCTGCGTCCCACTTGCGCTGGCAGGAGATAAAGAGAAAGTAAGATTTTTTATATCTGGTATGTAAACATCACTACCATCATAATTTTGAATATTATCTGTCGCGATTTTTTTTGTTAATTCTGCTTCACTTAAAATAATGCCATATAAAGTTCCAGTAAGTGTCATCGTTGCCGTATTGTTTGGATTGTAAACTGAGGACATGTTTGCATCATCGGTATTTACAACAACAGCATTATTGAAAAGAATAAACCCGTCGGGAATCTGAGCAGTAGCTTTATTGACCAAATCTGTTTGCAAGATAGTTTTCATATCACTCAAGGCCGTGCTTTGGTCGGTCGGAGAAATATCCGGAGCTTGACCAATGAAGCCGCCAGATATGACAGTTCCTTTTTCGGACACTGCCATAAATTTAGAATATTTTGGAGTTCCTTTAAAACCAAAAATTGTAAAACTGATTGTTGATGAACTATTATAATCTGGTCCAGGCTCGGCTGCATAAATACCCACAGAAACTTGTCCCGGAGTGCCGTTTTTGTTCATTCCTGGAACAATAGTGGCTACTTGCGTTTTATAAAGTTTTCCGTTGGAACCAACCAGTCTAGTATCAATATCAAGCCTTTGCGGAGAAGCGCTATAAGCATTAAAAATTAAAACTGACCCAGTAGCGGCAGTGGAAACACTTTTTTCGCCACTCACTTGAATAGTTTTACTTTCTTGTCCGGGAATAACCACTAAATCAAAAGACATTCCATTGGCGTCTGAATCCTTGTCGGCTAATACACTTTCGTTTAAAACAACACTTTCAGTTTTTGGATTAACAACAATCTGTGCTTTAGAGAACAAAAAAGAAACAGCAAAGAAGCAAAAAATAACCGAAACAAGCGCCACGAACCAAAGCAAGTAACGTGATTTTTGCGGATTATAATTAGTTTCTATTTCCATGGTATCAACGTATTGTATTTCTCTTTTAGGTTCAGGTTCTTCCCTGAAATCTTCCTTAGCACGCTTATTTTTAACCATATCTTCTAAAAAATGTTTTGGCATAATTTATACTCGCCCCATTGTGGCGGGGTAAATTAAAAAACGATTAATATAAACAGAATTGATGATAAGTGTTGGTTCACGAATTGCTGGTTCAGCAAAGACTGCAATTCCATGAAATACTGAGGTGTCTAAAAAAATAATTTCAAATTTTGACTCAGTTAAAGTGTATTGATTAAACTGTTCAGACTTTATGGTTTGACAGAAAAAATCTGCTAAATCTTTATCAGTGGATAGGTAGATAGTCGCAGGAATAGAGATGTCATTGGAAAGATTTGCTAGAGATTCCTGAAAACTTTTTAACCACTCGGTTCTGAGCTGACCCATAGTTATAGTCATCTTCGCTGCTACAGATTCTTCTGCGTGACCATCTTTAAAAAGAGAAATTAGGGACCCAGCTTCACTCAAGGTGCATCCTAAATCTCTGGCAACACCACGGGTAAAAAAGTTACGCCCAATCGGAAAGGTTATGCCTTCACGGAGAATATTCTTTTTTACCATAGAAATACTTGTAACTTCCCCACCAATATCAAGCAGAAGAAAATTTTCTTTTTGAATATACATATCTCTTACAATAGTAAAAAATGCCAAGGAAAAAGAAGAGAATCTTATTTGGTTAAAGTGAAAATATTTTGCAATATTATCTTCTATTGTTTTTAGAAATTTTTCCTCACCAAAAGAAATAAAAACCGTCATTTCTAATTCTTTAGTTTTTTGATTTAAAGGCTCGGATGTTTCGTAGCCATTTAAAATGGTTTTTATATTTTTAACTTCAATCGTGCGATTAGCAGTATCCGCGTTTGAGTCTTTCTTTAAATTTTCTTCTTCAAAGAGACTGATTTCTTTTTGCACTAAACTCTCAGCCAACCTTGCTGTAAAAATAAAGGGCGTGTTTTTCTTGAAATTAATTATGCGTGTTTGAGAAACATGCCAAGGTGAAGATAAAACACAAAAAACTTCTTGTGGGGTGCCCATATTAGCCTTGCGAATCCGACCAGCCACCGCATCTAAGGATTGCATTGCTGAAGATAAAAACTTATTAATATCAAGCTTGTCTTCTATGTGAATCGGTTCAATGTCGGAAAAAATTATTTTTGGAATACCAGAATTTTGCGCCCAAAAAAGAGCTCCGCTAATATTTGAGGAACCAACATTAAAAACTAAAATTAATTTATTTTTATTTTTTGAAAAAATTCCCATTTGGCTAATTGTATCACAAAAAATACAAAAAGGGTTACAAAAGCACGGCCTTTATACGTCTAATTCCTTGCGCTACAGCTTCTTCTTTTTGAATTTTAAAAATACCAAGCTCGCTGGTGTTTTTCACGTGTGGACCACCGCAAAATTCCTTTGAAATAGGATTACCATTCTTATCTTCTATAAAATAAAGAGACACGACTGCTGGATATTTAGCACCAAATTCCATTTCCGCGCCAATCTTTTCCGCTTCCATTAAAGGCATCTCCTTGCGTATGACATTAAGACCTTGTTTAATTTTATCATTCACCCAAGCCTCAACTTTTTGCTTTTCCTCATCTGTCAGCTTGTGGTCGCAAAGAAAATCCATACGCAAGCGTTCCTCGGTGATGTTACTGCCTCGCTGTTTTATGTTTTTATCAACAATCGCTTGAAGACCAGCCAAAAGCAGATGATGCGCCGTGTGTAAGCGAATTGTTTTTTCGCTATGATTTGCCAAACCACCCTTAAACATCCCCACGGAAGAAGTCTGGGAAAGTTTTTGGTGTTCTGCCATTTTCTCTTTAAAATTTTCTAAATCTATTTTTTTTCCTTTTTCGTTTGCCAATTCAATAGTGAGTTCGATGGGAAAACCATAGGTTGTAAAAAGAACAAATGGGTCTATCCCCCTTTCAAATTCTTTCATGCCTTTCGCTAGAGTTTCTCTAAATCTTTTTTCTTCCTTATCTATTTCTTTTTTAACAACTTCGGAATGCTGACTTAATTCAGGATAAATATTCTTGTATTTTTCTATAACTATTTCAGCTATAAAAAAAAGAGAGTTATGCTTAAAATCCAAAATGTCGGAATATCGAACGGCGCGACGAAGTAATCTACGTAAAATATAACCTCGATGAGTATTTGACGGTATAACTCCGTGACTAATCATAAAAACAGCTGTACGAATATGGTCAGCAACAATTCTTTTCGGTCTTTCATCTCTAGATTCTGTAAGCTCGTTGATTTTATTCATTATCGGAACAAATAAATCTGTCTCGAAGACACTATCTGTTTCTTGCATAACCATAGAGATTCTTTCTAAGCCTGCACCCGTATCAACATTTTGCTTTTTTAATTTACCAATTATCTTTGCATCTTTCTTTTCGTATTCCATGAAAACATCGTTCCAAATTTCAACAATTTTTTGTTCATCACATCCACTCTCAAATTCTTCTTTAGTTAAATCTCCGAGTTCTCCTGTTAAATCATAAAACATCTCTGAATCTGGTCCACATGGTCCATTGTCTCCAGGACTCCACCAATTATCTCCAGCGCCTAAAAAATAAATTCTATCTTTTGATATGCCTAGAGATTCCCAAACTTCTGCAGACTCTGTATCTTTTGGCGCATTTTCATCTCCTTCAAAACATGTAAAGTAAAGTCTTTCTGCATCAAGACCCAATCCTTCTTCTTTGGAAGTTAAAAATTCATAACTCCATTTAATCGCGTCTTTTTTAAAATAATCTCCGAGCGACCAGTTACCCATCATTTCAAAAAAAGTGTCATGAGTTTTGTCACCGACTTCGTCGATGTCTTGCGTGCGAACACATTTCTGCACATCTGCTAAACGAATACCCATCGGATGGGCTTCTCCTAATAAATACGGTATGAGCGGATGCATTCCAGCCGTCGTGAAAAGCACCGAAGGATCATTGTCAGGTACCAACGAAGACGAAGGAATTATTTTATGTCCTCGCTTCTCAAAAAATTTTAAAAATCTTGACCTGATTTCATCTGACTGCATATTGATTCTAAATTATTTATTCTGTCTCCCCAGAAATTTTTCTAATAGGTTTTTCAAGTATATATACCAAGGTAAAAATCAAAAGTATTAAAACGGTTGCAATAAAAGCCAAACCATAAAACCCTAACCCAGAAGCCATACCAATACCGGCAACAACCCAAAGTCCACTCGCGGTAGTCAAACCTTTGAGCCGTGAGCCTTGTAACATTATTGACCCAGCACCTAAAAATCCAATACCTAGTACTATTTGAGCTGGAATCATAGTTGGATTAAGCCCTGGTAGATATGCATATTTTTGTATTAATTGTTCAGACACTAAAGCAAAAACTGCCGCACCCATTGCTACTAAAGCATGCGTTTTCATTCCAGCCTCTTTATGCACTAAAACTCTCTCTGCCCCAACCAGTAAACCAAGAAAAACTGCTGTTACTAATCTTAATATAACATCATAGTTTTGTGTAAAAAATTGTTGCATTTATCCATTATACAACCACTCCGCCGCCCAGGCAAACATCTTTGTCATAAACAACAATGGATTGACCAGAGGCAATAATGACTGGTTTTTTGAATAAAACTTCTACCTCCGTTTTTGATTTGATTAATATCTGACAAGGAAAAAATTCTCCATGGTAACGGATTTGCGCTGTATAATTTTTATTTGGTTTTGGAATTTTTAAAATCCAATTAGTTTGTTCCAGACGTTGGACGTCTGGGTCGACGTTGGACATCCGCC
This sequence comes from Minisyncoccota bacterium, assembly GCA_031291825.1. Lineage (GTDB taxonomy): Bacteria > Patescibacteriota > Minisyncoccia > Phycocordibacterales > UBA9973 > UBA9973. Next base: position 7,202 of record JARLIG010000003.1, on the reverse strand, counting down.
CTTGGCGGGTGTCCAACGTCAGTCCAACGTCTGGGGATTGCGAAACAACTAAAATATTTTTTTTAATATCCTTACCAATGACATAATACGCGCCATCCGTTGAACCTTTTTTAGTAATTGTAAATCCATGTCTCTCCCCTAATGTGTGGAAAACTACTCCATCATGATAGCCAACATCCTCCCCTTTTTCATTAACAACTTTCCCTTTTTTTGATTTAATATAATGCTTCAAAAATTCTTTTAAATCTACCGCGCCTAAAAAGCAAATCCCTTGACTGTCTTTCTTTTCCGCAACTGGTAATTTAAATTTCTTCGCCAAAATTCTTACTTCGGTCTTTTTTAAATATCCAATTGGAAATAAAATTTTGCTTAATTGTTCTTGTTTTAATGTCCACAAAAAATAACTTTGATCTTTTGAGGGGTCTATTCCTTTAACTAAAAACGTTTTCAGAGCAGAATTTTTCGGCATTACTCCACCCTTCGGGCGGAACCTTCCGCCTTTAAAATTCTGCTCTGAAAACTCTTGTGCATAATGTCCAGTCGCCACAAAGTCAGCACCCATTGAAAGTGCTTTTTTGAGAAATGCTCCAAACTTCACTTCTTTATTGCACATCACATCTGGATTTGGAGTTCTTCCAGTTTTATACTCATTTATCATATAGTCTGCAACTTCTTTTTTGTAAACGTCGCTAAAATCAAAAGTTAAAAAAGGGATATCTAAATGAGCTGCCACGCGCATCGCGTCCATACGTTCTTCTTCTTCGTTGCACACTAAAAACTCCGGATGCCAAGTTTTGATAAAAACTCCGACAACTTCATAATTTTGTTTTTTCAGAAGCGCAGCAGAAACCGCAGAGTCTACACCTCCCGAAAGTCCAACGAATACAATTTTCTTCTTTGTGTTACTCATAGAATCAAAATGTTCTATAAAAAGTCTTACGTAGGCCGACGGGCCGAAGTCTAAGCAAATTTTCAGCAGAAAATTATGCGGGCTTTTTAGAGAATATTTTGATTCTACAGAGACATGAGTTTTTTGTAAAGCTCATATGTGGCACGAGCATCAGGCAAAGCAGAATGTGCACGCTCGTTTTTTATACCAAAATGCAAACACATTTCATGTAAAGAGAAATGCTCGAAGCTTGGATCGTTGTGAAATTTTGCCCAAGCAATAGAAATAGTATCTAACTTGTGATAATGCATCGGATTTTTTATTTTAAATTGATTAAAAGTATATTCTAAAAACCCAGAGTCAAAAGATACATTGTGTCCAACCATAATACAGTCTCTAACTTTTTTAGAAAATATTTTAATAGCTTTTTCTAAACTAAGAGCTGATTCCCAATCTTCTCTATTGTAATGATTTACCTTGAGAGCAATTTGGTTAGCTGTTTCTATATGTTCTGGTTTTATTTTCAATTCAAATTCTTCGATTACTTTTAAGTCAGGTGTTGTGAGAACACAGCCAATTTCAATAATCTCATTCTTTAATAAGTTTAAGCCTGTAGTTTCTATATCAATAAAAGCAAAATTGTGTTTTTTCATATAATTTTGATATAGACGTTGGACGTCTCGGTTCCCCAGACGTCCAACGTCTGTATCTTTTTCATTTTAAATATTCTCTAATGTTTGCCTGATGCTGTGCAAAAGTCGTAGCATAGTGAATATTACCATTTTTATCATGCAAATAATAAAGATAAGGCGAACTTTGCGGATTAATCGCGGCTAAAATAGCTTCCAATCCTGGATTGTTAATGGGGTTTTCCGGCAAACCTTTGGTTTTATAAGTCTCCGGCGCAGAATCAACCTCCAGCGGCATACCAATTTTAATTCTTTTCCATAAAATTCCAGAAATAATTCCTATGTCAGTATCACCCTGAGCTTCTCCTTCTAAAATAGATGCCATCGTTATGATGTCTTTTTCTGAATGACCAGAAGCATTTATTTGTGGTAAAAGTGGTGTGATTTTTTTCTGAAAATTTTCATTCATGGATTTTACAACATCTTCCTCGTTTGCATTACTTAAGAAAAAATAAGTATCCGGAAAAAGATATCCTTCCATGTTCTCAGTCTCTGTTAAGAATTGAGTCTCATTAAAATTAATTAATTTTAATTTACAAACATCTGCTATCTGATTTAAATTAAAACCTTCTGGAATGGTCACCAAAACAGCTGGTGATTTATGCTCACCCTTCATGATACTCATCGCAACTTGCCAAACTGATAGACTACTTGGGAAAGAATAATCAGCTGAAACTATGTGTTTTTCTCCACCCAATATTATTACTGAATATTCGAACATTACCCGAGAACGTATGACTTGGTCATTTTTCAAGAGAGCTGAAACACTACGCAGACTCATTCCTGAATCTATTCCTATCACAGAAGATTTTGGAAAATTTACCGGCGCGCTTAATAAAAAAAAATAAGAAAGTACTAAAAATATAATCGCACCAAAAACATAAGAAATAATTTTCTCATGTTTTTTAATACTAAATACTAGGTCTAGAACGAAATGTTTAAAACCCTCTGATGAAAAGAAGTTTTCCATAAAAAATTAAGTTGGTAAGTTTGTAGGTGGAGAAGCTTCTTTCGACTCAATACGTTCCAGCGTAGGCACACGCATAATCTGACCAGGAAAGTGCCACATAGTCGCTATCTCTTCTGTACTTAAGACAAAAGTTGTCGGATGAAAATATGGCAACCAAAATTGCTTAACAATAACTGCCATAGGTCCAGTAATAGTATGATTGTTAAATATGTGTCTCATTGGCAGATGAAAAAATCCTCTTTCACGATATTCATGGAGCATTCTGTTTGCTAAAACCATTACCTTTTTTGGAGAAAGTCCAAAAAATGAACTATTAAAAGCATCTGCCTGAGTTGAATTAACGCGCAGTAATTCATTTGAGTTAGGGTCTGCATATTGCCGAAAAACAAGACGTAAATTTCTGCGACTGCTCATGTCAAATGCTTCTTTTTTGGCTATATACATAACCCTAATGCCAGTATCAAAACCAAGTTTCCCTGGTTTTGCTCTCATTTTTTTCATCACCTCGTCTAGGTGTGGTGGAACACGGACTTCTATCCTAGCTCTTCCTACCCCCAACTCTTCGACAGTTTTAACTTCTTTATAACTACTATATGGGGCTAAGAGCTTGGCCATTTGTATACCAGCTTCTTTTACCCAATCATGTTTACCAAAAATAGTTCCCTTGGTGTGATACATTTTTTTTGAAGGTGCAACTACAATTTGCATCCACATCTGCTCACCTTTTTTAAGTGAACCAAAAAGCTCCACTACTGGAGAAATAGGGTCAACCTTAAATTCTTCTTTCGGGTCCTTATCGAGTCCAAAATCAACATAAGTCTTAAGTGGATATGCTTCTGGTTTTTTTAAAGCAAACTCACATCCCCAGCCATTCCAAGCACTCGTAGGGGTTATCTCATCCACAGCTAAAGTATAATCTTCTACTGCCTTCACCTGCGCCTGAGGATATTGCGCATACATTTGAGTCTCAATTAATCCCCTGATACGTGTCGGTGTCCTAATATAAAAATGCACCTGTCCGTCGATTGAGGCGATTTCTAACGAAAACCAAAACCACACAGCTCCCTGCCAAAATTCTTCTCGGCCTCCCTTTGTGCTCCAATGGTACAGAGCATTGGTAATAAAAAGTTCCATGGCTTTTGGACTACGTAAAACTTCACGTGGAGGAATGATTTCCAATAAAACAAAATCAATACCAGAAATAAAATCTTGCTGAACATAATGAACCCACATTGCCCAAGTAATGCGACCCAAAATAATAACTCCAATCAAAGACAAAAGCTCTGTAACTAGATGAAACTCAATAGCCAAAAAACCAATGAGTATAATCAAAAGCATCGGCCAAATTTCCGTAAAAACGGCCAGAACAGATTCAATAAATTCATCCCCAGTCATACTAGTATTTTAATACAAATACGTAAAAAAATACAGCAAAAAGACTCTTCCTCGTAAAGGAAGAGTCTTTTCATAAAAAACTAAGCTAGAGTATAAAGTCCGTTTTTATTTTTCTTGAAGTATTTTGGATTTGCTAGATTTACTAAGATAGTATTTTTCTTGAAATATCTTTCTTTCATAACTTTCTCGACAACTTCGTCTTTAGAGAGCGCGCCTTCTCTCTTCAGAATATCTTCAATCACTTCACGAGCAATACCTACCTTGTAGCCCCATTCAGCAAGCGCATACATTCCGCGGCCAACTAGCACAAAACGGCTATCTTTAATGAGTTCATTGTGACAAGTAGCATAATGAGTCTTTTTACCGAAAGTTTTAGAAATAGAATCAGCTACTTCTTTGAAGTGCATCGGTGAACCATGACGTCGCATAACTAGAAAAGCATAATCTTTTACTCCGCGCGTGCGGATATTTGGAGAAGAGGCCTTACCCCATTCCCCTAAACCATTCTTTGCCACTGCTTTGGACATCGAAAGCCAGCGCTTAGCCATCTCTTCATCACGATATTCTTCCGCAACATCTTTCATCTGGTCAAAAAACTTTTTAATCATTTCAGTTTCTGGAATCAAATCTTCGTCTTTGAGCGTTGCATAAAGCTTACGCAAACTCTCGTGAATTTTATCCGCCATCGCATCATCCACACTCCAGCGAGTATGAAAATGGTCATCCTCACGATATTTTTTGAAAGCATCGGAAAGCACTAGGAAAAAGTGAATGTGATTTTGAGTGGCTTCGTCTTTGGAAATATAAGAAAGTAATTCGTTTTCTGAAACAATAGAACCGAGCTTGTGCATCAATTGCTTTAATTCTTCAAAAACTGCTTGCTCGCTTTTGTAAGCTTCAGATTTTTTTATTAAATTCAAAGCAACATCCTCCACTTGGCGAACACGCTCTCGAGTGATATTATATTTTTTGCCGATTTCTTCCAAAGTTTTTCTCTTACCATCAACTGTCAAACCAAAACGATTCATGATCACGTCAGACGCACGGTCTTGTAAATGTGAAGTTATTTTCTTGGTTACTTTTTTTGGTTTGAAAGTTATTGTTGACATATTTTTTTTATTGAAAGTTATAAGATTTTTTAAGATTGTGCAAAATGTTTTTTGCGGTCAAGTTCTGTCAGATATTTTTTTCGAAGCCTGACTGATTTTGGAGTAACTTCCAGGTAATCATCTTCGTTCATCACTTCTAACCCTCGTTCGATACTCAAAGTAAAAACAGGGTTCAAGGTGATGGCTTCATCTGTACCAGAAGCACGCATGTTGGTAAGTTGTTTTCCTTTCGTCGGGTTCACTGCCATATCATCTCCCTTGAGGACATTTCCAACCACCATACCTTCGTAAACTTCCGCACCATGACCTACATACAATATACCACGTTCCTGTAAATTTGCAAGGGAAAAGGCTACTGCCTTACCAGAAACCATCGAAGTCATAGACCCATACTCTCGTCTTTTTATTTCCCCCGCGTAGTCTTTAAAGCCAGTCACCCGAGAACTCATTATGCCTTCCCCTTTCGTGTCAATAATAAATTCACCTCGATAACCGAGCAATCCACGAGTCGGTATATCGAAAATAATCCTTGCAATACCTTCTTTTTCTACCATATCTTTCATAATGCCACGTCGCTTGCCAATCTTTTCAATCACACTTCCACTTGACTCCATCGGCACATCAATAACTAATTCTTCGTATGGCTCGGTCTTATGACCATCAACTTCTTTAATGATAACTTCTGGCTGTGAGACTTGCATTTCAAAACCTTCTCGGCGCATATTTTCGAGCAAAATAGCGATGTGCAACTCTCCACGTCCATATACTTTGAAAAAACTTGGGCCCATATTTTTTTCACCTTGGTCTGGAGTAAAATCTACTTTTAACCCGACGTTTATTTCTAATTCTTTTTCCAATCTTTCTTTGATTTGTCTGGAAGTCACATACTTCCCTTCTTTGCCGGCAAATGGAGAATCGTTTACTAAAAAATTAAGCGACAAAGTCGGTTCATCTATCGCGATATGAGGAAGTGGTTCGACATTCTCGTTCTCACACAATGTCTCTCCAATATAAATATCTGGAATACCCGCCAAAAGAACAATATCTCCAGAATCGGCGCTCTCTACTTCCTTTCTAGTGATACCTTCAAAGACAAACAACTTGGTAATTTTTCCTTTGCGTGTTCCGTTTTCTCCTTTAATAAAAACTGGATTGCTAGCTTTTAATACTCCGGAATAAATTCTGGCCACGGCCATTCTGCCTAAGAAATTATCGTAACCTAAATTGAAAACTTGCGCAGACATCAAACCATCACCATTCTTCGAAGCTGGTGGAACTTTTTCTAAAATTAAATCAAGTAATGGTGACAAATCTTCTGACTTGTCTCCGAGATGTTTAAATGCTTTACCTTCACGTCCAATCGCATAAATAGTTTCAAAATTTGCTTGCTCTTCGTTCGCACCCAACTCAAAAAATAAATCTAAAATTTCTTCATGCACACGATGCGGGTCGGAAGCTGGTTTATCTATTTTATTTATGACCACGATTGGCTTTAATCCCAACTCTAAAGATTTCTTTAAAACGAATCTGGTTTGTGGCATCGGTCCTTCCACTGCATCCACCAATAAAAGCACGGAGTCAATGGCGCGCAAAACACGTTCGACTTCTGAACCGAAATCCGCGTGACCTGGAGTGTCCACAATGTTTATTTTTGTTCCTTTATAAGTGATGGAAGTATTTTTGGAATAAATAGTAATACCACGCTCCTTTTCTAGGTCGTTTGAGTCCATTGAAATTCCCTCATCTTGCAGACCACCATTTTGCTTCATCAGCCAGTCAGTCAAGGTCGTTTTACCGTGGTCCACGTGAGCTATAATTGCTATATTTCTAATTTCCATAAATAATTTTTCTTAATCAAACAAAAAAGCCCTAAGGCCGTTTTTGAAGATACTTTATAATAACATAGTTTCTGAATAACAACAAGTTTTTTATTAAAAAAGATGCAAAAAATATAATTTTGTGGTATTTTAAGTGAACGTACGCCTAGTTGGCGGGACAAGCGTCGGTGGTAGAGTGGTCAATTACAACAGACTGTAAATCTGTCGCCTTAGGGCTCCGAAGGTTCGAATCCTTCCCGACGCACACTCTACAGACGTTGGTCGGGAGGTAGCTTACAGACCTCGAAACTGAGTATATTTTTTTTAGATTTT
>JARLIG010000002.1 GCA_031291825.1 Minisyncoccota bacterium | reverse complement strand
GTGTATTTTGGCCAAATTAAAAGCGGGCCTAAATTATTTTGTAAGTGGAATGATCAGGGACATCACAGCGTGTTCCAACCCCCCGGGGGGGGCCGGCGCCCCCCCCCCCCCCGCCCCACGTCTGGGGGAAAGCATACAGGCTCGGCAACGATCAAGGTTTTTACCACTCGTCCAGATACTATTTTTGGAGCGACATATTTGGTGCTGGCGCCAGAACATAAATTAGTTGCAGAGTTAAAATTACAAATTACAAATTGGAATGAAGTTGAAAAATATATCAAAGAAGTAAAAAATAAAACAGACATTGAACGCACAGCCGAAGATAAAACAAAAACTGGTGTGGAGTTGAAAGGCGTAAAAGCTATCAATCCAGCAACCAAAGAGGAAATTCCTGTTTGGATCGCGGACTATGTGCTGGCGACTTATGGCACAGGAGCAATTATGGCGGTGCCAGCTGATGATAAGCGCGATCTAGAATTTGCTGAAAAATTTAAATTGCCAATTGTTGAGAATTATAAAAAAGCAGGTTTTGAAGATTTTGGAAAAAAGATTACTAAATTCAAACTTCGTGATTGGGTTTTTTCACGTCAGCGTTATTGGGGAGAGCCGATACCAGTCGTGCATTGCGGTAAATGTGGAATTGTTCCAGTGCCAGAAAAAGATTTGCCAATAGAACTTCCGAAAGTAAAAAACTATCAGCCGACGGACAGCGGAGAATCTCCACTCGCTAATATCAAGGCTTGGGTTGATACCAAATGTCCAAAATGTAAAGGGCCGGCTAAAAGGGAAACTGATACGATGCCAAACTGGGCTGGCTCTAGTTGGTATTATTTGCGTTACACTGACCCAAAAAATAAAACAGCTTTTGCCAGTAAGAAGAATTTAAAATATTGGACACCAGTAGATTGGTATAACGGTGGAAACGAACACACCACGTTGCACCTTTTGTATTCTCGTTTCTGGCATAAATTTTTATATGATTTGAAACTTGTGCCGACTAGTGAACCTTACAAGAAACGAACTTCCCACGGAATGATTTTAGGCGAAGGGGGAGTAAAAATGTCTAAATCACTCGGCAATGTCATCAATCCAGACGATATTGTAAAAACTTACGGCGCAGACACTTTGCGTGTTTACGAAATGTTTATGGGTCCATTTAATCAATCGGTGGCTTGGTCTACGGAAAGTATTATTGGCTCTCGAAGATTTATTGAAAAAGTTTGGCGGATAGGGGAGAAAGTTTTGAAACCGAAGAATTCTTCAATGAAGCTAAAGAGTAATTCTGCAGACGGAAGGTTCCAGCCAGAGGCTGGAGGAAAGTCCAAGAATTATTCTTTAGCGAAATTGCTTAACAAGACCATTAAAAAAGTTTCTGAAGATATTGAAGAAATGCGTTTCAATACAGCGATTTCTTCGATGATGATACTAGTGACAGAGATGGATAAGGCAGAATATATCTCAAAAGAAGATTATAAAAAATTCCTGCAAATTCTTTCGCCATTTGCTCCGCACGTGACAGAAGAACTTTGGAATGCTTTAGATGAAAAGAAATCCATTAGTCTTTCTGGCTGGCCTAAGTCAGATGAAAGTTTAATGGAAGATGAAGAAATCAAAATCGTAATACAAATAAATGGGAGGGTTCGAGCAGAGATGATGGTTTTTTTAAATGAAGCTGAAGAAAAAATTAAAAAACAAGCAATAGAAAATGAAAACATCTTGAAATATCTACTTGGAGCAGAGATAAAGAAAATTATCTACGTTAAAAATAGACTTATTAACATAGTTTTATAAGTCTTTGGTTGCGTATCGTAAAGAGTATATAGTATAATGTGTTGCATGCGTACAAATATATTTGATAGACTTTCATTTTTATCACTTTTTTTAGTAATAATTCTATTACCAATTTTTTGTTTACCCTTTACCAATTTTCCCGTTGAGGCTTCAAAGGGCTTGCTTCTTGTCACTGGGCTTACTGCTTGTATCATTTTTTGGGCGATAGCCAGATTTGTTGACGGTAAGATAGTTTTTCCTAAATCTCGTTTAATAGGTGCTGGCGCTATTGTTGTCCTTATTACTTTTTTGTCGGCTCTTTTTTCTGTAAGTCGTGAATCATCTTTATTTGGTTCCATGTTTGACGTCGGAAGTTTTTGGTTTATTTTTGCAAGCTTTATTCTGCTGTTTATGTCAGCTGTTGTTTTCCGCACACCGAAACATGCAAAAATGGTTTTACTTGGTTCAATATTAGCATCAGCTTTTGTTCTGCTTTTCCAAGGTTTTCGTTTATTTATTCTTCCAATTTTTGGTTCTACCTCAAAGCTTGCTTTTGTCCTTGATAAAGTATTTTCGTTGGGCATCTTAGCTGATAAGACTGGAAACATTTTGGGTTCATGGAACGCACTTGGATTATTTGCTGGTTTTTCTGGACTGATGTTTCTTTTAGTTGTTGAATTTTTCCCTATTTCTAAAGTAGAAAAAGTATTTCTTCAAATCTTCATTTTACTGTCAATTTTATTGGCAGCTTCTGTAAACTTCACACTAGTTTGGATACTTCTCGGAATTTCTAGTTTGATTATTTTTGTTTATAAAGTTTCCATTCACCGAGGGGAAGGAGAAGATTCTGAAAAAAGAAAAAAGAATTTTCCTCTTACCTCCTTTGTGGTGATGATTATAGCTTTGCTTTTCTTTATCTCAGGTCCATTTGTTGGAAGTTTTATACCAAATCATCTCAATATTTCCAATACGGAAGTTGGCCCTTCTTTTGGAGCTACAATGTCTATTACCAAAGGAGTACTTCTTAAGCATCCTGTGCTAGGTCTTGGTCCAAATAGATTTGGAGAAGCTTGGTCAATGTATAAACCGGCCGTTGTAAACAATACTCAATTTTGGGATACTTCATTTAACTCAGGTTCTGGATTATGGACTACTTTTGTTTCGACTATTGGCTTACTAGGTGCCTTGTCTTGGATTCTTTTCTTTGTTCTTTTTTTAATAATGGGAGTGAAGTCAGTTTTTTCCAGTATAAAAAATGAGACTAACTGGGAAATGATGGCATTCTTTGTGTTATCTCTATACTTGTTTATTTCCTCATTCTTTTATTTTACTGGCGCAGTTATATTCTTAATTTCTTTTGCTTTCACGGGGATATTCATTGGGCTAGTCACGTCTAGTTCAAACAAGGAAGTATCAATGTCCTTTTTAAATGACCACAGAAAAAGTTTCTTCTCTATTTTAGTGATTATTCTTCTTGTCGTGCTTTCGGTCTCTACTGCATTTACCTACATAGAACGTTTTGTTTCTGTGTCATATTTCAACAAAGCAATTAATGCTCAAACTGAACCCGTTGCTGAGAATTCTATCGTTACGGCTTTGTCCTTATACTCAAATGATTTATATTTACGCACTTATTCACAAATACAGCTTGTAAAACTAAGTATTATCGCGAATAAAGGTTCTAACTTGTCAGACTCAGATAAGACAAATATACAAACCGCCTTTACTAACGCTGTCAATGGTACACAGTTGGCTATTCAATATGACCCTCAAAACTACTTGAACTATCAGTTGCTCGGTTCTGTCTATCAAACAGCAGGAAGTCTTAGTGGAAAGGATGCTTATGATAGTGCTATCAAGGCTTATCAAACTGCTTCTAGCTTAAACCCGTTAAATCCAGGTCTTGAACTTTCTCTTGCTGGTGTTTCTTTCATTAATGGAGATGTCTCGGGTGCTCAAACTTATGCTAATCAAGCACTAACTCTTAAGCCAGATTATGTTGATGCCTTGGTTACTCTTTCGCAAATTGCTAAGAGTCAAGGAAACAATAGCCAGGCGCTTTCTTATGCGCAATCCGCTCTTGCCTTGTCTCCTTCTGATAGCAACTTGATACAATATGTAAATTCATTAAACAACCCTGTGTCTTCAACATCACCAGCCACAACTCAAACTACTTCCACTTCTACCACTCCTTCTTCTGCTAGTAAGACTAAAAAATAAATAGATAACATAGTGTCTCCGTACAAAATTCACAATAATATGATATTATTTGATAGTTTATTACGCCAAGTTTATTAATTAATTTTGCACGGAGATGGATAAGATTTTTAGAATTTTTAACAAGGAGTCTGGAAGCGTGAATCAGGCGGCACTTCTTTTGGGTTGTCTTACTTTACTTTCCCAGATTTTAGCTCTTTTTCGTGATAGGTCTATTGCGCATTTTATCGGTCCTTCACCGCAACTGGATGCTTATTATGCGGCCTTTCGTGTGCCAGACCTTATCTTTGTCTGTATTGCTTCTCTTGCTTCCATCACTGTCCTGATTCCTTTTATTTCGGCCAAAATGTCTCATGGTAAAGTGACCAAGGAAGCAGAAAAATTTCTCGGCGATGTCTTTACTGTATTTTTTGGTGGGATGGTGGTGGTGGCATTAATACTTTTTTTATTGATGCCACATTTGGTATTTTTTATTGCTCCAGGCTTCACTCCATTTTATCAAGCAAAAGTAGTTTTACTTGCCAGAATAATGTTGCTTTCTCCAATTTTACTTGGTCTTTCAAATCTTTTTGGGACAATCACTCAACTTTTCCATAGATTTTTTGTTTTCTCGTTGAGCCCAATTTTTTACAATGTCGGTATTATTATTGGAGCAGTATTTTTTTATCCCATCTTTGGTATTTCTGGTTTAGTTTATGGTGTTATCCTGGGAGCTTTGGCGCATTTTGGAATACAAGCGGTGGCCTCACATTACTGTGGTTTTACTCCTAGATTTTCTTTCTCTATTAATTTTAAAGAGATAGGAAAAGTAGCTTTGACTTCATTGCCAAGAACCCTAGGGCTTGCCTTTAACAATGTGGCAGAAATAGGCATGACTTCTTTTGCTTCATTTTTAGCTGCTGGTTCGATTTCAATTTTTAATTTCTCTTTTAATTTGCAATCTGTTCCTGCGGCAATTGTCGGTGTTTCTTATGCAGTGGCAGCTTTTCCGACAATGGCTCGTTCTGTTTCTGAAGGGAGAAATGACCACTTTAAACAACACCTAACTTCTGCCTCTAGAGCGATAGTATTTTGGTCCATACCTGCTACCTTTCTTTTTATTGTTTTACGAGCCCAAATCGTACGTGTTGTGCTCGGTACGGGTTATTTTTCTTGGAATGATACTCGTCTAGCAGCCGCTTGTTTGGCAATTTTTTCTGTTTCTGTTTTAGGTCAAGGAATGATTTCGCTTGTCTCTCGAGCTTATTACGCCAAAGGAGAGACTACGCGTCCTTTGATACTAAATTTTATTTGTTCCGTTTTGATTATTATTCTTGCTTTTGCATTTATGAAAATATTTGAAAATGTTTCAATGTTTCGTTACTTTATAGAATCACTTCTAAAAGTTAATGATATTCCCGGAACGGAGGTTTTGATGTTGCCACTTGCTTATTCTGCCGGCACGACCCTGAATTTTATTCTACATTGGATTTTCGTCAAGATAGATTTTATGCCCGGTGAGCCATATATTGCCAAGACTTTTTTTCAAAGTTTAGGCGCGTCATTTTTTCTAGGTTTAGTTACTTTTCTTAGTTTGAATGCTCTTTCTTCTGTCTTTGACACAACCAGATTTATAGGTATCTTTATGCAATCTTTAATTTCTGGAACCCTAGGTATATTAGCGGCTGTCGTCGTCTTATATTTACTCAAGAATCAAGAATTGAAAGATTTGATGGAAACTCTGGCTAGTAAATTTTGGAAAGCTAAAATTGTTGCTCCAATCCAAGAAGAGCTTTAAAATCTGACTATTTTCTGTTATAGTGTTTCTATGAAAGTTAGTTTTTCAAGAATTTTTCATTATTTGTGGCCGCATATTAAAAAACATTGGCTATCTTTTAGCTTAATGTTGTTTGCTTATGCTGTAGGGGCAGTTTTTGACAACATCCTCAAGCCTTTAGTTTTTAAATCAATTATAGATTTATTCTCTTCTGGTTTGGCCAGATATATCATTTTAAATAAAGTGATGTATTTATTCGTGGTGGTTTCAGCTATCGTGGTAGTGCAGATTGCTGGATATCGAGCGGGGGATTATGCAGTTTCTTTTTTTGAAAGTAAAATTATGAAAGAGCTTTACGATTTTACTTTTGAAAGGTTGCTAGAGCACTCCTATCGTTTTTTTTCTAATAATTTTTCCGGAAGCTTGATTGCCAAATCTAGGCGTTTTTCAAAACAGTTTGAAACACTTGCAGATATTATAAGTTTTCAAATCTGGTTTTCTTTTGTAATTCTCCTTGGTATTTTAATTGTTTTGTTTATAAAAATTCCCATTCTTGCATGGATATTTTTAGGATGGTCTATGTTGTATGTCTTTATGACAGTTTTATTTGTCAGAAGAAAAATGTTATATGATGCGACAGAGGCTGCAGCTGATTCACTAGTTACTGGTCGGTTTGCTGATGTTGTTTCTAATATTTTAAACGTTAAGATATTTAGTAGTGATGAGAAAGAAGAGAAAAATTTTGAATCAATTACCACCGACGAAGAAATAAAAAGGAGGAGAGCTTGGTATTTTGGTAATTTACAAAATCTTCTGCAAGGCGTAATGATTGCCGTATTGCAGATTTTTGTGCTTTTTCTAGACATCCATTTTTGGTACATGGGAAAGATATCAATCGGAATGTTTGTTTTAATTCAAAGTTATATGTTTAGTTTATTTGATATTTTATGGAATCTAGGCAGGTCATTTACTAGAGCAATGAAAGCAATGACCGACATGCAAGAAGTCGTTGATATTTTTGATACACCTATTGATATTTTAGATCCAAAAGAACCAGAGATTTCAAAAATGTCCGAAGGAAATATTCTGTTTCAGAATGTTTCTTTTGATTATAAAAATGGAGTTTCCGTGTTGAAAAATTTTAATTTAAAAATTAATTCTGGAGAACGTATTGGATTAGTGGGATATTCTGGCGCTGGTAAAACAACTATTACCAAGCTACTTCTTCGTTTTTCTGATATAACCAACGGCAGTATATTGATTGATGGTCAAGACATAAAAAATGTGACTCAAAACACTTTACGTTCGGTAATCTCCTATGTTCCGCAAGAGTCAATATTATTTCACAGGACAATAAGGGAAAATATTTCATATAGTAAGCCGAATGCAACGAAAGCGGAAATTTTTGAAGTTGCTAAAAAAGCTCACGCTGATGAATTTATCTCAAAATTACCACAAGGTTATGATACCTTGGTCGGCGAGCGTGGGATAAAACTCTCGGGCGGGGAAAGACAAAGAGTAGCGATTGCTCGCGCAATGTTGAAAGATTCTCCAATACTTATGCTCGATGAGGCTACGAGTTCTCTTGATAGTATTAGTGAACATTATATTCAGGATGCTTTTACCGAGTTGATGAAAGGCAAGACCACTATCGTGATAGCTCATAGACTTTCCACTATTCAAAAGATGGATAGAATTGTTGTTTTGGATAAGGGGATTATTGTGGAAGAAGGAAATCACAAAGAACTTTTAGAAAAAAAGGGTATGTATGCAAGTTTGTGGAATCATCAGACTGGTGGATTTTTAGAATAATATTTTATGGATTTAAAACACATTAGAAATTTTTCAATCATAGCCCACATTGACCACGGTAAAAGTACTTTGGCAGATAGAATGCTTGAAATTACTCACACGATTGAGACTCGTAAGATGCGTGACCAAGTGTTGGACTCGATGGATATTGAACGTGAGCGGGGAATCACGATTAAGATGCAGCCCGTTCGTATGGAATACAAGTATGAAGGTCAGAATTTTATTTTAAACTTAATTGACACCCCAGGACATATCGACTTTTCCTATGAAGTTTCGCGCGCCTTAAAGGCTGTAGAGGGTTCCATCTTACTAGTGGATTCAACCCAAGGCGTACAGGCGCAAACGCTGACGACCTTAGCTATGGCGCGCGCAGGAGGCCTAAAAATTATTCCAGTGCTTTCTAAGATTGATTCTCCTTTAGCTAGAGTCTCAGAAATTCAAGAAGAAGTCGTAAAGCTTTTAAATTGTAAACAAGAAGAAATAATTTTGGTTTCTGGGCGAACTGGTGAGGGAGTCGAAAGTCTTTTACAAGAAGTTATCAAACGCATTCCAGCTCCGACGGAAACCTATAAAGGAGAAAGTGATTTGCGCGCCTTAGTTTTTGATTTTAAATATTCCAATCATCGTGGAGTGATAGTTTTTGTGCGAGTTTTTGATGGTAAGGTAGCCAAAGGTGACAATCTTTTGTTTGCCGTTTCTGGTGAAAAATTTATTGCACTCGAAGTTGGCACTTTTTCTCCGGAAGAAACTCCTAGAGATTTTCTTTCTCCCGGAGACACTGGCTATATTGTGACTGGAATAAAAAAGCCTGGTATCGCTTCTGTCGGTGACACGATTACGATGTTCAAGAATCCACTGCCAGCCTTCGAAGGATACATGCAACCGTTGCCAGTCGTTTGGGCTTCTGTTTTTCCAGAAAACGCAGACGACTTTGCGGAGTTGAAACTTTCTTTGGGAAAACTAAAACTTTCCGATTCAGCTTTTTCTTATGAAGAAGAATCCAGCGGTTCGCTCGGTAGAGGATTTCGCTGCGGATTTTTGGGAATGCTTCACTTGGAGATTATTACCGAAAGATTGAAGCGAGAATTTAATTTAGAGCTGGTTATCACGACACCGTCTATTACTTATGAAGTGATTCTTAAGAACCCTTCAGTTGGTTCAGGGCAAGCTGGTAAAAAAATAAAAGTTTACTCTCCTTATTTTTTTCCAGACGATGGACTGATTGAGAATGTTTTTGAACCTTGGGTGAATTTGAAAATTATTACTCCAGTTCAATATGTCGGCAATATTATGCAACTATTGTTTGACCACGAAGGGGAAGTGGGTGATACTGAAAATTTTGGTGATAATCGTTCTACAATTTCCGTCAAAATGCCCTTGCGTGAGTTAATGCGTAATTTCTTTGATGAATTAAAAAGCACTTCTTCTGGCTATGCTTCTATTTCTTATGAAATCGGTGAGATGCGCGAAGCATTTGTCACAAGGCTGGATTTGCTCGTGGCCGATGAAGTAGTGCCAGCATTCTCTAGGGTCATTTCTAAAAAACGAGCTGAGGTTGAAGCCGAAAAAGCCGTGATAAAATTAGACAGCTTATTGCCTCGTCAGATGTTTACTTTGAAAATTCAAGGTCAAGCTTTAGGACGTATTATTTCTTCTCGCACTAAGTCTGGAATGAAAAAAGATGTTACCCAGCATATGTATGGCGGCGATATTACGCGAAAAATGAAACTACGCGAGAAGCAGAAAAAAGGTAAAAAGAAAATGAAAGAACGTGGTAGAGTCAATATCTCCCAAGACGTTTTTCTAAAAATGATGCGTACTGACAGTCAGTAAAGACTATTGAGGTCTAAAGCTAGGAATATAAAGCAAAATCATTCCGAGTACCATTAAAATACTTAGTACCATCCAGATAATTTGTATTTTCTTTTGATGTTTTTTATTAAAAAGCATATACTTAATATATCACAATATGAGAAATTTTCAACGAAAGCGGGTCTGGCGAAATATGTTTCAATCAAAACCATTTTTGATATGCTTGGGAATTTTGATTGTGTTTTTTGCTTGGAACATCTGGGGTCTATGGAACAAAATGGAGGAAACCGCGAAGAACAAACAAGTCGTGCAGAATCAAATCACCGCGCTCAACCAGCAAAAGGAAAAATTAACAGCTGATATAAATAATTTAAACACTGACCAAGGCAAAGAAGAAATTTTCCGAGAAAACTTCGGTTTAGCGAAAGCAGGCGAAAGTGAAATTGTGGTTTTAGATAACAATGCCGCAACCTCGACTCCGCCTCCTACTCCTTCAGGATTTGTCGGTTTTTTCAAGAATTTGTTTAAATAAAATATCGGGAGTATAATAAATTTATGAAAATAATACTTTTTGAGGTTCCAAAATCGGAACAAGCTATTTTTTTAGAACTTTTAGCTGGCATAGATATAACTCTCTCCGAAGAAAAATTAAGTGAAAGCAATATTGCTGAGGCCAAAGATGCTGATATCGTTTGTATTTTTACCAATTCGATGATAACTAAAAATGTGATTGATTTCTTGCCGAATTTAAAAGCAATCGTCACACGTTCGACTGGTTTTGACCATATTGATGTAGCTTATGCGCATACTAAAAATATAAAAATTTGCAATGTTCCAGCCTATGGTTCAGAGACGGTAGCAGAATTTACTTTTGCTTTGATTTTAACTTTGTCGAGGAAGGTTCGCGAAGCTACTTTGGGTTTAAAAGAAAATGGTGATTATACTGTTCCTGCAAATTCTAAAGGTTTTGATTTGAGTGGAAAAACACTTGGCGTGATTGGAACTGGAAAAATTGGAAAGAATGTTATTCACATTGCGCGTGGTTTTGGTATGAATGTCGTAGCTTATGATATGTACCCTGATTTAGCCTTTGCCAAAGAAAATAATTTTACTTATGGAAATTTGCCAGATATTTTAGCGCAAGCTGACATTGTCACATTGCATGCTCCCTACACCAAAGAAAATCATCATTTAATTAATAAAGAAAATATTTCTTTATTTAAAAAAGGTGCATATTTGATAAACACTGCGCGTGGAGAGTTGGTGGATAGTGAAGCGTTAATTTCTAGTTTGAAAAATGGAACAATTGCTGGCGCTGGACTAGATGTCTTAGAGGGAGAAAGATTAATTAAAAAAGGAGACACTATCCCGATGCTCGATATGCCAAACGTCGTAATGACTCCACACATAGCCTTCAATACAAAAGAAGCGGAGTTGCGGATTATGCAGACGTCGGTAGATAATATAAAGAATTTTATCTCGGGTGCACCAATCAATTTAGTTAAATAATATGGATGGACACTGGATTAAAAATTGGGATACCTTGGCTATAACTCTAAACCGTAAAATAGCGTTAGAAATAATAGAGTCTGGGTTGGACGCTATAAAGACGGAAAATGTTATCGCATCTTTGGTCGTTCTTAGCGGAGAAAAACTTTCTATTCAAGGAGAAGATTTTGATTTAGCAAAATTTAAAAAAATAAAGGTTGTTGGTTTTGGAAAGTCATCTTGCCAGGCTGCTTTAGCTTTGGAGAAAATTTTAGGAGACAAGATTACTTCTGGCGCAGTTATCGGCTTGGAAAAAGTTGAATGCAAATATATTGAAACTTTTGCAGGCACACATCCGAGGGCCACTGATGCAAATGTGGTGGCTGGGAAAAAAATATATGAAATAATTAAGGATTCTACCGAGGAAGATTTAATCATTGTGCTTGTTTCTGGGGGTGGCTCAGCTCTTCTTTGTTATCCAGAAAGTGAATATATACAAGGCGCCAAGCTTTACGATGAATTTTTAAAAACTGGGGGCACAATTTCGGAGATGAATACGATCAGAAAACACTTGTCTCTTTTGAAAGGCGGAGGACTGGCAAAAATTGCTTATCCAGCGACTGTGGTTGGGCTTATCTTTTCCGACGTGCCAGGGAATATATTTAAAAACGTTGCCTCTGGGGCAACTTATAAAGACGATACGACAGTGTCTGATGTGGAGAAAATTATCGCAGAAAATAATTTAGGGGAATTTGATTTAATTGAGACGCCTAAAGAAGATAAATATTTTGAAAAGGTTCACAATTTTGTTTTAGTTTCCAATAAAACTGCTGTGGAGGCGATGGAAAAAAAGTCTGAAGAACTTGGATTGAAAGTTAATATTGTTTCAACTGAACTTTATGATGAAGTGGATAAGGCGCTTGAGAAAATTTTTGGAAACGTTTCAGACGTTGGACATCTGCTAAAGCAGGTGTACAACGTCTCTGCGCCTGGAGACGTTGTACGTCAGCAGGGCGGACGTCCAACGTCTGTGACCTTAGCTGCAGGTGAACCACGCGTTGTTGTTCCTAAAAATGCTGGCAAGGGTGGCAGAAATTTACATATGGGACTTGAAGCAGTTAAAATGAAACTTGTAAAAGACGATTCTGTTTTCATTTCATTTGGTTCTGACGGGATGGATAATAGCGATGCGGCTGGAGCGATTGTGGATAAAAGTACGATGGAAAAAATAGTTAAGTTCGGTTTGGACGTGAACGATTACGCCACTCGTTTTGATTCCTATGATTTCTTCCAAAAAACAGGGGACATAATCATGACCGGCCCCACTGGTGCCAATGTTTCCGATTTGATGATTTTACTGACTAAAAACTAAGTGTGGATAAACCTCCAGACGTCCAACGTCTGGAGCTACTTTCTATTTATATCAATTTCCATTTGCTAAAGTTCTGATGAGGGAGTATGATGAACAAAGTTACTATTAAAATAGTTAATTTCTAATATGAGTAAAAAAATATTTCATACTTCTAATTTTCACTCTTTTATACAATTAACTTTTGTTTTTTTCTTGATTTTTTGTGGAGGTGGTGTTATCTATGCATCTCCATTATATATCCCAGGTCAAACCTTAACCCCTAATTGTCTTCCATCTGATCCTGATTGTACTGTACAACTTTACGGAGCATCGGATGTAGCAGCAGCCATAGCTGGGAAAGAAGATACGATAAATAAATCCACTAGTGTAATTGCTGACGGTACTTCTGATACTAAATATCCCAGTGTCAAAGCTGTTAAAGATTATGCCGATAGTTTGGTGTCTGGACTTTTGAATTATCGAGGTGCTTATGATGCTTCCAGTAATATTTTTCCCTCCACTGGAGGCTCTGCTGATGATGGGTCTGTAAAAAAAGGAGATACTTGGGTACTTTCAGTAGCTGGAACCCTCGGAGGAATTTCAGAAGTAGTTGGTAATACGATCATTGCTAACATAGATGCTCCTGGACAAACAACAGCTAATTGGAATACCTTAAATACTAACATTGGCTATGTTCCAGAAGATTCTGCCAGCAAAGTTACTTCTATCTCTAGTTCTTCCACAGACACTCAATATCCTTCCGCTAAACTTTTGTATGATCAATTGGCTTTAAAACAGGATGCACTTACTTCTGGAACTAATATTAAGACCATTAATGGAAATTCTATTCTTGGAAGTGGAGATATGACAATTTCAGGTGGTAGTTATGGACCTGGCAATCTTCTTAATATATCTGGTGGTGGCACAGGCGCAACTTCGGCACAGGCAGCCTTGGCAAACCTTCAAGGATTACCAAGATTGTATGTTACTAATTATGGAGCAAAATGTGATGGTCAAACTCTTACTGATATTACAACTACATCTGGTAGCCCCGTAATTTCAAGTGCTTCTTATCAATTTACAGGAAAAGATATTGGAAAACTTATCACAATTTATGCTGGAACATCAGTAACAAAGACTGCAGCAACTTATTCTAATTTTGTAAGTGGTCTGCCTAATGGAACTGGTATCTTTGTTGGACAACAAGTTGTAGGTTCAACCATAGCACCTGGAACGCTTGTTCAAGATGGATTTACCGCTGTTTATACTGGAGCTTCTAGTGGGGTTCAATTAAGTAAATATCTAATGAGCGGCTCTCCTAGTACCAGCGTTACTTTTGTTAATCCTATAAATACCACAATTATTAGTGTATCTGGTGGTAATGCGACTTTGAATACCAATATGATATACGCCAATTCCGCTGGTACTGCTATGGCGACTTTTGGCACTGACGATACAGCAGCTATTCAAGCCACTGACACAGCAGCGGTAGCTTCCACAGTTTCTACAACTGGTGGTGGGGTTGTAACATTTCCCTTAGGAATGTGTGTTATTAGTAGTTCTATAATTGTAGACAACAATGTCAGTTTTGTTGGTCTTGGTGCTGGAAAATCTATTGTGAAATGGATTTCAACTTCTGATATGACAAATGGAGCTTTTGTGACTAATGGGGGTGTATATCCTAAACTTGTAACGCTAATAAATAATCAATGGCGTGATTTTACTATTGACCTAACAGCTGCAACTGATGCAACTTATTCAGTAAGTGCAAAAGCAATTTTATTTCAAAGTTCACAAGAATCCGTAGTTGACCACATGGAAATAATAAATTCTCCAGCAACTTGTGTTGCAACAGATGGAGCTATGGGTTCAATTGTTACAAATAATATGCTTTATAATTGTGGTCGTCTTGCGGTGAATGGTGCTGGAGGTAATGGTATCGGTGAAGGTGTTTCGGGAAGCAACAAAGAGGGTTATGTTCTTTCTAATAATTACATTGTCAATCCAGCTCACTATGGAATATTTTTAGAAGCTCAAAGTTCATCAACATTAGTAGGTTCGGCAACAGTAACAGGTAACACGATTATTGAAGGTTCTTTAAGCACTTCATCTGATGGAACGCCAACAGGAGGGATAGGAAATTCTGGTAGCATAGGAATGACTATTACAGGTAATACAATTACTGGAAATGGAAATAGTCAAGCATGGTATGGAATCAATCAAGATGGTGGAACTCTTAATTCTGGTGCTGGAGTTCAGTCAGTTATCGCAGGAAATTATATCTCTGCTACAGCAGGTGGTGTTTTAGTTGATTATTCTGGAGCAGCTCCTTCTGGAACATTAAAAGCCAATTTAACTATTAGTGGAAATGTTATAAATAAAACTGTCGGCAATGGACAATTATGTTCTGGGTGTGGAATCGGTATTTATGGTAAAACAACTGGAACGGCAATGAGTGGTGTAAACATAAATGGAAATACTATATCTAATAATGGAGGTCCAGGAATTGCATTTGAAAATCCTGCTAGTAATGTAATTATAGCTAATAACATTTTAACTGATAATGGACTTACAACTGGAACAGCATATAGACAAGCTGGAATTTCTATAGATAGCAACATAAGCGATATTATCATTGAAGGTAATCGCGCCTATGATGATACAGGAAGTAATTATCAAAAATATGGGTTATATATAAATACCAGTAAGACACTTACGAGTGCAACCATCACTGGTAATGATTTGACTGGTAATGGTACTGGATCAGTAGATTTGCTCGGAACAGTTACAGCAAGTTCTTTTCAGAACAACATGGGAGTAGACCTAGGAACATTATTTACCATGTCAGGATGTTCAGCTACTTCAGCTACAGGTGGCGCAAAGGCCGGAAGTTATGCTTCAGGTACAACAGGAACTTGCACTGTGGCTTTAACTTTCAATGGAGCAACAGGACTTTCTGGCACCGTTCCCAACGGCTGGTCTTGTACAGCAAACGACTTAACCACTCCAGCAGATGTTATTCACCAATCTGCTTCAACAACATCCACAGCAACACTATCAGGGACAACAGTAAGTGGGGATGTGGTAAATTTTAGTTGTCAAAGCTATTAAATATGGTTTTAGTCGCATGGAATTACGGAAACACAATAATACAGAGTAGTAATAAATTGATTTTTATTGTTTATGATTAATCAAAAACAGAAATATAGTGTTTATATAATATTTTTCATTATATTTTTATTTCCTTTTTTCGTTTCTGCTTCCACAACCAATGGCACCATAGATCCTACTCACAACCTAGCCTGGGGAGAAAATTTGGCCTGGATAAACTTTACTGCCAATAATGATGTAACGGTCACTGATGCTGGTCTTACTGGAAACATCTGGTCTCAAACCTATGGGTGGATTAACTTAAATCCAAACATGGGTGGAGTAGTTAACGATGGTAGTGGAAATCTCTCGGGTTACGCTTGGGGTCAGAATGTGGGTTGGATTAATTTCTCTGGGGCAGAAATAAATAGTTCGGGTAAATTTACTGGTATAATTGGAGATGCTGACACTACTGCGGGACGCATTTCTTTTGATTGTGCTAATTGTGATGTTGAAACAGACTGGCGTCCCATGTCACTTAGATCTCCTCAAGGCAGTGGTGGAGGGCAGTTAACTTATGTTCCACCAACTACTACACCAGCTATGGTTATTCCAGCTATTATTCCCACAACTCCGCTACTGCCAACAGTTGCTCCAACAACTCCGCCTCCCGCAAATCTTTCTGGCTGTGACAATAGAACTACTGGTTTTAGTACCACAACGGGGGAATCTTGTGTTAATAATATTACAACAATTTCAACAAACTTAACACAAACACCTTCATCACAAACAACTAAATTTAAATTCACTAAGTTACTAAAGTTAGGTTCTAGGGGGAATGAAGTAAAAGAACTTCAAAAATTCTTAAATCTTAAACAAGATAGTCAATTTGGTGCAATCACTCTGAAGGCAGTAGAAGTTTTTCAAGTCAAACATAAAATTGCTAAACCTGGTATTGCTGGGTATGGACAGGTGGGGCCAAAGACCAGAGAGGTTTTGAATCAGCAAAACTAATATTTAATTAGTCTTTTCCAATTGCTTCGGAGATATTTTTATAGCTGTCTTTTTTGAGGAGTTTTACGAGGCCGAGATTTATGTCGCTGATTACTTGTGGACCTTCAAATATCATGCCCGTTATAAGCTGTACGAGGCTGGCTCCGAGCTTTATCTTCTTGTAAGCATCATCTGCATTAAATACTCCACCACAGCCAATTATTATGATTTTACCGCCACATGTTTTGTAAGTAAGAGAAATTAACTCATTAGATCTTTTTTCAGTTGGTTTTCCGCTAAAGTTTCCTTTGGAAAACAGAGCTACTTCTTTAGGGTCTAGTGTTGGGTCTTGTTTATTTTTTTGTAAATTTCCGAAAATTACACCAGTAACTCCATATTTTAAAATAACTTCTAGCATTTCTAATACCTCGGTATCTGTTTTATCTATGGGCATTTTTATAAATAATGGTTTACTTAATTTGTTTTTTGTTACGGCACTTAAAAGTTCTTCTAGATTGGTTGCTGAATAAAATTCAACACTAGTTTGTAAATTTGGACAGCTAATATTTAATTCATAATAGCTAAAAGGAATTTTATAATTTTCGGCTACTTTAAATGCATTTACAATGTCTAAAATTGCTTCTTTTTGATTGGAAAGGGAAGAAGTATTAGTAACACCAATACTTAATCCGACTGGGATTTTAAATTTTTTCCCAACAAGGTTTTCTAAAGTTTTATGGATGCCAAGATTTTTAAACCCCTTATTAACTAAAAGTGAGCGCGACTTAGGTAGTCTGCCTAGCCGAGGTTTAATATTCCCCCCATAAGGATAATTGGTAATTGTTCCGATAGTTTCAAAACCAAAACCTATTTCAGGCATGGTTTCCGTTAATCTTCCTTCATAGTCGAAGCCAGCTGCAAGTCCTAGTGGATTTACAAAATTTAGACTTGCAATATTTTGTTCCAAAGAAGATTCTTTGTAATTACAGAAAAAGCTTGATATCTTTCGTGTAATAACAGATTTTCCGATAGTTTGTCCTATTTTAATAAACGAATCATGGATCAATTCTGCGTCGAACTGGAAAAGAATGGGTTTTAAAATCCACTTATAAACTGTCCGCAATGCGCGGTTTCGGACACTAATTAGGGTATCTTTCATATTTGTTTTAATGGTAGCAAAAATATGGTAAAATTAAAAGCGTAATGGAAAAATACTCTATTAGTAAAATTTTAGCCGAAGAAATAAAAGATTCACGTGGTAATCCAACACTCAAAGTTACAGTTTGGGTTGGAGATGTTTCTGATAGTTTTTCTGTGCCGTCTGGCGCTTCTACTGGCGCTCATGAAGCGCATGAGTTGCGCGACGCTGACGGAAAAGGAGTAAACAACGCAATTGAAAAAGTAAATAAAATTATTGCAGGAGCTTTAGTCGGTAAAGATGTTTTGAATCAAAAAGAAATAGATAGAATTATGATTAAGTTAGATGGTACGGACAATAAAGATAACTTAGGTGGAAATTCAATGATTGGAGTTTCTATCGCTTGTGCCAAGGTTGCGGCCCTTGCTCAAGGTATAGAAACATATGAACATTTGCGAACACTGGCAGAGATTAAACCTTCTCGAAAAGTTCCTTATTTGTACATGAATTTGATTAATGGAGGAAAACACGCTAAAAATGATTTAGCTTTTCAGGAATACCATGTCGTGCCGGATACAGAAAATATAAAAGAAGCAGTGGAAATTGGAATTAAAATTCAAAAATCTCTGAAAGAAATTATCGGCAAAGAATTAGGCGAAGCTTCGCTAGTTTTAGGGGATGAAGGTGGTTATGCTCCACAAATTTCTGATATCAGAAAACCGCTTTTGTATTTAACAGAGGCAATTAAAGAAAATAATTTGGAAGGGAAGGTGCGATTAGCTCTTGATGTGGCTTCTTCTTCTTTTTACAAAGATGGTAAATATAAAGTTGAAGATAAAGAAATTTCCAAATATGAACTGATGGATATTTATAAATCTCTAATTAAAGAATTTAATTTACTTTCTATTGAAGACCCATTCGATGAGGAAAGTTTTAGTGATTTTAAGCAATTGAAAGATAGTAATAAAAATCTTTTTGTGGTTGGAGACGATTTAACTGTCACCAATGTCTTACTTCTCAAAGAAGCGATAAAAGAAGGCAGTATTAATGCGATGATAATTAAACCAAATCAAATCGGCACACTGACTGAAACGTTGGAAACGATGCAATTAGCGCGCGAAAACAATATTGAGCTTATTGTGTCTCATAGAAGCGGAGAAACAAACGATGATTTTATTGCAGACCTTGCTTTTGCATTTAATTGTTTTGGAATGAAGGCTGGTTCTCCCATAAAACCAGAAAGAATGGTAAAATATGCTAGGTTAGAAAAAATTACTAATTATTAATAAATTACTCATGTTAAAAGCATGGGTCGAAAATTATTTATGTCAGAAGAAAAAACAGGAGATTTTGTTAAGTGGTTCAATGAGGTTCGTATCGAGGATGTTCCATCGGTTGGCGGTAAAAATGCAGCATTAGGAGAAATGTTTTCTAACCTTGTGCCACTTGGAGTAAATGTTCCTGACGGTTTTGCTTTGACTGCTGACGCTTATCGTCATTTTTTCAAACAAACTGGATTAGATGAAAAAATCAAAGGAATTCTTGCTGATTTAAATACAAAAGATATTCACAATCTTCAAGCTCATGGAAGAAAAGTTCGCGAAGCGATTCTTAAGTCTGATTTGCCTGAAGATTTAAATCAGGTAATTACCAAAGCTTATGCAGACTTAGAGAAAAAATATGGAAAAAACAGAGATGTGGCTGTGCGCTCTTCGGCAACAGCTGAAGACCTTCCGGGCGCATCATTCGCTGGTGAGCAGGAAACGTTTTTAAATGTTTCTGGTATTGCAAATGTCTTGGTTGCCACGAAAAAATGTATCGCTTCGCTTTTTACCGATCGAGCTATCTCTTACCGACAAGACAAAGGTTTCTCACATTTTGATGTTGCATTATCCGTCGGTATTCAATGCATGGTTCGCTCAGACAAAGCTTCTTCTGGTGTAGCTTTTACAATTGATACTGAAACAGGTTTTGATAAAGTCATTATAATAAATAGTATTTACGGTTTAGGTGAGTTCATTGTGCAGGGAGAAGTCATTCCAGATGAATTTATTATTTTTAAGCCTTCATTAGATAACGGAGTGAAGTATCCAATTATTGCGAAAAATATAGGTCAGAAAAATATCAAACTTGTTTATGCTAAAAATGGCACCAAGACAGAAAAAGTTTCTCCAGCAGAACAACAGAAATTTGCTTTAACTGATGAAGAAGTTATAAAGCTTTCCAAGTGGTGTTATCAAATTGAAAAATATTTTTCCAAAAAAGATGGACACTATCAGCCGATGGATATTGAATGGGCTAAAGATGGTAAAACTGGAGAATTGTTTATCGTTCAGGCTCGTCCAGAAACAGTTGCTTCTGTGCAAGACAAGAATGTATTGCGTGAATATAAATTAAAAAAGACTAGCAAAATTTTAGTTGAAGGTATTGCAGTGGGTGCAAGAATTGGTGCAGGAAAAGTCAGAGTTTTACACAATGCTAAACAAATTTCTTCTTTCAAGAAAGGGGAAGTGTTGGTAACAGAAATTACTGACCCAGACTGGGAGCCAATTATGAAAATTGCGAGCGCGATTGTCACCGATAAAGGCGGACGAACTTCTCATGCCGCGATTGTCTCTCGCGAACTTGGCATTCCTTGTATCGTCGGTTCTGATAATGCCACGAAAGTATTAAAAAATGGAAAGGAGGTGACCGTAGACGCTTCTGGAAAAGTTGGAAATGTTTATGAAGGAATTTTACCGTTTGAAATAGAAGAACATCACTTAGATAAGATACCAACTCCAGCAACCAAGATAATGGTCAATATCGGTTCACCCGACGAAGCGTTTAAGAACTATTATTTGCCTGTGCAAGGTGTGGGCTTGGGCAGACTTGAATTTATTATCATGTCGCATGTTCGTTTTCATCCAAACGCTTTGCTTAACTACAAAATGTTAAAGTCTGGCAAAAAGACTCCTTACATCACTAAACTACTAAAAGATATTGACCGCTTAACTCCTCTTTATAAAGATAAAGCGCAGTTTTATGTCGATGAGTTGGCGCTGGGAGTTGCCAAAATTGCTGCAACGTTTTATCCGCATCCAGTTATTATTCGTTTCTCTGATTTCAAAACAAACGAATATCGTACATTACTTGGTGGAGACTTATATGAACCACACGAAGAAAATCCAATGCTGGGCTGGCGTGGGGCGTCTCGTTATTATGACCCAAAATTCAAAGATGCTTTCGCGCTAGAGTGTAAGGCGATGAAAAAAGTTCGCGAGGATATGGGTTTTACCAATGTCGTCCCAATGATTCCATTTTGTCGTACACCAGAAGAAGGGAAGCAGGTTATAGATGTCATGAAAGAGCATGGTCTTGATAGAGCAAAAGATAGTACCTTAAAAATTTACGTGATGTGCGAAATTCCTTCCAATATTCTTTTAGCAGACCAATTCCTTGAAGTTTTTGATGGTATGTCTATCGGTTCAAATGATTTAACTCAGCTGACGCTCGGACTTGATCGAGATTCTGGAATTGTCACTCACATTGCCAACGAAAATAACGAAGCAGTGAAAAAACTGATTGCTGAAATCATTCACAAGTGTAAAGAAAAAAATAAATATATCGGAATTTGCGGTCAGGCTCCATCCGATTACCCAGATTTTGCAAAATTCCTCGTAGCGGAAGGTATCGAAAGTATGTCGCTTAATCCTGATACAGTTATCAAGATTATCATGGCGCTTGGAGGTAAGTAAAAAATTATTTTGTGCGGGATGCGAGAATCGAACTCGCGTTTCAACCTTGGGAAGGTCGCATTCTACCACTAAACTAATCCCGCATATTGATAAAATATAGCCTTATTTGGCATGGTTGACAAGTATGATATAATATAAGAATTAGAAAATAATATATAAAAATTTATGCCAAGTACGACACAAGAAGTAAAAATTTATTCAACCCCATCATGTCATTTCTGCCATATGGCTAAGGATTATTTTAAGGAGAATAATGTTGCCTATACAGAATACGATGTGGCGAGTGATATGGAAAAAAGAAAGGAGATGGTCTCAAAGAGTGGGCAAATGGGTGTGCCAGTTATAATTATCGGCGATACGCTTACTGTCGGTTTTGATAAGCCAAAATTAGCTAAGCTACTTGGACTTTAGTCTATTTCTAAGATACTATTCGTGAATACGCCCTCGTAGTTCAATGGATAGAACAGTTCCGTCCTAAGGAATAGATGTACGTTCGATTCGCACCGAGGGCACAAAAAAATATTATTATGCAAGAATCACAACCACAATCCCAAAAAATATGGCCAAAGCCAAAAAGAAAAGGTCCACCACCACCATTAAACAAAATTGCGCTGAATAACGAAAAACATGAGCAAGAAAAGAGAAACTCAAAACTTGATTTTTTAACGGGGGCTTTTAAGTCCGAATTACTAGAACCAAGATTAAATGAATTAATTAATGAGTTAAATGGGTTAAGAATCCTAGAAGGTGGAAAAAGACCCCCATCCAATAGGGTTGGTTTTATGGTTATTTTTTTAGACCTCGATGGGTTTAAAGAAATTAATGATAATTTTGGTCATCAAGCGGGAGATCAAGCCTTAGTGCTTTTTGGTGAAAGATTGTATGAGATTTTAAAGAGAAAAGAGATTGATCGTGTTTATAGATATGGCGGTGATGAATTTGTCATAGTATTACCCATTGAAAGTGAAAAAGATGTTTCTGATCAAGAATTGAAAGCACTTTTTGAAAGAAAAAAACGAGAAGTTAATGAGGATTTATTTACAAAAGATGGGATAAAAATAGAAGCTTCTATGGGCTATGCAATATTTAGAAAAGATGATAAAAATAAAACTCCCGAGATGATAATCAAGGAAGCGGACGATGAAATGTATATAAATAAAAAAGATCGTAAATTAAACCAAGTAAAATAACCCCCCTTTTATTTTTCAAAATATTGTGCTAAATTATAGCCATGGATCCTGAATCCAAAAAACTGCTGGAGAACATTTATTCTCTGGAATACGAGAATAATAAGATATTGCGTTCAATGAAGCGCTCCATGGTTTGGGGTCAAATTATGAGTGTTGTTTATTGGTTGATTATCATCGGAGCGTCGATCGGCGCATTTTATTTTCTTCAACCCTACATTAACAAAATAATGAATTTATATAATTCAGTATCTGGGGTCGAGCAAACAATAAACCCCAACCAATAATAATTCTTTTTAAGATTTTTGAAAAATATTTGCCTAGGTAGCTCAGTAGTAGAGCGTTCCCCTGAAGAGGGACAGGTCGGGTGTGCGATTCACCCCCTAGGCACACAAACAAAAAAACACTCCGACATAAATCGGAGTGTTTTTTTGTTTGTGTTAGTTTTCGTTCTAGATAGATTTAACTTTAATACTACTCTTTTTCTCTTTATCAACTTTCTTGATTTTGACAGTCAATAAGCCATGTTTTTCTGTGGCTTCTACTTCCTCTGGTTCTACTTCGGCCGGTAGGGAGATAGTACGGGAAAATTTACCCCAATAAAGTTCTTTGGTGAAATAATTATCTTCATCAATTGTTCGAGATTCTTCTCTTTCTCCGCGGATAGTGACTACATCTCGAGAAACAGATATTTCCAAATCTTCTGGTCTAACACCTGCAACCATAGTTTGGACGACAATATCAGTTGGTGTTTGGTAAACATCTATTGATAATTCTGCTTCTTCATTTTCTTCTTCCATCCAGTTGGTATCATTTTTTTTATCGCTGCCATTCTTTATTCCTCTTGATAAATAATCTTTTTTTGTTTCTACTGGTTCTTCTTCTGCGCTCATACTGCCTGTTAATCTCTCAAAAAAACTTCTTTTTTTATTTTCCATAAAATTTTTTTAGTTGATAAATGAAATACTCACTATTAATCTATTCCGCTCATTCTTCTAACTTTTTCAAAAAGTAACATAACAATAATTGTGACGACCCATAGAAATGCAAATACTTCCAACTCACTTCCATTGTTTTTAATTATAAAAAAATTAAAGGCACTATGCAAGGCAATAGCAATTATAAAACTGATAAAAAGGAACCATTTTTTCTCTAGCTTTCCCATAAAAAATGAAACTCCTATTGCTATGCCTATTGTTCCACTAGTCACCGTATGTAGTAGGTTGGCACCTAAAAATCTAAGTTGTCCCAATGAAGTAGCGGCCAATATGGCTGGTGTAGCCCCCGCAATTGAGAGTGGTTTTATTAAAAATAAGGTATTTTCTAACGCCGCAAAGCCTAAAGCTGCCGTAATCATATAAATTGGCCAGTCTATCGGTTTAGGCGCATTATCTGTCTTGTAAAGTATAACCAAGACAGCTAGGTATTTTACCAGTTCTTCTGCGCTTGCCCATAATATAACTTGTTCAGTACTAGAACCGATAGTTGATTTTATTAATTGTTCTA
Source organism: Minisyncoccota bacterium (assembly GCA_031291825.1). GTDB lineage: Bacteria > Patescibacteriota > Minisyncoccia > Phycocordibacterales > UBA9973 > UBA9973. The sequence goes on along the minus strand of JARLIG010000002.1, from coordinate 9,139 downwards.
TGGGTAAAACGACTATCACTGATATCATGCCCATAAAAAATACTATTGCTAGTAGGGAATTTGGCTCTGAACCTTCTTCTTCTCGGAGCCAGAACCACAACCAAAAAAGGGAAGGTACTAGTCCTCCAAGAAGTGAAAAAACTAAAATTTGTGGATTGTTTATTAGGAAGGCCATTTTTCAACCATCAAAAGATTATTTGTATCTGGCATCATCGACCAAATTTCTTCTGTGACGAAAGGAATAAAAGGATGCAGGGCGCGTAAAAGGGTAGTTAATTGTGTATAAATTAATGCTTTAGCTGAATCAGCATTACCGTTTTGCAATTCACTCTCAATTATTTTTTTCTTAGAGCGTTCGATGATGACATCTGCAAAGGTGTGCCAGAAATAATGGTAAAGTTTTTCGGCAACAAGTGAAAATCTAAACTCTTCCATTTCCTTTGAAACTTCTTTCAGTAAATCAACCAGTTCTCTCTCAGAGAGAGCATCTTCTTCGTCTAGTTTTGGTAGATTTTTAATATCTAAATCTTTTGTTTGTTCTAAAACAAAACGTGAAGCATTCCAAACTTTATTGGTAAATTTTCCATAACCACGAATATCGTTTTCATTTAATTTTAGATCATTTCCAGGTGTATTGCCGACAACCATTGCCATACGCAGTGCATCGTTTCCATATTTAGCAATAATATCTAGTGGGTCAATTGCTTTATCGCCTAAAGATTTGGACATCTTTTTGCCGTCAGCGGTGCGAACCATGCCGTGTAAGTAAACATTTTTGAATGGTATTTCACCTATGAGGTATTGAGACATCAGAATCATTCGAGCAATCCAAAAAAACAAGATATCATGTCCAGTTTCCAACACAGATGTTGGATGATAGGTTTCTAGGTCTTTCGTTTTTTCTGGCCATCCGAGGGTAGAAAAAGTCCAAAGTCCTGAAGAAAACCAAGTGTCTAGGGTATCTTCGTCTTGAGTCCAGCCTGCTCCCTTGGGAGCTTCTATTCCAGAATAAATTTCTTTATCTTTATACCATACAGGAATTCTATGCCCGTACCATATCTGACGGGAGATACACCAGTCGTGTAAATTTTCAATCCAATTAAAATAAACTTTTTCGAAATGATTTGGAATAATTTTTATTTTTTCATCTCGCACGGGTTCCAGCATTAAATCTTTTAGAGATTTATTTTCACGGGTAGGAATTTTTTTGTTTACATCGATAAACCATTGAAGCATTATTTGTGGTTCAATAATTCCACCACTCCTTTCTGCTGTGGCAATTCTATTTACGTAGTTTTCATCAACTGAAACAAGCAACTCTTTTTCTTTTAATTTCTCAACAATTTTTTCCCGCGCGTCGGTAATTTTCATTCCCACAAATTCGGCTGCAATTGGAAGCAATTTTCCGAATTTATCAATAATTTGTTCTTTGTCTAATTTATATTTTTCTGCCAGAGCAAAATCTTCATGTGAATGCCAAGGAGTGATAGTCATCACACCTGTACCGAATCCCATATCAATCATCGGGTCTTTGATAATAGTAGCCTCAATGGGGCCATTTATCCATTCAAGTTTTATTTTATCGCCATGTTTCCAACTTGCATATCTTTTATCATCCGGATGCATTACCACATATTTGTCACCAAATTTTGTTTCAGGTCTAGCTGTACCAATTTCAAAAGGTCCGTATTTAAAGGTATAAAATTTTCCCTTACGTTCTTCGTAGATGATTTCATCATCAGAAATCACCGTTTGTCCTTTTGGGTCCCAATTGACCATTCTGTTGCCACGATAAATGAGTTCATCTTTATACATTTGAGTGAATGCTGTTCTGACGGCTAAATTTCTTTTTTCATCCAAAGTAAAAGCTTCACGAGACCAATCCAAAGAAGCGCCCATTTTTTTTGCTTGATTCACTATGGTGTCGTGAGAATCTTGCGCAAATTTTTCTACACGTTTTAAAAATTCTTCTCGTCCAATATCATTTTTTCGGATACCTTCTTTTTCCAACAATTTTTCTACTTTTGATTGGGTGGCGATAGCGGCATGGTCTGTGCCAGGCACCCAGAGAGTTTTTTTACCTTGCATGCGGGCATAACGAATCATAATATCTTGAATGACAAGCATGAGAGCATGTCCTGTGTGTAGATTGCCAGTTACATTTGGAGGAGGAAGAACTATTGAGAAAGATTCGGCGTCAGCTTTTGTCACTCCTTTTTCAATACATACATCTGGGTTAAAAAACTCCGACTCTTCCCAAAGCTTATAGATTCTATTTTCGGTTGCTTTCGCGTCGTAGGGTTTAAGGAGTTTTTCGTTAATGGTGGACATGAGCCAATAATATCATATATTATCGGTCTTTTCTACTCCGACCTTGTGTCGGAGTTCGATTTGGGTCGGACTTAAAGACGTAAGTTACCATCGGCCTTAATACTGCTTGGGCGAGGAACCTTCTTCTTGTTTTTTATGAAGTTTAAATATCCAGAAATGCCAATCATCAGAGCATTGTCTCCAGTCAGATCTCTTGGCGGTAAAAGAAGTTTTATTTTTTTGCCAGTTACTTTTTTTATTTCACTTTGTAGGTGCTTATTGGCTGAGACGCCACCAGCGACAATGAGTGTTTGTACACTGTATTTTTCGATTGCTTTGGATGTTTTATAAACCAAGCAGTCAATTGCGGCATTTTCAAATTCCAGGGCGATTTTTCTTTTTGTTTCTTCGTTTATTTTTTCCAGTCCACCCATATCTCTTATTAAATAAAGCACGGCGGTTTTTAAACCAGAATATGAGAAGTCAAAATTTTTAGTGTGAAGCATTGGGCGCGGCAAAGAAAAAGAAAATAAGCTTTGAGGGGACTCCGCAAGGCGACGGCCTGAGGACTGACTAAATTTTTCAGCAGAAAAATTAGGACCCCGCAAGGATTCGTTTTCTCTACCTCTTTCCACTTCAGCCATCTTAGAAATTTCTGGTCCGCCGGGATAGGGAAGCCCGAGCATCCTTGCAACTTTATCGAAAGCCTCACCGACAGCATCGTCTACTGTTTGCCCAATGATTTCGTAGCTCATTGGTTTTTTTATCAAGACCAGTTCGGTGTGTCCTCCGGAAACCAAAAGCGCCAACGTTGGATTTTTATTCTTTGAAATTTTAAACTTTCCTTTCTTGGTTCCAAACACTGAAACTACGTGACCTTCCATGTGATTCACTGGCACGATTGGAACTTTCCATTTTTTTGCTAACTCCCTTGCAAAAACAATACCAGTCCACAAAGCTGGTTCTAAACCTGGTCCGGAAGTGACCGCAATAAGATCTACTGGTTTTTTCTTTTTATCTAGCTTGGCTTCTTTTAGTGTTTTTTCTAAAACGACAGGTAAATTCTTTATATGTTCTCTTTTGGCCAGTGCAGGGAAGACTCCACCATAGGGAATGTGGATAGCAATTTGTGAAGAGACATTATCCGCCAATACTTTAAAAGAAGCGTTTGTGACGCCTCCAGTAGCTTCTAGTATGCTTATACCTGTGTCATCACAGCTTGTTTCAATACTTAAAATTCTCATAAATGTTGTGGTCAGGGGTCTTGTGGTCAGGAATAATTTTGTTTTCTTTTGTGCGATACAGGATTCGCCGATTACATCGGCAGGTGAGTTTCGATAGTTCGACAGGCTCACTATAACGAAACTCCTTTCGAACCCTGACATAGCTAAATAAATTTAGCTATTTATCTCGCTGTGCGCGATACAGGATTCGAACCTGTGACCTACCCCACGTCAAGGGGTCGCTCTACCAACTGAGCTAACCGCGCAAACTAAAAGGCAGAACCCAATCTGCTTTTTAATATATTACATCTTCGCTTGTATTCTTTCAAGCGCTAGGATGAATGCGCCCATGCGGAGGTAGGTTTTATTTTCTCGTGCTTTTTTAAAGATGCTCTGCGCGGCGTCATTCATCATCGGCAGAAGCTTATTCAAAACTTCTTCTTCGGTCCAGTGTTCGTTTTTTAAATTTTGTTCCCATTCAAAACATGATACGGTCACTCCTCCAGAATTGGCCAAAATATCTGGCACAATCGGAATACCCCTTTTAAACAAAATATCATCTGCTTCTTCGGTAACAGGGCCATTGGCAAGCTCTAAAATCGCCTTAGCCTTTATCTTGTCGGCGTTCCTATCAGTTATGACATTTTCAAAAGCCGCTGGGACTAGAAGGTCGCAGGGGAGTTCTAATAGTTTTTCATTTGTAATATTTTGTGCTCCAGGAAAATCTTTTAAACCGCCAGTGCTTTTTTTGTGAGCTTCAACTTTTTTCAAATCAAGTCCATCTTTATTTAGGATTGCACTTCGGGAGTCAGATACTGCTATAACTTTATGTCCATGTTTAGTAAAGATATGTGCCGCATTTCCACCAACATTGCCGAAACCCTGAATGACAACTGTGCATTTTTCTGGCAGACCAAGCTGTTTCCTTAATGAATTGAAAACGTAAAATCCTCCGAGGCCAGTGGCTTCTCCGCGTCCTTGCGAGCCACCTTTTTCTAGAGGCTTACCCGTAAAGGTTGCTCCAGTTTTATCTCCAGAGATCTTTTCAAATTCATCAACCATCCAAGACATTATTTCAGGTGTGGTATTTACGTCTGGAGCAGGAACGTCTTTGTGCGGACCTAAAATATCGGAAAGTTTACTAACCCATCCACGGGAAAGTCTCTCTAATTCTCCCTTAGATAACTGTTTTGGGTCAACCGTGATTCCACCCTTGCCTCCACCCATTGGGATTCCTGCTACCGCGCATTTTAATGTCATCCAAAAGGCGAGTGCTTTTACTTCATTTATTTCAGTGTCTGCATGGTATCGGATTCCGCCTTTATAAGGTCCTAAAGCATTATTATGTTCCACTCTATATCCTTCGAATATTTTTAAAGAACCATCGTCCATTTTTACTGGGATAGAAACTCTAATATCTCGGTCTGGCTTTTTAATTTGGGCAATAAAATCTCCGCTAAAATTTTTAATTTTAGCTGCTTTATCTAACTGTGCCATTGCATTTTGATATGGATTTTTCATATATCTACAATAATCCTTTTCTTGTGAATTGTTTATGAAGTAATTTTTTCCAAATTTTCTAGCTCTTCTTTGGTGTTCGGTTGCAAGGCTTCAATGATGTTTGTTATTGATACTGTTTCTATTTTTTTATTTTGCTCAAAAGCGATTTTGATTAAATCAGTCAAATAATATTCTCCTTGAATATTTTTATTTTTTAATTTATCAATATTTTCCCAAAGCCAGATTGAGTCAAAGGCATATAAAGCTGGGTTCAACTCTTTTATTTTCCTTTCTTCGTCTGTAGCATCTTTGAATTCTATAATTTTTTTCACCAACCCATTACTTCCTCGGATAATTCTTCCAAAATGGTTTAATCCAGCTCGCCAGTCTTCAAAATCTGGAACGGTTACGGTACCCATCGTTATGGTTGGTTTTTTTTCTCCATGTTTTTCGATAATACCTTCAAGTGTTTCTTTGGAAACCATTGGCTGGTCGGCGGCTAAAACTATCACTATATCGTGTGGGGTAGTGATAGTGTTTTTAGCACTTAAGACTGCGTGTCCAGTGCCGAGTTGCTCACGTTGCTCGGCATAGGTATAATCTTTACCCAATACTTTCTGTAGCATTTCTTTTTTGTGTCCGACAACAATGATTGGCTCAATATTTGGGTCGATTTTTTTTATAGTGTCTAAGATATGCTTTATAAAAGGTTTATTGTTTAAAGGCATTAACGCTTTTGGAATATCTGACTTCATTCTAGTGCTTTTTCCGGCAGCCAAAATAACTATCTTTGTTTTATCAAAATTTTTCATGTGACGAGAGGAAGTATACACCCCCCTTTAGCGTTTTTCAATTTCTTTTAGGACTTTAGGAATTTTCTTAAAATCTTCAATCAATACTTCACGCATCGAGCCGTTGTATAAAGCAGCAGCTGGGTGATAAAGAGGGAAGAAGAATTTAGTACTAATACCATTAAATTTTTTAATCAATAACTTTCCATGCGCATTGGATATTTTTTGGTCGGGGAAGAAATTGTTCATGGCATGGCGTCCAAGAAAAATAATTAGTTTCGGTGAAATTATTTTTATCTCTTCCAAGAGCCATTCTCGACAAGCACTTTTTTCTTCTGGCAGAGGATCGCGATTGTTGGGTGGGCGATATTTTACAATGTTGGTGATATAAATATCTTCTCTTTGTAAATTTATCAGTCCGAGCATTTCATTCAAAAATTTTCCTGCTGCTCCGACAAAAGGCTCTCCTTTTGCGTCTTCTGATTTTCCTGGAGCTTCGCCGATGAAAATAATTTCGGCATCGGCACTGCCAACTCCAAAGACGGCTTGAGTGGCTGTTTTCTTGAGTTCACACTCACATTCTTCTTTCCATTTATTATTTAACTCTTGTAGTTCTTGAATTTTTTTCATTTATACAAAGAAGTATAGCGAATTATTCCCAGACGTCCAACGTCTGGAGGTTTATCCACTTATTGACGTAAACATTTTAAAATGGTTGAATATATATGAGTAAGTTTTTGTAGGGCTTTTGAAAGGAGCCTTGAAATGTCGAAGCCTTTAGAGGTTTTGTGTTTGGTTGTTGCAGGACTGGCGTCCATTGGCATAGGTTTGGGTCTGTCATGGTTGGCATCTCGTGCAATTTTCAAGTTTGGGCCCCTGAAAATCAGGAGTCCGCGCCAAATCACTCACTAACAGAAAGGAGACAAGACATGCCAGAAGTTGTTCTCGCCACTTTGCCAGTTTTTGTTCCGCTAGGTATTTTCGCTCTTCTTCTGGTTTCGCCCCGACTTCGGATAAAGTTGGAGGCGGGCCTCTCGGAGATGCGCAATGAGGAGGAGTCATCAAAATCACGTGTCATCGATGATGATGGTACGCAGCGGTCGTGAAATCACCCCGTTTTAAGCACAGCCTCGGCTTGCTTGGCGGGGTTTTGTGTTTTTAGATTGATTTATAAAAAATAATATGCTTTTATAAAATAGTACGAGTTCTTTTAACGTCATCTTAAGGAGAGAGAAAATGCAAAAGACACTTGAGCAATTCATTGGAGGAAAAACATGGAATATGGTTCTTGTTATTCTTCGAAAGAAACGTTGCTCAGTTGTTTTAGCTGAGAGCAACCTCGGAAGAGTCTTTTTGGAAGAAAATGGTTTCATTTGGGAACGCAACATTTCTTCTTGTTCTACTCCAATCAGGATTGCATTGAAAACACCGTCTAGAGTGTTTGGTGCGATTTCCGAATGCAGAGATAGTTCTGCGCCCGCTGAAAACGAGATAGTTAAATTCGTCGTTGGCGGAGTGTTAGAAAAACTTGCCAATAAAAGTTAAGAGTCGAGAGTCTCAAACTCTCATAACAAACAGCCAGACATCCGAAAGGAGAAAAAATGTCTGGCTGTCTTTCGTTGTTTTTTTTTATTGTGACTCCACATTACTCCCTTATATTTTTGCGATTTTTTGAAAAAATGGTATGATATTTAAGTTTTTGGCCCTATCGTCTAACAGTTAGGACATCGGCTTTTCAAGCCGGTAATCTGGGTGCGATTCCCAGTAGGGTCACAGGATTAGCATTGTGTTGGATGCGTGGCTGAGTGGTTGAAGGCACCGGTTTCGAAAACCGGCATTGGGGAAACTCAATCGTGAGTTCAAATCTCACCGCATCCGCATTATTATAAGATGAAGTTAAGTCTTGCCGTAAATATTTTATTTATAGTATAATTTCGTCAGTTATGTTTAAAAGAGAAAATAAGGTATCTTCCCAAAAATATATATGGTTAATAGTTGGATTTCTTTTTCTGGGAGGTTTGTTGGGTTTTGGGATTGGCTATTGCTTAAAACCAAAGACAGAAATTGTTTCAACTACTTCTCTTCGCGAAGATACGAACCAATATAAATTTATCGACCCACTTCTATTGGTAAATAGAAGTGATGACAATATTCCTACGCCAGGTTATGTTGCTTTGCAGAAAAGTATTGAGTCTTATATTGTAAGTCAAAAAAAAGCAAATGTAGTTACTGATACTTCGGTTTATTTCATAAACTATAAAAAAGGAGGATTATTTACGATTGATCCAGATAATCAATATGATCCAGCTAGTATGCTCAAGGTGGTCATTATGATTGGCTATCTAAAAGAATCTGACACAGATCCATCAATTTTAAATCAGGAGTTAACATATTTCCCAAGTATTGCACAAAATCTAGAATCAATACCTTTTGAAGACCCTTCCAAGTTGGTAGTAGGGCAGACTTATTTAGTGAGTGATCTTATTAATCAGATGATTGTTAATTCTGACAATGGAGCGATGAATTTGCTTTTGAGTCATATTGATAACTCTTATCTAAGTGAAATATATACTGAAATAGGCTTAAAGGCTCCAGCTCCTGGCGCTCCTTATACTATTTCACCGGCGGATTTCTCGCTTTTTTTCAGAATTTTATACAACGGAACATATCTTTCGGATGCTAGTTCCGAAAAAGCTTTATCGATTTTAAGTCAGGCAACTTTTTCTGATGGATTATTGGCTGGTCTTCCAGCGGGGACAGTAGTGGCCCATAAGTTTGGAGAAAGGGTTATAGGTTCTGGTGATCAAATTACCTCGGTTGAATTACACGACTGCGGTATCGTTTATGCCAACCAAGGTCCTTATTTGCTTTGTGTGATGACCAGAGGTAAAAATCTCAACTCACTAGCCGCGACAATTGCCACTATCTCAAAAATGGTCTATGGATATGTTCCTTCGAGTTAAGGAATTATTTAGTATGAATTGCCAAGTAAATATCTTCGAGCGCGCGGACTGCGTCACCAGCTGCAATATTGTTTTGATGATATAAGACATTTGTACAATCTCCAGCGGCCCAGATGCCTAGGAATTCTGTTTTTTGTGACCAAGCATCAATCTTAATTCTTCCTATTTCGTCGAGTGGTACTAATCCTTTTGCAAAATCAGTATTAGGAATTTGACCAATTTCCACAAAGATACCCGAAACTTTAAGTTCTCTTTGGACTTTAGTAATCTTGTCTTCATAAATCAATCCCTCCACAAATTTATCACCCTTAACTTCTAGAATTTCTGCATTTTTTAGTGTCGTTATTTTTGG
>JARLIG010000017.1 GCA_031291825.1 Minisyncoccota bacterium | reverse complement strand
TAGGCGTGGAATATGGATAGTCAAAGGAGTAAAAGAAAGTGAACAAAAACGTTCTCCGCGCGCGCCATTTACTACTTCTACTTTACAACAGACAGCTAGTTCCCGGCTTGGATACTCTCCTTCACGCACAATGCAGATTGCGCAAAAACTTTACGAAGCTGGACATATTACTTATATGCGAACCGACAGCACAAATGTTTCCAGTGTTGCTCAAGCGCAAATTTTAGCTTTCGTAAAAAAAGAATATGGTACAGAATATGCAGAAGCTCGAACTTATAAAACTAAATCAAAAAATGCTCAGGAAGCGCACGAAGCCATTCGTCCGACGCATATAGAAAAATTGAATATTGGTAACGACGACCAAGATAAACTTTATCGTCTCATTTGGGAACGTGCTATCTCCTCACAGATGACTGACGCAAAGTTATTGAAAACAAAAATTACGGCAATCATCAAAGAACACGAGGAGCTTCCATATTTTGGAGCCGTCGGCTCAAGACTACTTTTTCCAGGATGGCTCGCGGTAGATACTGGAGCTCGTGGAGATGACGTAGAGCTACCACTATGCAAAGAAGGAGAAATCTTAAAACTACTTGGATTAAGTAGCGAAGAAAAATTTACTGAACCACCAGGCAGATATAGTGAAGCTGGTCTTGTGAAAGAACTAGAAAGCCGAGGCATCGGACGACCTTCCACTTACGCTTCCATTATGAAAACAATTGAAGACCGTGGTTATGTCCGCAAAGAAAATAAAACATTATTCCCGACTGATGTCGGCGAAGTTGTTTCTGATTTTTTGGAAAAACATTTTGCTAACTATATTTCTGATACCTTCACCGCTGAGATGGAAGATGAACTGGATGAAATTTCCCGAGGTGAACGCGAATATGAAAAAACTTTGAAGGATTTTTACACACCTTTTTCGAAGGACGTGAAGTCAAAGGAAAAATTAGAAAAAGCAACCAACTTAGGCGATGCACCAGAAAATATTAAATGTCCAAAATGTGGTAGCGCGATGATTATTAAACTTTCACGTGGAGGAAAATTTTACTCTTGTTCAAAATATCCAGACTGCGATGGAGCTTTGATGTTGGACGGCACAGAACTAAAAGGTCCAGAAGAAACTGGCGAAATGTGTCCCGAATGTGGTGATAAAAAAGGAAAGTCCGGCGGAGGAAAGCTTATTATTCGCCAACGTCGCGATGGTACTGGAACTTTTATTTCCTGCTCACGTTATCCAAAATGTAAATTTATAAAAAAAGATGAAGCGGAAGAAGCCAAAAAGAGAACTGGGGTGATTTGTCCCCTTTGTAAAAAGGGAGATATCTCCGAGCGACGTGGACGTTTTGGAATTTTCTATTCTTGTTCAAATTATCCGGATTGTAAATTCGCGATGAAAGCCAAACCAACGGGCAACATCTGCAATGTTTGCGGCAGCTTAATGATGGAGGGCACGAAAACTATCCCAGAACGCTGTAGTAAAAAAGATTGTCCAAATTTCCGACCAGATAAAATAAAAAAGATTGACGACTAAAAATCTTCCATAAATGAGAAAACCGCCGATGGAGCTAGCGGCTCTCATGCGACGGTTTGATAATCACCTCTTCTCTGTTTTTTTGGCTCGGTTAGTGCCAAGCACGCTTTTTGAAACCAAAGGTCTTACATATCTGCACTTCGTAAATAAATTTACCTTTGATCCCTCCATTTAAACCAATCATAGGAGCAAGATTTACACTAACACCCCTTTTTAAGGGAATCGTAATTGAAGCTCCCATGTTAGCCTCAAATCCCTCCTTTTTTGTTTTTGAAAACTCGCTTGTCACACCAAGCCCGAGCGAAGAAAATTTCCACTCAGGCTGAATCCATGTGTACCCAAATGACTCAGTGCCTCCCGTAAATTTTGCGTGCTGGAGGTATGAGGAAAATGAAATCCTTCCGTCTCGAGTCAAAGATGAGACCCATGCTTCAGGACCAAATCCTCTATACCTCCCCACATACCCACAAAACTCTGGGCTTAGATTAAACTTAGAACCCCCGAGAGACTTGCCACTGCAGGTCGTCAGAGTTCCAGGAGCGTCGACAAAGGGTCGAACGTCAACGACTAGTCCTTTTGTCCCCGTACAAAAAAGCCACGGAGAAGAAACAAAACTCACTGGGTTGCCAACCCAGAAAGTTATACTGCAAGGATCAACTGCTTCGGTTGAGGTACTAGGATTAGCAGAAGAGGTCGTAACTTCAACCGCTGGTTGAGAATCTTGGGCGAGGCCACAGCACGAAGCTGCGACTAAAGATACCATCATAGCAAAGAGCATTCGCTTCATGTACAGCCTCCAATTTATATATAAAATAGCCCATTTAACCTTATTTGTCAACGCGATTTTCGAAGTTATAAAAATAAAAATAAATGTATGATATAATCAAAAATTATGCCCAGCGTTGAGGAATTATATAAATTAAGCGACCAACCCTTTAACGAAAAAGAGAAAGCTCTTATAAAGAAAGCTTATGATTTTGCAGAAAAAGCGCACGAGGGACAGAAAAGGCTTTCTGGTGAACCCTACTTTGTGCATGCCTTTGAAACTGCGAAAACTTTAGTCAAACTTCGTATGGATGTGCAGACAATTGCTGCAGGATTATTACATGATGTACTAGAAGACACACCAACTAGTGAAAAAACAATCGAGGATGAATTTGGTAGTGATGTTCTGTTTTTAATAAAAGGTGTCACCAAGCTCGGAACTCTTAAATACCGCGGGCACCAAAGACACGTAGAAAGTCTACGTAAATTTTTCGTCGCCATGGCCAACGATATCCGAGTCGTTATTATTAAATTTGCAGACAGACTTCATAATTTAAGAACACTGGAATTTATTCCAGAAGAAAAAAGAGAGAGAATTGCAATGGAGTCCATAGAGGTTTATGCCCCACTCGCTAACCGTCTCGGAATGGGAAAATTACGTGGCGAAATTGAAGACGCCGCTTTTCCCTATGTTTACCCAAAAGAATATGCAGAAATAGAAGAAATAATCAAAGAACGAAAGGAGTCTTACGAGAAAAATTTAGAAGAAGTAAAAATAGAACTAGAAAAAGAATTAGAAAAAAACCATATTAAAGTCGTGGAAATAAACTATCGTTTAAAACACAAATATAGTTTATGGAAAAAACTTACGAAGCGCAATATGGATATGGATAAAGTATACGACATGGTAGCTCTACGTGTCGTTGTGGAAAATGTGGAGGAATGCTATAGAGTTCTAGGAATCGTGCATTCTATCTGGCGACCGTTACCAGGCAGAATCAAAGACTATATCGCTGTTCCAAAGCCAAATGGCTATCGCTCTATTCACACCAGTATTTTCACTGGCTCTGGCGGAACAGCGGAAATCCAAATCAGAACTCGAGAAATGCATGCCGAAGCAGCTTATGGTATCGCAGCCCATTTTCTATATAAAGAAACCGAAGGCGGTAAAAAATCACACTATGATAAAGAAAAATTTAAATGGATCGAGGAGCTAAAAGATTTAAATTACAACCCAGACGACCCAGCCAGCTTCTTGGAACACCTAAAAATGGATTTTTTCAACGACCGTATTTTTATTTTTACTCCAAAGGGTGATGTTGTAGACTTACCAGAAGATTCTACTCCAATAGATTTTGCTTATGCGATACATTCCGATATCGGCGACCATATTTCTGGCGCTAGAGTAAACGGCAAGATGGTTCAGATATTTTCTAAATTAAAAAATAGAGATATCGTAGAAATCATCAAAAAGAAAGACGCAAATCCTTCCAGTAAATGGCTGGAATTTGTAAGATCGAGTATCGCTAAAAAACATATTCGTTCTTATCTAGAAAAGAATAGCTTACTTACTAAGTTAAAATCTTTTGGCAAAAATTAATTAGACGCTGAAATTAGAGATATTGTATAAATCAGTATCTGTTTTGTCTTTTTCTTCTTGGGTGCTGTCGTCAATTGACAATTCCTCAGCTTCCAGACGTGGAACGTCTGGAGAGTTATCCACAGTTTGGGTAATATAATTTTCCATCATGTCTTCCGGTTTCTTATCAACTACAGATTTATTTATTAAATCCAAGATTGCCCGCAGATCTTCGGTTGAGAAGAAATCGATTTTTATCTGTCCGCCTAATTCTTTTTTGTCGATATGTACGCGAGTTCCAAGCTTTTCTTGAAATTCTTCTTCTAACTCTGTAATCTCGGGATCTGGCATAAATTCTTTCTTGCGTACACGATCATAAGCAATTTTACGCGCTAGTCTCTCGGCTTCTCTAACCGTAATTTTTTTGTAGACAATTTCCTTAAACAAAACGAGTTGCTCTTCTGGGTGATCCACTAGCATCAAAATCGGCCGAGTGTGCCCTTCAGTAATCTTTCCTTCCGATAAACCGTTTAAAATTTCTTCTGGCAAAGTTAAAATGCGTAGAGAATTAGAAACATATTCTCTACTTTTACCCATTTTTTTCGCAATTTCATTATGTGTGAATTTAAATTCAGATGCCAGTCTAAAAAATGCGCGCGCTCGGTCGACAGAATTTAAATCTTCACGTTGTAAATTCTCAAGTATCGCAAGCTCTAATTTCATTATGGCCGTGTCCCCTGTGCGAATGATTACAGGCACCTGAGAAACTTGTGCTAGCTTGGCCGCGCGTAGTCTGCGTTCTCCTGCAATTAACTCATATTCTGTCACCAAGCCTTCTCCGCCTTCCTTTTCAACCTCCACACGAGAAACAGTCAAAGGTTGTAAAACTCCATATTGCTTAATGGAATCCGCCAAGTCTTGCAATCGAGCTTCGTCGAAGTCACGCCTTGGTTGATAAGGATTTGGTTTTATTTTGTCGGTATCAATCCAGAAAATTGAATTGGAATAAATGTTAGACATAAATTCATTTTAACACAAAGATTTTATTTTCGATAATTGATTTTGGGCGTAAATATGTGTAGAATGTGTGAATAGATTGTAGTTTGCCCCCGATTGCCTGCTCGCTATGCTCGCATCGGCAATTCCTAAAGGATTAGGGGCAAAATAAAGCAGTTTATTTTGCCCAGGTGGCGGAATTGGTAGACGCGATAGACTCAAAATCTATTGTTGGCAACAACATGAGAGTTCGATTCTCTCCCTGGGCACATTTATGAAAATAAGTAAAAAAATAAAATTGGCCAGTTCTATTGATTTCCAAGTGAACGGAGGAAAAAAATTGCACGGAACAATCAAAACTAATTTTTCTAAAAACGGTTCCGTTGGACTACTTTGCGCTTCCCTCCTAAACAAAGGCGTCACGACCTTGCACGGCATTGCTCGAATCGAAGAAGTAAATAGGGTTATCGAAATTCTAGAAAGTATTGGGGTGAAAGTTTTATGGCAAGACCACAATACTGTAGTCATCACTCCGCCGAAACAATTTAATCTAAAAAACATCAACGTTACCTCCGCCGTTAAAACTCGTTCAGTTGTTATGTTAATTGGTCCGTTGATTCATCATCTTTCTGCTTTTTCTTTACCACATGCCCAAGGTTGTAATCTAGGAAGACGTACTATCGCTGCTCACACTTATGCACTAGAAGAACTTGGCGTTAAAATAAAAACAACTTCAGAGGACTATGAAATAACAGCACAAAAATTAAAACCAGCGGAAATTGTCATGTATGAATCTGGTGATACGGCTTGTGAAAATATTTTAACGGCTGCGTCTTTAATTGAGGGCACAACAATCATTTCTTTTGCAAGTGCAAACTATATGGTGCAAGAAGTATGCTTTTTCTTAGAAGCTCTGGGGGTAAAAATAGATGGCATTGGCACTTCGACCTTAACCGTTCACGGCGTTAAAGAAATAAATAAAAATATTGAATATTGGAACAGTGAAGACCCGATCGAATCTATGATGTTTATTTCTGCTTGTATTGTCACAGATTCAGAACTAACTATTTCTCGATGCCCAATCGATTTCCTTTCATTAGAACTAGAAAAAATGAAAAGAATGGGGTTAAAATATAAAATTTTGAAAAGATACTATTCTTATAATGGGCGCACAAAACTTGCAGATATTAAAATTTTTCCAAGTAAACTCAAGGCTTTATCGGATAAAATTCATTCCAATCCTTATCCCGGAATAAACATCGACAATCTTCCTTTCTTTGTCCCGATTGCTATTCGCGCCAAAGGACAAACGATGATTCATGACTGGGTTTATGAAAATCGCGCAATTTATTTCACCGAGT
>JARLIG010000016.1 GCA_031291825.1 Minisyncoccota bacterium | reverse complement strand
AGAATTAAATTATTCTTTTCATATCTAATGAGTTCCTGATATGGTATTTTTTTTCGTTTACCTATAAGTAAATATCCTATTTGGCCCATATCAATGAGTTCATTTCGAGATTCCTCATTGATATGGAGTATAGAAGCTGCTTTAGAAATAGAATATAGTCTCAGTTGGTTTTCCAGACTAATAAAAGAAATACCTGTTTCTTCCGAAAATCTAGAATCTTTTGGAACAACGTCAGCGGGGGAGTCTCGTCGAGCCATATTATGTCCCCATCCCAATTTCTATTTCCCCAACACTGCTGGCTGCTACGAGCCCATAAACGGCATCCTTGCTTAACGAAAGGACCCATGCAGCCGTAGTGATTGAGTTGTTGGATGCCTCCACAGTGTTCTTATACCGATTATGCAAAATTAAAGGATACGATTTTACAAGAATATTTTTTGGCAAACTTAATAAATAACGTGAGTTCTGAATCATAATCCTTAACTATAACTTTTTTTTCTCCTGCGATACTGATACTAGAACCGCTAGTATTATTCATGAGTAGTTTATACCCTAATTTTTTTTGAAGCTCCTTATAGAAAGTTTTGGGCAGCATTACTTTATCTGATACAATAAAAAATGAAAATAACCCTTTATAGAGAGGATTCGGATAATCTATCTTGATTTGGGCCAATGCTTCATCCTTATGCGAAGCTAAAAAGTCGTTAATATTAGAAGCGATATTTAATTTCATGGTGTTACCTTTTTTGAAATATTAAATAATTCCTGTGGAGTCCTCACTCCACAGGTTTTGTTTGTTGATTAGTGCTGTTCTTTTATCGTGGCATTTCTGGGCTGCCATTGAGTAAGGGCTCTTCTAAATGCTCTAAAGTATTCAGCTTTAAGTACTTTATCGCTAGTACTTTTAATGTAGAGCGCCGGGTTTTCCATAAGCAGTAACTTTGCCAATGCATCTGTATAATCTGCTGTCCGTATGGATCTCACCTGCACAAGCTTATCATGTAAGTCCTGGGTCATTGGGATACCAAGCCAGTTCTCAAACGATGGAACTATAAATTTGCCATATTTCTTATGGTAATAAGGATTTTTGACTGCATCACGAAGGTCATCTAGGCGTATGGCCTTTCCTTCGTTTTTTGCCTTCTTGATCAATGATTTAGAAATAATGCGGTTGCTATTCGTGAGCTTACGCCTCATTGATTGTAGTTGAGTCCGTTGATGTCTCAACTTATTTTTTTCAACCGGTGTTAATCTTTTGGCAAGACCTTTCGCAATGGCATCCTGCCCAGGAGATAAAGAGAAGTTTATAGATGTAATGCGATTATCCAGATCTGAGAGTACTTGCGTATGTAGCTCTTCAGCTTTAGTAAGCTTATCAAGTTTCTCGGGTGTTGCCGCATAGGCTTCCTGGAGTCTCTTGACAACTCTGGATATATCTATATTACCTTGTTGATTAGACTTGGAGAAATGTTCTGCTCCAGATGTTGCGGCTTTTGTACCAGCATTGTCGCCGTGGGCATTGTCTGTCGCCTCTGTGGGGATAGCTGTACCAGGCTTACCGGCCGCTGCTTGAATGGTGGCCTCTTTCGAGGTGGTAGTGGCATTTTTTTTGTTTTGTGCCATAACTGGGTTCCTTTATTTGTTTTATGTAAATGCAATTAGCTTGCATTTTTTTTAGTGCAAATAAAGAGTTTAGAATCTGGATGTAAATCTTTTTATCGCCAGATTAAAATCCAGATTCGGAGTATCTTTTTCAGAATTATTTAGAAGAGTCGTTTAGGCAGGCTAGTATTTTTTGATATTGTTTTTCAAGTTCATTGTCTTCAAATATTATTTCAATTCCTTTGTTAGAATCAAAGTAACTTAAGTTTTTACCTATAACAAAACTCCTTTGTAAGGAGTTGTTTTTTTTTCTCCATATTAACCGGAATTCTTTCCTCTTATTACAACAAAAGTCTGAGATAGCTCCAGGAATGGACTTTTCTGGCATTGAGCTACCCTTATTCGTTTTTTCTTTTATTATTTCGTCCACAATATTATACAATTTTGTTGTCTCTATTTCATCTCTCTCAGGACAATATTTTGCCAGGATTAAGATATAATATAGACCTTTATACTTACCATATTCAACATCAAAAGTTTTTGTAATAAAAGTTTCTTTATTATTAGAATTATTACAAATGGTTCTCTTAACTGTCCATAGATCACTTTGCGCTATATGTGTAAACCTGAAAATTAAATGTGGTTTCACTCGCAAAGTAGTGTGGGTGGCATCGCTTACTTCTTCATTTTCAAAAGTATTATTTGCTGAATATTTTTCTTTAAAATAATTTTTGAATTCCCACCAAAAATCTGGATCTGATAAATCATACGATGCGAATATTCTTTTAGCTTGTAATGCTCCTGATAAAAGAAAAGAATATTCTTGTAAAACAAAGGAGCTATCGACATTTTTATTAAGACAGTCTATAAACCATAAAGCATCATTCTTTTGATTATTTAGTTTTGAAAGCCTTTGTACGCAGCATTTTCGGAATTGGTAATACTCTTTCAAATTTGTTTCTGGAACTAGTTTAGGTCTTATAGTTTTCCTAAATCTGTATGTACGCCTATAAAACGTTACATTCTCAAGTTCACTAAGAATCTTTAGAAATAGTACCGAAAATTCATGATCTCGGAAGTATGAAAATACAGGTGCTCCATTTATAAACTCTTTCAGCGGCTGTAAGTTAATTCCCTTAATAGAATACCCATCCATTACCTGAATTTTTGTCTTCTCAACTTTTACTAAACCTAATTCCTCCTTATTAAATACTTTCATCGCTGAAATTATTTTAGCATCACCCTCATTAGTTCCAGTAATACCAATACCTTTTCTTCGAATCTTGAAAAACGGATTTTGAACATCGGCATATTGGTCTATGTCTTCTTCCTTAATGGGATGATCTTCCATGTTCAAAAGAATCATGTGATCAATATTCTGGCAGTATTTCTGCGCGATAAATAAATTTTTATGGCAATGAATAAGAGGGGCTAAATTGTCTGGTGGTGTAATATCATAATCATCTTCAAGATTAAGTCCATTCATTGTAATAGCTATATAAATCATAATGTGCTCGGTTTTATAAAAATGTCGAATTCTGAATAAAAATGAACTTTCTAAAATAAAACAGGTAGCTTTTGAACTAAAAAATCAAAACATCCTGACAATTTTAACTAGAAAATAACAAAGTGTCATCTTTTTTAACTAGAAAATCAATTTTGTACGGCGAATTGAGCTAGAAATGTTGGAACAATCGTACTTCTGGAGATAAAATAGCGGGTTCGACAGGCGTTATTAAGTAAATCAGCCGGGAGAAATAATTGTCGTCAATCGGTAATACTAAATGTCCTTAGGCAGGTAAATAATAATTAACTTGCACTTATCATTTTCAATCAATGTACATTTTCTTCTAAAAAACGGTTTACCTTTGATAGGATAGTAAAAATTCATCTTGCAATGAAATTAATAATGAATCTTTTATTACAGTTCGAATTCAGTAATAAATTTATTAAGATTAAATACTTGTAATTGTTTTATATTTCTAATCATGTTTTAAAAATAATGGATTATTTATGGGCAAGAAATTGTCAGATTATTTTAAAGAGTTTGACATAAAGTTTTCTAAAATTAATGAAATCGATAAGAAATTTCATGAAGAAAAACTTAGTGTAATATCTTTTGCCAACAAAGCCTTGGTTAAAGATAAAAATGGTTTATTTAGTGAGGAATATATAAGGACTAGATTTGTATATGGATTAATAAATAGTGGCATGTACCCAAAAGAACATATTTGTATAGAATTTGGATTTCCAAAAGGGAATACTAAAACTAAATTAAAGCCAGATATCGTAATATTTAAGAATAAAAATTGGTACAAAGAATATCAAGTTGCTCAAAAATTAAAAAATTATTCCGCAATTCGACAACAAATGCTTGTTATTTTTGAAACTAAAAAGAATAATAAAACCATAGAAAGTGCAATAGAAAATCAACTTCGTTCAGCAATGAGCGAAAATGAATCTAAAGAAAGAATTTTTGGAGTTTACTTCGACGATAAAAATGATATCCTAATTTTTAAGAAGCTTGGTAATTCACCAATAAGGCGTTTTAACGAGGAATTGGAATTATCCGGCGGAGGGTTAATTAATTTAAATTATGATCGAAGAGACATTTTAATCGATCTACCAACTCATGACGATTTTATAAAAAATAATCAGAGTATATCCGACCTTACTAAATTACGCACAGATGCTCTTGAGGCTATTGATGAGGAAAATTTTAAAGATTTCATTGCGCAACTAAAAAGAGATGCTGATAGAACAAAACCCAAGCATTCAGAACGAGACTTAATAGTTGAATTTTTGACCTTGAAGGTTTTTGACGAAAAAAGAAGTAAACGAGATAAAGGGTATCTGTCGTTCTATATTCTCCCATCAGAAAAAAAATCAGACAATCTTGGGGAACATACATTTAGGGAACGAATTAATAAGTTGTACATTGATGCAAAAAAGGAGTACAGTAAAGTTCTTAGTGCTCCTTATTTCTCTTATGATAAAAATCTTCGCCCATCTGATTCAAACGAGGAACGATTTTTAATAGCATTGATCGAATCCTTTCAAAAACGTGCTATCCTAAAAGCAAAAAATGAAAGTTTCAACCAAATTATTTTTAATAATTTTGGCGACGAAAAACAAAAACATGATAAAGGTCAATTTTTTACTCCTATCCCTGTTGTTAAATCAATTATAGGTATGCTAAATCCTATAAAAGGCGAGGAACTTTGTGATCCTTGCTGTGGA
The DNA here is from genome assembly GCA_031291825.1 of Minisyncoccota bacterium. Taxonomy (GTDB): domain Bacteria; phylum Patescibacteriota; class Minisyncoccia; order Phycocordibacterales; family UBA9973; genus UBA9973. The sequence continues at coordinate 1,489 of JARLIG010000016.1, read as the reverse complement.
ATTTGCGATTTTCCTGCAATGGCGTTTAGATATTCGCATCGCAATGATTCTGAGTATCCTCCAAGCGCACCAAATTTTTACGGTTTTGATATAGAAAAAAACAATCTGAAATTAGCTGAACTAAATCTTGTATTAAATGGAGATGGTGGTGCAATTCTGCATCAAATGGATTCAATATCTCAAAAATTACTAATTACCGGGATACCTATGAAAGAAGGAAAATTCACGGTGGATAATTATAATAATGAAGATTGGTCCCACATAGACGACTCAGACCAAGATATAAAGAGATTTAAAATTATTGCAACAAATCCTCCATTTGGTAAAGGTCGTGATTTAAAAACTGGTGCAAAAGGTAAATGGGATAAACCAAAAGAGACGATTCAGCTTTATGAAACATTTAGAAATAAATTAGCGCCTTCTAAATCGGGAGAATACAAATATCCAAATTCGATTGATACTGGTGTTCTTTTCTTGGAAAATGCCTATAAACTTCTTGAAGATGGTGGACGAATGGGGATAGTTCTTTCAAATTCTATAGCATCAATTCAAGAATGGCAAAATATTAGAACTTGGTTAATTGAACGTATGCGAATTGTTGCATTATTTGATTTACCGGCAAATACATTTGGAGAAACTGGAGTTGCAACTACTATTATCATTGCATATAAACCTAAGGAAGACGAAAAGCATCTTCTTAATGAAGATTATGAAGTTTTTATTAAGGAAATTGAAAATATTGGATATGAAGTTAAAACCATAAAACGTTCTATTACTTTTAAACCCATGTTTGTAATTGATGAATCTATATTTGAAAGGACTAGTAAGATTAATGAAGATTTCACTTCAATGCTAAAAGACTTTAAAGAATTTTTACAAAGACAAGAATATGAAATAAAAAAAGCCTTTCACTTGTCGGAATTAAGTTTATGAGTAATTACGTTATTAAACCAAATTCTATTAAAAAATCTCAGATGAATTTAAAGGAGATGATATTTTCACCAAGTAGATATAAATATGTTGAAATTAAAAATGGCAACAAACTGAGTTTAGATGAATTTATTGAGCAATCTACTGAAAGCTATTCTTTAAATAGTAAGAAAGGTTATTATCAATATATCGAAATAGCCGATATTAATACATTAACTGGCAATATAAAATATAAAATAGTTAGATCTATTGATCCATCAAGTAAATCTGTTTATAAATTAAAAATTGATGACATATTAATATCTACTGTAAGAACATACTTAGGAGCAATTTGCAACAAAGAAGATGAATTATAATCATTTTCGATTACATTATAATAATAAGATGATCTTCTTGTTCCATCGTCGTAAATCTGTCCAAGCCCATTTTTCCCGATATAATTATATCTAACTATTAGATCATTTGTCCAATTTTGAGCAGCACTGTCCCCGAAGGCAAGATTGATTCCCTCCTGATAATTATAAGTAAAATTGCAATATTCTATCAAACTATGGTCGGT
>JARLIG010000015.1 GCA_031291825.1 Minisyncoccota bacterium | reverse complement strand
GGAATTTATTGGCTATCAGTTGTTTTAATAAGCATCGTGGGTACCTTGATTACAGATAATATGACCGATAATCTTGGCATATCTCTTTTTGTCAGTACAGCTGTGTTTGCAGTTTTATTAGCCATCACGTTTATCGCTTGGTATCTGAAAGAAAAGACTCTTTCCGTTCATTCTATTGTTACCAAAACACGAGAATCATTTTACTGGCTAGCTATTCTTTTTACCTTTGCTTTGGGTACAGCGGTAGGGGACCTTCTTACAGAACAACTTAATTTGGGATATCTAGTTGGAATTCTTTTGTTTGGAGGAGCAATAGCATTTATAGCCATAGCTCACTATATCATTAAGGGCATTCTAGGTATGGAACATAAGCATCAATCTAGAAATGCTGTTTTAGCTTTCTGGCTTTGCTATATTTTAACCCGCCCACTCGGAGCATCAATTGGAGATTATCTTTCTCAAGACCGTGGTACTGGTGGACTTGGTTTTGGGCCGACCCTGACAAGCGTTATTTTCCTTTCTGCTATTTTACTTACAGTCGTCTATCTTTCAGTAACTAAAAAGGATTTGGAAGTCGTAGAAGAAATCGTTACAGTCTAGTTTAAAGCGAAAAGATTATTTGTAAAAGATTATGCAATCTTATAAAACTTATTTTTCCGATAAAAGATTCCTACTGTCTTTTTTCAGTGGTCTTTTATTGTTAGGAATAAGTTTAGTAGCTCAGTTTTTCATAAACGACTATGTCACCAGCGCATCAAGTAATTCTGTCACTGACATTATTCTCAGTAATACCAGAGTCTATAATGTGGGCGGGGTATTTATCTGGGGAGCAATTTTGCTTGCTCTTGTAGGTATATTTGTTGGACTTAGTAAAGTTAATTGTCTGCCTTTTGCTTTAAAAAGTATTGCTGTTTTTATACTGATAAGATCAGTATTTATCAGCCTGACTCATATTGCTCCATTTCCGACCCATGTAATTATCAACTCAACGTTTTTCAACAAAGAAGCCTTCAATGGTATTTTTACTGGTAATGATCTCTTCTTTTCTGGACACACAGGACTGCCTTTTCTTTTTGCTTTAATGTTTTGGGATAGTAAAATATTACGTTATATTTTTATTGGTTTTTCTATTATTCTTGGAGTTGCTGTTCTCCTTGGACATTTGCATTATTCGATAGATGTTCTCTCAGCCTTCTTTATTACCTATACAATTTTCGATATATGTAAGTTTTTCTTTAAGAAAGATTGGCAACTATTTTCGGAGAAATAAATTATGAAATCAGTAAAACAAAGTTTTAAATTAATAACATTATCACGTCCTTATAGTTGGATAAAAAATCTTTTCATATTTATTCCTTTATTTTTTGCAAAAGATTTATTCGTTGATCACAAATTTATTAAAGTGACTTTAGCGTTTGTTGTATTTTGCATTACAGCAAGTTCGGTTTATATAATAAATGACATATTTGACAAAGAGCAGGATCAAAAACATGATTTAAAGAAAGATAGACCACTGGCATCTGGTGCAGTTTCTACAACAACCGCAATTTTAACCTTCGTTGGTTTGTTGATTATTGATATCGTTATAATTTATTTTTTTATACCACAGATAGCTTGGTTGGTAGGACTATATTTCATTTTAAATATTTTATATTCGGGGTATCTTAAGCATATTCCCGTCTTAGATCTTTTAATGGTATCGAGTTTTTATTTTATCAGAATAATGGTTGGTGGAATTGCTGCGGATGTATTAATTTCTCATTGGCTTTTAATTTGTATCATTTTCATTTCACTATTTCTTATTGTCGGCAAGAGATTGGCTGAGTTTAACCGAGATGAAAAAAGAACTGTGTTGTTGCAATATTCTCGTAATTTTCTTAATAAAACTTTAATTGTCCTTGCTTTTCTTGTTGTAATTTTTTATACCTTATACAGCTTATTTGTTTTAAAATCTAACTTTGAAATTTTTTCAATATTTCTTGTAGCTATGGGTATTATGCGTTATTTATTTTTGGCTTTTACAACCCATAGAGCTGAATATCCAGAAAAAATATTAATTACTGATAAAATTCTTTTTTCAATCATTTTTGTTTGGATTCTTGTTATTTATTTTATTATTTATTTACATGTATAATATAACCATATGAAATTTCTCGTAACTGGTGGGTCTGGTTTTTTAGGTATAAATTTTATTCGTTATGCGTTAGATAGGGGACATTCTGTAGTATCTCTAGATAAAGAGCCATTTGACTATCCAGAAAAAGATAGAATTACGGCGATACTGGGAGATATTAGAGAAATTCTTACGGTAGATAAATGCATGGAGGACGTAGATGTTGTGGTTCATACTGCGGCAGCGCTTCCTCTTTATTCAAAAGAAGAAATATTTTCTACCGATGTAGAAGGAACAGGATATGTCTTAGAAAGCGCCTACATGTATAAAGTTGATAGAGTTATTCATATTTCCTCTACTGCTGTGTATGGGATACCTAAACATCATCCCTTAATAGAAACCGATAAATTGGTTGGAGTTGGGCCATATGGACAAGCAAAGATTTTAGCAGAAAAAGAATGTTTAGAGTACAGAAAGAAAGGAATGTGCGTTCCCATCATTAGACCAAAATCATTCGTTGGTCCAGAACGTCTCGGAGTGTTTGCTTTGTTTTATGATTGGGCTAAGGATGGTAAGAATTTTCCGATGATTGGCAATGGTAAAAATAGGTATCAACTTCTAGATGTGGAGGATATTTGCGAGGCAATTTATCTTTGCGCAACTAAAGACAAGAATATCGTGAATGATACTTTTAATATTGGCGCAAGAGAATTTACTACAATGAAAGAAGATTATCAAGCAGTATTAAATAAGGCAGGATTTGGCAAAAAGATAATTGGTTTTCCAGCTACACCCATGATATGGACCCTAAGAATTCTGGAGACTTTACATATTTCTCCGCTTTATAAATGGGTTTATGAGACAGCTTCGAAAGATTCCTTTGTCTCAATAGAAAAAGCTGAGAAAGTTTTAGGTTATAATCCTAAGTATTCAAACAAACAGGCTTTAGTACGAAATTATGAATGGTATATTGCGAACATGAATCGGTTTACTGGTCAGTCAGGTGTTACCCATAGAGTTCCTTGGAAACAAGGAGCATTGAAAATAGCAAAATTGTTTTTTTAATTTACATGAAAGCAGAAATTTATTTTAAAGATTTAGATTTTGCAAAATGGTCTGGAAAAACGATTATTCTGGACGTTGATGGCACAATAACAACAGATGGAAGTGTAGATGTTGATCCACTCGTATTTCAAAAAGTGCAAGAATTATCCATGAATAATTCCGTTTTTATTTTTTCTAATAAAAAATTAGTTGATCGAAATGATAGATTATCAAAACAATTAAAAATTCCTTTTATATATACATCTTTTAAGAAACCAAATAAAAAAGTTATTGAAAGGTTGCCGGAATATTTAAAAAGAAATTTGGTTGTTGTTGGAGATAAAATTACAATTGATGGGCTTTTCGCAAAAAATATTCAAGCAGAGTTTGTAAAAGTTAAACGTCTTACGAGTGAAGCTGATAGTTTAAAAACAAAATTAATATACTTGCTGGATAATTTTATTAATATTTTAATCAATTGAATGTATGTCAATAATATACCTTATAATAGCCTTTATATTAAATTCAGCCGGAAGTATCACATTTAAACTAGCTGCAAATCGGGGAGTTGTATTACAAGGATCTCTTATAACTTTAATTTCTCGCAATTATTTAATTTTTGTGGGATGTTTTCTTTTCGCGCTGAATGCAATTTTCTTTGTATTAGCACTTAGGAACTTACCCCTATCTATAGCTAATCCCATTATGTTAGTGATGAGTTTTATTATCGTAGGCATCGCTTCAGTATCATTATTAAATGAAAGATTAGACGCTATGCAATTAATCGGATATGCATTATTAATTCTGGGTGTCGTTGTTATTTTTTATTTTCAAAAGTAAAAGTCTATGAAGGAAATCGATTTTTCAAAATACAAAAGAAAACGTTCACGTTCCAAAACTTTTAAAAGATGGTTAAAAATAATATTTCTGTTTATTTTAGCGTTAGTACTTATTGCTGGTCTTTTAATTAAATTCAATGCACCATTGGCTGCAGACATTGCGGACAATTACTTGCGACCAATCATCGGAGACAACACAGTTATTTTTATAGAAAACACTTTTTTTAATATTTCAGATAAAGCTGACAGTTTAATCTATAAATTTAAACAACCAATGTCACCTCAATTTTTAGATCAAGGTAAAAATATAGCAGATCAAACATCTCTAGACCTTACACCGATTCCTGTAAACAACACTTTTAAGCCACTTTCAGGTGAAGGTGTTTGGAACGACTTAGAATTATCAGTTTTTCCTAAAAATGAAGTTTTGGCTGATACTTTCATACGTCCTGACCCACAGAGATCATTTGCAATTGTCTCAGTGGTGCAAATCGACACTAAGCTTCTCCGAATTGGAGCTGTTGCTGGTACTAAAGAACCAGGGGGTTCTTTGGGAAACTTTGGAACAGGATTAATTCCAGAGGATATTCTAAACAGTGGAAATCTAGTAGCCGCGTTTAATGGTGGTTTTCTTTATGCTGATGGAAAATATGGTATGATTGTCGGAAATAAAACCTATGCGCCACTAAAAATTAATACAGGCACAATTGTAGGTTACGCAGACGGAACAGTTAAAATTATTAATTACACAGGAAATAATTTAGGAACAAATGTTATTTTTGCTCGCCAGAACGGTCCGCTAATCGTGGATAACAATCAAGAAGCGACACTAACTCCAGCAGACTATAAAACAATTCGTGGCACCATCTATAATGGCAAAGAAATAGTACCTAATGGAACTTTTACATATCGTTCAGGTATTGGTATAACTAAGACAGGCAATCTTTTATATGCTGTTGGTAATAATTTAAGTCCAACATCTCTCGCGGATGCGCTTCAAATGGCAGGGGCTGTGAGTGCCATACAACTCGACATTAATCCTTCACATATCCATTTCTATACTTTTAGTGAGACAAGTCCTGGCATGTATGCTGCAACTTTTCTCAATACAGAGCTAGCAAAACTTAATCGCTCAGCAGAATATTTCATTGGTTCTCAAAGAGATTTTTTCTATCTATATAAAAAATAAAATGAAAAAAGAAGAAAAAACATTACATGAATTATTTGACTTTAGTATTGTACTAAAAGGCATACATGCGTTGATAGAAATTATTAGTGGCACTTCAATCTTTCTAGTAAGTTCTAGTCTTATATTTAAATTTGTAAATGCTATTAGTTTTGGGGAACTCACAGAACAACCTATTGATTCGATGTCCCAATATCTTTTAAATTTAACACATAGTTTTTCTGGTGGTACAAAACAGTTTGTAGCTTTGTACTTACTCTCACATGGAATTATTAATCTGATAATCATCATTGAGCTTTTTAGAAAAAAGATCTGGGCTTACTATGCATCATTTATTGTGCTTACAGTTTTTTCAATTTACCAAATATATAGATATATTTATAATCCAAATATTTTTCTGATTTTATTAACCATACTTGATGTGGTTACCATGTGGTTAATCTGGAGAGAATATAAAAGAATTAAAAATTCATATTAATTTTTTCGATCTATTTTAGTAACAGTTAGATAATATATAAAACAAACAATCAAAATTGTTAGACAAAAAGCAACTAGTCCATCGCCAAATCCAAGCCCTCCAAAACCTCGTGCCTTACCCATCCAATCAGCAAATGATGCTCCGAGAGGTCTGGTTAGTATGTAGGCAAACCAAAATGCAAAGACTGCATTTCTGGAGAAATGTTTATGTTCCATGCCTAATATTCCTTTCATTAAATAATGACCAATAGTTATGATTGCAATAAAGGCGGTAAACATGATTCCAGAAGATAAATAACCCAAATGCATAGTTACCGCGGTCATGTCGCCAACGGCTGTACCAAGGGCAAATGTGGCCAATACAGTAGCCCAATAGAACAATTCACGACGAGTAGTATTTATACTGTGTATAGATAAAGTTTTCTCACTTGCGTACCAAATAAAAAATATGATGGCTAATATAACTGCAAATGATATAGATGACACAATGTAGGGAATACCTAACCCTATATGCAAAACATCAGCCGCCATTGTGCCGAAAATTGCTACCATAACAACCGTAAGCCAATAAACCCATGCAACATATCTTCTGGTCGAAAATTGTAACATCATGGCTATTACGAAACCAATAAAGCCAAGAATTACTGCAAATACTGGATTGATTACATGAACAAGATAGTCTGATGTACTTTCGCCCATGGCGGTAGTTAAAATTTTAACGATCCAAAAGTAAATTGTTATCTCTGGAACTTTCTGCATTAATTTTTGTTTATTCATGTGATTATAAATTTATCATTACAATAACAATAACGCAATTTAGGTAAATTTTCTGTTAACACATGCAATGTGATCTTACATATAGCTGTAACTTTTTCCATCGTTTTTGTGTCACTTTTGTCACTTTTTTGGGTGCTCGATATGCGTCGTTGTGGTATTATAGGAATAGTCTTAAAGACCTTACAGGCCTTAACACTGAAAGGTTCTAACACGAGACGGCCCGCAGTTTTTAAAACCCTTATTTTGCAATGGTTATTTTTGTTTGTTCGGATAGGGAATGGAACACCTTAGAGTCAATTGAAGAGATTGTGGTTTGAAATTAATTTTTTTGAACATTCTTCTATCTTATTCGGAACAGGTATTGACAAATCTCTATACTTTATGTTATAATTACCATGAAGTTTTTTGGGGATTTATTGAAAAAAGGAAGGGGCATACACATGCACAATGAAAAAATAGGACCCATGACTAAAGTTGCGGTCCTGCTGGTAGGGTTGGGATTTATATCCATGGCATGGTTTGCATGGATGTCGTGGTGTTACGAGATGGCGGACAAGCCCACACCAGACCAGCTCGCTCTCAGTTTAGTAGTTTCACTTGGCTCTGTCGTAGTGTATGTCGCGCTATGGCTTTTCTGGGCAAATCGACACTGACTTCGCGTTGGCATCAACCACTTGTGTGTGGATGGTGCAGAACAACGCATCATTCGCATACAAGTGAGTTGGATTTATTTCCACTCACTTGTTTTAATTTTATACCAATTTTTTCCATTATTATGTTTCGAATAACTAAATATGTGATATATTATAACTATTAAAAGTATTTTAACTATGGTAAACTAAATTTAACTTATTAAATTAACCAAGTAGATTAAATCCTTCAAAAACGTTATTCCATTTTAGGATCATGGTTTCAATAGAGTTCCACTTCAAAGCTTTACACCCCGCAGAATGAAAGAAGAAATTCAAAAAACAGAAAATACACAGACAGAAGACACAAAATCTGTTAGTGAAATTTTTGCCTCAAAAATGGAAGGCATTCAAGAGAAAACAGTTCAGAATATTACTGAATTCTTTAAAGATGAAGCTGTGGAAATTCACATATTCGGTTCCACCGCTCGGGGGACAAATGATGCATTAAGCGATATTGATATCTATATTACTTTTGAAGATGATAAAATAAGGAATGCAATAGAAGACAGAATGACTTCCTATTCAAAATTTGGAGAGATTGTTCTTATGCACGAATTACAGAATAATTTTCCCCTAAATGGAATTCAGACCGCGATAATTTACAAGATTGATGACGAGTTAATCAGGGTTGATTTTTACCTCTGCCCGTTTTCAAGCTCTAGGGTTTTTCCAGGCTCAAGGGTTCTATTTGAAAAAAGAAAAGTGGAAATTGGCAACATGATTCCCGAAACCAAAAGAACGAAGAGAGATTTGTCAGACAGAATTACTTTTATAATTAGTATGTGCTTCAATGGTATTAAGAAGGTTGAAAGAGGAGATAAATCTTTTGTTGATTTTCTAATTGGTGAATTTCAGAAATATGACAAGGATATTCCAGAATTTTCAGAGATACCAAAAGAATTAAGTTTTGATATGCTAAGAAAAGCATTAGCAGTACTTGATAACCACTCAAACCAACAACAAAAAATCGCTATCACTGAAATTAATAAGTTTTTAACAGAATTTGAATCAATAACGGAATAAAAATAACATGGAAGAACGAATCAAAAAACTAGAAAAGGAAATTGAAATAATCAAAGCGAGGAATTTGAAAGTGGAAGCAGATAAGGCTTGGGAGACTAGCTATTTTCGAATATTTTTAATTTCCATAATTATTTATGTCATTGCGGTTTTTGTAATGTATTTCATTGGCTCAGCGGATTATTTCTTAAATGCTCTAGTACCGCCGATTGGTTATTTTATTTCCGTGCAATCTTTGCCGTTTATCAAAAAATGGTGGATTAAGAAATTTAAATAATATAATCATAAAAATACAAAGCCGCCGAAGAAAAATTCTTCAGCGGCGGCTCGTGAACCTTTGTGTTCTGGCGGTTCACCTACCAGTTTTTTTAGTCACGTTTGAGTAGCTTGAGGCGGACTGCTTGTCCAGGTTTGTTCGTCAGAGCATTGTAACTTTTCAAGGGTTCAAGTTCGCTGAAGTGTTGCATATCATTCCAAGGGTCTCCAGGAGGAACCATCTTTTTGTAGTGTTCCAGCAATATCATCGTTGCAATATCCCTAGCTTTGGCCCAAGCAATCTTTGCGCGACGGGCCGATTCATCCCAAGAGATATTTGGATGATTTTCCCCAAAGAACGAACGAGGTGTACCTACGTCTTCTCCACGGTTATACCGGTTTTGCATCAAGCAATTGACCGCGGCGGTTCTCCCTAGAAGGTTGACTGTTTCGATAACTTTTTTTCTGACGGGTTCTTGGTCGATATTCTCAAGTTCGACATCAAATATTTTTCGGGTTTTGGCTTTCAATTGGCTGAATGTCTCTCGCTCCTGCTCTCTTTTTCTTTGATAAGGAAAAACAAAGAGAATATAAGAGACGACAGCCAGAAGTACAGACAAGGTAAGAATCATCCAACCCCACGTATTCACAAAATCATAGATGTTCATAAAAACCCTTCTTCGACGCTCGTCGTCGAAATTTCTGAGCCGAAATTGGCCACAGACCTAGCAGACGCTCATCGTCGCCAGGCATAAAGCTCTCAAACCTTATGTCTGGCGACGACCTCTAAGCTTTTTAAAGAACATTAATTGTTTTCATAAAAACATTTTTGGTATAGGAAGTCAATAGTCTTTGGCAAATTAAAAATATATACTAGAACTAATTATGCAGAAAAATTACAAGTACTTAGGCGCAATCAGTGTCTTCTTTGTTTCCATTTTATTAATTTCCAATGTCGCGTCCAGTAAAATCGTAGACTTAAAATGGTTTACTTTTGACGGAGGAACTTTATTGTTTCCCTTATCTTATATTTTTGATGATATTTTGACTGAAGTTTATGGTTATGCAAAATCTCGCAGTACTATTTGGCTCGGGTTCTTTATGGCTTTGATGATGTCAGTTATATTTATCGTTGTCGATAAATTGCCACCGGCGGCAGGTTGGAATCAACAGGCAGCATTTGATGCTATTTTAGGACTAACGCCGAGAATTGTTTGCGCTAGTTTGATTGCATATTTCTTTGGAGAATTTGCAAACTCTTTTGTTTTGGCAAAAATGAAAATTTTAACGAAAGGGAAATGGCTTTGGACTCGTACTATCGGGTCTACTATTGTTGGAGAATTACTAGATAGTGTTATCTTTGTGGTTATAGCTTTTACTGGAATTTTACCGAATTCTCTGGTAGTCACTTTAATTATTTCCAATTATCTTTTCAAAACTGGAGTGGAAATATTGTTTACCCCAATAACTTACAAAATCGTCGGTTTCCTAAAACGTAAAGAGAATGAAGATTATTACGATGTCGGCACGGACTTCAATCCATTTTCTATAAAATAATGACTCATCTTTTTGACATCACATATCTGCTCACGACTTACGGATATCTGGGAATTTTTATTATAATTTTTCTAGAGTCTGGATTATTTTTTGCCTTGCCGGGAGACAGTTTGCTTTTTACTGCTGGGCTTTTGGTTGCGGTGCTTGGTTTAAAGTTACCAGTTTTGATTTTCGTTATTTTTTTAGCGACCTTTTTAGGCGGAGTGATGGGCTATGAAATCGGCATATATTTAGATAAGCTCCGAAAGTTTTCTTTTTTTAGATTAATTTTAAAAGATGAATACATTGAAAAGACGCATAAGTTTTTTGAGAAATATGGCAGATTAACAATTATCTTTTCCCGTTTTGTGCCAATCATCCGTACTTTTACGCCAATCGTTGCTGGCATCGCCGAGGTGCCGTATAAATTCTTTATTAAATATAGTTTGATTAGTTCCATCGCTTGGGCAACAATAATTACACTTCTGGGATATTTTTTAGGCAGAATGTTTCCAATAATTAAAGATTACCTGTGGGTGGTGGCGATACTGGTTGTTTTAGTTTCTTTAGTTCCGATACTTATTCAAGTTTTAAAAGAGAGGAAAAATTAATAGGCTTCGATGCATCAAACCATTTAATTTCTTTATCACGTTTAAACCAAGTCATCTGACGTTTGGCATATTTTAGTGTTTCTAGAATTACTTTTTCTTCCGTCGGTTCAAAATATTCAAAACCAAATTCCTTAAGTCTTTTATTTGAAACGCCAGACTTCTTGAGTTTTTTTATTTCTTTTAATAAGCCACTAGTAAACATCTTTTTAACTCTTTTTTCTATTTTCTTTTTCAGTTGTGCTTCGGGTAGATATAAACCAATCTTTATAAATTTATATTCTGGTTTTTGCTCAATAATTTCTGGAACTTTTCCCAAAGCTCTGGATATTTCTATGGCTCGAATTAGACGCACTTTATTTTTTGCATCTATATTTTTTGCGCGAGCAGAATCAAGTTTTTTTAACATTTTAAAAAGTTCAACTGCAGATTTTTTCTCTAAAACCTTGCGTAGTTTTAAATTTGGTGGAACTTCGGGGAAAATTACACCTTTAGTTATAGCATCAATGTAAAATCCCGTGCCTCCGCAAATAATAGGAGTTTTTTCACGAGCAATAATTTCTTCTATTTTTTCTTCAGCTAGTTTTTTATACTCCGCAACGGTAAATTTATTTTTTGGACTGATGACATCAAGTAGGTGATGAGGAACACCCATCATTTCTTTCTTATTAATTTTACCAGTTCCCACATCAAGTCCTTTGTAGACTTGTCTGGAATCAGCCGAAATTATTTCGCCGTTTATTTTCTTAGCGATTTTAACTGTCAAAGCGCTCTTACCAGTAGCTGTTTGTCCAAGTATTACAATGATTTTTTTATTTTGCATAGTTTTTCAATAAAAAACAGAATCAAATTTTTCAGGGTCCTAATTTTTCTGCTGAAAAATTTAGTCAGTCCTCGGGCCGCCGCCCTGTGGAGTCCCTGAAAATTTTATTTTGTTTTTTATTTAAGTATTTTAATATCTGCGCCGATGGAGTTTAATCTTTCGGCGATTTCTTCATAGCCGCGACTAATCATATACACATTGCGTAGAATTGAGATTCCAGGGGCAGCCAACATCGAGATAAGAATAATCATTGACGGACGTAAGGCTGGCGGACAAACGACTTGAGCGGATTTTAACGGTGTTCCACCTTGTATATATACTCGGTGTGGGTCAGCTAATGTTATATTTGCGCCTAGGCGATTTAACTCGGTGAAATAAATTGCGCGATTTTCATAAACCCAGTCATGAATCATCGTTTGTCCTTTGGCGCGAATAGCAATCGGGACAAAGAAAGGAAGATTGTCGATGTTTATTCCGGGATAAGGATTGGAATGAATTTTATCCG
>JARLIG010000014.1 GCA_031291825.1 Minisyncoccota bacterium | reverse complement strand
CGTCCGATTGCCATCGCTTTTGATGGTATTAATATGTGGACGGCAAATGAATATGTGTATGGTGGTACAGACATATACAGTGATAGTGTAACAAAAATCTCGCCGACTGGCACTATGACGACCTATAACGGCACAGGTTCTAATCCCGATGGTGTCGCCTTCGATGGCACCAATATGTGGACGGCGAACGCTGGTGATAATAGTGTAACAAAAATCTCGCCGACTGGCACTATGACGACCTATACCGGTACTGGTAATTTTCCCGCCGCCATCGCCTTTGACGGCACCAATATGTGGACGGCGAATGAATATGGTAATGGCGTCACGGAGATCTCGCCGACTGGCACTATGACGACCTATAACGGCACAGGTTCTAATCCCGATGCCATCGCCTTCGATGGCACCAATATGTGGACGGCGAATTCAGCCGATAATAGCGTCACGAAGATTATCGCGACGAATGCAACGGGAGCCAGTGGTTCAATTGTCGCGGATGGGCTTTTAGGGCAGCCGAACTACACGTCAAACGCCATCTATGGCGGCCAGGGCAGTATTAATTCTTTGGGATTCGGCGGGGTTGGCTATAATGGCGTAACGGGACAATATGTTGGCGGTACGCTTGATCCAGTGAACCATAGGCTTTTCGTAGCGGACATCGGAAACTTTCGCGTCCTTGTGTATCAATTGGATGCTACTAATAACATCACCACCACTACGCCACAGTATGTTCTTGGCGCATGCGATTTTACTTCACTAGGCTTTGGGGGCGTTAGCTCGAGTTCTTTCCAATTTCCTCTTCTTGCCTACGACTCAATTAATAATCGTCTGTTCGTGGCTGATGGGCATACTAACCGTGTATTGGCTTTTAATGTGGCACCCTCATCAATTTCTGATTGCGAGGATGCCACATTTGTTCTTGGTCAACCGAATTTTACTATAGACCCTGGGGGCCTGGGTCAAAATCAATTGGATGGTGTCGATGATATAGCGTATGATCCAGTGAATAGCCGCCTATTTGTATCTGATATGGGTAACCACCGTGTTATGGCCTTTAGCGTTCCCGGAAACGCAACAAGCAGTATAAACGGAGAGAATGCCATCTTTGAGTTAGGACAACCGGACTTCACTTCAAATGGCGATAATAATAGTCAAAATGGATTGGGGAGCATCACAGGAGAAGCATATGATCCAGTGAATAGCCGCCTCTTTGTATCGGATTATGAATTTAACCGCATTGAGGCTTTTAGCGTTCCCGATAACGCAACAAGTAGCATAAACGGAGAGAGTGCCATCTTCGATCTTTGTACTGGTTCGACGGGTCAAAGTAAGTGTCAGCAACCGGACAATCTGGACTATGATTCTACAGGCAATCGCTTGTTCGTTGGTGATAAAGGTAACAATCGTGTATTGATTTTCAATGTGCCTGGGAACGCGACAAGCAGTATAGATGGAGAAAATGCTCAAAATGTTATTGGTCAATCAAGTTGGGGTTCGAATACACCTGGACTTTCCCAGAAAAAAGGGAATTGGCTCAATAGTGAACATGCTTACGATCCGGTAAATAATCGTATCTATGTCGGAGATGTAAATAACGCGCGCATGCTGTCATTTTCCATGATCCACATCACTACTCCTTCATTTCCGGCTGGCACAGTGGGTTCTGTTTACTCACAACAAATTGCTATTAGTCAATACCAAGGAACTTCTCAAACGTACTCCGTATATTCTGGCACCTTACCGACAGGTCTTTCTCTTGATACCTCAACCGGTATCATTTCTGGTACTCCGACTACTGTTGGATCAAGTACAGTTACTATTGAAGCGGATGATAATTTTAATACCGGTCCATTCTTTGACCGCAAGATATATAATCTTGCTATAAATTCCACTGACGCCACCCTCAGCAATCTGATCCTCAGCCAAGGAACCTTAAGCCCAACTTTTTCTTCTGGCGTAGCTTCATATACTGCCACTGTTTCTTCCGATGTTTCCAGTCTGACGGTTACTCCGATTACAACCGATTCGAATGCAACGGTTACTGTCAATGGAGGCTCAGTTTCAACTCCGATTAACCTTATCTCTGGTAGTAATACTCTTACAATTTTGGTTACAGCACAAGATGGAAATACCACAAATACTTATACGATTATAGTGACCAGAACAATAAAGACCCCTACTCCTCCCACTCCTCCTGCCGTTATTGTATTCCACGGAGGACATATGCCACTACCAGTTACCCCAACAACTAATCCAATAATAAATTCGGGATGTACCGGAATAACTGGATTTAGCATAACAACAGGACAATCTTGTATCGGAAATTCAACTTCCACGGCAACGGTTTCAACAGTTGGGCAAATTTTTAGCACTCAAGCATATCATTTTACTTTAACACTTAGAAAAGATTCAAAAGGAAATGAAGTAACAGAACTTCAAAATTTTTTAAATGCAGCTGGATATAATTGTGGAACAGCTGATGGAATATTTGGCAATAAAGTAAAAGCGGCTATCATTAAATTTCAAATAGCGAATGGATTAAAGGGTGACGGAGTTGTAGGAGTAAAGACTAGATTAAAATTAAAATAATGTACAAAACCCATTAATTTTAGGGTTTTTATGCTATTATATAAGGATGTCTGAACAAAAAGTTGTAACTAGATTTGCGCCAAGCCCTACAGGATTTATACATGTCGGCAATATTCGCACGGCTCTTTATGCTTGGCTTTTGGCTAGAAAAAATAATGGCCAATTTATCCTTCGTGTTGAAGATACTGACAAGGAAAGGGAAGTAGTAGGTTCTATAGAACACATCAAAAAGTCCCTAAAATGGCTTGGGCTCAATTGGGATCAAGGTCCAGATGTTGGTGGTCCTTATGCTCCCTATATTCAATCCGAAAGGCTTCCTTTATATAAAAAGTACGCAGAAATTTTAATTAAAAAAGGGTTGGCTTATGCTGACCCATTTTCCGAAGAAGAAATTGAAAAATTTAGACAACAGGCGGAAACGGATAAAAAGCCATTTTTATATCGTGAACATAGACCAGAAATCACACCCGTTTGGGATGGCACCACGCCACTTCGGTTTAAAATTTCAGAATTAAAAAGAACTGAGTGGAAAGATGTCGTATGGGGAGAACTTTCTGCTGGGCCGGAGGCGCTGGATGATTTTATTTTAATTAAGAGCGATGGGTATCCGACGTATAATTTCGCACATGTTGTGGATGATATCGAAATGGGTGTGACGCATGTAGTGCGTGGACAAGAATTTATTTCTTCCACCCCAAAATTTTTGGCTTTATATGAAGCGCTCGGAGTGAAGCCTCCGCTTTTTGTGACAACGCCTCCGATAATGGGTGCTGATGGCAAGAAAAAACTCGGCAAGCGCGACGGGGCAAAAGATATTATGGATTATGAAAAAGAAGGTTATTTGCCGGAAACAATCATAAATTATTTGGCTTTTCTTGGTTTTAATCCTGGTGGAGAAAAAGAAGTTTACACCCGCGAAGAATTGATAAATGTTTTTGATTTGACTAAGGTGCATCATGCTGGCGCACAATGGAGCGACGATAAATTAGATTGGATGAATAAGGAACACATAAAAATGTTGCCTTATGAAGAAGTTGAAAAAAATATTTTACATTGCTTGCCTGAAGGGATGAAAAATCCTAAACTAGTTCCTCTGGTGTTGGAAAGAATTTCCAAGTGGAGTGATGTAGAAGAAATGGTGCAAAAAGGTGAATTAAATTTCTTTGTTGAGCAGCCGAAATATAATAAAGAAAAATTAATTTTTAAAAATACTTCACCACAAAAAATTTCTGAAAATTTAAAGGAAGCTTTTATCGCTCTAGAAAAAATAGATGAAAAAGATTTTAATCAAGAAAATATAAAAAGTATTTTGATGTCAATCGCAGAAAAATTGGACAGTAGGGGAGAAATACTTCATCCTGTACGGTTTGCTCTCTCAGGCCTCGATAAGTCCCCAGACCCGTTTATTATCGCTGATATTTTAGGTAAAACAGAGACCTTAGCTCGCTTGGAACATGCCGCTAGTCTAATTTCTTAGGTTTGCCAAAGTTTTATTATTTATGATAAAATATAAATATGGAAAATAAAATAAAAAATAAAGAAGGCGGATTTATTGAATTAATAATTTTGATTATTATCGCCTTACTCATAATGAAATATTTCGGGATAACTATCTCTGGAGTCGTAAATTGGTTTGAATCTTTCTTTAGAAGTGTTTTAAGATAGGACTTACTTAAGTTTCTTCGTGTCGCAAACATATATTGTGCGACACGGTATCTTATTTATAAATATAGCCTTTTAATACATCCCCTCCTTTATTTTCTTTAATTCAGCGATAATTTTTTCGTCGGTGATTTTCTGGAATCTTGGAATAGTTTTTCCATCTTTCTCTACGTCCCCCATAAACATTTCTAGCGGACGTAAATCAAAAAACTTTCCAGCTCTAAAAGCTCTACTTTCATATATTGGCAAATAAACATATATTGGCAAATAAACGACCATATTTGAGTCTTCATCCCTACAATCATCCTCTGAATGGATTCCGACGCCTATAAGCTCATAAGCGTAGTTGTTTACCGACAAAGCATCATTATGCTTGTAATGATAATAGAAACCTTTCTCTGGGACCTGTGTTGGTACTTTAAACATAAAAATTTTATTAACACGAACTTGATAATGTGTATCCAGCCTTTTGCGCGGCCGCTTCTGTGTCAAAGTATATCAGATTCGCCGGCTTTATAGTTTTTCCCGCTGAACAATTTGCCGTGTAATATTTCTTTCCTTTACTGGAAGCGAAAAACGGTTTAGCGGAAGAGGTTCCAGGTGTCAGGCTTCCGCCCTGCGGAATACCGACATCTGGAGCATTAGTATTTTGACGTACAACGTCTGCTCCTGTGATATCTGCCGAACTTGCATTAGCATTTTGATTGTTGGATGTTTCTTCTGAAGGTTGTGTTTGTGGGTTTTCTTTAGATAGTCTACCCAGCATAAATGACCCAAAACCAACCAAAATAACAATCAAAACTGTCAAAATATCCTTCCCTTTTTCACTTCCCAAAAATTGCTTGATTTTTTCCATAAAATCATTTATACTGAAGCCACTCGTTTATAAATAGATTTTAGCATTACATAATATAAAAACAATATGGCACATAGAAAAGCCGGCGGAACCGCCAAAAACTTAAGAGACTCAAACCCTAAATACCTCGGTATTAAGCTTGCAGACGGCCAAATGGCTCATCCAGGCTCTATTATCGTTCGTCAGCGTGGTACGCCTATAATGGCTGGTAACAACGTATCTATGGGCAAGGACCATACCCTGTTCGCCCTCAAAGACGGTGTCGTTAAATTCGGCTCAAAGCGCAAAATATCTTTCAATGGAAAGACTTCAGTTAAAAAAACAGTCAACGTAAACTAATAAACCTAAACAAAAAAATCCCCGATTAGGGGATTTTTTTTATATCTTCTCCACCACTAATTTAAAAGAAGATTTTTTGTGCTTGATTTCAATTGGAATTTCAAACTCCCCTACTTCTTTAATAGGTTTTTCTAAGACAATAAATTCTTCAGCGATATCCGCATGATGTTGCTTTTGCATTTCTTCCACAATTTCTTTTTTGTGGATAGCTTTAAACAAACTGCCTTTTTCATTGGCTTTGCCTTTTATTTTGATAACTTTGCCTTTTATCTCTTCCAGATTTTTTAGCAGAAGGTCTTCTTGCACTTCCCTTTCGATTTCGATATTTTTCTTTCTCTTGTCGAGTTCAGCTATCGCCGTCGATGTGGCTGGCATGGCGAGCTTTCTGGGTAAAAGAAAATTCATGGCATAACCATCATTAATTTCTTTTACATCGTGTCGCTTGCCTACTTTTGGAACATCTTGCAAAAAAATTACTTTCATATTTTTTAGTCTTAGTTATTTAATAGTTGTACTGCTTTATCCATCTGGGGGTCAACCTTGTTTAGGATATCGTTTTGAGTGATCGCCACTGGATAATCTGGGGTCAATCCTTTTTCAGAGATGGATGTTCCATCAGGAGTGAGCCACCTTGCGACGGTAACTTTTAGAATTGTGTCAGGAGTGACGTTAATTACTTCTTGAACAGAACCTTTTCCGAAGCTTTGTGCGCCGACTAGTTTTGCAACACCATTGTCTTTCATTGCGCCGGAGAAAATTTCTGAAGCGGAGGCTGAACCGCCATCAATTAAAATAACAAACTTCAAATTTTTACCAGCAAATATATTGTAACCTTTACTTTTAATGACATCTGATGGTTGCCTGCCTCCATAATCTTCGGTTACCACAGTTTTATCGGCTGGCAAGAACCAACTTGCCATATCGACGGCAGCATCTAGATAGCCACCCGGGTTTCCTCTTAAATCAAAAATAAGTTTATTGCTTCCAGAGTTTACAAACTGTTGCATTGCACCACGGAAAAGTTCAGCTGAATTTGCATCAAAACTATAAAGGGTTATTACAAAAATACCATCTTTTCTTAGATTCGTATCAAGCGTCGGTATGTTTATGGTGTCTCTAGTGATTGTGATAACTCTAGGCTGTTGTTCACCATTACGTAAAATGGTTAAGGTTACAGTTGTTCCCTTTGGACGGCGCATTAGGTTGATGGCGTCATCAATGTTTAAGTTAGTCGTGACCGTATTGTCAATCTTAAGAATTTTGTCACCAGATTGTATGCCTGCTTTATATGCAGGAGTATCTTTGAGAGGAGCAATGACGGTCAATACTCCATCCTTAGAGCCGACTTCCATGCCTATACCATCAAAATTTCCAGCTATTTGGTCTTCAAAAGATGTCGCTTCAGCTGGAGGAAAAAATTCACTATATGGATCGTTTAATGAACCTACGAGACCTGAAATTGCCCCGTAAACTTTATCTTGGTCAGAAACACTAGAAATGGTTAAAGATTTTTGATTTAAGGTATTCCAAACCTTCCAGAAAGGAGAAAAATCGGCTGATGTGGCTACTTCTGTTTCTTTATTGGAAATGCCTATAACTTTATCTATTTCGGGGCGATTCACATCGCCGACATAAATACCTGCGACAAAAGCTGTCGCTATGAATAAAACAGCAAATCCGACGTATTTTGTTCTAGAATTTTTTTCCATTAGTTTTGTGATTCTTCGTCAACAATCAATTCTTCTACTTCTAGGGGTCCAATTTCTTCAGCAGATATTTGGTGTCCACGCTCATGATGTTTAATTTCTGGAATATTTTCCTTAAAATTATCAAACGTTTTTTCTTTGTGTTCTTTATTTTTTGCGTCCTTGTGTAGTATATAACTAAAACCAATCAGAGCTATTCCAGTAAAAAAAGACAAGGTATCTTTCCATGAATAAGGAAATCCCAAATAAGGTAATATTGCAACCCAAGTTCCTAAAATCAAAACTATTCGTGCTTTACGCATAGATGCTATTGTACCAAAAATATGGGTTCAAAGTAAAGCCCAATTACTTGAAATATTCTGGAGTATTGACAGACATCCAGTCTAAAAGTTGACGCATGACTGAGGTAGCTCCGACTTCATTTGTGTTTGGACCAGCTTCCATCATTATAGCAAAAGCATATTTTGGATTCTGATATGGGAAAAAGCCTATGACCCATGAATTTACTTTGTTTTTTGATACGCCAAGCTGAGCGGTACCAGTTTTGGCAGCTACTTGCACGTAAGGGACATTTAAGGCTACAGCAGTTCCAAAAGTTACTGAGTCTCGCATTCCCTCTTGAACGGTGCTAAATTCTGATTTACTTAAATCTAAAACAGTTTTTTCATTTTCTTTTATTGTGTCATTCAAAATAAGATGTGGAGTTAAAAGCGTGCCACTATTAGCGATAGCTCCAACGGCGCGAACCATTTCCATTGGCGTCACTTGGAAACCATATTGTCCGATAGCGGTGTGGTAAGTATCTCCTATGCGCCAAGGATCACCTTTAAAGTTTAAAGCTTTCCATGCTGGACTTGGAATTGTGCCTTGTTTTTCCCCTGGTAAATCAATTCCAGTCGTAGATCCAAAGCCAAAAAGTTCTGCATATTTTTCAATATTTGCGATGCCCAATCCTTTTTGATTTTGATAACCTCCGCCAATTTCATAAAAATAAACATCACAAGAGACAGCGATGGCTTGCATCATATTTACCCAACCATTTACCCTCCAATCCTTAAAAACTGTTTTCTGGTCTGGAAAATAAGGATTTGGAATAGAAATATAACCCGTAGATAAAATTTGTGTATTAGGGTCAATTATCCCTTCATTTAAAGCTCCTAAGGCAAAAAATGGTTTAACAATTGAACCCGGAGTGTAGAGTCCAGAGATATCCCTATTTAGAAAAACTTTCCTAGAATCAGTCAGATAGCTATTGATGGTGTTGCTATCCTTTCCCAGTGACAGAATTTCAGAATTATATTCAGGAAAACTTGTCGAAGTTATGACTTCTCCATTTTGCGCGTTCATTATTACCCCCGCCCCGCCGGTGAAAGTCCTACTTGCAGAAAGGTTTTGAATAAGCGTAAATAATTCTGTTTGAATTCTTGAATCAATGGTTGTGACCAAATCTGTACCTTGCACCGGAGCATCCACTATGTTTTCCGAATATATTTTTCCCAAGGCATCTGTCTCTATTATTTTTGAACCATTTTGTCCATCCAAAGAACTATCATATTCTTTTTCCAATCCATCTTTACCTATAAAACTTCCTTGCCAATAATTTCCCGTAGTATCTACTGATGGATAACTGACATATCCTAAAAGATGAGAAAATCCAGGTGATAAATATTCTCGAGTTGGCACTGGGTTTTGGTCGTTTATTTTGTTATTCCAAGCCAGTTCTACTTTATTGCGGTCATAGATTATGCCTCTATCAGCGAAAATAATACTTCTTTCTAAAACATTATTTTGACTGCGTTTTAAATAGGCTACGCCTTTATCTATCTGTAAATAAAAAAGTCGCGCTCCGAAAATTAAAGTAAAAAATAAAAATACTGTGCCTAAAATCCAAATAGTTCTTTTTGGTATTGGGCGTTCAATACGTCCTTCAAATTGCTGACGGTCAAAATTTTGCAGATTTTTTGAGTCGAGAAAAATTTCGTCGGGTTCGACGAAAGAATTTTTGCTTTTTATTTTATTTTTTTTAAATATCTTCCGTATCATTTTTTATGAAAATCCAATTTTGTTTTAATGAATTCCACTATTAGTAATATTATTATTGATGCTATAAAAGAAACAAAAATTATTGGCGAATTCTTCCCTCCTCTGGTTCCATACAACAGGTCAGACAGAAGGAGTAGCATACTTGCCTCCCAAAAAACATTGAAATATATCATACCCATAAATGCCAATATGACTGATATCCAAAATGGCAGAAAAAGTATAGAAAATAAAAGTATAAAAAAAGCGGAAATTCGAAGTATCATAGCTTCATATTACACGCTTTATTTTAAAATACAAACAAGATACTGAGCTTGTCGAACATACTAAAAAATTAAGTTCCAAAGAAAACGTAAGATTACTAAAATTACCATAACCAAGAGTCCGTAAAACAATATCTTATATTTAAAAATATAAGAAAGAATAGTTAAAAAGAAAAGCTCAACTACATAAAAAGGTTTTTGAAAAATACTAGAGCCGTTACTGTTGGTCGGAGGATTTTTGACATTATCCAAGGCGTCAAGGTTGTTTTGTGTTTGCGTTTGAGCATCTCCTAGCGTTGTGCTTATATTATTTCTCAATCCATCAAGAGTATTCGTTGTGTTGGCTAGTGTTTGTGATATGGCCACCGGTACAACATTTTTTGTTGTACTTCCAATATTTTGTATAGAATTAACAGCTGTGTTGAATGCTCCATCAACTGTGTTTATTCCATTGCTAATATTTTGAGCTACCACTTTTGAAGTTACTGTGCGTGAACTTTTACCTGTTTCATTTTGCGCCAGAGATGCATCAACATATGTGCCATTCGAAGTTAAAAATTTAGCATTTTCAATTTGACCATAAATTTCATGGTTACCGGCCGTGACTGTCCAGTTGATAAATATATCTTCCGTGCTGGTTGCTGCTACGGTAAAATTCTTTGTACCCAAAAGAGTACTATTATCAAAAAAATCTACCGTTCCAGAAAATTTTCTGGTGTCTGGATTAAAAATCAAAGTATATATTTTAATCTTGTCCCCTTCGGTAAATGGGTCTTCCGAGTACCAAATACTTCCTGGAATAAAACCTGCGTTGGTTGTCTGCGCAAATATTTTTTGTATTGGTAGTAAATAAAATATTACCAATAAAGCAATTCCAAATTTTTTTAAACTCATAATTTTGAAGCTAATCCAGTATAATTTTCTGTGGTTATTTTCTTTAACTCTTTTTTTATTTTTTCACTTACTTCTAGTGTTTCAATAAATTTATGAATATCAGCTAGCGTAACTTCTTTACCTCGTGTCAGCTCTTTTAATTTTTCATACGGCATTTTTTCACCTTCGCGGCGGAGAATGGTTTGAATAGCCTCGGTAATTATTTCCGGGTGATTATTTAAATCCGCTCTGATTTTATTTTCATTAACAGAAATTTTACTTAAACCTTTTAAAAGTGAAAGATAAGCTAAATATGAATGTCCAAAGGCTGTTCCGAAAGCTCGCTCTACTGTTGAATCCGAAAGGTCGCGTTGGAGTCTGGAGATTGGAAGTTTGCGAGCAAAGAATTCAAATAATGCATTTGCCAAGCCTAAATTCCCTTCACTGTTTTCAAAATCAATCGGATTTATTTTGTGCGGCATAGTAGAAGAACCGATTTCATCAGCTTTTGGTTTTTGAGTAATCCAATTATCAGAAATATATCTCCAAATGTCCTGATTGAAATCGAGAAGAATTGTGTTGATTCTTTTGATTGAATCAAAAATCAATACGTAGCTATCGTGCGGTTCTGTTTGAGTAGTTAGCAGATTTGATTCCAGTTTAAAAGTTCTAGTTTTATTAAAGTCATTAATAAATTTTTTACTAAATTCTGGCCAATTTATAAGAGGATAAGCTACCGTATGTGCATTATAGTTGCCAGTTGCACCATTTAGTTTTGCTTCAATCTTGATATTTTTAAGAATTTTAAGTTGTTTTTCTAAGCGAGCACTGAAAACCTTCATTTCTTTTCCGAAGGTTGTTGGTGATGCAGATTGCCCGTGCGTGCGTGCCAGCATCGGAAGATTTTTATATTTTTTTGCCAGAAAATCCAACTCCAATCTTATTTCAGTCAGGGTGGGTTCGATAACATTATCTAAGGAATCGGACAAGATTAAAGCATAAGCAATATTGTTTGTATCTTCGGAAGTAATCGCAAAATGTACCCATTCAACGCTATTTTTTAGAGAAGTTTTTGAAAGTTTATCTTTAATAAAATATTCAACCGCCTTAACATCGTGGTTGGTAACCGCCTCTACTTTTTTTATTTCTTGATAAGAAACATCATCAAACTTCTCGTAAAGATTTCTGATTATTTTTATTTCATTTATTGTGAATTTACGCAAAGTAGTTTTGCTGAAAGCTGAAAGAGCAATCAGGTATTCCCCTTCCATTTTTACTCTGTATTTCATTAAAGCTTCTTCAGAAAAATACTCCGCAAGTGGACGTGTTTTTTCAAAATATCTTCCGTCTAATGGATTTATTGCTTTATTAATCATTATATTTTCGCTAAATTTTTACTAAGTCTTTCCATTACTTTTGCAGTTTCAATAAGTATTTCAATGTCTGAATCAGAACCCATAATTATGCCAACTTTTTGATTATTTTCCATACAATAATTTTATCACTTTTATTTTTTTAATGAAAGTGTCATACGTGGGTGGATAAACTCTTTTTCCCAATATCTTTTCGATATTGCATACCTTCAAAAGATATTTTTTCCACAGCCTTATAGGCTTTTTTTAGTGCCTCTTCCAGAGTAGTGCCGATAGCTGATACCCCAAGAACTCGTCCGCCATTTGTAACTAATTTACCATCTTTTGTTTTTGTTCCAGCATGAAAGATGACAATATCTTTATCTTTTTCTGCTTCTTCAATACCAGAAATAAATTTTTCTTTTTCATAATTTCCTGGGTATCCGCCTGAAGCTAGGACGATAGTGCAAGCAAAACCATTTTTCCACACAATAGACGTTGGACATCTGCCTTGCAGGTGTCCAACGTCTCCTAGGCTCCCGCCTTGCGGGGTACCGACATCTGGAACAAGGGAGGCGTCCACAATATTTAATATGTCTGTCTCTAGAAGACGCATATATGATTGTGTCTCTGGGTCGCCAAAACGAGCATTGTATTCCAAAATTTTTGGACCATCTTTGGTTAAAATTAATCCAGGGTAAAGTAAGCCACTAAAAGGATTGCCATCTTCTCGCATGCCTTTAATCGTTGGCGCGACAATATCTTTTTTAATTTTTAATATCAGCTCGTCGTCCACAAAAGGCAATGGAGTGATTGTTCCCATTCCGCCAGTATTTAATCCAGTATCGTTTTCTCCAATTTTCTTATGGTCTTGCGAAGCAGGAAAAATTGTATAATTTTTCCCATCAGAAATTGCGTGAATAGAAATTTCTGGACCGACTAGGAATTCTTCAATTACAACTTCTTGCCCAGCTTCGCCAAAGGTTTTATTCACTAGCATATTTTCTAATACCTCATTGGCTTCTTTTTGTGTCTGCGCGATGACTACGCCCTTCCCTAAAGCTAAACCACTGGCTTTTATAACAACAGGTAATGGTTGTTTAGCCACGTATTTTTTAGCTTTTTCAAAATCAATAAATGTTTCAAATTTTGCTGTCGGTAAATTATGTCGGCGCATAAAATCTTTAGAAAAAGCTTTGGACCATTCAATTTTGGCAGCTGCCTTGGTTGGACCCCAGATTTTCAAACCTGCTTTTTTAAATTTGTCGACAATACCGAGAGAAAGCGGGTCATCAGGCAAGGCCAGTGTCAGATCAATATTTTCTTTTTTTGCAAAAGTCAGCAATCCATCAACGTCAGTTGCTTTTATATCTACATTTGTTCCGATGGATGATGTTCCTCCATTTCCAGGAGCGAAAAAAATTTCAGGAGCACTTGGCGATTGTGCGACCTTCCATCCGATTGCGTGTTCTCGTCCTCCACT
Organism: Minisyncoccota bacterium; assembly: GCA_031291825.1. GTDB lineage: Bacteria > Patescibacteriota > Minisyncoccia > Phycocordibacterales > UBA9973 > UBA9973. Next base: position 12,676 of record JARLIG010000014.1, on the reverse strand, counting down.
GCCAATTATTAAAATTTTTTCTTTTTTACCCATTAAATTTTCATGGATTTAATTTTCGCAAAACTTCCAAATACAATTTATTTTCCTTTTTCTTTAATCTAGAGTACAACGATTCAACATTGTCATGGTCTTCTACCTTTTCGAAAGTTCTTCCTAAAACAGGACCAAAATCAAATTCGGAGGTTAAAAAATGGATTGATGAGCCAGCAAAAGTACTTTTTTTGTCCAAAAATTTTTGAATAGCTTTAGTTGCCAGCATACCTTTATTCCAAAGAGCGGAAGTATTATCTGGGTTTTTTACGGTTCCGTCCATTTTGTCTGGAATGAGTCCTGGATGTAAATTTAAAATTTTATTTGGGAAATTTTCAATCACTTCTGGCAAAATAATTTGTTTCCACCCAGCCAAGCAAATATAGTTTAGACTTAGTTTTTGTAAAAGCGGTAACAATTCCTCTTTTGTTTGACAAATTTCTATTTTTAAATTATTTTTTTTGGCACGTTCGAGTCCCAATGCGAGAGTAGTGTCAGAAACGACTGCGCAAATCTCGCCATTTATTTTACCTACATTAATGCCATCAATCATCGCCTGAAGGTTAGTTCCAGTACCAACATCAGAAATCAAAACTACTAATTGTGTTTTAGGATTTAGCGACGTCATAAGTTACATCATTTTTTCTCTCTTTTATATCAATTGGATAAATACCGGTGAAGAATGAAGTTGAAAGATGATTGGCTGGTAAGCCAATAGATTTTATTAAATTTTCCAAGGATAAATAGTGTAATGATGTGGCGCCCATGAATTTACAAATTTCTGCGACAGTTTTATGTGAAGCGATTAATTCATCTTGCTTGGGTGTATCGATGCCGTAAAAATCTGGGAAACGTACTGGTGGAGAAGAAATCAGAAGGTGTATTTCTTTAGCGCCAGCGTCAAAAAGTGTCTTAACCAGTCTTTTACAAGTGTGTCCACGGACGATTGAATCATCAATAACAATAATTTTTTTACCTTTCAAGACTTGTGGTAGAGGTATGAGCTTGAGCGCGACGCTACTACGCCTAGATTTCTGGTCTGGTTCAATGAAAGTCCTGTGCACATAACGATTCTTTACTAAAGCCATTTCAATCGGAGTTTTAGATACTTCGCTGTATCCAAGTGCCACCGGTACTGCCGTGTCTGGCACAGGTACGATTGCATCAACTTTTATTTTAAATTCCTTGGCTAAATATTTTCCGAAATTTTTTCTTACTTCATAAATTAATTTTCCGTTTACGACACTATCTGGGCGAGCAAAATAAACATATTCAAAAATATCATATTTAGGATTTGGTTTTGCCAACTTAATACTTCTCAAACCTTTTTTATTTATGACAATCATTTCGCCTGGTACTACTTCTCTTAAAAAAGTTGCGCCAACAGTATGAATAGCACAGGTTTCAGAGGCAACAACATAACCCTTACCAATTTTTCCTAGAGCGAGTGGACGCATACCATAAGTATCACGCACCGCAACTAAATTATTTTTATCCATCATTACTAGCGCAAACGCTCCGGTAATTAATGGGAAAACTTTTTTCACTGCTTCTGGCAATAAACTACCTTTTTTAATATAAAAATCCACTGCGTCTGCAATGAGTTCTGAATCGGTACGATTTTTCTTTAATGCCTTATTGGCGGAAAGAAATTTCTCTAAAGATGTCACGCTTGGAAGATTGCCATTATGCGCTAAAGCAAAAGAATTTTCTTTATTAATTACTGGTTGAGCATGGTCTAATGCACCTCCACAGGAAGTTGAATATCTATTATGTCCGATTCCTATATAACCTTTTAATTTTTCAATATCTTTCTCTTTGTAGACCTGAGCGACAAGGCCAGCACCCTTATGAGTGTGAAGTTTTTTTCCATCACTGGTAGTAATACCAGAAGCTTCTTGTCCACGATGTTGTAATGCAAATAAACCGAAAAATGCCAATCGCGAAACAGGCAAACCCGCTCCGTAGATACCTACGATTCCACACTTTTCTTTTAATTCACTCATTTTTTAAAGTAATTAACTGCGTTTTTAAAAATAATAAGACCCCTTCCCTCCTTGGGAACATTTTTATTCATTTGTCACATCGGATTTTGATGTAAGAACATCGTGCGTTCTGGATGTGGCATCATTCCAATTACTCTTCCATTATAGGCGTTTACTTTCGCAATGCAATAGTCTCGGAGCTATTTGGATCTTTCTCTAGATTTTGAAATTTACAAACTTATTATTTTTTAGTCATCACTAACCAATTATTAGATAAATCCGAATTTTCTTTATCAACCTCAAACTCAAGCTTTGTCATTAATCTAACAATGGGTTTATTTCGGTCGTCCATACCAGTCCAAAACATTGCACTAGTAAATTGTTTTTTATAAGTATCCATGGAAAATTGTGTGAAATTTTGCATCAAACCCGTACCTCGAAATGGTGGATATGAACGACAAGATACTGTGTGCCATTCATGTTCAAATAAAGTTCTGTTAGTAGGTATTTCCTCTTTTCCAAATTTTATAGATTTTTTACCTAAATCTTTTCGTCCAAACCAAACTAAAGCTGTGAGAGCATCAGTTCGCTTGTGAATTAAACAAAAAGGAGTTCGATTTAATGCATACCATTCTTCGTATAACCCCTTACCAAAACGTTCTCTATCTCCAGTATGATTTTGTATATCGATATCATTTTTATCTAAAGAAAGTTTTTTTAATTGCCCAACTTGTTCTTTGTTTAATCCGACAAGCACATCAAACTCTTCGCCTTCTTTACTAATCGCATCAGCAATGTGGACAGAGTGAAAAATAGGTAGTGGTAATGAAAAATTCTGGGAGTCTTTTTTAGGTGTAATTTTCATAATTTTTTACATTATTGATTACAACTTTTTATTTACTTATGCAATAATTATACAATAAATAAAAGAAAAAGACAATTAGAAATAAATTGACAAAATGAATTATTACGTCATAATCGTTTTGAATAAGTTTGTACCTCAAGGGAGAAAAAGAATATGGGTAATCAGACAGTTATCTTTCACCACTCAATCCTTCAGAGGGAAAACGGCAATGTGAAGAAACTTCTTGAACCCAATCATATTTTTTCTCCGTCCGAAAAAGAGGCGTTGATAAAAGATATTTTGGAGTTCCGAAGCCGGCTTCGTAAGGCTGGTGTTCCCGTCGCTACATATTACATTCTTTCGCTTGAGGAGGATGTAATTGTAGAGAAAACAATAAACTGCGGTGTTGACGGTTTTAAAATTCTCAAGGTTGATGCCGTCTTGAATGGAGAAATGGTCTTAGGGCAGATTGTAAGAGCCCTTCGTCCTATTCTTCTGGAATCCGAAGTAACCCTAGTGCCTGACCCTCATCCGGCGAACTGGTGCTTCGACGAGAAGGGCATTGTACGCTACATAGACTTTCAACCCGCACGCTTTAAACGAGACAATGGTCTGAAGGTTGTAGGATTTCCTCAACCCACAGGCAAAGAGTATGAGTGGTCAGTCGATCGTTACTACTCCAAACTCGGATTAATCCGCATGCTTCGCTTTAATGCAATGCGGGCAGCTGGACCAGAAATTCACCCGCTACTCATGAGCATTATGGGTAAAGAATTGCCTGAACATCTATTCAAGACAATGAGTCTTGAACTTGACAGTCTTCTCGAAGGACAAGTTCGTCGTGGAGAGCTTAATATTCACGAGGCACTTGAATTTTGTGACGAGTGGAGAGTGGACGATATTCGTGAACTTGCAATGTTAGTTGCAGGAAGTATGAAAAGCAATACAGCAACCTTCTTGGACAAAGTTCTTGAGTGTTCTCGCGCAGACTTCAATCTTTCACTTGAGACAAGACATCAACGTCTCGAGGAAGCGAAAGAGCTTATTCGTCAAGAGCTCTGAAGTCAATAAGTTAGTAAAGGGTAATAATATTTGTGGTGGATTTGGGAAACTTCTCCCCTATCCACCACTTTTTTTTATTCTTTTTTCATGCTAGATTACGATTAATTATGCAATATGAAATAGATTGTCACTCACATTCATTTTATTCACCAGACGCAGCAGAAAGTCCTGAACTCATGTTTAAAAAAGCACGCATTGCTGGACTAAAAGGTTTAGTTATTACTGACCACAATACCACTGCGCATTTTCCTAAGATTAATAAATCAGCAAAGAAAAATAAATTAATAACTTGTGAAGGAATAGAAATAACCGCTTCATATAAAAATGCAGATATTCACATATTGGGATATTCGAATTCGTTTGACGTTAAATATCTTGAACCACTACTTAAAAGTATACGTAATGGATACAATAAACGTTCAAAAAAAACTTTAATTAGATTAAAAAAAATAGGCATAGAAATTAATTTTTCAGATCTTCTTAAAAAATCAAGAAGTGGGTATGTTAGCAAGCCACTAATAGCAAAAGAAATTTCTCGTGTTAAAAAAATTGAGTATAAGTCTGCCCTCTTGCTGGTAGAAAGAGGTGGCGCTGCTTATGTTCCCTATGGAGTTTGGGCGCCTTCTCCAGAAAAAGTAGTAGAATGTATTAATAAAGCTGGTGGAAAAGCTGTATTTGCTCACCCTGGAGACTTTTTTGGCAAAAGAAATTCTTTACCACTTTCTAAAAGAGAGGTCGCCTTTAATAAATTAATTAAATCACTAATTAAAGCTGGACTTTCTGGTATAGAAGTTTGGTATCCCACACATACCCCAAAACAAATAGTATCTTTTAAATCTATTACTAAAAAATATAATATAATACCAACAGGAGGAAGTGATTGGCATGGAAAAGCTTTCACACCAAATAGATCAATGGGACAATGTGGAACAAAGATAAATTATCTTTCTAAACTTTTAGTTAGTTAAATCAATAAATTTTATGAAAAATATTGTGACAATTGGCGGAGGAACCGGTAGTTATACTGTCTTGTCTGGATTAAAAAATATCCCTGATATTTCTATTTCAGCGTTGGTTTCGATGTCTGATGATGGCGGTTCCACTGGAGTCTTGCGTGACGAGCTAGGTGTTTTGCCTCCCGGAGATGTGAGACAATGCCTCGTTGCTTTAAGCGATCACAGCGATGTAATGCGCAAATTGATGAATTACCGATTTAGCGAAGGTACCCTTAAGGGGCATAGTTTTGGAAATATTTTTTTAGCTGCTCTGGAAAAAGTGACTGGGGATTTTGTGGAAGGTGTGGAAGTCGCATCAGAAATAATGAAAGTTTATGGAAAAGTGATTCCAATAACTAAAAATAAAGCAGAGCTAGAGATAACACTTCTTAATGGAAAAATTTTAGAAGGTGAAAATGCAATTCAGAATGCAAACTTGCAAGATGTCGGCATTAAAGATGTTTTTTATAAAAATAATGTAGAGTTGAACGAAAATGCGGAGGAAGCTATTTTAAAAGCTGACTATATAATTCTCGGTCCTGGAAATTATTATTGTTCACTTGTTCCAAATTTAATTGTCGAAGGTTTTAGTAAGGCTGTCTGTAAAAGCAAAGCAAAAATTATTTTACCAATTAATTTAACCAATAAACTTGGTCATACCACTGATTGGAAAGTAAGTAATTACGTAAATAGTGTTGAAAAATATATTGGCAGATTAGTTGATTTTGTTTTGGTTAATAATCAAGAACCATCTAGAGAGCAGATTGAACGTTATAAATTGGAAGAAGGAGCTGGCGTATTAGTTGCTGATGACTTTATGGATAATCGTGTCACTCGAACTGCTTTACTCTCGCATGTTATGCCCATAGTTATAAAAGGCGATATTTCACCAAATACACGGGGATTTATTCGTCACAATTCAAAAAAATTGGCTGATTGCATTGAAAAAATAATAAATAGCTAACATTTTTATTTTAATACTGATATAATTAAAGTGAGGTAGTTGCAATGACGCGAATGGAGCGGATCGCAGAAGAGCATAGGCGTTCTCTCGTTGAAATAAAAGTTAGGCGAGAGCTCATGTCGGTGGCACAAAGGCTCCAAGAAAAATTGAATTCTCAGAGGATAGAAGGGAAAGTCAGTTTTTTTGATGAGAATTCGCGTTCACCGGCGCCAGGACAGCAACGGTGCGAATAGCACCACAACACGGTCAGCCGAAATAAATCTCGGCTGACCGTCATCATTTTACTTACCAATATCTTTCTACGACGTGATGCTCCTCTGGTCCGGTACCAATATAAATAATTTTTGCCCCAAGAGTTTTTTCTAAAAATTTAATATAAGTCAAAGCTTCAGAAGGAAGTTTTTTTCCATAATCCGATAACTTCCCTTTCCAAACTGGAAAACTTTTATAAACGCATTTTATTTTAGCCCGAGCTAAATCAAAAAGAATCTCTTGTGTCTTTTTATTTACCCCGCCTTGGCGTGGGCTATTTACAATGTAATGCGTACAGACTTTTAGATTCTTTAAACCATCTAAAACATCTAGTTTAGTCATCACTAAATCTGTTGCATTATTTATTTTTATTGCAAAATTTAATAGCGGAATATCCAGCCAGCCTGTTCGACGTAAACGGCCAGTGACCGCGCCAATTTCATTACCAGCTTTCCTTAATGCAATTCCTTGCTCAAATTCATCTTTACTATTTAGGTTTGGGTTTGGAAAAATTTCTTTTTCATAAACAAACTTTTTATCTCTACACCAAACAGCCGATTTTTCTCCACCAAGCTCTGTGGGAAATGGACCTTCACCAACCTTTGTGACATAGGCTTTAAAAATACCAATTGCTCCACCAATCTTTACTGGTGATACTCCCAATCCTGTTCCGACACCGCTTGCGATGGTGTGCGAAGAAGTCACAAAAGGATAATTTCCAAATCGAACATCTAGCAAGGTGCCTTGCGCTCCTTCGGCAATTACCTTATTCCCCCTATTTAAAGTTTCTGAAACTATTTTTTCCGAATTAATAATTAAAAGTGTTTTTAAGAATTTAACTCCTAGAAAAAAATTCTTTTCTTTATCTTTAAATTCACGCGCGTCAATTTTGTAATTATAAATATTAACGAGAATTTTTTTATGTTGTTCGGTTAGAAGTTTATAACGTTTCTGAAAATCATTTTGAAAAATATCTCCGACACGCAAAGCATTCCTGCCGACTAGATCGGTATAGGCTGGTCCGATACCTCGTCCAGTTGAACCTATTTTATTATTCCCCTTCTTTAATTCGCCGATAGAATCAAGGAGTAAGTGGGTTGGAATTACAAGTACTGCGTGTGGCGACACAGAAATTCTTTTTAGGAAAGGTGTTTCTTTAGATATGGTTAAAGTTTCTTTTTTAAAAGCAAAAGGGTCGATGACCATACCTGCACCTAAGTGTATCTGTGCTTTACCGAAAACCCCTGACGGAATCAACTTAAAAACATAGCATTTATTTTTGTGCCAAATAGTATGTCCAGCGTTATTTCCGCCTTGAAATCTGGCAATTAAATCATTCTTCGATAAGCTAGAAGCGATGCGCGCGACACCTTTTCCCTTGCCTTCATCTCCCCACTGCAAACCAATGACAGGAGTAATTTTAGAATTTTCTTTTAAAGCCATTTATTTTACGACTTATTGTTTCTTGTAATTTGGTGCTGGACTAACCATAAAAATATCGTGGATGTGGCTTTCGTGTAATCCAGCGGAGGTGATGGTGTAAAAAGAAGCTTCTCGTAATTTTAAAATGTTTTCTGCTCCGAGATATCCCATACCCGCGCGCAAACCACCGATGTATTGATGTACAACTTCAGAAAGTGCGCCTTTATAAGACACATGCCCAGAAACTCCTTCTGGAACTAATTTTGTTAAATCATATTGGTCTTCTTGAAAATATCTATCCTTAGAACCTCTTTGCATTGCGCCTAGTGAACCCATTCCTCGATATTTTTTAAATTTCTGGTCATTGATAACAATTGTGTCTCCAGGAGCTTCGTCAGTACCAGCAAACATTGAACCAGCCATAATTACATCCGCTCCAAATACAAGCGCTTTAACAATATCGCCACTGTGTTTTATTCCACCATCAGCAATTACTGGAACGTCTAATTTTTTACAAACTTCGTAAACCGAAAGCACGGCGGATAGTTGAGGCACTCCGACACCAGAGACAATACGTGTAGTACAAATTGAACCTGGTCCAATACCAACTTTTATGGTATTCGCACCCGCTTTAATAAGAGCCAGTGCAGCAGAACCAGTTGCAACATTTCCAGCTATAATCTCAAGTTTTGGATATGCTTTACGAATTTTTTTAACTGCTTCTAAAACTCCTTTTGAATGCCCATGGGCTGTATCAACACAAACAACATCCACATTGCTTTTCACTAGAGCTTCCACTTGTACAAGAACATCAGTACCAGCGCCAATCGCTGCGCCGACGCAAAGTCTACCCAGCTTGTCTTTAGTAGCATTTGGATATTCTTGGCTTTTAGCAATATCTCGATAAGTAATCATTCCAACAAGCTTGTTATTTTTATCTACCAAGGGAAGTTTCTCAATAGCGTGCTTGTTAAATAAATTATTAGCTTCTTCTATTGTTGTGTTTAGTCCTCCAGTAATTAATTTTGTTGTCATTATTTTTGAGACTGGGATTGAAATATCTTTTTGAAATCGCAAATCACGATTGGTGACAATGCCAACCAAAAAACCATTCTTATCTAACACAGGGAAACCCCCAAAATGATATTTTTTTCTTATTTCCAGTACATCTCCTACAGTTGCAGTGTTTTGTAAGGTAATAGGGTCAGAGATACGTCCAGATTCATATCTTTTTACTCTTTCCACTTCGCGCGCTTGATCAACAATGGAAAGATTTTTATGAATGATACCAATACCTCCCAGCTCTGCCATCGCTATAGCCATTTTGGACTCAGTCACAGTATCCATCGCTGCTGACATAAATGGAATTGTTAGATTAATATTTTTGGTCAACTTTGTTTTAGTTATAACATTTTTCGGCAATACCTCGCTGTAATTTGGCACAAGTAAAACATCATCAAAAGTAAGTCCTTGGCCTAAGTTTTTCGGACTATCTAATTTAGATTTTTTTGAAGTTGCCATGTACTTAATAATATAGCATATTAAAAATGTATCACAAATTTGAGTTACTCTGTAAATAGTTCTAGAGAATTATTAGTTGATTTTTCAACAGATAAATCATTTCTAATTAAAATATATTCAAATTTATAAAAATTTTTCAATGTGTCTGCTTCGACAAAAAATAAACAAGTGGCAAGCGAGTCAGCGAGTAGTGCCGTTTCGGCCACCACCCAAACAGCCAGAATATTTTTTTGAGAACTTAAAGTTTTTGGATTCATAATGTGTGTAAAGTCACCCCAAGTTCGGCGATTTCCCGCAGAACCACAAATACTCCTATTTTGTAACGTGTAAACTCCCACAACTTGATTTATATTTTCCGGATTTTCTAGACCTACTCTAATAGATTTCTTGCCTTTGTGTAAAATGTCTCCACCAGCATTGATAAAATATTCATCAATATTATTTTCTTCGAGCAGGCTTCCGATGATATCTACCAAATAGCCCTTGCCTCCGGCGCCAAAGTCAAGAATGGCTGGTTGCTTCATTTGAATATTGGGATATTCGTAAGAAATAACTTCTTCCCATCTTAGCACTTCCTTAAGTTTATTTTTCTGCTGTAAGGAATATTTTGCGTCATAACCAGCATCTGAAAGCATGTTCCCAATCAATGGTGTAAAAAATCCATCAGTTTGTTTATATAAATCATAATAAAGTTCCATTAGTGGCTTGGCATCTTCAGGTAAAATAAAAACTCCACTCTCTTTAGACATCTTCATCACAATTGAATCATCACGAAAACGTGAGTAAGCACGGTCAAAAACATCAATCCGATTTTTTATTAAAGAAAGTATTTTTTGCTCTTCAGCCTCCGAAATTGTTTTAGGTATATCAACCTGCCACTTCGTGCCTATTCCTTCGAAGTTAAACTGAGTCATAAAATTAAGTGTAAATTTATGCTTTTGCTTGAGATTTTATTTGAGCCAAAGCATCATTGAAACCCTTTGGTGTAAGTGAAGAGCCAGAAACCACTGTTAAGTTTACACTGGCAATATTTTTTCCTAAAACATATTGCTGATAACCAGAGATAAATCTAGCTTGATATCTTGCAGAAGTATTATCGCCTGCTTCTGGTGTAGCTGAGACGCTAGTAATGATATCATTTTTAAGCGTTACAGTGACAGCAATTTGGTCATATCCGCCTGGAGACATATATGAACCAGTAGCAGAGTAAGTGCCATCTTTATAGACTGAAGTTTGCTTAGGGGTATCAACTGGTGGTGTTGTCGGAGTTGTTGGAATTGTAACAGGGGTTGGTGTTGTAGTCGCAACTGGTGTTTGGGTTGGCGTTTGTGCAGGAGTATTTGTAGTAGTAGTCGGAGTAGAGGTTGGAGTGGTTTGCACAGCAACGGGTGTTTGATTGCTTGAAGATTGAATATTTTCAAAAATTGTCACTCCTAAAACTCCGAACAAAACAACAACGCCGATAAAAACACCTATATTTTTTTGTAAGTTATTTTCTGGTTCCATAATTTTTTTATTATATCAATCTTTTTGCTTGAGGTAAAGGTTGAATAGGTACTTGGGCTATAACTGGAGAAGTTTTTTTCTTTTGTTGTATACAAAGAGCGTCCGCTCCGTTCATGCATACTACCAATGTTCCGACCGCCAACCCAAAGTCTCTAACTCCGATTTCTCCGTAACCGACAACATACATAATATCAAAAAGATGCGCGGCTAGAAGTAATGCAACGATTCGTGTCTGCCAACCAAAAACCAACAGTACTCCAAATATCAACTCAAAGGTAGCATTCATATAAACTAAGGCAATTGCGTTTATGTTGGTCATTGCTACAATTGAGTCCGGGATGTAGGCTATCCATTCCTTAACATTGGAAAATTGTGCAAAGCTGAACCAAAGTATCACCGCTGCCATACCGTAGCGAAGCAAGGATGGCGCGTAAGATTCTATAAAATCGATAATTTTTCTCATATAAATTTATATTATAATAATATTATGAACTTTTCATTAAGCTATGTCATAGTATAACAAAATTCAAATTCTTAAGATAGATCGAGTTTTTGTGGAAGGTCTTTAATTAGTAAATTTAAAAGTGGCGAGAATTTGGTCAGATACGTTACCCAGAGAAAGAGAGGAGTAAGTCCTAATAAGATATATTTTACTAGCGTACGAGAGCCAGATTGATTCGTAAGAATCACTATCACTATATTCAAAACCTGAAGCCTTACTAATTTGAATTGGGGTAAGTGGAATATCTGGCGCCAAAACTTTTTTGACATCACTCAGTGAGCCAAAGTCATCCCTTTCTGTCACACTAAAATAAACCTGAGTTCCCTCTCCGACAGGAGGATAAACTTCAATCATTCCTCCAGAATCTTTTACAATCCAAGATGTTGGATATTGTATTTCAAACCCCATTTTTGAGCTGCTATATTTTTGCAAGCTGACTGTTTCATTTGACGATGGTAAGAAATGTTTTATAATGGGAAAATTTTGCCAACTTGTTATGACGTAGTATGCAATATTACACAATATCAAAACTACAATAATTATTATTATAATAAATAATTTTCTGTGTCTTTTCACGAATATTATTATAACAAAATATTACAAAAACACCCAGCATCTTCTGTTTCTTTATTAAAAATATTTTGTGAATACTTATCCATATTCCTAGTATATAAAATTTTTTATAAGAACTATTGATGATTTTTTTTGTAGGTATTTTTTGCTTTAGTGAGTCTACCTGTTCCACCTTTCCCTTCTGCTCCTTTAATTTTACCCTTCACTATGGAAGCATAGTAAACTCTCTTTCCTTGATCTATTCCATATTCTTTTTCCATGGCATTTTCGATTTCTTCACCCTTTTTTGTTTGTGGCATTTTTTAATTAATTATAATTTTAAAAACAAAAGCCCTTACGTGGGGGCCTTTGTTAAAACGAAGTGATTAACTTTTTGTACACTCACATGAAGCACATTTCTTCCCTTCGTGTTTATCATGATGACAACTTGAACATTTCTTCTCTTCTTCTTCCATATTTTTTTCTTCCTTATTTTTTATAAAGCGACCTGTAATTATGACGTTAGTTCGCTTTATTGATTACAATAAGATTTTGCCAACTACTCAATCATTTTATCTGCAAAAATTTTACTTGAGAAAATGCTTATAAAAGCAAATCCTATAAAAAATATAATCAATGTCCAAACATTCCCTTCTGAAATTTTACCGGCTAAATAAAACAAATAACCTGCTGTAAAATTTAGGAGCGCCCATAACACATTAACTGTGGGTGACGATAATCCCTTACCGGGAGGTTTAGAAAAAGGAGTTGGAAACTTATTGCCAGAGACACCATGAATAAAATGAGGTATAGCGTTGGCAATAAACATTCCTGCAAACAAACATGCGATGTAATCATACCAATTCATATTTCTATTATATCATCTGTAAAAAAAAGTTGGCTGGGAGACTTGGAATCGAACCAAGATTCACGGCTTCAAAGGCCGCTGTCCTACCGTTAGACGATCTCCCAATAAATACCTAATCTATTAGACTACCTGCCTCGCGTCAAGGCGGGTCTCCCAATATAACTTTCCTAGAT
>JARLIG010000013.1 GCA_031291825.1 Minisyncoccota bacterium | reverse complement strand
GTGTTTTAGGTCAAAAAAGTATTCTTGCTCTGATGAAATTACAATTAGCTAAAAAAATCAGAGTGGATGGAGTTGTGGGAGCGAAAACCAGAGTGGTGTTGAATGCGATGATACAGTAAAGGGGAGGTTTGTGGTAAAATTGGAGGATGTCTAAATTTTATGTCATTGCGACGCCGATAGGGAACATGCGGGATATAACTTTCCGAGCTATTGAAACGTTGAAAAATGTTGATTTGATTTTATGTGAAGACACCAGAGTCACTAAAAATCTTTTAAATAAATATGGCATCAATAAACCAACGATGAGTTATCATGCGCAAAGCAAACTTAGTAAGACAGATAAAATTTTTGCGTTATTAGCTGAAGGAAAAAATTTAGCGTTAGTCTCCGACGCTGGTACACCAGGGATTTCCGACCCTGGTGCAATGCTCGTTTCTCAAATAAAAAACAATCCCATTCTTAATGTAGAAGTGATTCCGATTCCTGGAGCGACAGCTTTAATCACTGCGTTGTCGGCTTCGGGATTACCCATCCATGAATTTACTTTTCTTGGATTTTTACCGCACAAAAAAGGTAGAGAAACTTTATTTAAAGAAATAGCTGCATCAGAAAGAACGATGGCATTTTACGAATCTCCACATCGTATTTTAAAAACTTTAGAATCTTTGGAAAAATTTTGTCCAGATAAGAAAGTCTGTATTGCGCGCGAGCTGACAAAAATTTATGAAGAATTTAAAACTGGAACACCAGCAGAAGTCTTGGAATATTTAACAAAGAATCCAGTTAAACAAAAAGGGGAGTTTACTGTTTTAGTTGCTTAAAAAGGAAAACCCGTCCAAGGGACGGGGTCCTTTTGGTACGGGTGGATGGATTTCTTATATTTTATTTTTACTTTCTAAGTAATGTTGCACCGTTTCAGGTGCGGGGGTTGTGTTGAGGTACAGAGAGCCACCTTCTGGGTGTTCTGTCTGTGCCTGTAGTATTGCCGCCAAAATTCCAGTGCTATTGTTCTCGGACGGAAATTCAACCACAAAGGCTGTGACTGTTTTTCTTCCATTTTCATCAACCTTGATCTCCGCATTGGGTAGTACATAAAGGTACATTGTTTTCTCCTCTTTTTCTATAATAACCCATATAAAATATATGTCAAATTTAGAGTAAGTCCTCTGGGTCGACGATGACTTCAAATGTTGGTTGTAAAGAAGAGAGCTTATTAAAAAGATTTTCATCCAAAGAAGAGCCAGTAGAGATTTCAGGTAAGGACCATTTTTGGGTGTTCATTTTTATTAAGGTGTTTGTGACGTACTTCTCCTTTTGTTTTGGGATAAACGCGCTGAAAATTTCCGGATTATATTCTTTGAAAATTTCTTCTAAAAATTTTCTAGCTTTTAATGTTTCTGCTTTGTCTCCAACGTAGGTGATTTTTATAAAACGTTTAAATGGCGGATAATCTAGCTTCTTGCGGTCTTCCAATTCTTCCCGCACGAACGGCAATAAATTTTCTGATTTGATTGCCAGAATCGTCGGGTCTTTTTCGTTTTTCGTTTGGAGCATAAATTTCTCTGTAGTGTTTTCAATGACCGAAAGAACAATTTGAATTATTTTTTCACCCATCTTGAAGCTCGGAATACTCCAGAGAGAATCAAAAGAAGCAATGATTGAAAGTGGAACTTTATTTTTTAAATAGAAGAATGCCATTTCTGTGCCGATTAATATTGAGCCTGGGTTATCTTCAAAATCTTTTACAATTTTTTCTGCGCCCTTTTCCGTTTTAGCAGATTCTTTATCCAGTTTGAAAATTTTAACCTCCCCATCAAATATTTTTTCAAGCTCTTCGTAAACAGTATCAATGCCGATGCCAAGTGGCATGAGATTCCATCCACCACAATTTACGCAAGCTAAGTCTCCATCAATATCTCTTTCACAGCGATTGCAAATAAAAACCCTTTTCTTATCTTTTTGTGAACTGTATAGAACTAGTGGCGCTCCACATTTTTCACAAGTGACCGTTTCGTTGCAATCTCTACAGACAGTCATACTTGCCAAGCCTTTTCTTAAAGAAAAAATGAAGACACTTTTTTTCTTGGAAATTGTAGATTTTATTTCTTGCACTATTTCATCCACAAGTATTTGGAATTTTTCTTTATTTTGAAGGGTAGATTCCTTGCCTAAAATATCTATCTTTCCATTAAAATCAATCCTAAATTGCATTGGGTGAAGCGGATTTAGACCATCCTTTTCTTTTCGAGCAATGGTTTCAAAACGCAACAGAGTGTCGCTTAGAATTAGTTTGATATTCATTTTTGCGGCAAATAGTTCGGTAAAAATACGCAAATCAAAATTGGGCCTGCCAATCATTTTATAAGCAGTAGAACTTTCGTGCTCGAGTACAATTGTTCCGATATCTTCGCGCGGAATAGATAAAAATGGAGTAGTGCCTAAAATCAAAACAGGATGGCTTGTCGTCATTACTTGTTCGAATTTCTGTATAATTTTTTTAGTGCTCAATCCGCCATTAAAAGTCAAAGTAAATTGTTCAATTCCACGGGAGAGTGCTTCTTCAAATAGTTTTATATCGTATTCAGTCGGCAATACAATAAAGACTGATTTTTTTTCTGCAAAAGAACCACGAATTAAAGTTTTATAAAAAGAAATGCGGTCTGTTTTTGATGCTTGAAAAATTAACTTCTCTGATTTAATTAATTTTGAATTTTCTTTTGGTTTATTTGTTTGATTTTTTAAATTTACAAAAGAAGTGAGTTTGTCATAGTTTTCTCGAAATGGAGCGGGGATTAAAGAGGTGATTCCATTATTTTTGCTTTTTACATTGTATCGACTAATCTCAATTGCTGCTTCTAGATATTCTTTCAAAAAAATAGAATGCTCCTTCACTTCAGTTATTTTCTTTAAATTGAAAGACATATCTTTTATATTTGATTTTGAATTGGCGACATCCTCAATTGACACGACTAAGCCCAATACTTTTTGGTTGCGTAACGGCACCACAACTATACTTCCTTCGGGGATATCTTTAGCCGTAAAATAGGTTAAATTTTCTTTCCAAGTTCCTTTTTTGAGTGGGATGACCGTCACTATTTTCATATTTTTAATTTTAGCATAAATATGATATATTACTCTCCAATGGGTATTTTTTCCAAAAAATTAGGTATCGACTTAGGAACAGCTAACACGCTGGTTTTTTTGCCAGGCAAGGGTGTGGTTTTAAATGAACCTTCTGTGGTCGCGGTTTCTGAGCAGGACAACAAGATTTTAGCGATTGGGTTTGAAGCAAAAGACATGATTGGTAAAACCCCAGACTCTATCATCACTTATTGTCCAATGAAAGATGGGGTTATTGCGGACTATCGGGTGACCGAAGCAATGCTACGTTATTTTATCAGCAAAGCGATGGGCAAGTTTAATTTTTTCAAACCAGATGTGATGGTCTCTGTTCCAGCGGGGGTGACTTCTACCGAAAGACGCGCAGTTATCGAAGCGGCTCTTCGCGCTGGTGCTAAAAATGCTTACGTGGTCAAAGAACCAATCTTGGCAGCGATTGGCGCAGGCATTCCTATTTATGAATCAAAAGGTTATATGGTGGTAGATATCGGTGGAGGTACAACAGACGTAGCCGTGATTTCGCTTGGTGGAATTGTGGCGTCGACTTCTGTTAAATTTGCTGGGAATAAAATAGACGCGGCGATTGCGGATTACATAAAGAAAACTTTTAATTTGGCCATTGGAGACAGAACAGCCGAAGAAGTAAAAATAAAAATTGGCGCAGCAGTACCACTTGAAGAAGAACTTCGAGTGACCATCAAAGGACGAGACTATATTCAAGGATTGCCTCGTAGCGCGCAAGTTGGTACCAATGAAATAGTTAAAGCGATTGACGCTGAGTTAAAACAAATTATTAAAGCTATCAAAGATGTCTTGCAAGAAACTCCACCAGAGTTGGCAAGCGATATTATCGACCATGGAATCATCATGACGGGTGGTTCATCGCAATTGCGCAATCTAACCGATTTGGTTTATCGCAAGACAGGTGTGAAAGCGACTCTTGCTGAAGACCCTCTTTTCTGTGTCGTTAAAGGCACTGGTATTGCACTTGAGCACTTGGATGTTTACAAGAAAACAGTTCTTAGTAAAAAATAAATTCCAGACATTGGTATTCTGCTTTAGCAGAAGCCCGACGTCTGGAATGATTAATATGATATTAGAAAACTTAAATAAAGATAACCTGCATCATGCCTATCTTATAGAAGGAGCGAGAGGTGAGGTTGTGCCAGAAATTATAAAATTTTTAAAAACCCTAGACATTGAAACCACCGGCAATCCAGATTTTATACAAATATCTATCGATAATTTTAAAATTGATGAAGCTTTTAGTCTACGTTCTATGTCGACGGACAAAAGTTTTTCATCTACAAAAAAAGTTTTTGTTATCTGTGTTAATAGTTTTTCTTTAGATGCGCAAAATGTTTTACTTAAGATGTTTGAAGAACCGACAGAGGATACCATTTTTTTTCTAATTGTTCCAGATATTAATATTCTCTTAAAAACTCTTGTTTCTAGATTCTATTTCATCTCTACAAAATCGGATATGGTGGGGGAAATCAAAGAAGCTAAAAAATTCATCTTATTACCCTATCAAGCTAGAATTAACTTTATAAAAGAATTGCTAGTTGAATCCGAAGATGAAGACGAAGACGGAAATGAAATTGTCGTTCTGGATTCTGCTCGCTCTAAAGCCTTGAAATTTTTAAATGCGTTGGAATCTCTCTTGTCTGGCGAATTGATAAAGGATTTTGAACGGGGAAGGTTCCATCCGAAGGATGGAGTAATCCGGAAAAATCCTTTATCAATATGCCTAGAGCATTTTTTGAAGGTTCGAGAATTTTTGCGGATGCCTGGGAGTTCAGCAAAAAGCCTAATGGAATCTGTGGCGTTGATTATTCCAGAAAAAATATGATACAATAAGACTATGCAATATAATTTTTCAAATTTTAAAGCCGAGCTAAAAAAAGTAGAAGAATTTTTGAGTAAAGAATATACTCAGTTAAACATTGGTCGCGCTTCACCGATGGTACTTGATGGTATTTCAGTTGATTCATATGGTTCTTATGTGCCATTAAAAAATGTGGCTTCTGTTTCAATTGAAGATCCAAAAACCTTACGTATTGCTCCTTGGGATAAAGGCCATATTAAAAGCATTGAAAAGGCAATAATCGCTGCAAACTTAGGTTTATCGGTCGCAACCGATGATTTAGGTATAAGAGTTATTTTTCCTCAGTTAACAACTGAAACAAGACAAACTCTTGTAAAAGTTTTAAAAGAGAAATTAGAAGAACAAAGAATTGCCGTTCGTCATGAGCGTGTTGTTGTCTTGGAAGAAATCGAAGGAAAAAAGAAAGATGCACAGATGACCGAAGATGAGATATTTGCCGCTAAAGAAGAATTGCAAAAAATTACCAATGAAGCAAACTCCAAACTCGAAGCTGTTTACGAAAAGAAAGAGAAAGAGGTAATGGGGTAGAGTTAAATTACGAATTTAAAATTACGAATTAAGAATTGAGTATATTAATTTTCATTGTAATTCTGTTAGTGCTAGTTTTAGTCCATGAGTTTGGGCATTTTTTCACCGCGAAAAGATTTGGTATCCGAGTAGATGAATTTGGCTTTGGTTTTCCACCAAAGTTATTTGGTAAGAAATTTGGGGAGACAGAATACACCTTAAATCTTTTACCGCTCGGAGGTTTTGTCAGAATTTATGGAGAAACCCCAGACGAAGAAAATATGAAAGGTCCTGACGCGGCTCGAAGTTTCGTTAATAAAGCAAAATGGAAACAAGCTCTAGTGCTTTCTGCTGGAATCTTTGCCAATTTTTTATTAGCTTGGTTTTTACTTGCTGTCTGTTTTATATCTGGACTTCCGACTTCAACTGATAGCGCAATCGCTGGCAACCAACTTTCTGATGTGCATGTGGTTGTAGTTTCGGTGGTACCTAAGTCTCCAGCTGAAAAAGCTGGATTAAAAACTGGCGATAAAATTATAACTATCACTGATGGTAAAAATTCTACGACCTACATTAGTCCAGAGACCATACAATCTTTTGTCGTTGGCAGCGCAGGTAAAGAAATTGACATTGGATACACTCGTGGACAAAATTCACAAACAAACATAGCCAAGGTTGTTCCGGTTGAAAATATGAACGATAATAAATTTGAGATAGGTATAGCGATGGATACCATCGGAACGGCTAAACTGCCTTTTTTTAGCGCTATTTTTGAAGGCTTGCGTTTAGCCTGGTCTCTTGCTAAAGAAACTCTCTCTGGGCTTTATACGCTTATTGTGCAAGGATTACATGGCAAAGGAGACCTTAATTCAGTTACTGGACCTGTCGGTATGGTGGGAATTGTTGGCGATGCATATAGTTTTGGTTTTGTTTACCTGCTATCTTTTGTGGCTCTTATTTCCATAAATTTGGCTGTGATAAATTTATTCCCATTTCCAGCCTTGGATGGTGGGCGACTTTTCTTCTTGTTGATTGAAAAAATAAAAGGTTCACCGATTAATCCAAAAGTTGCTAACACCGTGAACACAATCGGTTTTTGTATTTTGATATTACTGATGATTGTCATTACTTACCACGACGTTGTAAAACTATTCTAGAGACGTTGTACACCTGCGAAGCAGATGTCCAACGTCTAGGAAGGACACCATGAAAACAAAATTAATTCACGAAGTCAGAGCTATTAAAAACAAAAAGGAAATAGCAAATATTATTAAAGCGCAAAGAATTAGCGAGCGGGTGTTGGGTGATGTCTTGAAAGTTTTAAAAACGGGTATAAGTGAAATTGAAATTGAAAATTTTATCAAAAAATATTTCATAAAATATGGTGCGCCGATTTTGTCATTTCCGCCGATTGTTTCTTTTGGTAAAAATACCGCGAATATTCATCACGAGCCAAGTAAAACAAAGCTGAAAAAAGGGGATACAATAATGTTCGATTTTGGATGCACCGTGAATCATTATTGTTCAGATATGACGAGAACTTATTTCTGGAGCGAACCAAACTCCAAGCAAAAAAAAGTTTACTTAAATGTTTTAAAAGCTCAAGAACTTGCTTTAGATAAAATACAAAAAGGTGAGCGACGAGCAAAAGTAATAGACAAAGTTTCGCGCGATTTTCTTGGTAAAAGATATAAGAAAAATTTTCAACATGGTTTGGGTCATGGAGTCGGCACAGTTATTCACGAATGGCCAAATTTTAAACCAAAAAGTGAAGATATCATCCCAGTTGGTTGTGTGATGACCATCGAGCCGGGGATTTACCTAAAAGGTTTCGGCGGAGTCCGTATTGAAGATATGGTTTTAATCACAAAAAATGGTTGTGTAAATTTAACTAAGGCCTCGAAAAGTCTTGAAAGTGCAATCTTGTCAGTTTAGACTAGTTTGATATAATTAGATTAATTAATAATCAATAAATTTTAATAAAATAATATGAGTTTTAAACCAGATTTTAAATTCTTCAGAAGAGAGAAAAAAACAAAGTTGGGAACTCCGCCGATTAAAGATGTTTCCCCTGATTTTGACGATCTTTCTTCTGGAATGCAAGGAATAATGCAAGACCTCGAAAATATACCAAACAACGAAGATTTTAAAATTTTACCAATTGAAGAAGTCTCCGCAGAGGTGAAGGAAGGATTTAAAAATAAAGTATGGAGAAAGATTCCAATTTCTGAAACAATAACAGCTGAACCGAAACACTTGGAAGTTGTTCCCAATAGACCAATTTCTGGAAAAGCAATGGCTTGGCCGGCCTATTATAAAACTGTAAAAGAGGGGCTAGAGAACGATGGAAAGCCAAAAGGGGTGGGAGAGCTGGCACAAACGATGGAAGGTGGTATTCAAGGTTCTCCAATAGTAAAAATAAGAACGGAATTAAAGTCTAAGTTAGATGAAGCTCAAAAATTACTAGACAGTAATCCAAAAACAAGTAACTTGCAAATAGTTTTAGTTGATGGTTATCGCAGAGTAGATGTACAAAAAAGTTTATTTGATGCGTATAGAAACTATGTGATTTCTCAGCATCCAGGAATATCTGAGGAGGAATCAAGAAACTTAGCTATAAAAATGGTTTCAGAACCACCAAGCGACCCGAGTGTTTTGGAAAAATGCCCTCCGCCTCATTCTACTGGAGGAAGCGCCGATGTTGTTTTGGTTTTTAAAGACAAAATAAATATTGATTCAGATTATTGGCTAGAAGAAGCAATGGTTCCTTTTGGGGCAAAGTTTGACGAGATGATGCACCCAGAGTTTCGAGATGAAAGAAGTGAAACTACATTTTACGAGAAAAAATCTGATTTAACTGAAGATGAGAAAAAGGCATTAGAATTTAGAAGAATTTTATATCACACATTTACCAAAGTTGGATTTACAAATTATTTTACTGAGTTTTGGCATTATGATTTTGGAAATCAATTCAATGCACTAACAGCCGGTAAGCCAACTGCTCAATTTGGTTTTGCTGGAGGTCTCGAAAATAATAAAGTTAGGGAAGAGTTAAATGCGGAGAGAAAGGCATTTGAAGCTTATAAAGCACAAGTTGGCACAGAAGAAGCAGAGAGGGTAAAACATCACTTCGGTCTTTAATTTTTCTCTATTGTGTGGATAAATCTCCAGACGTTGGACGTCTGGAAGGAGATGTTGGACATCCGTTGCTACGGGTGTACAACATCTCCACATGAATAATTTGCAAAAAAAGTGGAGTTATCCACAGTTTTTTTGACTTCTCATTTTTATTCTTATATTATAAGGATATATATAAAATAATTTCTGCAAAAAATGTCTCAAAAAACAAAGCAAAATAAAGTAAGCGTAGCAGTATTGTGTGGTGGACCTTCGCTCGAACGAGGAATTTCGATGAATTCCGCTCGGAGTATTTTGGACCATTTAGGTAGCTTGGGGGTAGAAATTGTTCCTGTCTATTTTAATGAAAAAAGAAAGGCTTTTAAAATATCTACGGCGCAGCTTTATTCGAATACGCCAAGTGATTTTGATTTCAAATTGGCTGAGTCAAGTAAAGAACTTTCCGAAGCTGCCTTAGTGAAAGTTCTTAAGGATGTTGATATTGTTTTTCCTGCAATGCATGGAACTTTTGGCGAAGATGGCGAGATACAGGCATTTTTAGAAAAAAATAATATTCCTTTTATAGGTTCTTCTTCCAAGTCATGTAAAATGGCTTTTGATAAATATCGGGCCAATGAATATATTCGTTCCGTTGGTTTTTACGCTCCCAATTCTATTGTTTTAAAAATCACTGACACTAAAAAAGAAATTACAGATAAAATAACTAAATTTTGGAAAAGTGAAAAAATCACCCGCGCTATTGTAAAGCCTGCATCTGGTGGTTCAAGTATTGGAGTATTCTCGGTGGAAAAAATAAAAGATGCTGTCGAAAGTGTAGAGAATCTTTTCAGCAAGCGCATGGATACTCGTGTCGTAGTTGAGCGTTTTGCCGAAGGTAAGGAATTTACGGTAATAATCCTGCAAAATAGATTTAATATGCCTGTCGCTATCATTCCCACAGAAATGGAGATGGACTATGATAAGCATCAATTTTTTGATTTTCGTAAAAAATATTTGCCGACTCGTCAAGTCACTTACCATTGTCCACCGAGATTTTCAAATGAAATTATTGAAAAGATACAAATACAAGCCGAGCAGTTATTTTCCTTGTTTGGTATGGCAGACTTTGCGCGATTTGATGGGTTTTTAATGCCCGATGGAAATATTTGGTTTTCTGATTTTAATCCTATTTCTGGTATGGAGCAAAATAGTTTTCTATTTCAACAATCTTCTAGAATCGGCTTCTCCCATCAAGACCATTTACGTTATGTGGTAAATAACGCTTTTTTACGCCGAGAAATACCAAAAACGGTTGAAAATATCTTTTTGGAAAAGAGCAGGGCTGAAGGCAAAGAACGCAAGCCACTGGCTGTGCTTTTCGGTGGAGCGACATCAGAAAAACAAGTTTCTTTGATGAGCGGTACAAATGTCTGGCTAAAGTTGCGCGGTTCTTTGGTGTATAAACCATACCCATATTTACTTGGTAAAAATGGAGAAGTTTGGGAACTTCCTTATTCTTATATTCTAAACCACACCGTGGAAGAAATAATAGAAAACGCCGAGAGAGCAGAAGGTGATTTTGAAAGACTATCTTTTTTGATTGAAAAAGTAAAAATAAAATTATGTTTACATGATACAGATACCACAGAAGAATTTTTCATGCCGAGAAAATATTCTCTCGAAGAATTAATTAGTAAATATAAATTTATATTTTTAGCTTTACATGGCGGAGCGGGAGAAGATGGAACCATTCAAAAGATGTTGGAAGGTAAAAAAGTGGAATACAACGGTTCAGATAGTGTCGTATCTAGGCTGTGTATGGATAAATGGTTAACCAATGAAATTATAAAAAATGCCAATATTAAAGGTGTAACTATTGCTGCGCATATATTGTTGAGCATGAAGGATGTTACAGATGTCGGTATTCGGCAAGGCGGAAGCCCGACACCTGGAACCATAGAGTCTTATTGGAATATGCTCTTAGAAAAATTAGAAACCAAGACAATCATCGTGAAGCCAAGAGGTGATGGCTGTTCTTCGGGAGTTGTCAGACTTTATAATAAAAAAGATTTAGAAAATTATATTTCTCTAATTAAAGATAAAAAATTAATTGCGCCACCTCTTACTTTTACTAATCAGGCAAAAAGTATCGATATGCCTGAAGGTGAAGTGACAGATATTCTTTTTGAATCATACATTGAGACTGATAAATTAAAAGTTAACTTTGGAAAAATAGTGCATATTCGTAAAAGTGGCTATCTGGAAATGACTGTCGGAGTGATAGAGCACGATGGCAAGATAAAAGCACTCTCGCCATCAATCACTGTTGTGGAAGCTTCGGTGCTTTCCGTGGAAGAAAAATTCCAAGGTGGAACTGGAGTGAATATTACGCCGCCGCCGCCAGAAATCATTTCCACTAAGAATCTAAACAAAGTAAAAAAATTAGTTGAAGAAGTAGCGAAGAAAATAGGTATTCGCGGTTATGCTCGAATAGATATTTTCGCCCAAATTCAAACTGGAAATATAATTTTAATTGAAATTAATACTTTACCAGCTCTCACACCATCGACTGTGATTTATCATCAGGCTTTGGCTGAGAGCGAGCCGATTTTCCCGAAGCAGTTTTTGGAGCTTTTAATTCAAACCAAAAAACCAAAATTGTCTGCCATTAAGAGAATAGAAAACGAAGCGCATAAAATAGGTGGAGTCGTTTCTCTAGCGCAAGGAATTCCATCTATTGGGTCTAATAAACTAATCAGAGATATGGTGATTGAAGCGATTAAAAGCGGGAAGGTGGATAAATATTCTCTATCGGCTGGTTTACCAGAATTGCAAGATTTAATTTTCAAAAAATTTAAACTAAATGAAAAGGAAAGCGGAGTCATCGTTACTGCTGGCGCAATTGAAGCATTGTCAGCAATCTTCTTAGCTCACTGTCACAAGGGAGACGAAGTTATCACTTTTTCGCCTTATTACAGTGCATATCTAAATGTTGTCGGAATTTCTGGCGCACGTCTTATCAGTGAACCGCTTTGTGAAGAAGAAAATTGGCGACCAAACCTAAAAAGATTGAGAGAAAAAATAAATAAAAATACTAAAGCAATTTTTCTATGCAATCCGCACAATCCAACCGGAATTATATTTACGCGCGAAGAGTTAGAAGAAATTGGAAAAATTGCCCTAGAAAACAATCTGCTGATTATATCTGATGATGTGTACAAAAATTTCTACTATACAAAAGAAAAGCCATATCTCCTACAGGACAATCCTGCATTCAAGAATAATTTGATTAACGTGGTTTCTTTTTCCAAAGATTTTTCACTTTCTGGTTGGCGCGTAGGTTTTCTTTTCGGTTCAAAAAAATTAATTGAACCAATGTTTTCTACTCATGACACTTTAGTGAATTGTGCCCCGGTTGTTTCTCAATACGCAGCACTCGCATCATTGAAATACGAAGATGATATCTTGCCAGGTATTTTGGCAGAATACAAGGAACACAGAAAGATAATGGGTAAATATTTAGAAGAGCTTGCTCCGTATTTGGACTTTGTTTGGCCGGATGGAAGTTATTATTTTTTCCCGAAAATAAAAAACTTAAAGGATAGTGAGAAGTTTTGTTTCGATATGGTTAAAGACGCTAAAATGGCAGCTGTTCCTGGAAGTTCCTTCGGGCAAATCGGCGAAGGGCACATTCGCCTTTGTTTTGGTAGGTCAAAAGAAGATATCGTAGAGGGGATGAAGCGTTTTAAAAAATACCTGATAAAATGGTCAAAAACCAATAAATAAGCCTCATATATTTGCTTTTTAGGGACTTTTGTATTAATCTATATCTATGTCACAAGATAGACTTATAAAACTCGCCTGTGGAACCTGCAAGCGTATAAATTACTGGTCCAGCAAGAACAAGAAACTCGTTACTAAAAAAATCGAGCTCAAAAAGTATTGTAAATGGTGCCGAAAGCAGACAAAGCATAAGGAAATCAAGAAATAGATTTTCCTAGCTTTTCTGCTATAATTAAAACGGCCAGGCGTCGTTTTTTTTATTAGCACGGGCGGTTAGTTAAGTGGTATAACTTCTCTCTCCAAAAGAGCGATCGGGGGTCCGATTCCCTCACCGCCCGCCACCTCGTGATAGCACGAGACCGTTATAATTTGAGTGTTTTTTAAAATCAAAAGAGTGACCCGTCTGAGATATACGAACCTCTTCCAAAATTTATTACCTATTTAGTGTTAGCTCTAAGACTGGTTTGATTTCTATTATCTGTGATAAGATTGCATAAATGACAGAAGAAATACAGATCAAGAAAGAAAAATCCTCTACTCTTTCCGAGCTTTTTGAAAATGCTAAAGCGGATGGTTTATATAATTATGTTTTAGTTCTAATTCGTCCAAAAGGAGTATCTCAATTTCCTGACCCGCTATGGACTGCATACCAAAATTTTTTATTAAAAAAAGAATTTATACCAACAGAGAATATGCTAATTGAAAGTTTTTCCTTAATTTTTAATCTAAATGAACATATATCTAAAAAAGAGTTTACCCCTTTTCCTTTTACTAGCCAGTGTGATAGTGAAGGATTTTCTCTCAAACCAAGATTAAAGGATATTGTCCAATATTTGGCTGATACTTTGAAAAAAAGTAAACAGGATAAACTTTCAGAAGAAATCAAAGAAATTTTTTCCGAAGACGTATTGGATGCTATCAAAAATTCAGTACCTACAAATTTTAATGATGTAAATCTATTTCTAAAAGAATTAATCACTTTCTATTTTGAAGCTCGATTAGAATTTAATAAAATTCCTAGTAGGCAATTATATAAATTACCTCGATTTGATGTATTTGAGCTTTTGAAAAATGACACCTATGGGCTTTACGGCTTTAATGTCTATTTTTCCAATGGTTCACATGCTAATTATGAAAGGATCGGAGAAAAAACTAGCGGTATAAATTTAATGACGGGTGCTACCATTATTTTTAATGTAGGTATGTTAAGTGACTTAAAAAAACATTGGATGATAAAAGACAAGCATCTTTACGAAATAGGTTTGCCTGGTAGATATAATACGTGGGGTGAATGGAAACCTCTCATTTATGAAGGTGATCATGATTTTTTCTTAAAAGAAAGCTTAAAAATAGCAGAGCAGGATTATCAAATTGCGGGCATTTTATTTTATGTAATGTGTACCGGACATAGAATTATTGAATTTACAGCAAAAACTCCCATTGAAATGCCTGAAAAAAATTTTTCTCTTGGGGATAGAATGCATTTACATAAATGTGATAAAACAGATAGTCACAATCATAGTTCGCAAGATTTCGTATTATATGACGGTCATTACGACTTGAAGGAGTTAACCCCTCATGCTATTCGTTCTGCTATTGCTTCAATAAATGTTGGTTTAAATCGAATGGCATTTGCTTACAATTCTAGTATTGATTGGTGCCTTAAATATTCAATTGTACAACACGATGTACCTGTAAAACCGACACCCACAGTAGAAGAACTAAAAACTTTAAATTCAATGCTGGTTGATTTTCCAAACGGTGAGGATGCTATTATTTTAGATATTTGCTTGGATTGGTATCATCGAGGTGAATTAGCTCATCGCAAGAACGTATTTTTGGCTTTTTTATGTTATTACATTGCTATTGAAAGTGTTGCTATCGCAATTACTGAGGGTGATGCAAGTCTAGGTCTTGAATACACGAAAGAAACAAAAACAGGAAGAAAAGATAGGGTGGCGAACGGGATAAAAAAATTACATGATGAACTATACGATACTGATCCCGAAGAGTTTATTAAAAAAGCATATTTTGAAGAAGTTGTCCCTCTAAAACAAAGAACGCAAAGAATTATCGAGTTAGTTTTTGGTAAAAATAATCAATATAGTAAATTATTATTTGAAAAGAAAGATGGCAAACCTTCTTTAGCTGATCTACGAAGTGAGCTTGCTCACGGTGGAGTAACTCTTTTAGATCCGAATCATAAAAATATGATTCGAGAAAGATTACCTGAATTACGCGAAATAGTTTCTGACTTTGTTAAAAAAATTATAAACAAGCCAGGGCAAGAATTCCCTGAATGGTCTGGAGGTAGTAGTATGTCTATTTTTCCGAGTGATCCAAGAGATACTATGATTGCAAATAGTGATAAGAATTTTTTCGGCACAAATGACTGGAAAATTAAACCTGAATGGTTGGATTAAGTTCAATTATTTTCTGCTGTAAAACTATTTTACTTTTCAAACATCCAAGTAATTCTCGTTTCTGAGTATCTTCTCCTTCTTTTAAAACATATTTAGCATAACCTTGTATATCAATGTGATTTATATCTATTTTTTCTTTAGTTCCTAATAAGAATTTTTTAAGCTTCATAAATTTTTCTATATCAATTTTAAGTTGTTGTTTCACCTCAATTTCATTAATTTGAATATTTTCAAGTAATTTTTCAAATTGCTTTAGTAATTCTTTTTCTTCAATGAAACCGCACTTACAATTTCTGTCTTTACCTCCTGTGCATTTGTAATATACATAACGATGCACATTGCCATTCTGCTGTGTTTTAATCTTTTCATCGGCAGTAATAGCTGATCCGCATAACCCACAAGTCATCATTTTAGTAAAGGCAAATTCATTAGCCTGTGGTCCCCATGCTTGGCTTTTAACTTGTTTCTGTACTAAATCAAATAATTCTTTCGTGATAAGGGGCTCGTGTTTTCCAGTATACCAATTACCGCTTTTCTTTGGATACTCAAATACTCCATAATAAAATGGGTTATCTAACAGCTTATAAATATTGCCAAGGCTTAGATGTTTTTTTCCGTAGGCACTTCTAAAATTTAAATCAAATTTAAGCCAATGGTATATTTTACGCCCACTCCATCTTTCGTATGCAACTTTCTCAAAAATCTTCTTAACAACTGGTGCTCGTTCGGGATCAACAAGAGTTTCACATTTCCTATCCATTCTTTTTTCTTTTAGATATCCAGTTGGAGCGGGAGCAGGCCAGAGTCCCATCTCAACTCTTGTTCGTAATCCACGTTTTACATTTATACTTTTGTTATCATTTTCTAGTTTAGCTTGCGAGCATAAAATCATTAACAGAAATTTCTCGTTAGGAGAATTTCTGAATAATTGCCCGTAGGTTCTAATCTCAACAAGATGTTTTTCGTCCATAAGATCAACAACGCTTCCAAGGTCACCAGCATTTCTTGAAAGTCTATCAGGTGCCCAAGTTAGTATTCCATTAAATCTATCTCTTCGTAAATCTTCCAAAATTTCCTTGAAGACAGGTCGTTGTCCTGAATCTTTGGCTGAATGTGCTTCACGCCTTATGTCCACAATCTCTAGTCCGTCTCTTTCGGCTATCTGTAACATTTCTTTAACTTGAGAATCAATAGACAGTGCTTGCTTCTCATCTGATTCAGTTGACTTTCTGGCATACAAAACATATTTAATTTTGACTATTGGCACAACAGCCATTGAACCTATTAATCCAAACCGTGCTTGTGTTTCCATACATTAATGATGTCAGAGAAAGGGTCTTTTGCTAAGGCTCGCTTGTTGGTAACTTTCCTTAACAAAAGAAGTGTTCTGCGATACTATAAGATTACAATTGAATAAGTAAGTAGCCTAAACCTTTGAAAACAAGGGCATGGTGAAGGAGAGTCCAGTTAGACATAAAGAACCCGTCATGGGGTCGTCTAACTGGCCGTACCAGGAAACTGGTATGAGTGGCTTAGGCCACTACCCGTGATGGGCTTTTTGCGTCTCATCTCGGGATTTAATATTAAAACGCAAAATAAATTTTATGGAAGAAAAATCAACCCAGGAATTAAAAAAGAATTCAAAGTATGATTTTAAAGTAATTTGGTGGGGGAGTGGAATAGTTCTGTTTATTATATTTATATTAGCAGTTTCAGGTAGTATGCAATCATCTTCTCAAGATGTCTCAACTTCAGTGAATACTCCTATAAATGTATGTTCAAATTTTCAACAATCTCAAGCGAAGAAAATAAATTTTGCAACTCTTAATAAGGATCCAGATAGTTTCAACGGAACAAGCGCAGAGTTTACTGGTCAGATTGTTGAGATTAAAGAATCGAATGGACAAGGAGTAATAAGACTTGATGTCACAAAAGAAGATTATGGCTGGAGTGGTACAGATATAATTTATGTAAATTACACAGGTCATAATAATTTTGTGGAAAATGACGTGGTAAATGTTTATGGAGTTTTACAAGGTTCATACACTTATACTTCTCAGGCAAACTATCAAATAACTCTACCTAGTATAATTGCTTGTTCCGTTGAAAAACCGACCGTGCAAAAAGTTTCCCAACCCATATCAATTAACATTAACACCACAACCCCTGCAACAGCTCCAACGCCTTCAGCTCCAACCGTTCCAAAAACTTGGCACACAGTTACAACTTACAGTGCCAGCACCAGCACCCAAACTCCGCCATTCTCAATGCAAGGCTCAGAATGGAGAATAAGTTATACTTGTTCGGTTGCTGATACAACTTCCTATAATGATGAGGGTGCTTTGAATGGCGGTATTTACAATGCCAGTGACGGTTCTTTAGCCAACTTCTTTGCTGAAGATGTCACAAATTGTCCAACAAGTAATACGTCATATGTATACGCACAAACACCTGGTCAATACTATTTAGACCTTGAACCAATAAATGCGCTAGTTGGTGTGACAGTTGAAGATTATTATTGATTTTGATCAATATCTTTTTTTAGCTCTTTATATTCTTCTAGGACTTCCTCCGGCTTGGGTTCCATATTTTCCAAATCTTCCTGGATTAATTTTTCAGAGGTAGTGTCTTTTTTTCCATCTCCCATCATTTCCATAAACATACTGTAATCTCGCTCGCTGATAAATTTAAATTTGAGCATATTTTTTAGGCTGTTTTCGTCGATACTTATTAGACTGCTCTCCTTGATATATTCTATTTTTTTAGACCTCACATTTTTATAAGCCATATCAATTAATTCCTGATCTTTTTTATTTTTACCCTTTCTAATAAAGTTAATTAAAACTGGATCGAATTTTTTGTCCATATATTTTTCGTGTTTTCTGCTGAGGTAGAATTTTATTGCATCTATGTTTTCTCCTTGAATTTTTTTTATTAATTTATTTTCAACGAAGTCGTCCATGTGGTCTTCGCCCTCGGAAAGAGCAACTTCTAAAGACTCGGTAAATTTTTTACTTTCATGTTTCCAGCGATATATCGTCTGCCTGGAAATATTCAGCTTTCCACAGGCAGACGATATATTTGGCAATTTTCTCAATTGCTCGAGAAATTTTTCTTTTACTCTGGCTTCCTTCATTTATGCTGAGACGATTTCTGCTTTTTGGCCTGTGAGTTTCTCGTAACGACGAATTACGAGGTCACAATATAAGGGTTCCAACTCCGTTCCGAAGACACGACGCTTTAGTTGTTCAGCGGCAATAAGTGTACTACCTGAACCCAAGAAAGAATCGAGAATAATATCTCCAGGTTTTGAACATCGGCGAATTGCCTTATCGTGTAAGTGCGGCGGTTTACTTGTTGCGTGTTCATAATCTTTTCCAGACAAACGTTTTACCGTCCAGATATCAAGGTGATCCAGTGTTTCTTCTAAGAGACTATTTCCCGTGGTTATCTCCTTATTCATCACTTCGTTGAGATTCTGTATGTTGGGAGCAATATAGGGCTTTCCAAGCACTCCGTAGGTGCAAGGTTCGTAACATTTACTAAATGCCACACCCGGAGTAGGATTCTGTCCGTTCTTGATCCAAAGACAAACTCTTTTATTGTCAATTCCAAATTCTCGATATAATTCTTGGATGAGCCAGATATATGTCTGATCAGACCAGTAGAAAACATGTAAGTCTTTCTTGGATACAGATAAAGCGATAGCCAAACTTTTCTTGAGAAATTCTTTGTACTCGGAATCGCTTTTACTGTCATTAACATTCCCGCCGTATTTTCCTTTACCGCCAACGCCTTTACTGTAATCAAGGGAAATATTAAAGGGAGGATCACTGTATATCATTGAGATTTTTTCTTCACCGCAAAGTTTTTTGATAACTGCTGGATCAGTGGCACTTCCGCAAATTAATTTATGGTTGCCCATTATAATTAGGTCACCGAGTTTCGTTTTCGGTATTTTAATTTTTGCCAGTTCTGATTCAACGTCAAATTTATCGTCCTCGGCTTCCAGATTTTCCGACCAGACATTAGACAAATCCAAATCGGAAAATCCGATATCTGAAAGTAAGTCTAGGTCAAATGATTTTAACTTTTCAAAATCCCATTCACCATCGTTTATATTACTCTCTAAGGCAATTTTTCTTTTTTCATCCAAAGAGAGTTCACGGTTCGGAACTAAAACGTTGACCTCTTCAATTTTTAGCCGAATTAAAGCAAATTTTCTCTGGTTGCCAGACAAAATAGTATTGTCAGTATCAATGACAAGTGAGGCATGAAAGCCACGTTGTTTGATTTTATCTGTGAGCTTTATTAAATCTGCCTTGCTAATTTTACGGGGATTTTCACCCCAGGTCTTTAAATCTTTTACTCTTCGAACTTCTGCTTTCCAAAACAATTTTTCTTTATCCATATATTTTAAATGAGTTAATTAATAAACATAAAAATGACTAGTTTCTATGTATATTATAATTATCCGAATTTTTCCCATTTTTTTACTTTTTTAAAACAAGAAAATGAGATTTATTTTAGCGTTCCTTAAAAACAAAGGGTGAAATGACAAAAATCTTTAGTTTAGTTGCTTAAAGCAACTAAGTAGTTTATAGTGGTGAAGTATGGATTACAAAAAACGTGAATGGGACTATCTTTTTAGTGGAGGAACTTCAAGTGAGGGTACTTTAAACTTGGAACTTTATTTTCCCAATAAATCTACAACAAAAAATCAGAAAGAAAATGCCCTAGCCGACGCTCTTAGTAAAGCACGTAATTATATGCTTCAGAACGGATATCTTCCATCCGACGCTCGTTTTATGTCTCCCAAGGATGTAGCTAAAAAATATGGTTTTACTCGACAGTATTGGGAAAAGTTAATCAATGAGGGAAAAATTCCATATCGCGAAACTTCTGCCGGAAGAATTACAACTAATCTATGGGTTCAAGGATATCTCAACAACAAAGAAGTTGTTGACAGTTACATCAAAAATCGCAACAAAGCAGTCGACAGTATAAAATCGCAAAAAGAAACGCGTGGTAGAATTGAATGTCCAAATTGTAAGCAACCACAGTTGGACTATAACCGAAACCCAAATAATATAAATGCCCTTTGCAGGGCGAAATGTGGGTTTAGAATTGTAGAATTATATGATAAAAAATAAAAAAATAATTATATTAATATTGTTAATAATAATTACAGCTCTTGGAGTAGGTGAGTTTTTTTTCTTAAGGAAAGCCCACAGCTCATTTGAAAATTACTACAACTTCCGAGGCTGTGTGCAATTACTTGAAAAAACAGATACCTATGGAATATGTAAACTTTCTTCCGGACAAACTATTAAAATAGTTAAATATCAGAATAAATGGTATTTGGATGGAGATTTACCTTACCCAGGTTTAAACTTCCTCTAGATATTTTAAATTCCTTTACAAAGAATTAACATTCGTTTATTTAGTATTAATTATCTATGTTAGACACGCTTAAATTTGTATTTTTCTCAATTGTTGCCTTGGCATTATTTGGGCTTCTTGGATATTGGGCTGTTTCTCATTTACAGTCAGGTCCTGAATTTGCAGCGAATCAAGAAATACAACAACTTAAACAGGAAAATGATGCTCTAACAAAACAAGTGGCGGATTTGACAAGCCAATTAAATACGGCTCAGTCCTTGTCTCAACCAGCGGTTCCTGCGCAAACAACGCAAAATACAGAACCAGCATCAACTCCAGCTGCATCAATGCAGATTCCTACACAACCAACAACATATAAATATCAAAGTCTCGTAGATAAACTGCAACAACTTATCACGGCTAATATTTCGATGAAACTGAAATCCGCCGGTACCAGGGTAGGTACCGTGCAAGATTTCTTGAATATTTATAACAACACTTCAAATAAAATTGATAATAGTTATGGAACAAGTACTGAAAAAGCAGTAGCGGCTTTTCAGAAAGCTCAAGGGTTAACCGCAGATGGACAAGCTGGTTCTGGCACTTTTAGTGAAATGATTAATTGGCTCAAGCAACAAGGTTAGTTTAAAATGCTAGAATAAATATATGAGAATATTGATTATTGAAGATAATAAAAAACTGGCTGATTCCATTTCTCGTGGCTTAAAACAAGAGGGTTATGCCGTTGATTATCTATTAAATGGACTAGAAGGAGAAAAACGAATGCTGGTTAGTCATGCCGATTACGATGTTCTTATCTTAGATTTAACACTTCCAGGTAAGGGGGGTATTGATATTTGCTCTAATATTAGAGCAAATGGAATAATGACTCCCATTATTATGCTGACGGCAAAAGATGCAGTTAGTGACAAAATAGTTGGGCTTGATAGTGGTGCAGATGATTACCTGATAAAACCATTTTCTCTAGAAGAGTTATTATCTAGAGTTAGAGCATTGGGAAGAAGAGCTCGCACAACGCTCCTTCCTAACCTTCAAGTTGGTGGTTTGACTCTCAATCCATCAAAACAGGAAGCATGTATAGGAAATAAGAAAATAGAGCTAACTTTGAAAGAATTTCGCATTCTTGAATTTTTTATGGCTTACCCAGATCAAGTGATCGCGCGCCAGAAAATTATTGATCATCTTTGGGATTTCAATTTCAATCCATTCAGTCGAGTGATGGACGTGCACATTAATAATTTAAGGAATAAACTATCAGAACATAAAAATGGACCGATTTTGGAAACAATTCGCGGGGTCGGTTACCGGCTCAAAGCATAATGTATTTTTAAGAGCACGTTTAAGACTTACTGCCTTATATGTTCTTATTGTTGCTATTATTGTTATTGGCTTTAGTATTTTTCTATACCAAAACATAGCGCGTAACTTAACTGATGCCATTGATGATGATTTTGCTAGTGCAGCATCCCATCATCATTTTGTCGAAGATACTCTTCCAGACGTTAGGGATGATTTAATTTTAGCTGACGTTTTCATCCTTGTAGTTACAGCTGGGTTTAGTTTTTTTCTTGCCGGAAAAACCTTAAAACCAATACAACAATCAGTTGAAGCACAAAAAGCTTTTGCGGAAAATGCATCCCATGAACTTCGCACTCCGCTTGCGGTCATGAAAAATGACATCGAAGTATATCTTCGTGAAATTACTCCAAACAAAGAGCTAACTCAGACGACAATGAAAAGTAACCTGGAGGAAATTAATCATATGTCAAATATCACAGAGGATTTGTTGCTATTAGCCAGGTTGGACAATAAAATTATTTCTGAAAGTAAAGAAATCAATATAAATGATTTAGTAAAAAATACGGTTTTAAGAATGGAATCTTTGGCTACCAGTAAAAACATAAAGCTTACATACTCAGCTTCTGAACCATTGATAATTCATGGCGTAAAGAATTCACTTGAAAGAGTGGTTTTAAATATTATACAAAACGCAATTGATCATACAAAAAGTGGTGGTTCTATTACTGTTGAAGTAGAAAAGGAAAATTCATATGTTTTGTTGCGTATTGCTGATACAGGGTTTGGAATAGCTCCTGAAAAATTGCCAAATATTTTTAAACGTTTTTACAAAGGAGATTCTACTGGCGGAACTGGGTTAGGTTTGTCTATTGTTAAAGGAATTATTGATCAGCACGAAGGACAGATCTCTATTGAAAGTATTCTAGGTAAAGGTACTACTGTAAACATTAGATTACCTATAACTTAACTTCTTTACAGAAAATTTACACTATTTGCGACACAATTAATGATGTATGGAGCGTAGCTCCTATTTATTATTAATTGTTTTTTATTTTATAAAACTATGGAACCGTACATGGATAAGATGGTTAGGGCACAACAGAAAAAAGAGAGTTTATCAGAATTAGGTAAAAAATTATTAAATAAGGTTCCAGAAATTACAGTATATTTTTGGATAATAAAAGTTCTTTGCACTACCGTCGGTGAGACATTTTCTGATTTTCTAAGTGAAAGCTTGAATTGGGGGGAAACTATTACAATACTAGTAATGGGAGCAATTCTCGTTATTGCTTTGATTTTTCAATTTAGATCTAAAAAGTATATACCAGG
>JARLIG010000012.1 GCA_031291825.1 Minisyncoccota bacterium | reverse complement strand
GAACCGAGGACCTTCACTTTACAAAAGTGTTGCTCTACCAACTGAGCTAAGGCGGCAAATATTTAACTTACAAATCTTCTTCTTCTTTTATTTGATGTCTTATTTTTCTAATCTTATATTTGTACTCGGAAATCATTTTAAGGAAACCACTCACTTCTCTTTTTTGAACACTGCCTTTTTTAAATTTTTTATCAAGAACCTGACTTAGCTTCATTTTTACTGTGGTATATTTTCTTTTTAAAAAAGAAACGAAGTGCACATATGCTCTTACGCTTGCCACCAACCCAAGATATCCGTATTTCTTGCCATTCTTAATTATGATATATTTCCATTCTTCTAAATAAGAATCTTTGGTTGTTGCATTTTTATGTAACCCCTGTCCATCTGGAAACATTACCAACTTTCTCCCAATCATAAAAGTGATTCCAAGTAATGACCCAAAAAACAAAATTAAAAGAAAATACATCATTTTTTTTAAATTGAGTAGCGTTTTACTTCCTTAATCTTAGCTTTCGCATTTTCTAGAAGCTTACCGACAGTCTCATTGTTTTCGCCTTTGATGAATATCTGGTCTAGTAGAGTCTTTTCTTTGAAGTAGGTGGCTATTTTACCGTCCAGCATCTTTTTCTTTATCTCGGCGGGCTTATCAATACTGGCCACTTCTTTTTCAAAAATTTCTTGCATCGTCTTTTTTACATCTTCCCCGATTTCTGCTTGAGAAATATATTCTGGCTTCATCGCAGCGATGTGCATTGCGATATCTTTAGCTAGTTCTGCGTTTCCTCCTTCTAGGCTCACAATCACGCCGATTTTGTTGTTATGCAAGTAACTTCCCAAAACATCTCCAGAGACTTCGTAAACATCACCGAGCTGAATATTTTCTCCAGTTTTCTGGATGATAGTATCAATCATGTCTTTGGATTCAGTTTTCATTTTCTCTGCGCCTTCAGCCAAAGCTTTTTCTGATAGTTTCTCCAAAAGGGTAGTGAAGTCTTTATTCTTTGCGACGAAATCAGTTTCGCAATGCAAAGATACCAATACGGCCTTTTTATTTCCAGTCTTAATAGAAACTCGGCCGTCTTTTACTTCACGGGTCATTTTTTTCTGGGCAATGTCAGAACTGGTCTTTTTTAAGATAGCCAATGCTTTTTTCATATCGCCTTCAGCTTCTTCCAGAGCGCGTTTACATTGCATGACAGAGATACCAGTAGCATCTCTTAATTCTTTGACTTGTTCGGTTGTTATTTGTATTGACATAATAAATAATCGCTCCGCCCAGAGTTTTTAATTTCTCTTTGGGAGACTATTTCTTTTCAGGCACGGACATAATGCCTTCTTTATAAGCGTCTGCAATCGCGAGTGTAAAAAACTTTATAGAAGGAATTCCGGAATCGTTAGCGACGATAGGGTAATCAATAGTTTTGATATTCGAGTCTGAGTTGACTAAGGCAATAACTGGGATACCAGACTTTCTAGCTTCCGTTGCAGCGATGTGTTCGCTCTTAGCATCAATGACGAACAATGCATCTGGAGATTTCTTTAAACCAATCAAACCAGAGTAATAACGAGTAAGCTTTTCCATTTTCTTGGCCATCACAACTCTTTCTTTTTTGGTGTACTTATCAAGACCGCCATCTACACTATCTTTGCGATAATTTTCTAGTTCAAGAATTCTCTTTTTGATTTCAGTGAAATTAGAAAGTGTTCCACCGATCCATCGTTCTATAACGTAAGGCATATTTAAGGATTCAGCGACGTCTTTGATGGTAACTTTCGCTTCAGGTTTGGTTCCGACAAAAAGAACTACTTTGCCTTTAGAGCCAAGTTCCTTGATAAATTCTGCGGCAGTATCAAGTAAAAGTGTTGTTTTTTCAAGGTTAATTATATCTTCCTTGTTTTTGGTAGCGAAAATATACTTAGAAACAGAAGGGTGTCTTCTGGTTTTACTGTAGCCGTAATGCGCTCCAGCTTTGAACATTTTCTCTATTGCTGTATCAGCATCTTTCTTGTTTTCTGTTTTTTGCATATGGACTAATATAACAGAAAGATAGATGGTTTGCAACTTTTTATTTATGTGATATATTTTAAATATGGAAGGAAATACAGCAAAAAAATACACTTCTTCTCACATTCTAATGTGTTGTCTCATTACCCTAAACTTAGAAGGCTGATTTTTGTACTGTAAATAGAATCTCAAAATAAGTTACAATCCAAACACCAGCCTTCTAGAAGGGGCTTTTTTGTTTCTAGAAGGGGTGGACGTTGTTCTTCAAAAATTCTCTCAGGAGGGAAAGTAAATATGTGTGAAGGATCTTCTTATGTCTCAGAGAAACTTAGTACGAAACCACCGAGAAATATCTGGAGGGTTTCAGACAATCTTCGTTGTTATAACCTCAATGCTCGTGAGTACTTTGTTGTACTGGCGACAGACAACCAAGCAATTCCAAAAGGAGCAAAACAAATGTCTGAGCTCCCAAGGGATAAATTTCTTAAGTGGGTTGACGGCTCGTACTACGAGTCTTTTGATAGACCACACAAGTCTCTTGTGCAAGAAGTATAAGAGACCATCAATCAAAAATGCGGTTCGCGACTTGTCGTCGCGAACCGCATCACCATTTCTGGTCAATTTTTTATAAAATTCTAACCTTTGACCAAAAGACTTTTTTCGGGTAAGATGGGCGTTATGAGACAATCTAAACTTTTTACTAAAACCAGAAAGGAATCGCCAGCCGACGAAGTATCCAAAAACGCAGAATTCCTAATTCGTGGAGGTTTTGTGCATAAAGAAATGGCTGGAGTTTATAGCTATTTGCCACTAGGTCTTCGTGTTTTAAATAAGATTGAAAATATTATCCGAGAGGAAATGAACAAAGCCGGCGGACAAGAAATTTTAATGTCCACCTTCCAGCCGAAAGATAATTGGGAAAAAACGGGACGTTGGACTGGTATGGATGACTTATATAAAGTTTCCGACTCTTCCGGCAGGGAAGTTGCGCTGGGTCCGACTCATGAAGAAATTGTAGTTCCGATTTTAAAAAATTATGTAACTTCCTATAAAGATTTGCCAGTGGCTGTTTACCAAATTCAAAATAAATTTCGCATGGAACTTCGCGCCAAGAGTGGCATGTTGCGCGGCAGAGAATTTATCATGAAGGACATGTATTCTTTCCACACCTCGCAAGAAGATTTTGAAAAGTTTTATGAAAAAATGAAAGAGGTTTACAAAACAGTTTTCAATCGAGCTGGTATTGGTCATCTTACTTATCTCACTTTTGCTTCTGGTGGAACTTTTTCAAAATATTCTCATGAGTTCCAGACGATTACCGCTGCAGGTGAAGACACAATATATTTAGACGAGACGAGCGGAGTAGCTCTTAATAAAGAAGTTTTAAATGACGAAGTTTTGGCTCAGCTTCACCTTGAGCGTGAAAAATTAGTTGAACATAAATCTATTGAAGTCGGAAATATCTTTGATTTAAAAACGAAGTATTCCAAGCCTTTTGATTTATCTTTTACTGATGAAAAAGGTGAAAAAAACATTGTTTTGATGGGCTGTTATGGAATTGGACTTGGCCGACTAATGGGTACCGTAGTAGAAGCTCTTTCTGATGACAAAGGCATTATTTGGCCTGAAGCAATTGCACCATTTCAAATACACTTACTTTCACTAGGTGAAGATGTTGCAGTTTTGAAAGAAGCTGATACGGTTTATGAAAGTTTATTAAAAGCTGGAGTGGAAGTTTTATTTGATGACCGTACGGGGTTGTCAGCTGGAGAAAAATTTTCCGATGCAGATTTGCTCGGCATGCCACTTCGTGCAGTGGTTTCTGCTCGCAGTATAAAAGACTTACCTTCTGGGGGAATTGAAATAAAAAAGCGTACAGAAGAAAAAGGAAAAATTGTAACACTCGACGAATTACTAAAAATATTTAAAAAATAATGTTTGATAAAATTTACAAATTAATTTCCAACGACATCGGTATAGACTTGGGCACTTCCAATACCTTGGTTTACTTGAAAGGGCAGGGTATTGTGATTAACGAGCCTTCGGTGGTGGCGGTCAATATCAAGACCAATCAAATTCTTGCTGTCGGAACACAGGCGAAAGAAATGCTGGGACGTACCCCGGGACACATCAAGGCAATTCGTCCGTTGGTGGATGGCGTCATTTCTGATTTCGAAGTGACCGAAGAAATGCTTTCTTATCTTATAAATAAAGCCGATAAAATGTCTAAAAAATTAGCTCGCCCGAGAGTTTTGGTTGGAGTGCCTTCTGGCACGACCAACGTTGAGACGCGAGCTGTCTATGACGCTGCCCGTAGCGCTGGTGCACGAGAAGTTTTTCTTGTAGAAGAACCGATGGCAGCAGCAATTGGAGTGCGTCTGCCGATCAAAGATGCAGTTGGTTCGATGATTATTGATATTGGTGGTGGAACGACAGACATCGCGGTGATTGCGCTCGGTGGAATCGTGAAATCAAAAAATCTTAAAATTGCGGGTGACCGATTGAATAACGACATTATCACTTACATGCGTGATGAATTTAAAATATTAATTGGTGAAAGGACTGCCGAAATGGTAAAAATTGCGATTGGTTCTGTTTCTCAAGAAGAATACATGGAAACGGAAATTCAAGGCCGCGATCTTTTGACTGGTTTGCCTCGCGAAGTAGTGGTGACTGATTCGGATATTCGTGAAGCTTTAGCTGTCTCTGTCAAAGGACTAGTGGAAGGAGTTAAAGATATGTTGGAAACAACTCCGCCGGAAATTTTGTCAGACATTAT
This sequence comes from Minisyncoccota bacterium, assembly GCA_031291825.1. Classification (GTDB taxonomy): domain Bacteria; phylum Patescibacteriota; class Minisyncoccia; order Phycocordibacterales; family UBA9973; genus UBA9973. The sequence goes on along the minus strand of JARLIG010000012.1, from coordinate 40,203 downwards.
GCACAGAGGGATTACTCTTTCTGGTGGTGGTGCTTTGCTCCCAGGGCTCGACCAGATGTTGCAAAAAGTGCTTAAAATTCCAGTCTATGTGGTGGAAGACCCTCTTTCGGCTGTGGCTCGTGGCACGGGAGTCATTTTAGATGATATGGCTCTTTATAAAGAAGTTTTGATTGGTAATCAAGATGAGTTACCTCCTAGATAAAGAAATAAAAAGAAAAAAATTTTCAAAGATAGCGCTCTGCGTGATTTTTTTGGTAATTGTGTTTTATTTTCGCGTGGGTATTTGGAGTGGACTTTCAAAAGTTGGTGCAGTGATTTTTCATCCAGTTTTAGTTTTAGGGCAAAAAGTTGAAGAAAAAGTTCAGAGTGTCGGTTCGTATTTTGTTTCCAAGAATTATCTTTATAACCAAAATCAGAAACTCCAAACGGAAGTATCTTTTGATGATGCACGTATGGCGAATTATGATTCCGTGGCGACAGATAATGCCAGCTTAAAAGAAATTTTAAATAGAAAAGACCCAAAAGCGAATATAGTTTTAGCAGCTATATTAGCTAAACCAAACCAAAGTCCATATGATATTTTATTGATTGATGCAGGTGTCGCAGAAGGCGTGAAAACGGGGGATACGGTTTTTGCTTTAGGTAATGTACCGATTGGAAATGTTTCGGATGTTTATCAAGATTCTGCTAAAGTGATACTTTTTTCCAATCCAGGTGAAACTACTGAGGCAGTAATTTCTGCTTCTTTGAATGCTGATGGAACTGTGTCGACCACAACACCTTCTGCTTCGAATGCTTTTGTGCAAGTTGTCGGACGAGGCGGTGGAAATTTTGAAATGGTCATGCCGAAAGATTTTAATTTCCAAGCGGGAGGTCAGGTAGTTTTGCCCGGGGTTAATTCTTACGTCCTGGCGGTTTTTCAAAAAGTAATTTCCGACCCGCGCAGTTCTTCGACAAAAATTTTATTAACGAGTCCAGTAAATATTCAATCGTTAAAGTTCGTGGAGGTAGAACAGTAGACCTATGTATAAACATCCAGACGCTCCACGTCTGTTAGCTTACAGACGTGGAGCGTCTGGAGATTGCAAAAATAAAATGGAATTTAAAATTGAAAAAAAATTAAAAGGTACTTTGGGACGAGCGGGAATTTTAAAAACTCCGCATGGAGAAATCCACACTCCAGCTTTTGTCGCAGTTGGAACCAAGGCAACGATTAAATCTTTAAATCCAGAGCAAGTGAAAGCTACTGGGGTAGAAGTAGTTCTCGGAAATACCTATCATTTATATTTACAGCCTGGAGATGAAATTGTCCGCGATGGAGGTGGCATTGGTAAATTCATGAATTGGCCTGGTCCGACGATGACTGACTCTGGTGGCTTCCAAGTTTTTTCACTTGGCGCTGCTTACGGCAAAGATATTTCAAAAATTACTAAAATTACTGACCCGTCGCTTTTAATTCCAGAACGTTTTGACGACAGCGATGCTCCACGTCTGGCAAAAATAGGACAAGATGGAGTTTCTTTTAAGTCGCACTTGGATGGTTCGATTCACTATATTACTCCCGAAAAATCTATTCAAATTCAGCATAATCTGGGTGCAGATATAATCTTTGCATTTGATGAATGCACTAGTCCGACTGAAGATTTGAGATATCAAGAAGAAGCGCTGGAACGGACACATCGTTGGGCAGAACGTAGTTTGGTAGAGCATCAGAAATTAAATTCAGAAAAAAAAATTTCTTTATTCGGAATAGTTCAAGGAGGAAGAGATGAGAGATTAAGAAAAGAAAGCGCTAGGGTTATAAGTAGCTTAGATTTTGACGGTTTTGGTATCGGCGGGAGTTTTGCCAAAGAGGATATGTCGACTGCTGTACGTTGGGTAAATGAAATATTACCAGAAGAAAAGCCTCGGCATTTACTAGGCATCGGCGAGCCAGAAGATTTATTTATGGGGGTAGAAAATGGAGTAGACCTATTTGATTGTGTTTTGCCGACGCGTCTGGGCAGGAATGGAACCATTTATACTAAAACTGGGAAAATAATAATTATGAATACAAAATTCAGAAATGATTTTTCTCCGATTGAGAAGGATTGTGAGTGTTATACTTGTAAAAATTATTCTCGCGCTTATGTGGCACATCTTTTTCATGGTAAAGAAATGTTGGCGGGAACCTTGGCCTCCATTCACAATCTGTATTTTATCGTGAATCTGGTGAAAAATATTCGACAATCAATTCTCGATGATAATTTTTTTGCGTTTAAAGACGATTTTCTAAAAGGGTATTTATGAGACGTTGGACACCTGCTTTAGCAGATGTCCAACGTCTGGAACCTTTACATTTTTTTGACAGTTGCTATACTAATTTTAATTTAATGGCCACGAAAAAAATAAAAAGAAAAGGCAAAAACTGGAAGAAGTTTTGGAAACTCGGAGCAGAAGAATTTAATACTCAGTTTTTGGATATTAGTAAGGATGGAGAATTGTTGGCCAACGAAGGTCACCATGTTTACAATCTATATGACCTAGCTCGTAAGTATGGCACACCACTGCAAGTGATTTTCCCTTTTGTACTAGAAGACCGACTTAAAGATTTAATCGGTTATTTTCAGGCTTATATAAAAATATATAACTATAAGGGAAAATTTTCTTATCACTATCCGATGAAAGTGAATCAAAATAAGGAATTTGTTCTCCCTCTGATTTCAGAGGGAGCTAACCTGGAAGTCACATCTGCCAACGAGCTTTGGATTGTAAAAAAGCTTTGGGAGGGGGAAAGATTTAACAGCAAAATTCGCGTGCTTTGCAACGGTCCAAAGACAGATCAATACTTGGACTTAATCGAAGAATTGCGTGGTAAGGGTATGAACATCGTTCCAATAATTGAAGGTCCTGAGGAGGTGGACAGACTTGTAAAATACAAAGGTGATATTGGAGTACGTGTGGATTTGTCAATAAAAGCTGATACACATTGGGATAAAAAATTTGACCGTTTCGGTTTGTCGGAAAAAGATGTGCTAGACCTGTCCAGAATAAAAAATTTAAAGATAATGCATTATCACATGGGCTCACAGATCAAAACTCAAAAAAGTATTTTAGAAGCGGTCAAGCATGGATTTAGTATTTATGCTCAATTACAAAAAATACATCCTTCTTTAGATACGTTGGATATCGGAGGGGGATTTGGTATTTCCCATGAAAAGAAAAAGTTTTATACAGCCAAGGTTGTTTCCAGTAACATAGTAAAGTTGCTAAAAACTTTAGCAGACAAAGCTGAAATTAAACACCCCAATTTGATAGTTGAATGGGGCTGGTATATTGTCGACCCGGCGCAAATTACAATTTATAAAATTATTTCAAAAAAATTGATTCCTAAAGCAAATGCAAAGGCTTGGTATGTCATAGATGGTAGCTTTGTGAATGACTTGAAAGATACTTGGACGATTCACCAGAGATGGCATACGATTCCATTGAACAACATGCAGGACCCTCTTTGGACAACCTGGCTTGCGGGCAGCACTTGTGATTCAGATGACAAGTATACAGCTGGAGGAAATTATATTCTTCTCCCTAAACTTCACGAAGACCAAGACCAATATATTGCCTTACTCGACACTGGAGCTTATCAGGATGGTTTGGCTTCACATCACTGTTTGCTCTCTGCTCCGATGAAAATCGTAGTTAAGGATGGAACTGTGCAAATTGCTCGCAAAAGAGAAAATGCTGAATCTATTGGCAAACTTTTTGGTTGGAACGGAGACCATAAATAGCCCATGAAACATAAAAATAAAATACTTTTTTCTATTTTGTTTATTGTGATTTTTTTTCTAGCAGGATTTTTCCTGATTAGCCATTCTGCAAAAGATACCGCACTAAATATTCCTAGTAATATAAAATCTATAGAGATTGGAGGACAAGAAGTGAAGGTTTATTTAGCTCTGACTGGGGCAGAACAAGAACAAGGTCTTTCGGGTATGACAAGCCTAGCTCCAAACACAGGAATGCTTTTTGTTTTTAACCAACCTGGTAGACAACTCTTTTGGATGCCAGATATGAATTTCTCAATTGATATAATTTGGATTACGCCAGATATGAAGATTGACTACATAGAAAAAAATGCTACTCCAGCATCCTATCCTGCCACTTTCGGTCCTGGCGCGAGTGATGCGATGGCGCAATATGTTTTGGAAGTTCCAACTGGTTTTTCAGACCAAAATAATCTAAAAGTTGGAGACAGTGTAGGGTTTACTTATTAGAAATTTATAGTACAATGATTTGGTCCTGTATTGGATGGCTACTCTGTGGCGTAAAAACCATGGGGAGGAAAGTCCGAACACAGCCCCGACGTAATGTCGGGGAGCAGGGTAGCGGGTAACTCCCGTGTGCAGCAATGCATAGGTGCGAGCAGAGACGCAAATGCCGAAAGGCTATGGTTCCGATTTCGGTCGGAATAATCTAGTGGTAACACTAGGGTGAAACGGCTAAATCCTTACCTCTGTGCAAGATCGTGCCCTGACTTTGCCCCGCCTCGGCGGGGTGAATTGGGGAGAATCGCTCGAGCATTCCAGCAATGGCGTGCCTAGACAAATTGTCATCGTTTCAACGAAAGTTGAGAGACAAAATTCGGCTTATAGATACAAGACAGAAACATGAAAAATCCTCTCGCAAGAGAGGATTTTTCTGCTCTACTTGCATTTTTTTTGCAAGTGTGCTATACTACCTGTGTGAGTGTAAGTGATGCTTACATTTATCGTAAACAATATATGTGCCGCAAAAGACGTCCTTCGGGACGTCTTTTGTTTTGGGTCCTTCACTGGCTTTTCATGTTAATATGTTATATATTTAACTTAAGTTAGTATATTTTTATACTAATTCTTTATAAATCTAACATAAAAAGTATATGGTTGATATAAATAAAGCATTAAAGAATTTTTTAGAGATCCCTTATGATGAGCTAGAGGTAATGAATTTGAAGGTGAAAGAACAAGCAGAGAAGTTGAGTGCAAATATGCTTGAAAAAGAATATCGTCTATATTTACAAAAAGAAAAAAGGATCAAAGCTATTACGATTTGTTTTACTGACATCGAAGGACGTTTCCATATGCTCGATTATGATAAAAAATTTTTCCTTGATTCGGTAAATAATTTAACTTTTGATGGTTCTTCTATTCGTGGGTTTAGTCAACAGCATGAATCCGATTTACGACTAGATGCAGACTGGAGCAGTATTCGCTTTTTACCTTCGGATATTTTTGGACCTGGAAAAGTTGTGATGTTTGCTGATGTGCTAGACCGCGACCGTGCCCCTTATGTTTCTGATTTTCGTGGACAGCTCAAACTTTACACACAGCAGATAAAGAAAAAAAGTGGTTTGATTGCCAATGCCTCTGCTGAGGTAGAAGGATTTTTAGTTGATGGCATCAATGCCGAACAAGCATATAGTGAAAAAGGTTTTAATCTTATTTCTACTGGCGGATATTATCATTCGTTACCATTAGACCGTTTGCGTCAATTTATCGACCGAGCCGCAGAAGCGCAAAGAGCAATGGGATTTAAGAATGAAAAGGACCATCCAGAAGTTGCACCATCACAGTTTGAAATGAATTTTTCTTACTCAGATGTTTTGCGCGCAGCAGACAATATTCAACTTTACAAACTCGTCTCTCGTCAGGTTGCCAACAACCTCGGCATGACCGCGACTTTTTTACCGAAGCCAGTTGTCGGCATCAATGGTTCTGGTATGCACACAAATATTTCGCTCTCGAAAAATGGGAAAAATATATTTTATGAACCAAAAGGGAATGATGGTTTATCAAAAATCGCTTGGGATTTCGTCTCCCGTATTTTAAATCATGCTTCCGAGATTTGCCTGACCTTAAATCCGAGCGTAAACTCTTACCGCCGACTTGACCCGCACTTTGAAGCCCCAAACCAAATCAAAGTTTCGGCTATTGACCGAGGCTCAATGATTCGTATTCCTGTCGGTAATGAACGCTCCACTCGTATCGAAGTGCGTTCGGTTGCTCCAGATGCTAATCCTTATTTAGTGATGCTGACAATTTTAAAAACAGGCTTGGAGGGTACGCCGCTCGTCAAAGATAAAGATAAGCGAGACCGAGTGCGAGTCTTACCGGATAATATCAACGATGCCATTAAGTTTTTCAAGGCCAGTGACTTTATCGGTAAAATTTTACACAGAACCAATCAGGAAAAATACGCTGAATATAAACAAGCTGCTGCGGACCGCAGTCCGAAAGCTTTGGGTGCCATCATCAAACCTTCAGAAGTGCTTTATCATCACGAAGTGACCAACCAAGTGCTTTGGAATAAATTCTAAAATAAAAAAATAGCCCTCAAGCGAGGGCTATTTTAATTTGTGGACCGTACAGGACTCGAACCTGCCACCCCCTCATTGCAAATGAGGTGCTCTACCAGATGAGCTAACGGCCCAAAAGCTAACAGAGATATTCTATCTCATTTTACTAATAATGCAAATTTTAGAGGGTTTTTCTGGTTGTTTTTTCTGTAATTTCTGTTAGTATGATAGAAGTTCATTATTGAACAATGAATTCGGGAGTAGCTCAGCGGTAGAGCGGTCGCCTGTTAAGCGATTGGTCGTAGGTTCGATCCCTACCTCCCGAGCAGACAAATTTGGTGCAAGTGACCTGTCCCCGTCAGTAGCATCTTAAGTAAAATATGGGTCTAGGACGGGGACGGTACACCGAGAAATCCGCCCCGTCTCCGTCAAAATGGTCGTTTTAGAAAATATCTTTTATTTGTATAACGTTCAGAGGTTCGATCCCTACCTCTGGGTCAAAATGCCATATATGAAACTAATATCTGTTAATATCGAAAGTAATTTTCACACCGATCTCGTTCTAGCATTCCTGAAAAGAGAGAACGCTGACGTTATTTGTATGCAAGAATTACTAGAAGAAGATGTTGAAATGTTCAAGAAAGAACTGGGTTTTGAGTGCATATACCGACCAGTGAGCTATTGGAAAAATCCAGTACAATATCCGACACTGATGGGCAAGAAACAAGGAGTAGGTATCTTTGCTAAAAACATCGTTACTTCGGGTTCGGTATTCTATTACGGAAAAGAAGAGAATATTCTGAGACCTTTTGAAGAATACGTAAACGACCCTCAGAAGAATTACGCACTTGCGTGGATAGACACAAAAGGTAATGATAGCCTAATCTATAAATTTGTAACAACCCATTTACCAGTCACAGATAAAGGATCTGTCAGTCCCTTCCAACTAGAAGTTACGGATGCTTTAATCTCTCAGCTTGATATGCTTGGAGAGTTTGTTCTTTGTGGTGATACGAACGCTCCGCGTGGAGGTGAAACCTTTGGCCGTTTGGCACAGAAGTACAAAGACAATATTCCTTCAGAATATCAGACAAGTATTGACCAGAACTTACATAGGGTTAAAGGTATACAATTTATGGTTGATGGCTTATTTACGACCCCAAGCTACACAGCTTTAAATGTGAAATTGGTAGATGGTGTGAGTGATCATATGGGTGTTGTTGCAGACGTTATTAAAAACTAGCTATATGCTCTCCGAAGACACCACTCGAAGCCAAGAAATAAAAACACTTCTCTTTGAAAACGGTTTTTCTAATACAGAACTTGGTCTTGCCATCATCGATCTGAAAGAGAAAGAATCCAAGATATTCGGATACAATATGGATCACTTTATGTATCCGGCATCTGTGTACAAAATCTTTGTCGGAGCAGAAGTGTTACGAAGAGTTGAAATTGGAGATTTTTCATTAGATCAGACTATTGCGGTTACGTCCCCGAACGATGTCGACAGAGACCCAAAACTTTTCCCTGGACGAAGCCGAAAACTCCTGACTGTGGGAGAAGAAATTACTATAGAGTATCTTCTTGATCTCATGCTCTCAGAAAGTGACAATACAGCTTCTAATATGTTGATCGATCTCGTTGGTCGGGAAAGCATCAATGAGAATATCATTGATAGGTATGACTGGAAAGGAAGCGGTGTCACACGCAAGTTTCTCGACCGAAGTAAAGAAGATACAAAGTATCGTTGGTCAGAGACAACGATGACCTGCGCTCGTCACGTTGCCGAATTTTTCTATTTGGTAGAGAGTGAAAAGCTCATTAGTCCATTTGTTTCAAAAAAACTCAAGGAATATATGATGAGGTGGAATCGACAAGGAAATAGACCGCTCTCACTTTCAGAATACACCCTGGGTTATCATAAAGGCGGATATCTAGAGAACAACTATTACGCACCCTTTTACCGTTCGTATTATAAGAAAGCAGGATTTGCCATTGATTATGCTGCTAAAGATTTCTTCAAATTAGCCAAAACCATTCTGACCAAAGGCTGGGCATTTATCCGTTGGGTTAACGATGCAGGTGTTGTTGAAGGCGACCACTCTCACTATGTGATTGCATTTTTTAGTGTTAGCAAACAGCTAAGTCCGCGCAAACGATTTCCGACAGAGAAACTGGCGAAGGTTGTGTATGACTATATGGAGGAAAAGAACAAATAACATTTAAAATAGTGATTTACTTGTACTTTCTTGGTTTTTAGGAGTATACTTTCATCATATAATTTTATACAAAAACTTATGGCAAAAGAAGATAAAAAAGACGATTTGGAGGCAGTTAGAATTCTTGTTGATGCTTTGGCACCATTCGACAATACAGAAAGAGATAGAATCATCAGATGGGCTTCTGAAAAACTAGGCCTCACTAGTATGTCTGGATTACAACCTATTCTTTCTAAAGATAAAACTGTGGTGGGGAGTGAAATCCCGAGGTCGTCGGCATCTGATACCTCAAGGAAGACGGTGAAGGATATAAAATCTTTCATTGATGAAAAAGACCCTCAAAATGATCAACAATTAGCAGCGGTAGTGGCTTACTATTATGCATTTGAGGTAGGTGAGGATCAGCGAAAGAATTATATTGGTTCAGATGAAATAATAGATGCTTGTCGTCTTGCACAACGCCGCCGCCCTAAAAAACCAATACAAACTCTTATTAATGCAGCGTATTCCGGTTTTCTTGATAAAGCTGATGAAACAGGGATGTATCGCATAAACGCTGTCGGAGAAAATCTTGTAGCGATGACATTACCTGGATCACTCCCAGCCAAAAGAAAAATAAGTAAAATAGCTTCCAAGCCAAAGAAGATAGTTAAGAAAAAAACTGCTGTAAAAAAGAAGTAGTAGTAATATGTCGTCGAATAACCAAATGGAGGTTCTTCAGAGGGCAACTGAAGAAGTTAATAGACTTTGTAAATTGCTCAAAAAGAGTAAACCTATTCAGGTTAAATCTAAAGAAGAACAGCAAATAATAAAAGCTACAGCTTTAGCATGGTTTAACAATCACCGCCCTAATTTAAATATCCAAGATAGTCCACACACCAAAGAAGTGGAGTTTGGGTATACTCAATTGTTTGAGTATACATCCCATGCCGTATCTCGCGAAAAATATCAAAGTGTTTTAAAAAAATTAAAACTTTCGCTAATCTCGTTGCAATCTGAGTCTTTATCAGCGTCTTCATCTTACGCAAGTGATTTTTCTGTTAAGCCTGATTTTTCACCTCTTACGTCTAACTTAGAAATGCAGAAAATTCTAGACAATAGGTGGAGTGAGATTATAAAATGCCTTAATTGTACTGCGCCGTTAGCCGCAACTATTATGATGGGAGGATTGCTTGAAGCTTTGTTTTTGGCTCGCATAAACAAACTTATTGACAAGGGTCCAGTCTATAAAGCGAAAGCGGCACCGCTTGATTCAAAAACAAAAAAAGTGATACCTTTGGAAAGGTGGATGTTGAATAGTTATATAGAAGTAGGAGCTGAGCTGGGGTGGATAAGAAGACCTGCAAAAGATATCGGCATTGTCCTTCGCGATTATAGAAATTTCATTCATCCCGAACGAGAGCTAAGTACGGGATTTACTCTGGAGCAAGAGGGCGCGCTACTTTTTTGGCAAATGTTTAATCAGGTTTCTCGACAAATCATTATGAGTGCATCAAGATAACTCTTCTTAGGAAATTTTCAAATAAATACTTTTATCCTTGATCTCCACCTTACTCCTCAGGCAGGTCAATAACTCCCGTTTCTGCTCCCTTGTTCCGTTTTTTAGTATGTGTTTTGCGTAGCTTCGGACATCTGCTTCAATGGGTTTGTTGTCAAATTCGGTTGATTTGCCGAGTATTGTATAGCTGAACTGCCGATATTTAAGCACTTCATGCTCAATATGGTCTCGGATGCCAATTTCATCGAGGTCAATTTTGTCTATTAAGTTAATGAGTTGTTCGACTAAGTTTTCTTCTCTTAATGCTCCTTGTTTGCAGTATCTATCTGCTGAATGGGTGCAGTGGTAGTATACATATCTATGTGTTTTGCCGTTCTTGCAATGTTTGAATTTTTCCTCGGCAGAAATTCCTGAACCGCAACCACCGCAGTAGAAGAGTTTGGTGAAATCAAACTCAAGAGTGCCTGGATGTCTTCGGGGTGCTGACTGTACATTCGCTCGAGCTTTAAGGTAAAGCTCTTTGGTGATGATCGGTTCATATGCTCCCTGATACCATTTTCCGCTCCCGATAGGATACTCAAAAAATTAACTAAAATCAAAAAATTATCTAAGCCAATAACGCCTTGATTTCAACTAACACTGTATTGGGAAAAGGGTATTCAGTCATCCAATCAATAGTTTGAAAGTTGTTCACTAAAGCGAGCCAATTAGAACCATTTTCTAATTCGGTTATCTAATAAACAAGAGAGTCGCCCAGAGGGGTGACCCTCTTGGACGACTCTTTAAAATCTCCATGCCAGTTGTCCGTCTCCTTCCTCGACAGTTTTGGGAGCCCGAAAGCGAGAAACTTTCCTTTTCAAACCCCTCGGTTGATGCTTCTGTTGTACAACTCTGCGCAGGCTGAACATTTTACCAAGCGCGCTGTAGTATGCCGGTCCACCGTCAGACCACGGGTGAATGTCGGCTCCGTTCAAGATGCCTCGCCGAACATTCTCGAATGACTGGTCATGCTCTCGCATTTCAGTCAGGATTTTGTCAGCCAGCAAACGAAGAAGTTTTTCATCCAATTTGAACCCGTACTTCTTCGCTGCATACTCCGCTCCAAGAGAAGTTTCTTGGAGTGAGAACGTTAACACCTCAACCTTAGGTTTTTCCAAAGAGCACCTCCTTTAGATGCGATTCCCTAAAACAGTAATATTTAATTTTCGTTATGTCAACTTTTTTCTAGTAAACTTATTCGAACATCGTCCCATGTTCGGAGCTCATAATTTTTGACATAATATTTTATTAGCTGTAAATTTATCTTAAAGTTAAGTTCTTGAGAGGAGGCTCTCTGTGTAACTCAAAGCTGGGCAACATGTTATGTTCTACTTTCGTTGCAGTGCATATTATAAATAAATTTTTTAGTAGTTAATATCTTAATATGGAGGAAAAACCAAACATAGAAAGAAAAATTAAAAAATCTGAAGTAGTTGAACTACTTAAAGCAAGAGGTATTGACAATCTGGAAGTCAAGAAATTTTTTATGGATTGGACGTTGCAACGAGAAAGGGAAACTGACAAAGGGACCCCTCGAGATAGAATTATCTTCAACGTCGAACGCGCAGAGGTTTATTTAGCTATTGGAGACAACGAAGAATTTTTAAATGCGCTTGACGATGCCCTTAGACAAGCCTTGCAACACAACGAAGCAGATTTATATAATCAAATAATTAAAATGTACTGAATAATAATTTTTATACATCCGAGAATGTGTTGATTAAATCTTATATTTATGTTATTACTTTTTTGAACCTGCACCGTCAATCCCAGAAAGGGGATGATATGACCAAAGAAGAAATTGGTCCCAAGGTCAGAGAAATGTTGGGCCAACACATGAATATTCTTCTTGCCGATATGACCGACGATTTAGTTGTCGGCAAAGAATTGATTGAGCACGAAGACCTACAGCTTGACCTCCTGTTTGCTTTGGGGGGTTGTGTGAGTGAGATGAACATCACGCGTTCGGAGACAACCCTTGCGGAGTTCATAGCCATCTTAGAGCACAACTATGAACGTCGCCAGAGAATGCTAGAAAAATTCTCACCAAAAAAATAACATCTCTTCAGTTTGGAGAGGGGGTTGAGGACTACAGTCCCAGCCCCCGAACCATCAAAATTCAGCTACGATAGAGCTGTTTTTTATTTTTTAGTATCTACTACGGCTTCTCCCAAGAAAGAAAATTTTTGTACCTTATATCTTTGATACAGCAATCCACTTCCCAGTGAGGCGGAAATTATTGCCATAATAATAAAAAGAATTCTAAAACCTATCGTTTGAATCAATAATCCGCCAACCAAAGCAGCGATTCCAGTTGCAATTGCGGAAACTCCTTCCCAGTCAGCCCACTCTACTATGGCTGTTTCCTTGGAAGTGCTTGATGTATACAGGGCATCAAAAGCCGGTGTTCCAATTGCCGAAGCAACAGCCCATAATACTTGGGTAATAAGAAGTTGTGAAATACTATTCATAAAAGCATAACTTAAAAAGACAGCGGAGCGAAAAATATATCCAACAGCAAGGAGAATGAATTGTCTTTTTACACGAAGTTCCCACTTACTAAAAAAAAGAATGAGCAGTCCAGAGACTACTGAAAAAAGAGCCCATGATGTTCCTGCAATCACAGCACCTCCGCCAATTTTTTCCACAAAAACGGCATAAAATGGTGCAAACATACCAACTGTAAAATTTATAATAGTATTTACAAAAATTAATAGCCTAAGATTTTTATTTAATTTTGAGCCACCTGGCAAGGTCTTGATTGTGTCTTCTGTTTGCATATGTTGATTATAGTATCAAAAACTCAAATGTTCAAATGAAGCCAGATATTAATTTGTAATAATTTTGTAAACACAACGGCAAATAAGTTATATGACAAAAAATAATGATGGTAGCGAAGAAAATGAGGTAGAAGAAATAGAAGATTGGCGCAACGAACATGGCGACCCTGATTTTGCGTATCTTCAATCTCTGGCGATAACTGGAACGACAGAAGCGGTAGATAAATTGAAATCTATCGCAGAGGATTTGAATGTCGATATCGCTTCAGATGCTTCACCTGACGAAATAATCGACAGGATTAGGATGACTGTTAAAAAAAATGAAGACGGGAATCCTGACGATACAAACTAGGTTCTAGAAAATGCCCGCACAAGCAACTAATATTTTCAGTTATAATTTTGTTATAATAAAAACATGACTGAAAAATTAGCGGAACTTGAAGGTCTTTCTTCATCAGAAGTAGATACACTTAGAAAAAAATATGGCTTCAATTCAATAGAAGAGAAAAAGCATTCTCTGTTTTCGCGTTTTATCGGTTGGATTATTTCTCCGATGTCATTGATGTTTATTGCTGCTGGAGGTCTTTCTCTCTGGGCGGGGGAAAAAAGTGATGCACTTATTATACTTGTATTATTTATTACTAATATTGGTGTTGGTGCCTGGCATGAAGCAAAAGCCGACAACGCGATAGAAAAACTTAGAGAAAAACTAACGATAATTGTAAAAGTGTTACGTGATAAAGAATGGAAAGAAATTTCTTCAGTCGAGCTTGTTCCAGGAGATATAATCAAACTTTCTGTCGGTGACTTGATACCAGCCGATATTACTTTTATTAATACAAACAATCTTTCGATAAATGATTCTGTAATTACTGGTGAATCTCTGCCGAAAGAAAAGAAAGAAAATGAATCCAGTTATTCTGGAGCTTTTGTTTGCACAGGTCTAGCGATTGCCAAAGTATCTACAACTGGGAAAAATACTTATTTCGGAACAACAATGTCTTTGATAGACAACACAAAACAAAAAAGTCAGCTAGAAAAAGATATTCTTTCCATTTCAAAACTTCTTTCGGTTATTAGTATCGTGATAATGGCTATTTTAACAATAGCGCTGATTCTTGCGCATAAATCTATTATAGAAATATCAACGCTTGATGTGAGTATGCTGATTGCTGGTATTCCAGTCGCGCTACCAACAGTAATGACATTGATTATTTCAGTTGGAGTAGTTGAGTTATCAAAAAAATCTGTAATTGTGCGCAGGCTATCTTCTCTGGAAGACTTGGCAAATGTAAATCTTTTACTTTCTGATAAAACAGGAACGCTGACAGAAAATAAAATTGAGGTTACTGAAACACATTTTTTTACATCTGACATACCTGAAAAAGAAATCTGGTCCTTAATTCTCGCCGCTGCGCCGATGCCGAAACAAAATCCGATAGATCAAGCAATCGAAGACAAATCGAAAGAAGTATCAATCATTTCTAGACCCATACTAAGTTTTATACCAGGAGATTCTATGCGCAAGCACACGACTGTTTTTATTGAGGAGGATGGAAAAAGTATAGCTGTTGTCTTAGGGGCACCGCAAACAATTCGAGACCTTTCTTTGATAACCGATAAAGTTGCTATGAAATATGATAATTTAGTCAGAAAGGCAGCCGAAGAAGGATTTCGCGCTATCGCTGTCGCTATCAGTAAAAATGAACGAGAAGAAAATATGACGCCGATAGCCATTCTTTTTCTGGCTGATGCAGTTCGCGCTGAAGCAAAAGAAACCATCGCTTTTATGAATGATTATGGAATAGCGGTAAAAATGGTGACAGGGGATGGACACGATGTAGCAATACACGTCGCAAAAGAAATTGGTATCGAAGGAGAAATAATAACGCGTGAGAAATTAGAAAAAAATGCCGAGGAAATAAGAAAAAGATTTAACTCGCTGGCTGGTTTTGCTGAAGTTCTTCCAAAAGATAAATATGATTTAGTTAAAATGGCGCAATCTTTACCAGAAAAATATGTAGTTGCAGTAACAGGTGACGGGGTTAATGATGTATCACCGATTAAGGCTGCAAATGTGGGTTTTGCGGTAGCAAATGCAGTTGACGCGCTTAAAGGAACCGCAGACATTGTTTTGACTCTTCCAGGTATTGCGGTTATTAAAGATGCAATTATAGAAGCAAGGAATGTTTTTACTAGATTATATAATTATTCACTTTATCGTATTTCAGAAAGTTTCAGATTAATTGTGACTATTGCAATCATTGGCGTTATTTTTGGCACTTATCCTCTTACGCCAGTGCAAATTATTTTGATTGCTCTTTTGAATGATGTTCCAATTATTTCTCTCGCTTTTGACCGTGTTACTTTAGCCAAAGCACCAGCCAGTGTTGACCCAAGAAAACGTTTTACGCTTAGTTTGCTTTTTGGATTTACAGGTATTTTGAATAGTATGATTTTGCTTTGGGTTGCAATTTCTGTCTTTCACACTCCGTGGATTATAATTCAAACATTATTTTTCTTGAAACTTACAGTTTCTGGACATATGCTGGTTTACGTCGCTCACACAGAGAAGCCATGGTATAAATTTTTACCATCGAAACAAGTTATTTGGGCAACTATCATAACGCAAATCATTGCCAGCTTGATTGCATTCTTTGGAATATTTACTACAGCAATTTCAATTAAGTATATTATATTTGTTTGGATATGGTCATTCCTTTGGATGCAGGCAAGTGAATTAGCTAAACGCCTTTATAATAATCACAACAAGAAGAGTCTAAATTCAAGCATGGTGGTCAGTGCAATTTAATTACTACCCCTTTTTTACAGTCTGGCGTTGGTGAATACATTTTTTCCAATTTGGGAAAGATTTGCTATAATATCAGCATGGGCACTAAGCAAAAATTAGGTATTAAAGTATTTTACTATTATCTCTCCAAGAGTATACCAGTCGGTCTTTTATTGCTGATTTTATCTTTTATTTTTTATTCCTTAAATAATATTATAGTTTCAAAAATATCTTTTCTTTTACCATGGAATGCGTCTATTGCCATAGTGAATTATCTTACGATTGGATTTTTTGTTATTTCTATTATTGTGATTTTATTGGGATTTTTCATAAGCTGGTTGAATTATATAAGTCGTACTTTTACTTTAGACGTGGATTCCTTTGATATTAGTCGTGGAATTTTTAATAAAAAAGAAGTATCTATACCGTATAGGCAAATTCAAGATTTAGACATTGAACAAACTTTTTTTCACAAGCTGATGGGTGTCAGCAGGCTGATTGTTTTAACCGCTGGTAATGATGAAAAAGATAAAGAAGGGGAGTCAGAAGGAATTTTTGAGGTGATTGATTCTAATATTGCCGAAAAGCTGCGAGAAGATCTTTTAGAAAAAACGAGCATTCAAATAGTCAAGGAAGTAAAGAGCTAAAAATTAGCAAGCTTCAACTATTTTTTGACGTGCTTAAATATTTTAACGATGAGTACAACCAGCCCAACAACAAGGTCTACGCATTCCGCCTGTAAGTTTTGATATTGCTTTTTTGATGCGCATATCTCTTGTTTCTGCTTTTTTACCTGATATAACCCAGCATATCCATTCATTGTGTGCGAGTGGAGTAGTGTCTTTCCACGTCATCATAGCTCCCGGCGAAGACGTAAGAGCTTTTTGTAGATCTGCTGGAATTTTGTGTGGCATACTAGCGATGGTATCTTTTTTCATCATAAGATTGATTTTATCAAATTATCCAAATGGTAGCTATCTAAAGGTACTTATTTTTATTAAAAAAAAGATGGCTCGCGTGACATTGTCGCGCGAGCCATCTTTGCCAAAATGGCGATTACTTTCTTTTCTGCAACTGCTCCGCAGTAGCTGCTTTGTGTGCACGACGTTCTTGCCACCGTAGCAGCCAGTTTGGGAGGAGTAATTTATACCAACACATCTCCTCCTTGATTGAGTCAACGATTCCTGTTATCACCATGTGTTCTCCCTCCGAGCTAGCATCAAGCTACCCGATATTCATTTAGATATTAACACAAAAATTTATTATTGTAAATACCAATAATCTATAAACAAATATTATAGTAGATAATTTTTCTTTCTGTGCTCTAACCATAAAATATGTTAAAATTAGACTACTTACATAATTTATATGAATATACCATTCTTTAGCACTTTCACGCTTTTTACTGAAACGATTGTGACAATCAGTATTCTTTATGTTTTTTACTCTGGATATAAAAAAAATAAGTTTCCCTTCAAGATAGTTGCTATAGCGCTAGCTTATGAAATTGCTTTTAATATAAGTTATATGACGTACCGGGCGATTAGCAACGTAAAAAATGAACCCAAAATGCCAAGTTTGATTTTAGACCTAGCAATTTTTCACGGTATTTTTTCTTTGGTAATGTTTGTAGCCTTGTTGATATTTATGGGTCTCGCTTGGAAAAACTATAGAAAGGGAATAAATTATTTTAAACTGCATAGTGTTTTTTCTATGCTATTTTTGATTTGTTGGCTTGTAGCAGTTTTTTCTGGAATTTTCTTTTATTATGATGCCTATTTTAGTCCAAAAGAAAATTCTGCCAGAGTAGATACCTTGAATCTTGCCTAAATATTTTGTGATATAATTTTATTATGAATTCGAATTCACTTTCTGCTGGACGAGTTTTTATGGGAGATTCTCTTGGCTTTCATATTTTATTTGCTTTATTTGGAGTTGGTATTCCTTTACTTATTTCCCTAGCTGAACTTATCGCTATCACTAGAAAGGATAACGATTTTTTTGTTATGGCCAAGCGCTGGTCTTTTGCGATGGCAACGCTTTTTGTCGTCGGCGCAGTTTCCGGAATGATTATTTCCAATCAACTCACAATGTTGTGGCCGAAATTTATGGCATTGGCTGGAAAAGTTATTGGCCTACCTTTTTATATGGAAGGTTTTGCATTTTTTATTGAAGCGATATTTCTTGGAATTTATTTATATTCTTGGGACCGTTTTAAAAATAAATATACGCACTGGCTTTGCTCTATACCGATAGTATTGGGGTCAGTTGCTTCTGCTTTTTTTATCACCACTGCCAATGCATGGATGAATAGTCCAGCTGGTTTTACATATGTGAACGGGGTCGTTTCGAATATCAATCCAATTGCCGCAATGCTGAACAAGGCGACCTATACTGAAACGACACATTCTATCGTTTCTTATTACTTAACGACGGCTTTGGTGTTTGCTGGTATATATGCTTGGAGCTTGGGTTTTCATAAACATCGTACGAAACATCTATTAAAGAAAAAAAATATTGTTCCGAATGAAGAAGAGCATAAAAAATTACAAAATTATCGTAAAAAGGCATTAGTTTATACGATGATTATTGGCGCAGTGTTTGCGCTTCTTATGACTATTACGGGCGATGAATCTGCACGATATGTCGCCAACAATGAACCACTGAAATTCGCTGCAGCAGAAATGGCGGAGCACACTGAAGCTGAAGCGCCGATGGAAATCGGTGGTATTGAAAAAAATGACCAGCTAGAAGATGCGATTAAAATACCAAAGCTCTTGAGTTTTCTTTCTTTTGGAAGAACGACGGCTGTGGTTAAGGGTTTGGACGATTTTGATTCGAATACTTGGCCACCGCTTTGGATTCATGCGATGTTTGACTTGATGGTTTTCTTTGGTATGTATATCGCTTTTGTGGTGACTTTATTTTTTGTTTTATTTTTCTTTAAACGGAAATATAGTTTTTCACATCCAATGCTTGGTTTAGTGGTTTTAAGTAGTCCAGCTTCTTTTTTAGCGCTGGAATTTGGTTGGATGGTCACCGAAGTGGGTCGACAGCCATATGTTATTAGAGGAGTGATGACTGTTTCGGAAGCTTTTACCACTTCCAAAACAGTACTTGAATTCGGCTCTATATTTCCGAGTATTTATACAATTCTTTTAATTTTGACTCCTTGGATTTTGATTCGTCACTATAACCGTAATAAATTGGATTTAGATACGAATTATTTTATTAATAAGACCAATTGAAAATATGCAAGAAAATTTTGCTTTTTTTATAACCTGTTTCTCTCTCTTTATATATTTTCTGCTTTCTTCAATCGAATTTGGCTCTTCTCTTTTTGCTGTGTTTCCAAATTTAGTCAATGAGAAGGATATGGTAAATGAATACTTAAATCCAATCTGGGAAACAACAACAGTTTTTTTGGTTTTTTCTCTAACTTCTATGTTTGCTTGTTTTCCTGGCGCAACGCTTCGTTGGGGAACCGATTTGTTTACCCTCGTTTTCACGATATTGGCTATTTTTGCTGTGCGTATTATTTGTATTCTGTTTAAACAATATAGTGATGTAAAATCACGATTTGTCGACATCCTATATTTTTTAGCTAGTCTTGTCGTGCCTATACTTTTTTCTTTAGTTATTTTATATTTTTTAACTGGTTCATGGATTTTATACATTAAAACTTCTCTTTATTTCTGGTTTGCTTTAAGTGTGATTGCTTTTATTGTCACGATGACACTGGCTTTTTTTCGAGTCTATAAGAAGAATGGAGCTTTGACAAAATTTTTACGATTAAGTGGAACTTTATTTTTTCTCTCAACGACATTTTTTTTAATTACGATTGCCAAAGATTTGCCATATCTTTTTTCTAACAATTATATAGAAACATACATTGCGAGCTTGATGATTTTCTTTATTGTGATTATTTTATTTACCGAATCATCCGAAAAATATATATGGAGTTTTATTTTCTTCTGTTTTTTTATGACTACACTTTTTTGGGCGTTATTTATTGCGCACTTGCCATATATTATTTATCCGACTACAACACTTGCCTCAAGTGTTACAGATAGTGCATCTTTGATGTTAATTTCTTGGAGTTTCGTTGTGGGTATGGTTATTCTCTTGCCAGCACTCTTTTTGTTATATAAGCTTTTTGTTTTCAAAAAATAAGATAAGATATTTAATCACAAATAGTTCTGTAATATGTACTGTTACATAACGGCTTTTTATATAGTACTTATTTATTAATAAAGCCGCGCTTTAGTGGTTGTGCGGCACAGCCTCAAAACAATCCAATCATGAAAAATATTAATTTGTTTTTTTATCTAATACCGACAATCGTTGTAATAATTATTGTTGGTATTGGTGTGCATTCTTACGATAACAGTAAAGGTGTGGCTTATAGTGTGGCCCAAATAGATAGTAAGGCTGGTATGCCATATATAGGAAATATTACTGAACAAACAGAGAATAATACAGATTACAGAAAAGTTCTTTTTACTGGCACTAGAAGTCAGCTTGTTGTGATGAGCATTCCTCCAGGAGACGTTGTCGGTGATGAAGTCCATACATATTCTGAACAAATTTTAGATTTCGTAAGTGGTACTGGAAATGCAGTTTTAGACGGAAAAACTACTCCAATAGGTCCGGGCAGTATTGTCGTAGTGGTTCCTGGGACAGAACATAATTTTATAAATACCGGTACTATTCCATTACAATTGTGGACAGTCTATGCTCCACCGAATCATCTTGATGGGACAATCGAAGTTACAAAGGCAGAGGCAGATACAAACGTCTTAGATGAAGCATACGGCAATAAGCCAAAATAATAACGACTAAGTGCGTTGACATATTCTTTTTGTTATGTAAAAGTTGTGTCATAAGATATGCATGAATATATTTCAAATGAAGTTAATCGCTTGCGCACTGCTCAAAATGTCACTCAAGAAGAATTGGCTAATAAGTTAAGCGTAAGCAGACAGACAATTATTGCGATAGAGAAGGGGAATTATACTCCGTCCATATTATTAGCATTAAAAATTGCAGCTTTTTTTAAGTTGCCAGTGGAAAAAATATTCAAAATAGTATATGAAAAATAATATAAAAGAAATCATTGTTGCTACTTGCTTAGTTGTTATCACGATTCTTCTTTTGAATCCTTTACGTTTTTGGATGCCAGACATGATGGTAATACTAATGCTTGCCTTAGCGCTGATTATTTTTGGCATATTTGCTACTTTTATTTTAAGAGAAAGAATATTTGATGAACGGGATGGTATACACCGAACTCTTGCTGGAAGAAATGCTTTTCTTGTCGGCTCTGCTGTCTTGATGTTGGGTATCCTTGTGCAAGGCTATTCACATTCGATAGATCCGTGGCTGGTAATTGCCTTGATATTAATGATTATAGTTAAAATTACCACTAGAATATGGAGTGACAAAAACCTTTAAAGATAAGTAAATGTAAAGTCTCCTTTACATTTATAAATGCGTTTGTTATACTTTAATTATTAGTAAGTTAATTAATTTATTTATCAATAAATTCGCATGATCTTATTTTTAATTTCATTTTTAGCTGGAGTTTTAACCGTTCTTGCTCCGTGTACCCTTTCTTTATTACCTGTAATCGTAGGTGGCAATATTGGGGAAGGTAATACCAAGCTTCATTCATTTGTCGTTACTTTATCACTCGGTCTGTCAGTTATTTTATTTACTCTGATTTTAAAAGTCAGTACTGTCTTTATAAATGTTCCGCAAACATTTTGGCAGATTTTTTCTGGAGTAATTATTTTTATTCTTGGTTTTATAATGCTTTTCCCTGGTATTTGGGAAAGTATTCCATTAATCGGCAAATTAAATTTGGGTTCTAACCGCATGTTGGCGACTGGCTACCAGAAAAAAAATTTTACAGGAGATATAATTATGGGCGCTGCGCTGGGTCCAGTCTTTTCAACTTGTAGTCCAACCTATTTTATAATTCTTGCTACCGTACTACCGAAAAGTATTGGAGCAGGACTTGTGGATTTGCTAGCTTATGTAGTTGGCTTGTGCGGGTTTCTTTTAATCATTAGTATCCTAAGTCAAAAAGCGATAGAAAAACTTGGAATTGCTTCGGATAATCGAGGATGGATTAAACGTACTATTGGTGTAATCTTTTTGATTTTAGGTATTGCCATTGTTTTTGGTTTTGACCAAAAGATTGAACTTTCGCTTTCTAGCCATATTTTTGATGTTACGAAGATTGAACAAAAACTTCTGACTGTACAGGGGGGAAATAATAATTCTTTGCCAGTTAATAGTGTCACTGGTGGAATTACTGCAAATCCTGCAACCGCATCAAACTCAGGCGCGACTAAAACGGATAGTGCAGCAACTGTTACTTCAAGTTTGTCACAAGCAGCTCGCATTGTAGCAGAGTCTCTGATTTATCCAAAAGAGCCAGAAATTACAGACCCGAGTGGTTTTATAAATACCGATGGACAGCCCATAAAGCTTTCGGATTTTGTCGGTAAAAAAGTTGTACTGGTTGATTTTTGGACATATAGCTGTATAAATTGTTTGCGAACTCTGCCTTATGTGAAAGCTTGGTATCAAAAATATTCAGACCAAGGCTTGGAGATTATCAGTATTCATACTCCAGAATTTGCTTTTGAAAAAGTGCAAAGCAATGTAGAGAATGCGGTAAAAAGTTTGGGTATAGATTATCCAGTCGTTATGGACAATGATTACGGCACGTGGAATGCTTTTGGAAATGAATATTGGCCAAGAGAATATTTAATAAACCTCGATGGGTTTATAGTGCATGACCATGCCGGAGAGGGGGATTATGATGTAACCGAGCAAGCCATCCAAAAAGCATTAGCGGAACGTGCCGATATTTTAGGAACTGGAAATGTTTCAGGAGGAACCGTGGCGCCGACAGATGCGATAAGTGTGAGTCCCAATCAAGTAAATAGTCCAGAAACTTATTTTGGCTCCAATCGAAATGAGTATTTGGCAAACGGAACTCAGAGTACTTCAGGTTTACAGACGCTTTCGATTCCAGATAATATTTCTACAAACAGTTTATACTTATCAGGTACTTGGAATTTTAATCCTGAATACGCTGAGACTAGCGATACCACTGCTAAAATAATTTACAAATATGATTCTAAAAATTTATATTTTGTCGCTAGCTCGGCGCTTGGCGCCAATATAAAAATTTTAGTTGACGGAGAGCCTTTGACTACGGATAGAGGAGCCGACGTCAATGCAGATAGTACAGCCTTGATTAAAGACAATAGACTATATAAAATTATACAAGGGACAGACTACGGAGAGCATACTTTAGAGATAGATGTTTTAAATGGAACCTTGGACGCGTATACGTTTACGTTTGGATAATTATTAATAATACAAAGATGTTGGACATCTACTAAAGTAGGTGTCCAATGTCTCAAAAATTATGAATCAACTTACACCAGAAGAAAAAAGAGTCATTATCGACAAAGACACTGAAGCTAGATTTAAAGGCGAGTATGTAAACAACAAAGAGACGGGTGTTTATGTTTGTCGTCAATGTGAAGCTCCACTTTATAATTCAAAAGATAAATTTGAGTCTACTTGTGGCTGGCCATCTTTTGATGATGAGATACCTGGAGCAATTCATAAAAGCTTGGATGCAGATGGTATGCGTACGGAAATAACTTGTGCTAAGTGTGGTGGACATCTAGGACATTTATTTACAGGCGAAGGATTAACAGATAAAAATATTCGTCATTGTGTGAATTCCATTTCTATGAAATTTATTCCGGGAAAATTCTTAGACACAGCTCAGGATAAATAATTTTAAACATATGATTAAAAAAATAGTATTAGCAGGGGGATGTTTTTGGGGATTAGAGGATTTGATTCGTAAGCAACCAGGCGTTGTTGATACAACTGTCGGCTATACTGGTGGAAAAGTGGAAAATCCAAATTATCATAACCACGAAGGTCATGCGGAAGCGGTCGAGATTGAATACGATACTGAAAAAACTTCTTACAAAAAATTATTAGATTTTTTCTTTCAGATTCACAATCCGACGACTTTAAATCAACAAGGAAACGACAGGGGAACATCTTACCGTTCAGCGATTTTTTATGGTAATGAAGAGGAAAAAACAGAGGGTGAAAACTTTATTGATATTGTAAATAAATCTCACCGCTGGCCAAATCCCGTGGTTACAACCTTAGAGCCATTGGTAAAATTTTATAGAGCGGAGGAATATCACCAAGATTATCTAGAGAAAAATCCAGGTGGATATACATGTCATGCAATTTATTTTGATAGTTATCTAAAATAAAGTAGTAGGAATGATCCGATTCCGAAAACCATGCAATAGATTGCAAAAGGTGTTAATTTTTTAGTTTTAAAATATTGAGTCAAAAAACGAGTAGATAAATAAGCAGCTGTCATGGCAACCAGAGAACCGGACAAAATAGGGCCGATAGTGTGTATGTTGCTTGATTTAAAAAGGTCAGGTAGTTTTAAAATTGCGGCAGCAAAAATAATCGGAGTGGCTAAAAGAAAGGAAAAACGCGCAGCTTCTTCATGATTTAGTCCGACCAATAGCCCGCCAGTAAGGGTTGAACCAGTTCTGGAAAATCCAGGAATTAGAGCCAAGCATTCTGTGAATCCAATCTTTAAAGCTTGAGTATAAGAAATTTTTGTAATTTTTTCATCAATACTAGCTTGGGATGTTTCTACTTTCTTTCTTCTTAACATCTCTGCGCCGTATAAAATGCATCCATTAAAAAACAAAAAGATAGCTACATAAAAAGGCGAGGCGATGAGTAATTGTATTTTTTTCTGCAGTAAAAATCCAAGTATGCCAGCAGGAAGAGTTCCCAAAATTATTAGCCAGCCAAGCTTTGCATGTGTATCTGTTTGCTTTATTGATTTTTCTTTAATAGAACGGAAGAATCCTTTAATAATTAGTATCCAATCTTTAAAGAAAAATATAAAGAGTGCTAAAGCAGTGGCAAAATGAGTGGCCACTAAAAATACTAAAAATAAATTATCATTTTGGTTTATGTGCCAACCAAGTAGGCTCGGTAATATGACGCTGTGTCCTAAGCTGGAAATAGGGAAGAGTTCAGTTACCCCCTGAACGGCTCCCAGAACAATAGCTTGAAAATATGAAATCATAATATGTCCATCCAGTATACCTTAACTAAGTGAATTTTCAATTAATTTCTTTATTTGTTAGAATAACAAGCATGACTCTTACCACGCATGCTATCGCTGGAGCAACGCTTGCTACCCTTGTGCCGAACTATCCCGCCTTGGGCTTTTTGGTTGGCTTTGGTAGTCACTATCTTTTAGATGCTATGCCACATTGGAGTTATCCCGTGGCTGGCTTGGAAAAAGATAAAGAAAATTCACTTAATACCACGATGGTGATAAGTAAAAGTTCCTATAAAGATTTATTCAAAGTCGGAACGGATGGAATTTTGGGTTTGTTACTTTCTTTTATCATATTGGGAATATTTTTTCACGCTTATCCGCTAGTAATTTTTATGGGTGCGACTGGTGGAATGTTGCCAGACTTTTTGCAGTTTTGTTATTGGATGTGGAAACCAAAATTACTCAAACCCTTTCAAAGGCTTCACAATTGGGCACACACAAACGTGCGAATAGATGACATGCCATTCATAGGTATAACTTCTCAGCTATTAATTATTTTTCTAGTTGTTTTTATTTTTAAGTGTATTTTTTAGTCCACTACCTCAACTACTTCGTCGTAACTTCGGCGGACTTTTGGTTTAGAAGCATAAGCATCAAGGCCACGGTAGCCGATGGCTAAAATTGTGGCAGTTGATAAATTCTTTTCCTTTAATCCAAGAATCGTATCAATCTGTGCAGGGTCAAAACCTTCCATTGGACAATTATCTACGTTAAGCAGGGAAGCTGTTTCAATCATCATTCCGAGCGCTATATAGCCCTGAGCTTTTATCCACGATGTTTTTCCTGGTTCTTGTCGACTCATTGCACCATCTAGCATTTGCTGTAATGGAGCCAGTTCTTCTTTGGTTCTATTTTGTATCTTAGCGGTACGTTCAAGTATTTCTGAAACGAGTTTCTCACTATCTGTCCTATACGCGACGACGATAAGATATGAGGCATCAGTGACCTTGGTTTGGTCGTAAGACGCCGCTCGCATTTTGGCACGAAGCTCTTCATTTTTTACAACGATAAACTTCCAAGGTTCCAAGCCCAAAGAACTCGGAGCAAGTCTGCCACTTTCTAAGATAGTTTTTAAATCTTCTTCGGAAACTTTTTTTGACTTATCAAAAGTTTTTACCGCATAACGTTTATTGAGAGCTTCAATTATTTCTTCTTTTTTCATTATTTCAATTCTTTACATTCTATATTAATATCGAGTTTTACTTCATCGGAAACCACTACACCACCTTGTTCAATAGGTGCATTCCAAGTTAGTCCAAAATCCTTACGGCTCAAAGCGCCAGAAATTTCAAAACCCATCACTTTTTCTTTTTGCATATTTGTGCTTGTGCCATTTGATTTTGCATCAAAGCTTATTTCCTTGGTGACGCCATGCATACTAAGTTCTCCCGTGACAACATAGTCAGTATTGTCAGTTTTATTTATCTTTGTTGAGTTGAAAGATAGGGTAGGGAATTTTGCAGCATCGAAAAAATCAGGAGATTGCAAATGACCATCTCGCATAGCATTGTTTGTGTTAATGCTGGCTATTTCTGCGCTAAAAGTAATTTCTGCTTTAGTTAAATCATCACCTGATTTAATATTTCCAGTAAAATTAGTAAATTGTCCGCGAACAGTGGAAACCATCAAGTGTTTTACCTTGAATCCAATTTCCGAATGAGCTGTATCAATAATCCATGTATGCATAATATTTTTATATTATTATTAATAATATAAAGCATATATTAAGTACTTTACTTTGTAAAGTACTTTACAAGTTAAAGCACAAATGATAGGCTTTGTCTATGAACAAGATTTATCACAATGATTGCCCCATAGCCAAAGTCGCCACTTTGCTGTCTGACCCTTGGACAATGTTAATTATTCGGGACTTATTAGAGCGGGATATGCGCTTTCGAGATTTCGAACATTCGCTTGAGGGCATCAGCAGTCGCACTTTGACCAGTAAAATTAAACATCTAGAAAATGAAGGAATCGTCACTAAAAATGACCTTGAATATTCTCTGACTAAAAAAGGAGCAAAATTAAGAAAAGTGTTGGATGCAATGTCCGTTTGCGGACGAAGCATTTTTTCGAAAAAGAGTGTATAATTAACGTCTGCGTTTTAAGTTTGGAAAAGTAAAAGATACGCTTAATTAAAACATTAATTTTTGTGACTCTCCGTCAAATAATAAGGTTTTTTATAAAATATAAATATCAGGCAATTTTTCCAGTTGCGGTTTTAGAGGGACCAATTATAAGTATTGTCTCGGGTTTCCTAGTTTCGCGCGGAGATTTGAAATTATTTCCGGCTCTTATGGTTGTTTTTTTTGGTGATGTTATTTCTGATGCAGTTTTCCATTCTATTGGCAGAGGAGGGAGGTATATGATTAACTATCTTAAATTTTCACGTATTTCAGAAGACCAACTAAAAAGGATAGAAAATCAGTTTGCTTCGTCACCTTGGAAGACCATGATACTAGCAAAAGTGTCTTATGGTTTGGGTACTATTTTTATGATCGCTACTGGCGCTGTACGCATGTCTTGGAATAAATTCCTTGAATATGTTTTAAGTTTAAATTTTATTCGCTCAGCTATTTTAATAGCTATTGGTTTTTATTTTGGAAAAGTTGCTTTGCACTTGGGACCAACCTACTTACAATACTATGTTATTGCGGTAATTGTGATAATTCCAATTGGCTATGTTATTTATAAAGCTTTTTTGAAGAAAAAAACTATTTAACTAGTTAAGGTGAGCTCTTCTAGAAGTTTTTCATAACCTTCGGTTGTTAGGTGCCAGGTGCCAGGCCTAAATGGATTATCTAAATCATCTATCACTAAAAGTAGAGTGAAAGCCAAGAGACCAATTGAGGCGGTGAAAATATAGTCCAGTGAAATGTTGTTAACGGCTATAAACAGTGATAAAAGAATCAAAAGTATATCGGCAAAATAAACAATCCTTTTTAGAATTATAGGCATGTGTTCTTTGCTGAAATTTAAGCGCTGATTGCGTGCACTTACAAGGTTTTCAAAGGCATTTAGTGGTTGTTGGCTTAAGTGACCCATTGAGGTTGTCATTTTCACAAGCATTCCGCGGAGGCTGTTTAGCTCTGCATCCACATTTTCAGTTCTTCTAGTTTCTCCTCCTTTATGCCATTCCAAAACAATCAAAATGAGATATTTTTCAAGATGTTTGTGCGCTTCTTCACAAACTGAAGTTTCTGCATAAGAACTCCATTTCCACATTTCCCTAACAGCATCTATCTCTCTCCTGACTGATTCTGATAGATTGGTCCAGATTTCCCATTCACGCTGAATCACAAAAGCGACGATTAAGCCAAAAATAATACCATCCGTGGAGTAAAATCCAGCCAACCCATTTTGCGTAGAACGGGAGATAGTTGATTCGAATTTTTCATGAATAAACCAAAAAACCACAGAAAACGGCACCAAAAAATAAAATGTTCGTCTTAAAATAGTTAACATATGATTACTGGGTATATTAGCATAAATTTTTTAGCTAAACAAATATCTGTGGCTTTTTTATGAAATTAAGTTCATACTAAATGGGTTATTGAAGTTGCAAAATATCATGAATAAAAAACTCCTTATATTTTTAGTTATTGCTATAATTTTAATTATTGGTCTTGGTTATTATGTTTACTCGGGCGCTAAAGTTCCGACTAAGCAAAGTGTTCCAATGGCAGTTGTACCGGAACCTACTGCAGGTTGGGAAACTACCGCAAGTGCACAGTTTAATTTCGAACTTAAATACCCCGATGGTTTCTTTGATGTGAATCAGCAGCCTGAAATTCTGACTGGAAATTGTAACTATGAGGTATTTCCTGAGACTTGTCCTAACATAAATGACATTGTTATACAACAACAGGTGGCAGCGGGTGGTGATATTAATGCAATTAAAAGCAATTTAGCCTATCCAAATTATTGGGAAAATCCAAATGGAGAAGAGACGACTATAAACAAGGTTCCATATTGTCTATATCAAACACAAGATGCGGCGATGATGCATAGTTTTAATTCTTATTATTATGCGACAGTTTCAAATAATCAGTGTTTAGTTGTAAACTTTGCTACCAGTACGACAAATTGTGATGCTTATTTACCACTCGAAGCAGGTAATGCGACGCAGGCGACAAATTATAATAACTGTGTTGCGACCAATAAAAACCAACCGAGTATTTTAAGTCAAATAGTTTCTACTTTTAAATTTACAAACAAGTAAACTTATACAATCGAGGCCATGGAAAGTAAAAAAATAACTAAACCATTAATTTTTTTATCAATTATTGCTATTGTTTTTAATCTGGCTCGTCTCGATGCGTGGGGAACTACTAATTTATTATATTTAATTTGGAATCTTTTTCTAGCTTGGGTGCCTTATATTATTTCTTTGTTTTTAATAAAAAAAGATACGCGTATAAGATACTTCATTCCAGTATTTTTTGTTTGGATTTTATTCTTTCCAAACGCTATGTATTTAGTTACCGATGTGTTTCATGTAGTTTCCAGCTCACCAGCTTCGCTGTGGTACGATAGTCTACTACTTTTCTTTTTTGGATGGGTTGGATTATTCCTAGGGATGCTTTCTCTTTTCCACGTTCATCAATATCTAAAAGCGCACTTAAATTATTTTTTCTCAGAGGTTGGTGTTTTCTTGATTTGTCTTGTTTCGAGCTTTGGAGTATATCTCGGAAGGTTTGAACGATGGAATAGCTGGGATGTGTTTTTAAATCCGACTGAATTAGTGAAAAATTCATTCAATGTTTCAACTAATCTGGCACATACTGGAACGCCACTAATTTTTGTCGTTGTTTTTACAGTATTCATTTATTCGGTTTATCGAACAATGTATGTTTTTTTGACTTAAAATTGCATTTTAGGCTAATTTAAAGTATAATTTAGAGAATTTATTATTAATCATAAAATCAATATGGCAAAAAGAGGAACAACCTTAAGTCCAAAAAATAAGTCACGACGTTCTCATAAAACCAAAAAGCGTTTAGAGGTTAAGAGAGTGATGTTGGCAAAAAAAGCTTCACGTAAAAAGTTTGCGTAAAAGTTTTTTATTGTTATAATTGTCTTGTGTCCGACTTCATAATTTGCGGACCAGAGTCGAAAAATTATTAGTTTAATTTTATAATTTATTATGTTAAGAAAAACGTTATTTATTTCAGGTGTTCTATTGTCTTTAGCTTTAGTGGCTGTTCCAGCATTCGCTCAAACTACCGCTGTTGCTCCAACCGTACCAACAATTACTAGTACTACAACTACTTCTACCATGGCTACAAAAATTGCTTGTGTTGGGGCAGCAGTTGCAACTCGTGAAGCAGCTCTAGATGCTGCTGTTACCACACATGAGACCGCTGTTAACAATGCTTATGCGACCCGAGCTACAGAATTGGCAGGTGCTTATTCAAACACAACTATGGCGACTTTAAAAGTTGGTGTCAAAACTGCTTGGGCTGATTTCACTAAATCTGTAAAAACAGCTGCAACGGTTTGGAGGACAAGTCGTAATGCTGCTTGGACTACATTCCGAGCCTCTACTAAGACGTGTAAAGCCCCAACTGGTGTTTCTGATTCCGCAAATTCTGTTTCTGAAGTAAGTGGAAGCTAAAAATAATAAAACTTTCTAGAAAAATCCTCCGACCTAGGTCGGAGGATTTTTCTTTTTTAAATATAAAATTCTGTTATAATCATGCTATGGATTCTAAGTCTTTGATTTGGCTTTTTATGTTTATCGGTTCAACTCTCGGAGGGTGTATTCCTATGCTGTGGGGAGATAGTTTTTTTGGAATGTGGTCTGTTATTTTGACTACCATTGGTGGGGGACTGGGTATTTATATAGGATACAAATTAGGAAATAATTAATAGAAATATTATGGATAAAGGACTTTCTGCCGAGCAAGCCACTATACAATTAGATAAATATGGATTGAACGAAATTGTTAAAGCAAAAAAACTTTCAGGCTTTTTAGATTTTTTAAGCAGATTTAAAAATCCACTACTAATAATTTTAATTATTAGTGCTATTATCTCTGGTGTTTTGGGTGATCCAGTTACGGCTGGAATAATTATTTTTATAGTTTTAGTGAGTGTCGCAATTGATTTTATCAATACTTATAAATCACAAAAAGCGGCGGAAGATTTAAAAAAGCGGGTAATGATCACAACGACAGTTTTACGTGATGGAGTTCCGTGTGAAATAGCACTATCACATGTTGTTCCAGACGATGTGGTTGTTTTAAACCCAGGAGATATTATTCCAGCCGATGGACAGGTAGAAGAAGCTAAAGATCTTTTTGTAAATGAATCACAGTTAACCGGAGAATCTTTTCCAGTAGAAAAAGAAGAGGGCGCTTTGGTGTATATGGGGAGCAGTGTAAATACGGGCAAGGCATTTTTATTGGTCAAAGCCACGGGTAAAAATACAAAATTTAGTCATATCGCTGAAACATTAATCAAGCACCAAGAACCCACAGAGTTTGATCGTGGCATTAAAGAATTCAGCACTCTTATTATGAAGCTTACATTTGCCTTAGTTTTATTTGTGTTTTTTGTAAACACGATACTTAAGCATGGTCTTTTTGAATCTTTTCTTTTTTCTATTGCTCTAGCAGTTGGTTTAACACCAGAACTTTTGCCGATGATTATAGCCATCAATCTTTCTAAGGGTTCATTGGCGATGGCGCGTCATGGCGTAATTGTGAAGAAACTTTCAGCTATACAAAATTTTGGCAATATGGATATTTTATGTACTGACAAAACTGGGACCTTAACTGAAGATAAAATTAAACTTGTTAAGTGTGTGGATATTGAAGGTAAAGATTCTAACTCTGTTCTTTTGGCGGCATATATAAACAGTATTCTTTCAGGTAGTTTTAAAAGTCCGCTCGATTCTGCGATTAAAGATTTTAAAGCCATTGATATTAGTGCTTACACAAAAATAGATGAAATACCTTTTGATTTTGTTCGACGACGTGACTCTATCGTTGTGAGTAAAGATAATGTGCATACTTTAATAGCCAAAGGAGCTCCAGAACAAATTCTTGAAATATGTCCATTTTATGGCGAAGACAAAAAACCAATTACGGCCGATTTGCGTGCCAGCATCTTAAAAGAATATGAAGACTTAAGCCAAGATGGTTTTCGTGTTTTAGGTGTGGCGCAAAAAACGATTTTAGATAATAAAAAAGCATACGCAAAGGAAGACGAAAAAGAAATGACCTTTCTTGGCTTTGTTGCTTTTCTTGACCCTCCGAAGGAGAGTGTCACGGAAACTTTAAAAATTTTAGAAAAATATGGAATTGAAATTAAAATTTTAACTGGAGACAATGAGTTGGTAACAGAAAAGATAACTAGGGAAATATCTCTTCCAGTTAAGGGTATTTTGATGGGGTCAGATATAACCCATCTAACCGATCAAGAACTTGCGATAAAAGCTGAAAATACAACAATTTTTGCTAGAGTTTCTCCTGACGAAAAAGAGAGAATTATTAATGTTTTAAAGTCGCGTGGGCACGTAGTTGGATTTTTGGGGGATGGAATTAATGATGCTCCTTCACTGAAGGCAGCAGATGTCGGCATTTCGGTAAATAACGCAGTCGATGTGGCTAAAGATGCAGCCGACCTTATCTTGTTGAAAAAGAGTTTACAAAATTTAATTGATGGAGTTTCGGAAGGACGCAGAACATTTGCAAATACTCTTAAATATTTAATGATGAGCCTAAGTTCTAATTTTGGAAATATGTTTTCTATGGCTGGCGCTTCTGTTTTGTTGCCATTTTTACCCATGACAGCGCCACAAATACTTTTAAATAATTTACTCTATGATTCATCACAACTTGCTATTCCCACAGACAATGTTGATGAATCATACATGATTAAACCACGTAAATTTAAAATTCGTTTCATTAAATTATTTATGCTAATTTTTGGACCAATTTCTTCCGTCTTTGATTTCCTAACTTTTTTTATTTTATTGAGTGTTTTCCACTTTGGTGAAAGCGCTTTCCAGACGGGTTGGTTTTTGGAGTCAATTGCCACTCAAGCTTTTGTTGTCTATATTATTAGAACCAAAAAAATACCTTTCTTCCAAAGTAGCCCAAGTAAATCATTGGTGATGAGTACGGTTCTGGCGGTAGGTGTGGCTTGC
The DNA here is from genome assembly GCA_031291825.1 of Minisyncoccota bacterium. Taxonomy (GTDB): domain Bacteria; phylum Patescibacteriota; class Minisyncoccia; order Phycocordibacterales; family UBA9973; genus UBA9973. The sequence continues at coordinate 7,197 of JARLIG010000012.1, read as the reverse complement.
TCGATAGTTTACCTTCCCTTCAAGAGACTATTTGGATTTACTTCACTTCCATGGCCGCCGATGCTGGCAATAACATTAACTGTGATTGTTTACCTATTTGTAACTGAAATTGCCAAACGTTGGTTTTATAGAAAAATTGTTACCGACGATTAACTAATATTTAAAAATTTACCAACAACAACCCCCATAATAATTGCCATACCTCCCAAAAGTGCCATTCTTAAGCCGGATTTTAAAATGTGTACTTTCTTTTGACTTGCGCTCATCACACCAACGATGAAGAGTGCAATAATAGATATTCCTATGGAAAGAAAGAGAGCTGTTGTTAATCCAAAAAAAAGGTATGGTATTATTGGAATAAAAGAGGCTATTATAAATGATATAAACATAATATTTCCTGCCATAAAAGGACCACTTATATGAACTTCACCATTTATAGTATCTTCTTCCACAGATTCTTCTGAAAGAAAACTTCCTACCGCCATAGAAAATGCTTCAACAAACGCATAGGTCACTCCAGTTAGAATTATAATATGTTTGGAGGTGCCGCTGACGTCGATACCAGCCAGGAGTCCAACCGTGGAAACCAAGCTATCAGAAATACCGAAAATAATATTACGGATATAAAGTTCTCTGGTTTTGGGCATGGGTTTATTATACTACAATTATTGGTTTTGTTTGTTTTTTTAAATATAAGTAGTACAATAATCTTACTCATGACTAGGAAGAATAAAAAAAATGGAAATAAAGTAGTGATGGTCAGTGGAGGATTTGACCCTGTGCACATCGGACACGTGCGATTATTTAATGAAGCCAAAAAACTAGGCGATGAGCTAATTGTTGTAATCAATAATGACAATTGGTTGAAATTAAAAAAGGGATATGTTTTTATGCCAGAGCATGAAAGAAAAGAAATTATTGAATCCTTTGAAGCTGTCGATAAAGTTATCTTAAGCAGTCACAAAAAAAACACTAAAGACATAAGTATCAGTAAAGATTTGCGTGCGTTGCGTCCTCATATTTTTGCAAAGGGCGGAGATCGCCATGTGGGAAATATCCCCACTCCAGAAGTTTTGGTTTGCAGAGAAATAAATTGTGAGATAGTAAATGATGTTGGTTGGGGAGGCAAAGTTCAAAGTTCCTCCGATCTGGTAAAAAATGCCAAAGAAAAAGAGCAGAAGAAAAAAATAAAAAATAAAAAATAATGAGACCCTTAAGCGAATTTTCCAAAAAAGATTTAGCAAAAATCAAAATGATAGTTTTTGATGTTGATGGAGTACTGGTTCCTCGTGGTACAAAAATAAAACAAGTGGGTAATACTACTACCTTGAACACCAAAGTCATTGCTTCAAAACAAATAGAACAAATCAAAAAACTTCACAAGCTGGGATTTTTGATAAATATTTCTTCTGGCCGAGGACTTTATATGTTGCAAGAAATGTTTCGCGAAATTTTACCTTTTGTCAGTTTGACTTATGAGTGTGGTAGTGCTACTTGGTATAAAGGTAAAATATATCAACATATCAATAGTTTTGAACGTAATAAAAATATTTTTCCAAAATTAAAAAGAGTTGCTCTGCAACATAGAGATTTTAAGGGCTTTGAACCAAAAGAATTTATCATCACCATCCACTCTAAAAAACGAATTAAAGAAATTGAAAACGTAGTCGCGCAAGACAAAAACCTCTGCACTGTCTGGAATGGTGAGGCCTACGATATACTAATTAAAAAAATTCAAACTAAAGCTCTGGGTTTAAAATCCGCCATGAAGCTCTTTAAATTAAAGAAAGAAAATGTCATGGCAATTGGAGACAATTATAATGACCAAGAACTTCTAGAAGCTAGTGGAATGCCAATATCAGCTGATAAAACAAGGGCAAAAGGAAAATTTTATGTTCCGCTCTCAGGCAAATTCCTCCCTGCAGATGCATTAATGATGAAGATTTTAGCATTGAAAAAATCATAATATTAGCAAAATATATGTATATAGTTGTATAATAAAGGTTCAGTTATAACTATGCAAAAGATTATTGTAAAAAGACCGTGGGGGCAATTCGAACAGTTCACACAGAACGAAAAAACCACGGTTAAAGTTATTTCAATTAATCAAGATAGCTCTTTAAGTTTGCAATATCATAATCGTAGAAGAGAATTTTGGCGTATACTCTCAGGTTTTCCATTAGTGACTATTGGTGAAAAACAAACAAATTCAAAACCTGGAGATGAATTTATGGTTGAAAAAAAAGAACTGCACCAAATTGAAGCAAAAGATAATGCAGTACAATTTTTAGAAATAGCCTATGGAGATTTTGATGAAGATGACATTGTTAGAGTAAAAGACAAATATGGCCGTGTTTAAAAAAATAAAAAAAATCAAAGAGAGAATATTAAAATCTGTTAAAAGGAAAACAGCTACGAAAAAAATAGCTGTCAGGAAAAAACTCACGGCTCTTGATTTAAGAAGGTCAACCAAGAATCCGATTATTGAACCGGAGAGTAAAAATTATTGGGAATCAAAAGCAGCTTTCAATCCAAGTGCCATCTATCATAATGGAAAAATACATGTCATTTATCGCGCTATTGGTGACACGGATATTTCTGTTTTAGGTTATGCTAGAAGTGACGACGGTTTTTCTTTTGATACAAAATTAAAAGAGATGGCTTACTATATTAAAGATAGAAAAGCTGTTAAAAAAGACCCAGCAACCAAGCTGCAAAATTATTCTTCTGGTGGAGGCTGGGGCGGAGGATGTGAAGACCCTAGACTCACGCTCTTGGGCGATGAAGTGTACATGATCTACACTGCCTTTGATGGTTGGGGGTCTTTGCGAATGGCTCTTACTTCTATAAGTTTAGAAGATTTTATCAACAGACGTTGGGATTGGAAAGAACCAGTTCTTATTTCTCCACCTGGAGAGATACATAAAAATTGGGTTATCTTTCCAGAAAAAATTAATGGAAAGTATGCTGTTTTACATAGTTTTTCTCCAAAAATTCTCATTGATTATTTTGATAGTTTAGATGAATTAGACGGTAAGAAATTTATCAAAAGCAACAACACTAGACCGATAGATAAAACTAGAACTTGGGATAGTTGGTTTCGTGGGGTTGGACCGGCGCCAATCAAAACGAAATATGGTTGGCTGATTATTTATCATGCAATGGACCACAGGAGTCCAGATAGATACAGGATTGGGGCGATGCTTTTGGATTTGAAAAATCCAACGAAAGTTCTTTATCGTTCCAGTCAGCCGATTCTTGAACCAGATAAATGGTATGAAAATGAAGGATATAAATCCGGCGTGATTTATTCTTGCGGAGCGGTGGTGAAAGGAAAAGATTTATTTGTATATTACGGTGGTGCGGATAAAGTTACCTGTGTGGCTACAGCCCCGCTTGATAAATTCTTAGAAGAACTGATGCATTCAAGTGAAGCTAAATTAAAACATAAAAAACCTAGAATCTAGTTAATTTAATATGTACGTTGTAAAAAGATCACATCACAATCCGATTTTGACCCCGTATCGAGACCATTATTGGGAATCTTTCGCGACGTTTAATATGAGCGTCGTCAAGAAGGGGAAACTTTATTATGGCGTCTATCGAGCCATCGGGGCGTCCGATGTTTTACATACGCCGGAGCAGACTTCGGTAATTGGTTTGGGGCACAGTAAAGATAAAACACATTTTGAAGATTCTGTGCCTTTTATTACTCCGCAAGAAGATTGGGAAAAATATGGCTGTGAAGATCCGCGCATTACTTTTTTTGAAGGACAGTATTATATATTTTACACAGCTCTCTCTAAATATCCATTTGAGGCTAGTGGCATAAAAGTCGCTGTTGCTGTTTCTAGAGATTTAAAAAAAGTTAATGAACGTCATTTAGTCACTCCCTTTAATGCCAAAGCAATGACTCTTTTTCCGGAGCGTGTTAATGGAAAGATAACCGTTATTGTGACGGTAAACACGGATATGCCTCCATCCAAAATAGCGATAGCACAGATGGATACAATAGAAGATTTATGGAATTCAGCGTTTTGGGAAAAATGGTACGCAAATGTAGATAAATATTCTATTGATTTAAAAAGAACGCCCTATGACCATACTGAAGTTGGAGCTACGCCAATAAAAACTTCTCATGGTTGGATTTTTCTTTACTCTCATATTCAAAATTATTTTCCTGGACAAGGGAATGTTGACAGAATATTTGGAATTGAAGCAGTTTTACTTGATTTAAATAATCCACTAAAAATTACTGGACGTACTGAAGGACCTATTCTCGTCCCGAGAGATGCATATGAACTTTTGGGTCATGTTCCAGATATAGTTTTTCCGTCTGGCGCAATTTTAGAAAAAGATACACTTTATATATATTACGGAGCAGCTGATACCACGACCTGTATGGCACATGTAAATATAACCGATCTAATCTCAACCATGCGTCCCAAAACTGCTGCTAGGTGGCATTTCCAACGTTCTTTGAAGAATCCTATCATTATTCCCGATAAGACACATCCTTTCGAAGCTCAAGCTACTTTTAATCCAGCGGCTTTGAGAATAAAGGGCACCACCTACATATTATATAGAGCTCTTTCAATGGATAATACTTCTTCGGTTGGTTATGCTAGTTCTAAAAACGGTGTTTCTATAAACGAAAAATCTCCGTTGCCGATATATATACCAAGAGAGAGTTTTGAATTAAAAAAAATTGCTGGTGGTAATTCTGGTTGTGAAGATCCACGGCTGACCAAAATAGGAAAAACAATTTACATGTGCTACACAGCTTTTGATGGAATTGGTCCGCCGCGGGTGGCTGTTACTTCTATATCAGAAAAGAACTTCCTACTTAAAAATTGGCAATGGGAAACACCCATTCTAATTACTCCCGCTGGTTTTGATGACAAAGACACCTGTATCTTTCCAGAAAAAATTAATGGAAAATACTTTATTTTACACAGAGTAGGAAATGAAATGTGTGGCGACTACTTAAAATCACTGAATTTTAAAACAGAGACTATTCAAAAATGCATTAGAATTATTGGACCAAGGATGAACACTTGGGATAGCGCGAAGGTTGGAATTTCTGCTCCGCCTATAAAAACTAAACATGGTTGGCTATTGCTTTATCATGGTATTTCTAAACATAGTCATACTTATCGCGTTGGAGCAGTGCTGCTTGATTTAAAGGACCCGACAAATGTTCTCGCACGGACTTCTGACCCTATCTTTGAACCAAAAGAAAAGTATGAAAAAGAAGGTATTGTAAATAATGTTGTCTTTCCTTGTGGCATGGTGGAAAAAGACGGATTATTGTATATCTATTATGGTGGCGCAGATACTGTCGTTGGAGTTGCCACGATTGAACTAAATATTATTTTAAAAGCCTTAACTCGAGATATTAAGAAAAAATAATTCTAAATTTTGGAAATATCTCTGGGAGAAAAAATATTCATGGTCCAATCCACGGCCACTCGTACTTTTTTTCTAAAAGAAATAAGTTTAGAAAGATAAACAGTTCTCCAGAACCACCACGCTAAGTGTCCAGAAAAGGAGAAACCAGCAATTTCTCCCACTGCCATCCATTGTCCCAAAGACATCAAGTTTCCAGAGCTGTGATAAGAAAATTTTTCTAGTGCTGTTTCGTCCATTAAGTTTTTTATATTTTTTGCAACAGTTTTTGATTGTTTTTCTGCCACTTGTGCTAGGGCTGGCAACGCGGAAGTTTTATCTTTAAAAAGAGCAATATCTCCAATTGCAAAAACTTCTTTATAATTATCGAGTTGCAGGTATTCATTCACGATAATTCTTCCGTCAGGGGATTTGTTTATTTTTTCAGTAAAGTTTAAACTTGCTGGTTTTATTCCACCCACCCAAATGACAGTTTCTGTATCAATTTTTTTATTTTCATCGACAACTACATACGAAACGCCTACTTCTTTAACAGCTGTATTTAATAGTACATTTACTCCTTTTTTTTGCAAGACTGACAGGCTTTTAGTGCGTATTTTTGTTCCGAACTGAGGCACCAATTCAGGACCTCTTTGGATTAGGACGATTGAAACATCTTTAACTACTTCTTTTCGATAATAATGAGAAAAAGTCTCTCGGACTAACTCTTCCATCTCCGCCACTAACTCTACTCCTGTCGGTCCGCCTCCGATAATTACAAATTTAAGCATTTTCTTTCTTTCTTCTGTATTTAGGACATGAGAGGCGCGTTCCATTTGCGTGATGCAATGATTTTTTATTTTAACAGCATCGTCTATAGATTTTAAAGTAAATGCATATTTATCGGCACCAAGAGTATTGAAAAAATTTGTTTCTGCGCCAGGAGCTATTACCAAGTAATCATAAGAAACTATAGCTTCACCTACTACGACATTTTTATCCTTCAAATTTATTTGTTCTGCTTTGCCTAAATAAAAATCTCTCAAAGAGCCTCCTAATACTTTGCGTATTGGTTCTATGATATTTGCTCCGTTGATGCCTCCAGTTGCCACCTCATGCAATAGGGGAGTAAAAAGAAAGTAATTTTTTTCACCGATCATGGAAAGCTCGATATTTTCATCGCCAGCTAAGATTTTATGCAAGTTTTTGAGTGCATATACCCCTCCAAAGCCATTGCCGATTATAAGTATTTTTGTTTTTTTCAACATATGCTTATTATAACAAGTTTTCCTTGTTTTATAAATTAATTGTAATTATGGTATAATGTAACTATGCAAATAACTTTACAAAGTAAAAATCTAGAATTAACAGAAGCCATTAAGGATTATGTTTCAAAAAGAGTTACCAACCTTGAAAAATTGCTCTCTGACATTGAAACAAATAAAGGTGAAGCTCGTGTGAAGTTCGAAGTTAGGAAAACAACAAATCATCATAAAGCTGGAGAGATTTTTCATGCTGATTGTACTATCAACATAGATGGAAATAATTTCTATGGAGAGAGTGACCATGCAGATTTATATAGTGCAATTGATGAGGTTAAAATGCAACTCTTTAACGATATAAACAAGAACAAAGACCGCAAACAAACATTATTTAGGCGTGGTGCTAAAAGTGTTAAAAAAATGGTTAAGGGTATTTCCAAAAGAAATCCTTTTACTTCGAAATACAAAAATCCCAGACGTTGGACGTCTGTAAGGATACAGACGACCAACGTCTGGAGGGTTATCCACAGGCTAATGGTTAAATTCT
>JARLIG010000011.1 GCA_031291825.1 Minisyncoccota bacterium | reverse complement strand
GTGCTAAAAGTGTTAAAAAAATGGTAAAGGTTATTTCAAAAAGAAATCCTTTAACTTCGAAAAACTAAAATCCCAGACGGTGGACGTCTGTAAGGATACAGACGTCCAACGTCTGGAGGGTTATCCACAGGCTAATGGTTAAATTCTTCCCAAGTAATCTCTTTTCTGCCTTCAGGAAGAACTTTTTTTATTACAAAAAGGTTGTTTTCTAGGACTGCGTCAGTAATGATGATTCTTTTGCCATCTTTAAAAAAGAAAGTTCTAGGCCAGGTGGCATACGCTCGGAATTTGTTATAATTTTTTACTCCAGCTTCATTTAAGTCTATCAAGCCGTCTTCTTTTTGTATTTTTTTGCAGAAAGTGGCTTCATTCTCATTTTGCTCAACTTCTTTGATATCGCCATCTATAAATTTTGGTAAAGTTTTAACTAAGAGTTCTCCGCCGATTTTTATCAGACGGGTTCGCAACTCTGATGCTTTTTCAGTTGGGAGTATCTCTATTTTTTCTTGGGCGATAACTGGCCCAGCATCCATTTTAAATTTCATTTTTTGAATACTGACTCCAGTAACAGTATCGCCATTTAAAATGGCTGACTCTACGGGCGAGGCTCCACGATATTTGGGAAGTAGGGAATAGTGAATGTTCAAAGAACCTAGCTTTGGAATATCTAAAATGTCTTGGCTTAATATTTTTCCGTATGCCACTACAAGAAAGAAATCAATATCACTTTTATCACCACGCATATTTTCCTGCTGGAAAATTGCTTTTCTCGTCTCGTCAGCCTGCGAAGAGGATCTAAAAGCAATATTAATTTCTTCTTGTATTAGTTTTTCAGGTTGAATGTACGGAATTTTATTTTCCGTGGCCCAAACTTTTACCGGTGGAGGAGCAACGAGCATTTTGCGTCCTTGGGGTTTGTCAGGTGCAGTAACAATAAGCGATGGTAAATAACCACTTTCTTTTAAGATTTGAAGAGTCTCTCTTGCTACATCAGGTGTTCCAAAAAATACAAAATTTAATTTATAGCTCATGTTTTTTATGTTAACGATTCTAGCCAGGTAACTCTTCCTTCACATCCTTGGCGTGGTCAATGAAAAGTACACCATTTAAATGGTCGGTTTCGTGTTGAAAAATCTGTGCCAAAAGTCCAGAAGCGCCTCGGACAAATTTCTTACCATTCTCATCATAAGCTGTGACGGTAGCTTTTTTTGAGCGGAAGACATTTCCATAAAGCCATCTGACTGAAAGGCAGCCTTCTGGCAACCATTCTTTTTCACGCGAAAGTTTTGATATTTTTGGATTAATGAATACCATGTCATTTGGTATTTCATTTTCTGGAATTTTTTTAAATTCCTTTTCTCCGCGGCTGAAGTCTTTATGGAAAATTTTTCCCGATACAACAAAGATCGAAAGAGAATATCCTATTTGTGGCGCGGCGATAGCCACTCCATCGTTCTGGCTTTTCAGGGCCGCAGACATTTCTTTTAATATCTTTTTTATCTTAGGAGTTTTAATATCTTTAATTAGAATCTCCTTTGCTTTCTCTCTCAAGACTTTGTTGTTTCTTTGGACTATTTCTTTTTCTTTCATTGTTTTTTTACTTAAGTTCTTTTAAGTATTCCAACAGCTTCGGTAATTTTACAGTATCTTGGGAGCGGTTAGACATGTCTCGAACAATCACGGAATTATCTAAAGCTTCTTTTACGCCGAAGATAATGGCGTAGGGGATAGCTAGTTTCTCGGCAATCGCAAGCTGAGAACCCAGACTGTCTTTGGACAACGATTGGGCAATTGGAACATGAGCCTTGCGTAAGATTTCAATTATGTTCAAACTTTTTAGCTTAGCTTCCGAGCCTAATTGAATGAAATAAATTTTTGGTTTTTTAAGGATACGTGGGCAAAGTTTCTTATACCATTTTGATTCTACTATTCTGTCTACTCCAATTGAAAAACCGACAGCTGGAACGTCTTTCTTTGATCCCATTTGGCGAGCAAGATAATCATAACGTCCGCCACCAGCTAGCGTAAGCGGTGTGCCGTCTTCTGAACCTTGTTGCTCTATGATTTCGAATACTGTACGGGTGTAGTAAGAAAGGCCACGTACTAGATTTTTATTTATGTTGTATGGAATATTCATTTCCTCTAAATATTCTAAAACTTCTTTGAAGTGTTTTTTACAAGAAGGGCAAAGAAATGAAACGGAGTCTGGAGCGTTATCATTTATTTCTTTCGTCTTTTCTTCTTTAGAATCTAGGATGCGAAGAGGATTAGTTTTTAATCTTTCACGGTCAATAGCAGGAAGACTGCTTAAATGTTTTTTATAATAATTTATTAACTCTCTAATATATCCATTTCGGCATTCTTTGTCGCCAATTGAATTTATGTCGATAGAAAGATTTGTTGCGCCAGCTTCTTCTAAGATGGTCATGCCGGTTTTAATAACCAATGCATCCATGATGCTTTTGTCATTTCCTAAACAATCCAAATCAAACTGCCAAAATTGTCGATAGCGTCCACGTTGGGGTTTATCGTGTCTAAAAGAAGGTCCATATTGATAGAACATTACCGGCTGAGGCATATTCTGCATTCCGTGTTCGATATAAGCGCGCATAAGGGGAGCAGTGTGTTCTGGCCTGAGCGCCAGATGGTCTCCACCTTTTGTTTTTAACGTGTACATCTCTTTGTCTATGATGTCTGTGCCTTCACCGATACCCCCTGTGAAAATTTCTTCCTGTTCCATAATTGGAGTATCAATTGGCTTAAATCCATAATAGACTGCCACCTCTTGAGCTTTTTCAAAAAATCCTTGAAAAGAATAATATTCCTCATTCATTAAATCTCTCATTCCCTTCGGTGAGGCAATCTCGGTCATTTTGTTTTTACCTGCTTTTGTTGTTTTTTTCATAAATTAATTCTATTGTGGCTCTTTATAACTTCCAGGCCAAATATTTATATTGGTGATTGGCAATAGACGTAAAAACACTTTTCCGACTAAAAGATTTTTATCTACTGGTCCCCAATATCTTGAATCAGAACTACCACTTCGGTTGTCTCCCATTACATAATATTGATTGGGTCCTAAGACAATGTGTCCATCAATTCCGCCGACATTTTTAATAAATGACTGGTCTAAGTTAAATCCATTAGGGTTTGCGCTGTTCGTAATCGTGACGACATTTTCAGCACTGTTTACATCAACTGTCTCTCCTGGAAGTCCGATTACTCTTTTAATAAAAAATTGCGAAGGATTCTTGGGATATCGAAAGACAATAACATCACCCCTTTGTGGACTGCCTAATTCGTAAGATATTTTATCTACGATTAAATAATCTCCATTTGCAAAGGTCGGCACCATCGATGTCCCCGACACGATGAATGGTTCGGCGACAAACATACGGATCGGAACAACAATAATTAACGCTATCGCTGCAAAACGCACCAACTCCCAAAACTGTTGAATCTTAGTTTTTTTTGGTTCCATCCCGATAATATAGCATAGAAAGTTCTTGACAAGGTAGTGAGATTTATTGCGTAATTACGAATTACGAATTACGAATTACATAATTTGCTATCATGTAAATATGAAATTAGTTGTTGGCTTGGGAAATCCCGGCAAAGAATATGAAAATACTAGACATAATACTGGGCGTATTTTGGTTGGAATTTTAGAAAAAAAAATGGAAGACCAAAAGATAAAATTTATCACACCAGATACCTTTATGAATAATTCTGGGAAGGCTATATCGCCACTAGTCAAAAGTAAAAAAGATTTAAAAGATTTGGTGGTTATTTATGATGATATTGATTTACCGCTCGGCAAAATGAAAATTTCTTTTAACCGTTCTTCTGGCGGACACAATGGAGTTGGTTCAATAATTAAATCACTCAAGACTGAAGAATTTCTACGTATCAGAATTGGCATCTCTCCAGCAACTCCAAAAGGTGTTGTCAGAAAACCACAAGGGGAGAAAGCAGTTTTAAATTTTCTGCTGGGTGAATTCAAAAAGCCAGAATTGGAAACTATCAAAAAACTTTCAAAAAAAGTTGCTGAAGCAGTGGAGTGTATATTCAACGAAAGTAAAGAAAAAGCGATGAGTTTGTATAATTAAATTTCCTTTACTGCTTCAATGATAATGCTTTTTTCGCCGTTCCTGTTTGAAACTTTTCCTGAAAAGGCGATGCATTTTTCTGGGACAAAGATATCTACGGTTTCTTTAAAAATAGAAGGGAAAACGACAGCTTCAATGGAGTCGGTCAAATCTGCGATTTTCAGGAAGGCCATACGGTCGTTGTTTTTGGTGACGACTTGTCGGCAGGACTCAATTATTCCGGCTAGCGTGACCGGCAAACCATTTCCCATTTCTTCTTTTACTTTCTTGATATTGAAAGGTCTCTTCTCTAACTTTTCACGCAGACGGTCGAGCGGGTGGCCAGAAATATAAAGTCCGAGCAATTCTTTTTCCCAAAGCAATTTTTCTGCCTGGGTCGCTTCTGGTGCTGTCTGTAATTTGAATTCTGGCGCGGAGATTGTGCTTGCTCCACCAAAAAGGGAAACTTGATTTTCATTTTGTTTACCATTCTCGTGGTTGTAGGCTACCATCGCTTCTTGGTTTGCTAGTAATACCCCTCGGTCATTCCAGTCATCCATGCAACCAGATTTAATTAATGCGTCTAATGATTTTTTATTTAAATTTTTATGTTTGATGCGGTCTAGGAAGTCGGAAATGGATTTAAATTTTCCATTTTCCTTACGCTCAGCGATGATGGCATCCGAAATATCTGTACCCAAATTTTTAATCGTATAAAAACCGAATCTTATTTTTTTGCTTTTATTTTTATCAGTTATGATTGTATCTTTTTCTTCTGGTAGACAAGTGAAGCCCCCGAAACTTTCATTGATGTTTGGAGGGAGAACAGGAATTTTCATGTTTTTACACTCCTCGATAATTTCCGAAATTTTTTCCACGTCGCCGGATTCAGCCGTTAAAATAGCTGCCATGTACTCTACGGGATAATTAGCCTTCATGTAAGCTGTTTGGTAAGCTACGCGTCCGTAAGAAGCTGCGTGCGCTTTATTGAAACCATAGGCTTGAAATGGTTCAAAAAGTTTCCAAAGTTTTTCGGCAAATTCTGGCGTTTGTCCATTTTTAATTATGCCCTTGGTAAACTTATCTCGCTGAGCAGCCATTTCGGCTGGTATTTTTTTACCGACGGCCTTGCGGAATTTGTCTGCCTCTTCCCAGTTGTAGCCAGCGAGTTCTATCGCGCAAAACAACAAGTCATCTTGATAAACAATCAATCCATATGATTCCGTTAAGAATTTTTTCATTCGTGGGTCCAAGTATTTTACTAGTCTTGGATTGTGTTTGCGTTTAATATATTCCGGAATTGATTCCATTGGTCCAGGACGATAAAGCGCGACCATGGCATTGATGTCATGAATGGAGGTCGGTTTTAATTCTTTTAGATATCTGGTCATACCAGAACCGTTTAATTGGAACAATCCTTCAGTCTGACCGCTGGCCAAAAGTTCAAAAGTTTTTTTATCATTTAGTGGGATATTGCTGATGTCGATATTTATGTTATAGAATTTTTTAACTAAATTTATGGCGTCGGATAAAATCGCCAAGTTTCTAATTCCCAAGAAGTCGAACTTCAAAAGTCCGGCTTCTTCTGCGCTATACATGTCGTATTGAGTAATAATTTTTCCGCCTTTTGGGTCAAGCTGAGTCGGCATGTATTCATAAATCGGCTTTGGCGCAATGACGACGCCAGCAGCGTGTACGGAAATATGTCTTACACAACCTTCTAATTTTTTTGCTAAATCAATTATTTCCTTGGTGTCTTTTTCTTTTTCATAAGCTTCTTTTAGTTCAGGAACGATTTCTATCGCATGGTCAATGGTCATCGGCATACCTTGTGCTCCCATCGGAATCATTTTAGAAATTCGGTCGCCAATCGTATATGGATAAGCGAGCGCACGAGCGACGTCACGTACTGCTCCACGTGCCATCATCGTACCGAAAGTTCCGATTTGTGCGACTTTGTCTTCACCGTATTTTTGTTTTACATATTCAATCATTTCATCGCGACGATTGTCGGCGTAGTCCATGTCGATATCGGGAGGGGAAGGACGAAATGGATTTAGAAATCTTTCGAAAGGAAGTTTGTATTCTAGAGGGTCAATATTTGTAATATGCAAAAGGTAAGTGACCATTGAACCAGCAACCGAGCCTCGGATGGCGCTCAAAATTCCATTTTCTTTAGCATGACGTAGTAAATCGCCAACCACCAAGAAATACGGGGAATATCCTTTGTCGGAAATAACTTTTAGTTCATATTCTACGCGTTCAAGAATTTCAGGTGTTTGTTTTATGTTCAATTTTTCAAAACCAGCATAAGTTAGTTCGCGCAATTTTGCATCATAAGTCACACCAGCCTCAAGTTTAAAATCAGGGAAAACCCACTTACCTAATTCTAATTCGACATTGCACATGTCGGCAATTTTCATTGTATTAGTTACAGCTTCTGGTGTTTCCTTGAAGAGTTTCTGCGCTTCTTCTGTATTTACAAAAAAATAATCGTCTTCACCAAAAGAAAATTTATTTTCATCTTTAATATCGGAATTGGTTTGGATAGCAAGCAGAGTTTCATGTGCTTTACGGTCGCCACTGCAAGGATAATGAGAATCAATCGTGCCAACAATTGGAATGTTAAATTTTTTACCGAGAGCAATGATTTTCTCATGGATTTTTTCATCGTTCGGTGACTTCGGGTGTCTTTGAATTTCCAGAAAATAATTTTCCTTGCCGAAAATTTCCTGATGCTCCCTGATAATCTTTTCAGCTTTTCCTTCATCTTGATTGGCGAGTGATTGAGCTAGTTCTCCACCGAGACATCCAGAGAGAGCGATAATCCCTTCGTGGTATTCTCGCAATATTTCTTTGTCCATTCGTGGTTTGTAATAATATCCTTCCAGGTTTGAAATAGTCACTAATCGCATTAGGTTTTTATAACCTTGTAAATTTTTTGCGAGAAGGGTGAGGTGATAATATCTTTTAGTTCCTCCAGCTTCCATCGTTCGGTCTTTGCGTGAACCAGTAGTCACATAAGCTTCCACACCGATAATGGGTTTGATACCAGCTTTTTTAGCTAGTTTATAGAATTCAATCGCGCCATACATATTGCCGTGGTCGGTAATCGCCAGTGCTTCCATACCATTTTCTTTAGCTAAATCCACTAAATCTTCAAGCTTAGAGAGCCCATCCAAGAGTGAGTAATGGGAGTGGGTGTGTAGGTGGATGAATTGTTCTTTGGCTGTTTTTTCCGTAGGCATTTTCCATATAATAGCACATTTTGTCTATTTTTTTGGTATACTGTACGTATTAAAATTATTAGACGTACGACGTCAAAATACCCAGACGTCGGATGTCTCGCAGACGTTGTACACCTGGCTTGCCAGATGTCCAACGTCTGGAAATTAAAAAAAATTATGAAAACAATCAAAGTAGGTATAAATGGTTTTGGAAGAATTGGCAGGGCATTTTTAAAAGTTGCTTGGGATAAGCCAGAAATCGAAGTTGTCGCCTTGAATGATTTGGGTGATATTAAAAATATGGCCTATTTATTAAAATACGACACAGTGTATCGTGAATGGAAGCATGATATAAGTATTGACGGAGACAGTATTGTCATTGATGGTAAAAAAGTAAAAGTTTTAGCGCAAAGAGACCCACTGATGTTGCCATGGAAAGATTTAGGGGTGGATGTCGTGGTGGAATCAACTGGACTTTTCACCAGTTATGAAAAAGCAAAAGTACATTTGGATGCTGGTGCCAAGAAGGTAGTAATTTCGGCTCCCGCCAAAGGTGACGGCACTTTTCCCGGTGAAACTATTTTACTCGGGGTGAATGAAGAAAAATTCGGCACTTGTGATGTGACTTCCAACGCTTCTTGTACGACCAATGCAGCATCTCCCTTGATCGCAATTCTTGACGAAGCTCTGGGCATTGAAAAAGCGATTTTAAACACAGTGCATGGATATACAGCCAGCCAGTCTATCGTAGATGGTCCAAGTAAAAAAGATTTTCGTGAAGGAAGAGCCGCAGCGCAAAATATTGTTCCTTCATCGACTGGCGCAGCGATTGCTGTGACAAAAGCATTTACGAAGCTTGAAGGTTTGTTTGACGGTATTTCAATGCGTGTGCCAGTACCAGCTGGGTCTATTGTAGACGTAACGTTTATTTCCAAAAAAGAAACCACAACAGAAGAAGTAAATGCTCTTTTGAAAAAAGCAGCTCAAGATAAAAGGTGGGCAAATATTTTTAGTGTCACTGAAGAAGACCTCGTTTCCAGTGATATTTTAGGCAGTAAATATGGTTCAATTGCTGATTTGAAAATGACTCGTGTTGTCGGAGGTAATCTAGTGAAAGTGATGGGTTGGTATGATAATGAAATGGGGTACACCCACATGCTCGTCGAGCATGTTATCAAAACAGGGGAGACTATAAAATAATTTATTTTTTTAGTATTTCCGGCAATATATCGAAATATTCTTCAATATAGGGGAACATTGTGTCACAGCCTAAGATAACAGCGTTGGTGTTTTTCTTGAGTCTGTTTTCCTTTTTCATTTTCTTTAAAACTTCCAAGGTGGCTGCTAATTGCATGCCACTCGATGGACCCACAAAAATACCTTCGCGGATTAATTTCAAACTAGCACCAAAGGCGTCTTCTGTTCCGATGGGGAATTCTAAATCCACTGTTTCTGCCCACGGGAAGTGGAGTTTTTTGACGTGCTCTTCGGTGCGGGGGCCGGGGATGGAAGAACCTTTTTTGCCTGAAGCGGCAATGACATAAAGTTTTGGAATTTTCTTTTTCAAATATGAGCTGATACCGTAAACTGTGCCAGAAGTTCCGATTGCCGCACAAAAAATATCTAGCTTGTTTCCAAGTTGTTTGAATATTTCTCCGCCAATCCTTTGCCCCGTGCCTTTGGGAATATTTGCATTGGAATATTGTCCGAGATTTTTCCAGCCGGGTTGTTTGCCCATTTGTGTAGCTTCCCAGACTCCGCCCAATTGTGCTCGCACATCCGGACAAGAAGGACCGTCTGAAATAATTAAATCTGTGCCTAAAAGTTTCAATAAATTTTGTTTATTTTTCGGTACGTCGGGAGTGATAATAGTGTGCATATTTTTTATGCCGAAATGTCTAGACAATATAGTGAGAGAAAGCGCCATGTTACCAGAAGAATATTCAACTAGGTCGTTGATGTTTTTTAATTCTTTTTCTGGTATAGCGCTTAGCATATACCAAGCGGGGATGGATTTGATGTTTGAGAGGGGAACGCTTTGTATTAGCTTTATATAAATATGAACGTCGTCTTTCAGATATGGATTTAAACGACTCGGAAGTTCGATAATTGGGGTCGGGCCGGTGGCGCCTGGGGTTAAATAATTAAAAATTGCTTTTTCGCCTTTAAAAATATTTTTTTGCATAAATTTAGTAGGGCCAGCGACATTGTGGTGTCATCTGGCCCGACTGTTGGTGAGGATTTTATTCCTCATTGTCCCACTCGATGAACTGCTGTGCCGTATAGCCCCTTTTCACTTTCGGGGTTTTCGGCTTGGGGGGAATTCTGAGAGAGGGAGGATGTCCCTCGTCTCCTTCTTTCGTTGTGCGTCTTGGCATCGGGTTGCACATTGGGCAACCTCCTTCTCCCACTTGGGGAACAAATTTTTCTTCCCATAAATTATACCAACCGTCATAGTAGATGGTAAGTTTTTTAACATTCATGTTGCATATTGAACTATTTGTTAAATTTGTTAGAATATCAATATGATCAAAATTCAGCCAGTAGTACGAGAGATTGTGCTCGGAGAGATAGAAGCGCTGTTCGCACTGACAAATGGTTATATGAATATGAGTAGCTATGCTTATCAAATACGCTCTAGGGTGGAAGCGCTTACCAAGAAAAAAGTAACGATTGCGAGCTTGGTGGTGACTCTTTCGCGCTTGCGTAAAGAATTTAAAAAAGAAAAACCACTGATTCATGAAGTAACTATTGCAAACATTAATACAAAATTACCTTTGTCGGAGCTTGTTTATGAAAACACCAATAAATTTATGGAAGGACTGGAATCATTGCATAAAAATGTTTTGATTTCTAGAGACGATTTTTTTACGACCAATATGGGTACAAAAGAAATTGACATTATTTGTTCTTCAAGTTTAGCAAACAAAGTGATAAAACATTTTAAAGCAAAACCGATAATTATCAATCACAATCTGGCGGCTGTTGGAATTTCTTTTGACCCAAATGTTTTTAGTGTGCCTAATACTTTCTTTTCTTTGCTTTCAGTGACCGCTCGAGCTCGTATAAACATAGAAGAATTGGTTTCCACACCCACAGAGTTTATTTTCATTGTAGCAGAAAGGGATTTTGGTAAAACTGTTGCTTTGTTTTCGGCGTTGCGCAGTAAAACTGAAATGGTATAATTATGTTATATGAAAATATATATTGGCACAGACCATGCGGGATATGTCTTAAAAGAAAAATTAGTTTCTTCACTACGCGCAGAGGGATATGAAGTTATTGATAAAGGTGCTTTTGAATACAATGAAGCAGATGACTATCCGGATTTTGTTATTCCAGTTGCGCGTGAAGTTTCTAAAGACCCCGATGGTTCTAAGGGAATTATTTTAGGTGGTACCGGTGAAGGTGAAGCAATTGCTGCCAATAAATTTCCTCATGTCCGAGCTATTGTTGATTATGGTAAAGCCACGCCAGTGGTAGAAGATGAATCAAATATTATTCTTCGTTCTAGGCAACACAACAATGCCAATATTTTATCTTTGGGCGCTAGGTATTTTACAGAAGACGACATGATGGAAGCGGTTAATCTTTGGCTCAATACACCTTTTAGTGAAGACGAGAGACATGTTCGTCGTCTGGGTAAAATAGATGCGATAAAATTAGACTCCAATTAAAATGTCTGAAATTATTCCAGCAATTTTAGAAAAAGATTTTGGTGAAATAAAAAATAAACTTACTTTTCTGCGTGAAAGAGTAAAGTGTGTGCATTTGGATATAAGTGATGGTATTTTTGTGCCAAATCAAACTTGGCCTTTTGCTACTGGTGGTTTTGAGGATGCTGATTTTAAAAGAATCATGAACGAAGAAGATGGGTTGCCTTTTTGGACAGAGTTCGATTTTGAATTGGACTTGATGGTTGCAGATTCGATTGAAAATTTTAATACTTATTTAAAACTTGGACCAAAAAGAATGATTTTCCACCTGGGTAACAAAGATAGTCTTGGAAAATTAGAATCTTTTTTAGATAGTCTAGATATGTATATACGCGACACGGTAGAAATAGGTTTAGCGTTTATACCAAGTGATGATTTGTTGACCGTGTCGACACTTTCTCATAAGGTTGATTTTTTGCATTGTATGGGTTCAGATAAGGTTGGTTTTCAAGGAGAAAAATTTTCTCTGAAAGCTTTGGAGAATATAAAATTTCTTAAAAATAGTTTGCCAGGAATTGTGATATCAGTCGATATTGGCGTTAATATGGAAAATGTCGAAACTATTTTGGATGCCGGTGTAGATAGATTGACTATTGGTTCAGCAATTTGGAAAAGTCCTGACCCGATTGGTGCACTAGAAAATTTTCAAAGTTTGGTTTAGTTTTTGTGTTATAATATAATTAATGTTTTTAACTGAAGAAAAAATTATAGAGTTGGAAAAGACGGCAAACAATATTCGCATATCGATTATTGAGATGCTGGTGAAAGCAGGAAGTGGACACACAGCTGGACCGCTCGGTATGGCGGATGTTTTTACTCTTTTTTATTTTCATATTTTGCATCAAGACCCAAAGAATCCATCTTGGCCGGAACGTGACCGTGTCGTGCTTAGTAACGGACATATTTGCCCAGTGCTTTATGCAGCAATGGCGCATGCTGGATATTTTCCAGTTGAAGAATTAATGACACTAAGAAAATTTGGTTCACGGCTACAAGGACACCCACATCGGGAATATTTACCATATGTGGAAACTTCTTCTGGTCCGCTCGGTTCGGGACTTTCGCAGGCTGTCGGCATGGCGTTGGCGGATAAAATAGATGGTAAAGATAAGTCTAGATTTATCTATTGTTTTATGTCCGACGGAGAACTTGACGAAGGAAATACTTGGGAAGCGGTGATGTTAGCTGGAAAAAATAAATTAAGAAATGTAATTGCAATTATCGACCGAAACAATATTCAGATAGATGGTTTTACGGAAGATACAATGCCACTTGAACCGTTGCAGAGTAAGTGGCGTGCTTTCAATTGGCATGTCATTGAGGTTTCTGGGCATGATTTTCAATCTTTAAACGAAGTGGTGGAAGAGGCACAAGCAACTTACGAGAAGCCGACCGTGATTATCGCACATACGATACCAGGTAAAGGTGTAAAAGAATTTGAAAGAGATTTTAGGTGGCATGGCAAGCCACCAACCAAAGCGGAAGGCGATATGGCATTAAAAGAATTAAGAGATAATAGATTTTAAATCGTGTTAAATCCAAAATTAAAATTAAATCCCAAAATATGGAACGACGATGTGGAGCAAGTGCCTATCCGTAAAGGTTTTGGGCAGGGTCTGCTCAAGGCCGGAGAAGAAAATGAAAACGTCGTTGGGCTTTGCGCTGACTTGACTGAGTCCACTCAGATGAATTTTTTTGCGGAAAAATTTCCAGCAAGATTTATTGAAATGGGCGTGGCGGAACAAAATTTAGTAACGGTTGCATCCGGCATGGCGGCGATGGGTAAAATACCATTTTGTACTTCGTATGCGATGTTTTCTCCTGGGAGAAATTGGGAACAAATCAGGACGACAATAACTTACAATGACCGACCGGTAAAAATTGTCGGTTCACATTCTGGAATTTCTGTTGGTCCAGACGGTGGCACACATCAAGCGCTAGAGGATATAGCTTTAATGCGTATCTTACCCAACATGGAAGTCATTTCTCCGTGTGATGCGATTGAGGCAAAAAAAGTTACCTTAGCTCTGGCAAAAACTAACAGGCCTGCTTACTTACGTTTAGTTCGCGAAAAAACTCCAATCATTACCACTGAAGAAACTCCTTTTGATTTGGGCAAAGCAGAAATTTATTGGATGCCAGATGTGGGACTGGCGCAAGTCGGAATTATTGTGACTGGTGGACTTACATATAAAGCTTTACTTGCCGCCAAAGAACTGGAGGCAGAAGGAATAAAAACTAAAGTAATGAATTTGGCTAGCATCAAACCCATAGATGTGGATGCAGTTGTGGCACTAGCTAAAGAATGCAAAGCTATTGTGACGGTGGAAGAGCACCAAGTGGCTGGAGGAATGGGTTCGGCTGTTGCCGAGACACTCGCTAGAAATTATCCAGTTGCCATAGAGTTTATCGGGATTCAAAATAAATTTGGTCAATCTGGTACACCTGAACAATTGATTGAACATTATGGTATGGGAAAAGATTCTATTAAAGAAGCAGTAAAAAAAGTTTTAAAAAGAAAAGCTTAAAACTTTATATTTTCACCGCTTTGTAATCCGCTGGGGCTTTTTTGAGGTATTCTTCAAGTTGTTCATGAGAGAGTAGTCCAGTGTGAGCGCCAACTTGTTGGACGACAGCCATAGCATTGATTCCTCCCCAAGCTAGTGCTTCTGGTAAAGTCTTACCGAGAATCATTGCTGATAAAACAGTGGAAGAAAATGCGTCTCCTGCACCAGTACGAGAAAATGGTGGTTTTGGATCGGGGTAGGATTTAATAAAATACATATCAGTGCCGTCGTAAGCATAAGCGCCTCTAGGTCCATCGGTAATCACAACGGTTTGCGGACCGAAGTCATGCATCTTTTGCAAAAGGTCTTTAACTTTTAAATCTTGTATTTCCAGAATTTTTTCTGCCTCTTCCACATTGCAGAAAAACATTTTTGATTGTTTATAAAGACGTCCCAATTTTTCTTTTCCTAATTTAATTTCAAATTTTCCAGGTTGAAAAGCTAGGTTGATATCTTTATTAGTGTCAAGATAATCGGCTAATTTATTATGAAAAGGGAAGGCAGTTTCGTTAACGGAACTAAAGTAAACCCATTTTGGACTGCCAATATTAGGCATTATGTATGGATAATTTTGATGTTTGATTAGGATAGTTCTCTCGGCACCATACCAAAGTATATAGTGATAATTTGTTTTAAAACCAGGATTTACTTTCACAAAATCAGTTTTGACGTTATTTTTCCTTAATGTATCTAAACAATCCTCACCATTTCTGTCATCGCCCAAATTTGTAACAAAAGCGGTATTGAGTCCTAAACGAGCCGCAGAAACAGCTGCATTGGCTGCATTTCCGACTGCTGGAATCACAAAAACATCATCATAAGGCACTTTTTCGCCAAAAGGAATACAGATTTTATAATCTGGTGTGTCTGGGGTGCCGACAATATTAGCGCTGGTTTCTGTTAACTTTATAAATGCGTCTATGACAATGTCTCCAATTGCCAGAAAATCTATTTTATTTTTATCTTCATATTCGTTCATGATATAATCATAGCATATAAAATATAAAAAAATAATATGTCTAAAAAACTTATCTTAGTTTTTGTATGTGTTGTTTTCTTTTCCTCGTTTCACGTTGCTTTTGCTAGTCTTACCATTAATGAAATAATGTATGACCTTTCAGGCTCTGATTCTGTGAATGGTAAAAGTAGGGAGTGGATTGAAATTTATAATTCTGATTCAAGTGATGTGTCAGTGGATGCATCAAAATGGAGAATCTATGATGGCGGAGAAAATAGGACAATAAATGGTGGAACAGATTTTTCTGTTCCGGCAAATAGTTATGTAATTTTTGCCGGAGATAAGGATACTTTCTTGGCAGACAATCCAAATTTTTCTGGTACAGTTTATGACACAGGCATTACGAGTTTAAATAATACTGGAGCAACTCTAAAAATTTTAGACCAAGATGGAAATGTGGTTGACGCGGTGACTTATACTTCTAGTGAAGGTGGTGCGGGAGATGGAAATTCTTTGCAATTAATCGATGGCACTTGGGTAGGTGCGACTCCTACACCAGGTGCGGTGAATGTTGCATCAAGCAATGATACATCATCCTCAGATAATTCTACGGTAGTTGTTAGCGGTGGCTTACCAGCCAATGTTTACAACGCTAATTCAGGAAATCAAAACACAGTAACACAAAACCAAAGTCAAAATAAAACAAGTGAGACTTCTCAAATTCAGTGTAAAATTTCAAGTAAAAACATTGGTTTTGTTGGCCTCCCGGTGCTTTTGCAGGCGACAGCTTTTGGAATAAGTGGAGAAAAATTATATTTCGGAAAATATTTTTGGAATTTTGGGGATGGAGATTCTAAAGATGTAAATCTGACCGATACCGCACCTCTTACACACACATATTTTTATCCAGGGAACTATGTGGTGTCCTTAGATTATTATCAGAATTATTATTCTGGAATTTCTGCACCGGATGCATCTAGTCAAATTACGATTAAAATAATTCCGACTGACATTTCCATATCAAACGTCGGTAACGATAAAGATTTTTTTGTGGAACTTACCAATAATACAGATTACAATGCGGACATTTCCAATTGGGTTTTAACAAGCGATCAAAAAAAATTTACTTTTCCGCAAGACACAATTATAATTTCCAAACAGAAAATGACTTTGTCACCCAAAATTACTAATTTTTCTATGGCTGATGAAAATTCTTTAAAATTAAATACACCAGAAGGGAACACAATATTCGCTTATGCAGTTTCTCCCGCGTTGGTCGTGATGCCAGTCGTATCAATAGCTCCAACTGTGGATAAACCTACAGACGTTGGACGTCTGGCAGCTTACACACGTCCCACGTCTGGGTTTTATTGAACAACTTTAACACCGGCAGCTGTGTTTTATTGCAATGTTGCCACAAAAAAAAATAAAACTGGCACAACAAAT
>JARLIG010000010.1 GCA_031291825.1 Minisyncoccota bacterium | reverse complement strand
TTTTTAAAACTTTTTCTACTGTGATTTCATCTGCGCGGAAAGCCTCACTACGATTAATGAGAGTGACGGATTTACAATAAGCCATAAGCTGTGCAGCACTTTCAAAAGCGGCATTACCTCCGCCTATAACGGCGACGTCCATATCGGCAAAAAGGGGACCATCACAAGAAGCGCAATAGGTTAGTCCTTTGTGTTCTAATTGGTCGGCATTTTTAGCGCTCAATTTTCTTCGTCCGCTACCACTTGCTATTAAAATAGTTTTTGTTTCAAATTCTTCTCCAGAATCTATTTTTACAGAGAGTGAGTTTCCTGTGACAGGTGTTGCCGTTGTGGCTATTCTGTTCTGTAGGAGCCCGACGTCTGTAACTGCGACAACTTTTGCACCCTCTTTTATTTCCAGTGTAGAGTTAGAGCTTTCTGGTAGAGCATTTGCCATAACATGCTTTTTAAAATTTTTAGCCAAATCGTTGCCAGAAATCATTGGAGTCCCTATCCAATTAAAAATTTGTTCAGAGACTACACTTTGCCCGCCCCATTCGGATGTTATGAATAAAGTCTTTAATCTTTTGCGAGCAGCATAAATAGCCGCTGCGCTACCAGCTGGTCCTCCACCAATAATAATTAAATCATAAGTCATGTGTACAGTATACACTAGACGTCAAGTTTACTGCAATTTTATTTCTTAGTACGTCTCAAGAAAGCTGGAACAGCGCTCCAATCATCGTCATCATCAATAATTTCTTCCTTTACTTCTTTCTTTTCAACTTTTTTAATGAAATCGTTATTATTTAGATTTCCATTTTGGATACTATTGTGTATTTCTTTTTTTACAACGACAGGAGTTTCATCCTTCACTAGTGTTTGTGTTGTTCCTGGTTGAGTAGTGGTAGTTCCACTGAAAAGATTTTTGCGAGGCATATCAGTTGGAAAGCTAGTAGCAATGACAGTAACTTTTATTTCTCCTTTCTTCAATTTTTCATCGTGAATGGTTCCGAAGATTACTTTTGCATCTTTATCGATTGATTCGGTAATTATCTTTGCTGCTTCCTGTATTTCGTTAATCGTCAAATCATCTCCTCCAGAGATTGCAAATAGTACGCCCTTTGCTCCGTGAATTGATATTTCAAGCAGGGGAGAATTAATAGCAGCCAAGGCAGCTTTTTCTGCTCGCTTTTCACCAGAAGCATTACCGATACCCATAAGTGCGCTACCAGCGTTGGACATGATGGCTTTAATATCAGCAAAGTCTACGTTTATTACGCCTGGAGTGGTGATGAGGTCAGAAATACCTTCGACTGCTTGGCGAAGTACTTCGTCAGCTCGTATGAAAGCATCTTTAAAATTAGTGCTTTTTTCAGCTAATTGAAGCAATTTATCATTTGGAATAATAATGATAGCATCAACTTCCTTGGCCAATTCTTCAATTCCTTTTTCCGCTATTTTCATGCGATGATTTCCTTCAAAGAAAAATGGCTTGGTGGTGACTGCCACTGTGAGTATGCCTTGTTCACGAGCTGCGCGAGCGACGATTGGAGCTGCGCCAGTGCCTGTGCCTCCGCCCATTCCACAAGCAAGAAAAATCATGTCGGCTCCTTTGACGACATCTTGAATTTCAGATTTAGTTTCTTCAGCAGCTTTCTTTCCAACTTCTGGATCCATACCAGCGCCGAGTCCTTTAGTTAAATTTTTTCCGATATGAATTTTCTTCTCTGCGAGAGAGTGATGTAAATCTTGCGTGTCGGTATTCATACAGATGAAAGAGACACCTTTGACCTTAGAATTTATCATATGGTTCACGGCGTTTTTTCCTGAACCTCCGATTCCGATAACCATAATGCGAGCGAAACTCTGTATCTCTTCGTTTATTTTTGGCATAGTTTTAATATTAAAAATAATTATCTTATATAGATACTACACTATCACCCAAGTAAAAAAAAGTAAACCCGCACACTATTCTACAATAGTGTGCGGGTAAAGTTTTTTACGGCATTAATTGTTTAATGCTTGATTTTATTGAATTTTTTAGTTCTCGGAACATGTTTACGAGAGTGCCATCGTCGCCATAGCGTGTCTCATCTTTATCTAACGTTAAGAGTCCTAGGGCAGTAAACCAAGATATCTCGCGAAGTCTGGTTTTTGAGTTACCAAACATCTCGGTGGTTCCCAGACTAGCTGGAAGTTTTAATATGGATTTTGACAATTCAGTCAAAAGTGGAGTATTGGCGCCACCTCCGACAAATACGATACCGGCTGGCAGTAATTCCGCGCGTTTTATTTTTTTTAAATTAGTTTCGATCGATTCAAAAATATCACACAGACGTGCTTCGATAATTTCTTCCAATTTCTTTTTGGAAAATTCCTCAGTTCCATTTCCAAGTTTTAAATCTTCTGCTTGTTCGAGCGTAATTCTAAATCCTAAAGCAATATCGTTGGTAATGTCTGAAGCACCGATTGGAATCGTGTTTATAGAAACCAATAATCCATTTTCAAAAACAGAAAGAGAGGTCGTTTGGTCGCCGATGTTTACTAAAGCAACTCCGACAATTTTTTGTTTTTCTGAAAGAACGATATTAGCAATGGCAACAGGGGAAGCGATAGCATCGATGGTCTCTATTCCAGCTTCAGCCACGGCACTAACCAAATCTTCTAAATGAGCTATATTGTATGTGATAAAAAGAGCTTTTGCTTCAAGCTTGGTTCCACGTAGTCCGTCTAGACGGCCTAAGATTTCTTTACCATCTAGTCTGAAAGACAAGGGATACATTCGGACTATTTTTCTGTTGGTTAAATTTAAATTATTCTCGCAATCTTCCAGCGCTTTATTTGCATCCAAGTTTGTGGCTTCACCATCGGCTTTAGAAATAATTGTGCCACCAGAACTTATCTCACTGCGCATGGTTGTGCCCGAGAGAGAAATGAAAGCTTTTTTTATTTTTATGCCAGAAGTTTTTTCTGCTTGCAGAGTGGCGGTTTTAATGGAGTTTGCTACGAGCTCTTCGTTTACGACGTAGCCGTGACGCATACCGAGTGTGGGTGAAATACCCTCGCCAATAACTTTAGGATTTTTTTCTCCTTTCAAGAATTCTCCGACCACGACTCGCGTCGTGGATGACCCCACGTCTATTCCCACTGAAATATTTCGTATCATATTTTTTCTCTAGTTTCTCCATTGTACTACTATGTTCCATACCTTTCAAATGCAGCATTCCGTGGATAACTAAAAATCCGAAGAATTGGGTGAAAGTTTTATCAAAATTTTTCGCCTCGCGCTTGATGACGCTCGGACACATGATGATTTCTCCCTCGTTTTTATGTAGCAGGAAAGACAAAATATTTGTCGGCTTGTGTTTATCTCGATATTTTTTATTGATAGTTTTTGATTCGTGTTCGTTTACAAAGGCAAGTGACAGAGTATAGTTTTTGCCCAAGATATCATCTTTCATCTGTAAAAAAGGCAAGCGGGGAAGCTTGCTCTTTGTTTTGTTTATGCTCCCAAAATTCTTCTCCATTTTTATTTTACTTAGTTACCATCTTGCCGAGCTTTTTTAGTTTCTCGATTTCCTTACGGCGAGCCATTCTCTTCAAAGCACTCTTCTTGATTTTTAGTTTTGATTCAACACGAACATTGTAGCGAGCGCCTTTAACTTTACGGATAATGCCAGACTCTTGGATGCGGCGGGAAAAGCGACGCAAAATGCTCGAATTATTTTCGTTTGGGTTTTTCTTCACTTCGATTACTGTTTTAGCCATATAGCCCTAAGGTTATCATAAAAAATATTTTTAGCAAGTTGCCGTTTAAGCTTATTGACAAAAATGTATTTTAAGTGTAGAATATCACCGTACGTACTTTCCAAAAGGAGCGTGTCATGGATATGGAAAAAACCGATCACATGCAAAGAGGAATCGCCAGAATCAAGTCTGGCGAAAACACCACAACCACCACCACTGCACGTCCAAGGAACCTCGAGGAGGCGGGCTTGTTCCCACCGTTGGCTCAGTACGAGCGGGAGCCTGGACTCTTTCTTCAAGACTATCACTTCGGCCGCGACTAGACTCCCATCAACAAGCAGGGCCACAATGTGGCCCTGCAGAACCCCCAAGCAATCTCGCTTGCGGGGTTTTTTGTTTGCCTTTTTACTTAAAAAATGCGATATTATGACATATGCAACAAGCAGGAGATTATATAACTGAAGAAAAAAAGCACGCACTCGAGACCGAGCTGAAAGATTTAAAAGGTCCAAAGAGAAAAGAAATTTTGGCAACTTTGGCGTATGCAAAATCCTTGGGTGATTTATCAGAGAATGCAGAATACCACCAAGCTCGCGAAGACCAAGGAAAATTAGAAGCGCGCATTGCGAAAATAGAACAAATTTTACAATCCTCACAGATGGTCAAAGGTGGTGGAGGCGAAGTGATAGAAGTTGGCTCGAAGGTGGTAGTGCAGAAAGAAGGTTCCAAGGAAGAAAAAATTTATGTTATAGTAGGTTCAGAGGAAGCAGACATGGCTGCAGGAAAAATTTCCAATCGTTCACCCTTTGGTGAAGCACTTTTTGGAAAAAAGAAAGGTGATGATGTTTCTTTTAAAACTCCGAATGGGATAGTGGGTTATAAAATCGTAAAAGTTTCCTAGCTAAAGGCTAGCAAGTTAATATATATAATATGTCTTCAATTGATGAAATTCGGGACGCGAGAATAAAAAAATTAGAAATCTTAAAAGGATTGGGGTTGTACCCGTATCCAGCCGAGGCAAAAAGAGAGCTTTCTTTAAAAGAGGCAATTGCTGATTTTAAAAATCTAGAAAAATCTAAGAATGCAAAATGGATTGCCGGAAGAATAATGTCTATACGCGGACAAGGCGCAATAATTTTTATCACTTTAAATGACGGCACGGCGCTTTTTCAAGGCTTGCTAAAAAAAGACGTGCTTGGTGATAAAAAATTTGATTTTTGGAATGAAGTTGTGGATATCGGAGACTTTGTGGAAATAGAAGGGACGTTTTTCACGACCAAGCGTGGTGAGAAAACACTGGAAGCGACGGACTGGGTGATGCTTTCAAAAAGTTTGCGTCCATTGCCGGAAAAATGGCACGGGCTGGTAGATGTGGAAGAAAGATTTCGCAAAAGGTATTTAGATATTTTAATGAATCCGGAAATTAAGGAGCTCCTAGAAAAGAAAACAAAATTTTGGGAGACTGTCCGCAATTTTATGAAAGACAATGGATTTTTGGAAGTGGAGACTCCAAGCTTGGAAGTCACGACTGGCGGAGCCGAAGCGACACCATTCAAAACTTACAATGAAGATTTTAAACTTCCACTTTATTTGCGTATCTCAATTGGAGAACTTTGGCAGAAGAGGTTGATGGCTGCAGGTTTTGCTAAGACTTTTGAAATTGGTCGCGCTTACCGAAACGAAGGCTCTGATGCGAACCATTTGCAAGAATTTACTAATATGGAATTCTATTGGGCTTATGCGAATTATAAAAATGGGATGGAATTGGTGGAGCGTCTTTATAAAAAAATCGCGCAAGATGTTTTCGGCACGATGCAGTTCGAAACCAGAGGATTTAAATTTGACCTTGGTGGAAAGTGGGAAACAATTGATTATTGTGAGACCGTGAAAAAAGAAACTGGTATTGATATATTAAATACGACTTACGATGAAGTAAAAAAGGCACTTGATAAACTGGAAGTGGTTTATGATGGAAATACGATGGAAAGACTGGTGGATACGCTTTGGAAATATTGCCGTCGTAAAATTGCTGGGCCAGTATTTTTGATTGGGCATCCGAAACTCGTTTCGCCACTTTCTAAATCGATGTCGGAAAATTCTGAGCTGACCGAAAGATTCCAGATTATTATTGCTGGCTCAGAAGTCGGCAACGGATATTCTGAATTGAACGACCCGATAGCTCAAGAAGAAAGATTTGCGGCGCAACAAGAACTCATCAAAGCGGGGGACAAAGAAGCGATGATGCCCGACTATGAATTTGTGGAGATGCTCGAATACGGCATGCCGCCAACTTGCGGTTTTGGATTTGGTGAGATGCTTTTCGCTTTTCTTGCCGATAAGCCTATTCGCGAAACACAAATGTTTCCACTCATGAAACCTAAGAGTTTAGAATAAACAGAGACGTTGTACACCTGCTTTACAGACGTCCAACGTCTGGATTCCTTAAAATACAAAACCCTTGGTCATAGACTCAAGGGCGTTTTTTTTGATGCGCACGATATAAATATTTTTTACGAAAGAACTTGCGTCTCCCGCTGTGACGATATTTTGTCAGAGCGGGATCCGCGGTTTTTTATCTGGCCGAAGTAGTTTCAAATTAACTTCCTCCAGATTGTGACCATTTTCTTGTGTGTGGATGAGTTTGTCTCCTCGTGCCAAGTTCACAGAGTAATAACCCTGTTTGTGTTTTGTCACGGAGTGAATCATTAACCCACCAACCCGAAATTCTTTTCGCATGTAGGGATTTTTTAACCACACAAACCACCTCAAGCGAACTAAAAGTCCGATAATCGGTTTGATATCTTGCATGTACTTCTCCTCATTTACATATAACTACGAAAAGCACATTTTGTCTACCTCCAGACGTTGGACGTCTGTAAGGATACAGACGTCCAACGTCTGGCGTGATATACGCCTAGTTTTTACTGGTGTCCGTATTGACGTTTGTGAGTATCTGGATTTAATTTTTCTATAATTTCTGGTTCTGATATTCCTCCAGAAAATAATTTTTCCACGGTTTTTTCTTTACTATTTTTTGGTTTTACTTTTCTGTCTTCTCTGGCTTTTTTAGAAAGATTATATTGTTCAGTTAGTTCACGAAATTCAATTCCATATACTTTAGCGATTTCAGAAAGTTTGTCCTCTGGTGGAAAAAAATTTCCATTTTCCCAAGACGTAATTGTGTTTTCACCTACTTTAAAATCTAAAGACATCAACTCCTCAATTATTTTTTTTCTACTTTTTTTATTAATAGTATTTCTCGTTTTTAACAGCAGGGCTCCGAATGCAAATTCTTGATTTATCCTTTCAAATGGGTTTAATTTTTCCATGCTTTTATTATAAGGTTTTTTGATTTTTTCTACCCCTAGAGTTATCCACAGGTAAGGCTTGGTGTTATTTGGTGTGGGTATTATAATGTTAACTAAGTGGGAAAAGGTGGGAAACGAGTTAATAAAGTTTTTTTATAAAAATATGCTCATCGGCGAATACATTCACACAATAGACGAAAAGAATCGGGTTTCCATGCCCGCAAAATTTCGTACAGAGCTCGGTAAAAAAATGATTATTACACCTGGATTGGATTCTTGTTTGTTCGTTTTCACAATTAAAGAATGGGAAAAGGTGAGTGCAAGACTTTCTGACCAAGATGCTGACCTTTCTTTTTTGAAAGCAGACCAACGAAGTTTCAATCGATATATGTTTGGACGTGCAGCTGAAGTAGAACTCGATTCGATTGGAAGAATTTTAATTCCAGAATTTTTGAAAAATACAATCGGATTGAAAAATTCTGCTGCGATTGTCGGAGTGAAAGACCGAGTAGAAATCTGGAATGATAAAGTTTGGTCGCAGAATCAGGAAGTAATTTCCAAGAAAGCATCTGCCTTAGCAGAAAATCTTGGAAATGAAAAAAAGTAGATGAAGAGCGTACACAAGACAGTTCTTTTAAATGAAACAATAGAAGGTTTGAATTTGCAAAAAGTTTCTTCTGAAAAAGCTTTGGTTGTAGATTGTACTTTTGGTGGTGGAGGGCACAGCGCGGAAATTTGTAAACGATATCCGAGTGTGAAGATAATTGCCTTCGACCAAGACCAAGGCGCATTTGAAAAAGCTAAAGATAAATTCAAAAGTTTGGATTGCGAAATAGATTTCGTCAATGCAAATTTTAAAGATTTGGAGAAGTTTGTAAGTTCAGGAGTCGATGGAATAATTTTTGATTTAGGTTTGAGTTCCGACCAGTTAGAAAATTCCGGACGAGGATTTTCTTTTATGAAAGATGAGCCCCTACTCATGACAATGAAAGAAAATCCTCTTCCAGAAGATGTGACGGCGGGTGACGTCGTGAATACATGGAGTGAGACGAGTTTAGCAGATATTATTTATGGCTACGGCGAAGAAAGATTTAGTCGACGTATCGCCAAGAGAATAGTCGACGCTAGGCAAAAAGCTGAAATCAAAACCACGTTTGACTTGGTGAAAATAATTGATTCGGCGGTGCCAGCGTCATACAAAAGAGGAAGAATTCATCCTGCAACCAAAACATTTCAAGCATTAAGAATAGCGGTCAACGATGAATTGGGAGTTTTGAAAATAGGTTTACAAAGTGGATTCAATATTTTAAAAAGTGGCGGAAGAATGTCAGTCATAAGTTTCCATAGTTTAGAGGATAGGGTAGTGAAAAGATTTTACAAGGAAGTAGAAAAGGAAGGTGTCGCAAGATTGATAAATAAAAAACCAATAATTGCTACATCTGAAGAAGTAAAAAATAATTCGAGGTCACGCAGCGCGAAGTTGAGAGTTTTAGAAAAAAAATGAAAAAAGCAACGATAAAAATAAAGAGAAATATCCAAAACGTCAATATTACGAATAATAATATTGAAATGAGCCGTGTTGTATTAAATGCTATGCTGACGACTTTGGGTGCGCTGGCTCTCTTGTACTTTTTTATATTAGGAAATATGGTTTTTAATATTGTACAAAGAAATACTTTAGAAAAAGAAAACCTGACATTGTCTAATCAAGTTGGTAATTTAGAGCTTTCTTATTTATCTGTTTCTAATAGTGTAGACGTCGCTCTCTCTTCTTCAATGGGGTTTAAAGCCATACCAGTTACTTATGCGATACGTACATCTCTCAGTTTCAATACTACTGCCGATACTTTTGGTAGTCTAAAAGTCAATAACGATGAAATATAGTTTTCTTATAAGGTCTAGAGTTATTCTGTGTTTTGTCATACTGTTTTCTTTAATTCTTTTAGGTAAACTTTTTTTATTGCAAGTTGTACATGAAAATGCTTATCGAGAAATGGCTGACCGTCAGTATGTCACACCTTCTTCGGATATCTATGAGCGTGGTACTATTTATTTTGAAAATAAAGATGACAGCCTCGTTTCAGCAGCCACTCAAACTTCTGGTTTTAAGATAGCCATAGATCCAACTAAAATTGTAAATGGAGAAGGAGTTTTTAAAGAGCTATCTTTTATTGTAGCGAATATTGACCACGATGGTTTTATAGCTTCTGCAACAAAGGCTAATGACACATATGAAGAAGTGGCGCATCGTCTGACACAAGAACAAGCTGATGCCGTTTCTGCATTGAAAATCCCCGGAGTAAGTATTTTTAAAGAGAACTGGCGTTTTTATCCAGGTAATAATTTGGCTTCGCACACAATTGGTTTTGTGGGTTATCAAGGCAATACACTTAGTGGAAGATACGGACTAGAAAGAGAATATGATTCCGTACTGGCTAGAAGTGCCGATAACCCATATATTAATTTTTTTGCGGAAGTTTTTTCTAATATCCATAAAACTCTATTTAATAATACAACGCCCGAGGGTGATGTTGTCACGACAATTGACCCACAAGTGCAGGAATTTCTAGAAAGTAAACTAGAACAAGTGCAGACTCAATATCAGCCTGATTCACTCGGTGGAATAATCATGAATCCTACTGACGGATCTATCTATGCGATGAGCGCCAAACCAGATTTTGACCCAAATAATTTTTCTTCAGTCAAAGACATTTCTGTTTTTTCTAATCCTTTGGTGGAACATGTTTTTGAATTTGGCTCGGTGGTGAAGCCACTAGTGATGGCTGGAGCGCTTAATATGGGTGTGGTAACTCCAGAAACGACTTATGACGACAAAGGAGAAGTGACCATTGAGAATCATAAAATTTATAATTTTGATAAACGTGGTCGTGGTCCAGGTACGACGATGCAAGATGTTTTAAGTCAATCATTAAACACCGGAATGGTGTTTGTGGAAAAACAAATGGGTAGAATAAATTTACGTAATTATTTAGTCACTTACGATATCGGCAAAAAAACTGGAATTGATTTACCAAATGAAACTTCGGGTTTGATTTCTAATATTTTAACTAGTCCTCGTGAGATTGAATATGCCAATGCGGCTTTCGGTCAGGGTATCGCCTTGACCCCGATGGAATTGATTCGAGCACTAGGTTCGCTTGCGAACAACGGACAATTAGTTGTTCCACACGTGGTAAAAGAAATAAAATATGATGATGGTACCGACAAAGTAATGACTTATCCGACGACTCCGACTATGATACCTCCAGCTACGGCGCAAGAAATAACGCAAATGATGGTGACCGTGATGGATAAGGGTTTAAAGGTTGGGCTACCACATTTCAGTGTGGCGGTAAAAACTGGTACGGCGCAAATTGCAGATAATGCGACGGGGGGTTATTATACCAATGAGTATACGCATTCCTTTGTTGGTTTTTTTCCAGCTTCGAATCCGAAATTTATAGTTTTTCTTTATGCCGTAAACCCGAAGGGCGTCGAATATTCTGCGACGACTTGGACCCAACCATTTTTGGATATTACAAATTTTCTGTTAAATTATTATAATGTCCCACCAGATAGATAATTATGAAAACAAGTTTTAAAAAAATCATAGCTTACATCTTAAGAACAGAGGCACGTCTGGTTCTTTCTAAGTACAAGCCGAAAATTGTCGCGATTACTGGCTCAGTCGGTAAAACTTCCACCAAGGATGCGGTTTATGCGATACTTTCCAAGGTAACTTATGTTCGTAAGAGTGAAAAAAGTTTTAACAGTGAAATCGGTTTGCCTCTGACTATTTTAGGTTGTCCAAATGGCTGGAATAATCCACTAACTTGGCTTCTAAATATTTGGAAAGGCCTTTGGTTGCTCATTTGGCCGCATAAATATCCGACTTGGCTGGTATTGGAAGTTGGTATAAGCAAGCCTGGAGATATGGCTCGAGTGACAACTTGGCTTAAGACCGATGTGGTTATCATCACGGCGATAGGAGAAACTCCCGCGCATATTGAATTCTTTAGTTCGCGTAAGCATTTAATTGAAGAAAAAAGTCAGTTAATTAAAACTCTTAAACTGGATGGCTTGTTGGTTTTGAATGTGGACGACGAATCTGTTTTAGAAATGAAAGAAAAAACAAAAAATCGAATTGTCACTTACGGTTTTAACGAAGGCGCAGATATTTTAGGCTCTGGGGATTCTATTTCTTATGGAGCTTCTGGTGAGCCAGAGGGAATAATTTTTAGAGTAGATGAAAATGGGACAAGTTTTCCAGTGGTCATCGAAGGAGTGTTTAGTAGAAATCATGTTTATGCTTCGCTCGCCGCCTTAGCGCTTTCTTCGGGTTTAAATTTTAATATGCTCGATGTAGCAAATGCTTTGAAGAACTACGATGTTCCTCCAGGACGTATGCGACTTTTAAAAGGAATAAATGAAACATTAATTATTGATGATACTTATAATTCTTCTCCTTTTGCTTGTGAGTCTGCCTTGAGAACACTGGGAGAAGTAAGGGCGAGTGGAAGAAAAATTGCTATTTTGGGTGACATGCTGGAGCTTGGTCGGCATACACTTTCCGCTCATAAAAATATCGGCATGCTTGCTAAACATGTCTTGACCGGGGTTAACGATAAACTGATTGTGGTCGGGCAAAGAGCTAAAGGTATTAAAGAAGGTGCAATGGAAGACCATCCAGCGGTAGCTGACTTGGGAATGAAAGAAGAAAATATTTTAGAATTTTTGGATTCAATTGAAGCGGCAAATTTTATAAAAACTTTTACAGAGAAAGGGGACGTGATACTGGTAAAAGGTTCGCAGGGTATGCGCATGGAACGTATCGTCGCAGCTTTGCTGTTAGACCAAAAAAATAAAAATAAACTTATTGTGCGTCAGGATGCGGAGTGGTTGAAGAAAAAATAAACAGAAAGGCGGTTTCGAATTATTCAACTTTACGTCTGGAAGCTATTCTTTTCCCAATCACTATGTTAAAATGGTTTGGTGTCATTATCAATTAACCGCTAATTAAATTTTATTTTATGAAAAAATATTTAATTTTACTTTCTTTTGCCTTTACACTTTTAGGCATCTCATTACTATTTAATATTCCAAGTGTGCATGCTTTTACTTATACTGACTTGGTTAATTTTTCTGGTACAAGTGGTAGTGCTCTGGGAGCTAATCCAGTGCACGGTAATCTCATCCAAGCTTCCAATGGCAATTTATATGGAATGACACAATATGGTGGAGCCAACAATGTCGGTGTTATTTTCTCTTACAACCCCACTTCTAGTACTTACACAAAAATTTACGATTTCGGTGATGGAGGAGCTAATCTCAATGGAGCACAGCCTCTTGATTCCCTCATCCAAGCTTCCAATGGCAATTTATATGGAATGACCTATCAAGGTGGAGCCAATAATGTCGGTGTTGTTTTCTCTTACAACCCCACTTCTAGTACTTACACAAAAATTTACGACTTCGGTGATGGAGGAGCTAATCTTAATGGAGACGAACCGGAAGGCTCTCTCTTCCAAGCTTCCAACGGCAATTTATATGGAATGACACAAGTTGGTGGAGTCAACAACAGAGGTGTCATATTCTCCTATAATCCAACCACTAGTACTTACACAAAACTTTATGATTTTGATTTTGCAAATGGTTCCTCTCCTGTCGGCACTCTCATTCAAGCTTCCAATGGCAATTTATATGGATTAACTAATGCTGGCGGAGCCGGTAATGCCGGTGTCATATTCTCCTATAATCCCACTTCTAGTACTTACACGAAACTCTATGACTTCAGTCCTATGAATAGTGGAGCAGCCTATCCTTCGGGCTCCCTCATCCAAGCTTCCAACGGCAATTTATATGGATTAACTGTGGCTGGCGGAGACAATAATGACGGTGCAATATTCTCCTATAATCCAACCACTAGTACTTACACAAAACTCTACGGTGGTTTCAATTCTTCTGCGATTGGAGCTAGACCTTTTGGTTCTTTTTTCCAAGCTTCCAATGGCAATTTATATGGATTAACTAATGCTGGCGGAGCCGGTAATGCCGGTGTTATTTTTTCTTACAATTCTACCTCTAGTATTTACACTAAAATTTATGACTTCATTTCTCCAAGTGGAGCCGGTCCCGATGGCTCTATCCTCCAAGCTTCCAACGGCAATTTATATGGAATGACAGAAAGTGGTGGAGCCAATGGTGATGGTGTTATCTTTGATCCTGACTTAAGTCCTACCCAGATAACTTCCTTTGACCCTATCTCTAATATCAATGAATCAACAACCAATCCAACTTACATTAATGCTTCTGCTGTTGAAAGCTACTTACTTTCAACCTATCCCAACGTTACCGCTAACTCGGAGGCTGTCACTGTTCCTGTAAATTCTTGGACTGACACTGATTCATATAATTCAAGTGTGGCTGGAACTTATACTTTCACGGCTGTTCTGGGAACGATTCCAGATAATTTTTCTAATTCCGGTAATTACACGGCAACAGTAAATGTAATAGTTTCGTCGCCTACTTTAAGCAGTATCGCCATTACCACAGGAGCTACTAAACTTACATACAACGTGGGTGATACACTAGACATTACTGGATTAGTGGTCACTGGAACTTACAGCGATAGCTCTACCCAAGTTGAACCAATCACTACTGCAAACATAAGTGGTTTTAATAGTTCTGCTCCAGCGACTGGTCAAGTATTAACCATCACGGTAAATGGCAAGACTACAACTTACACGATTAATATAGTAGCAGTCCAAGTTTCTTCTGGTGGCGGAGGCGGTGGTAGAAGAGGAGGGGGACATTTACCACTAAGTAATCTACCAGTACTCACTTATACTCAATGTTACACAGGAGATAAATTTAGTACTGTTACTGGTTTGCCTTGTACTTCATTTACTTCTGCAATTACACCAACAAATACATCTATCACACCACAATAC
Organism: Minisyncoccota bacterium; assembly: GCA_031291825.1. Taxonomy (GTDB): domain Bacteria; phylum Patescibacteriota; class Minisyncoccia; order Phycocordibacterales; family UBA9973; genus UBA9973. The sequence continues at coordinate 17,289 of JARLIG010000010.1, read as the reverse complement.
AATTTTGGCACTGTGTTGCTTCAATATGGAAGTATTGGTCCAGCAGTCAAAGAGTTGCAAAGGTATTTTAATGATACTTTAAACTCAGGTTTAGTGCTAGATGGATATTTTGGGTCTAAGACGCTTGCAACAGTTAAACAATGGCAAAAAACTCATGGACTTATTCCGGATGGACTTGTCGGTCCAAAGACGAAAGCAAAGATGTTGTCTGAAAAATAGTATTTTGGATTTTTAAAAAATATTTTAATATAGCCTTCTCGTGCTAGCACGTGTTGGTGACCCTACGCGGAATCGAACCGCGATTCTATCCTTGAGAAGGATATGTCCTAACCGTTAGACGATAGGGCCAATAGGGAAAATATAGCATTTTTAGCGGAAAATGAAAATTGATTATTTTTTATTTAAAGTAGTATAATATAGAATATGGATAAATTTAAAGGATTTCCCACACGAAGATCTGCTGAGTCAGGTTTTATAAATACAGAAAATTTATATCTCTTTGGTAAGAAGTTGAAAGAAGCAAGGATGAAACTTGAAGATAAATCTATGATGAGTATTGCAAATAAAATCGAAGTTGACACGACTGCTGTTTCTGCGTGGGAAAATGGAAAAAGTCTTCCAGATGAGACGAAGCTTTACAGGATAGCCGTGATGTATAAAATAGAAGGAGCAGATTTTAAAGATCTAAAGGATGCTTTTGAAATTTCATCAAAAGCTCGAGAGGTGCAAAGAAAATCTCGTAAGTAAAATTAATTTCCTAATCTTCAATTTTCGGCTTTTCGACTTCCAAGAGAGAAAGTTCTGGCGAAGCACCAGCGATACGGAGGACATCTTTGTCTATTTTTTTGAGTTCTTTGTTTGAAGCGTTGTAATGGTTTACTACTGTGCCCAAGGCATTGCCAAGTTTGCCGTGATATTCATCATAAGATTTCAAATGCTTACCCAAGTCTTCCACCTTTTTAATTATTTCTTTAGCAGATTCTTCTATTTTCAAAGCTTTTAAACCCTGCAAAACAGTTTGCAAATAGGCGAGGAAAGAAGTTGGGCTTGTGATGATAACTTTATATTTTCCCGCAGCACGCTGAATTAGATTTTCATTTTCTTCGGAAGTGGAAGCGCCGACTTTATTGGTGAGCAAATCATAATAAATGGCTTCGTGAGGGATAAACATAAAAGCAAAATCAGTCGTGCCTTTTGTAGGCTGGATGTATTTTGAAGTCTCAACAATTCTGTTTTTTAAATCGTTGACGAAAGCAGTTTCCATTCGTTTCTTTTCTGTGGGGTCATGCTCTTCAACCATTTTGTTATAATTTTCCAAAGAAAACTTTGAATCAATCGGAATGATTTTATCTTTTACAAAAACGACAGCATCCACGATGGTTTTGTCGGGAAATTCATATTGCATTTGATAACTGCCTGGCGGAAGAACATTTTTCAAAACTGTTTCTAAATAATATTCACCCAAGATTCCGCGTTGCTTTGGATTCTTCAAAATATTTTCCAAGCTTTGCAATTGGTCGGCAAAAGAAATGACTTGCTTGTTGGTCTCGTCTAGCTTGGTCAGGCTCTCGGTGACATCCTTTATTATTTTATTTGATTCAGTGGAATGATAGCGCAGGCTCTCATTGACTTGTTTTTGTGATTCGCCGAGCTTGTTGTCTACGGTGCGTGAAAGTTCGTTGATTTGGGTTAAAATTAAATTAAGACCGACATCATCTTTTTTAGTTTCCGCTTTCTTTTTACCAAAAGCAAAGTAGGTGATAATTCCGCCGACAACCAATCCGACTAAAACCCCAAAAGTATTTTGCATGAATATATTTTAACATTTTAGTTTAGAAATAAAAACCTCACATAACTGAGAAGCCGCCTCTGGAAGCTCGGCTTCCAGAGGCGGCGGACGCGATTGTTGTTGTGGGCTAAAAGGGAACTTCGTCCACCTCATAGCCTCTTTCCCGAAGTGGCAGGAGATCGTTGGGAACTCCTCCCACGATTTCAATGATTTTGGTGTGGCCCGCACTTCTGTCTTCTACGGGTTTTCCGACGATTTTTTCAATCGCCACGGCGAGCGAAAGACAGTCTTCGGGGCACACGCAGACGATGACAAGCATTGAATTCTCTGCAATCATTTTTTTGTAACCTTTCTTCTGGTACAAATTTACTTTCTAATTCATTTAAAAATTAACACACAAAGACACTTTTGTCTATTTCCCTAAGTAATGTTTCAACGTGTAAATCCAATCCTCGTCTATTTGGTCACTGGCAAGTTTTTGAGAAAGTAGCCACTCTAAATATCCCCGGTCGGTAGTGAGAACGTCTTCAATTTTCTTGCCGAGATGTTTGCCAAAGTTGAAAGTTCTTAAAAGGGAAGGATGCGAAGAAATTTCTATCATTTGTTTTATCACTTCAGTTTCGTTTAACTTTTCCTCTTGCATCATTCGATTTTTTAAATATTCAAAAAGTTTTTCTAAAACAATAACATCTCCCATGGCATCGTGTGCCGTCGCATCCACATCTAAATCAAGTAGGTATCGCAAGTATTGCAGATTGTAGCGGTCGATTTTTCCATCTTTATCTAAATCTCTGATGACCCGCAAAGTACAAATGAATTTTTTCGGTTCGATACCTTCTTTTTTGATTATCATCAAATCAAAAGGCGCGTTGTGGGCGACGACGACATTATTTTCATCTTCAAAAAGTTTTTTTATGACTGGCTGGTCACCGCTTTCTTGAAAGGCGGGTTTGTCGGCGACCATTTTGTTAGTTATGTGGTGAACAGCGGAAGCTTCAGGCGGAATTTTCACGAGTGGCTTATATAAGCCGGTAAAATTTTCATCACCATTTTTGTAGGCAATTTGTACTAGAGAATCCTTTTCCGTGTTGCCAGTTGTCTCGGTATCAAAAAATATTAGCTTAGTCATTTCATTATTTTATCATAGTTTGATATAATATGGCTATGTTGCATGAACAAATAAAAAGTAAAATAAAAGAAGCGATGATGGCGCATGATAGTGTCAGCTTGGAAACGTATCGAGGAATGATGGCGGCTTTCACCAATGAACTTGTTGCGAAAAATAGAAAGCCTAACGAGATGCTCGGAGACGATGAGGCCTTGGCAGTAATCACCCGTCTTTCCAAGCAGCGAAAAGATTCAATTGAGCAATTCAAAAAAGGCAATCGCGAAGATTTAGTAAAAGAAGAACAGGCACAACTGGCGATTTTAGAAACATATTTACCGACATTGATGAGTTATGACGAAGTGGAAAAGATTGCAAAAGCTAAAAAAAACGAGCTTGGTATTTCTGATGTTATTAAAAAAGGGATGTTGATGTCTGCCTTGATGAAAGATTTGAAAGGTAAAGCAGACGGTACGACAGTGAAACAAGCCGTAGACTCTCTTTTTTAAGCTATGCATACCATTAGATTTTTAATACATTTAGTGGAGCACCATCAAGTTCTAACTTATGGGCTGATCTATTTGGGGATAATTTTTGAGGGAGAATTTTTCTTGATTTGTGCTGGAATTTTGACACATCTCGGAGCTTTAAATTTTTACTTTGTTCTTTACTTCGTTTTGCTGGGCGGACTCTCCAAAACCATTATCGGATACGCGCTCGGAAGCTTTTTATATAAAAAGTTTAATTATAATAAATTTTTTAAATATATTCAGAAAAGAGTCTATAGTTTGTTGCCCAGCTTTAAAACTAAACCTTTTTGGTCTATCTTTATTTCAAAATTTATTATCGGTGCGAATAATCTGGTTGTTATCTTTTCAGGTTATGAAAGAATAGATTACAAGAAATTTTTGAAAGCGGAAATTTCTTCTACTATAATTTGGGCGCCACTCATGCTATCGCTCGGTTATTTTTTCAGCTATACTGCACTCAGGGTTAGTCATAATGTTTGGAAGTTTTTAATAGTAGTTTTAGTTTTATTTACAATCTTTGTTATTTTTGATAAGTTGGTATCTTGGCTTTATGAATTATTTGAAGAATTTTATGACGAAAACAGTTAAACAATTAGTTACCCACGACGGCTCTTTTCACGCAGATGATATTTTTGCCTGCGCAACCTTGTGTTTGATTTTAGAAAAAGAAAATGAAACTTTTGAAATCAAGAGAACTCGAGACTTAAAAATAATAAAAAATGGCGATTATGTATTTGATGTTGGTGGTGTTTACAACAAAGAGACAAATCGTTTTGACCATCACCAAGTCGGCGGTGCAGGGCGTAGGTCTTCTGGAGAAGGACAAGTGGTTGTGGAGTATGCCTCTTTTGGACTGGTCTGGGAAAAGTTCGGCAAAATTATTTCTGGCGACGAAAGGGTAGTAGAGATTATCGATAAACGTTTAGCGATGCCGATTGATGCTTTTGATAATGGTCTGGATTTGGTTGAAAATAAATACGAGGTCACACCTTATTACATCCAACATTTATTTTTCTCAATGCGACCGACATGGAAAGAAGAAAGCTTGAGTAAGGACACAATGTTTTTAAAATGTGTAGAAATTGCAAAATCAGTTTTAGCTCGGGAAATAATTCAGGCGCAAGACGCGCTTTTGGCGGAAGAATTAGTTATTTCCATTTATAAAAACACATCCGACAAGCGTATAATTGTTCTAGACAAGCATTACCCTTACGAATATGTCTTGAATAATTTTCCGGAACCTCTTTTTGCAGTTTACTTAAAGGAAAGTGATAATTCTTGGCAAATAAAAGCAATCAAAGAAAATCCTAAGACTTTTGTAAACAGAAAAAACTTTCCAAAAGCTTGGGCGGGTTTGCGTGACGAGGAATTGGAAAATATTACGGGAGTCAAAGGTGCGGTCTTTTGTCATCGCGGACTTTTTTTGGCAGTCGCGCAAACTAAAGAAGGAGCTATCAAATTAGCGCAAATTGCGGTAGAATCATAAATATGGCATTTATTGATGAAATAAAGATACACGCTTCGGCGGGGCGTGGTGGAAACGGCGTTGTGCGTTGGCGTCAGGAGAAATTCATACCAAAAGGTGGGCCAGCTGGGGGAGACGCTGGACGTGGCGGGAATTTTTACGTGCAAGCAGTGCGCGATATCCATGTGCTTTCAAAATATAAAGCGAAGAAAAGTTTTTCGGCAGAACGTGGCGAAGATGGTTCAAATAAAAGTTTACACGGAAAAAATGGCGAAGACTTTTATTTAGATTTACCACTTGGCACAATTATTACCAACACAGAGACCGAAGAAAAATGGCAACTCACAGAGGAAGGACAAAAAATAATGTTGTTAAAGGGTGGTTACGGTGGTTTTGGTAATGAACATTTTAAAAGTTCTACTAACACGACTCCGAAAGAATGGCGTCCAGGCGAAGAAGGCGAGAAGGGGGATTTCAAAATAGAATTGGAACTTTTTGCAGATATTGGATTGATTGGTTTACCAAACGCGGGAAAAAGTTCTCTGCTAAACTCACTTACTAATGCCGATGCAAAAGTCGGGGACTATGCTTTTACGACACTCGACCCAAACTTGGGAGATTTCTATGGTTACATCATTGCTGATATTCCAGGGGTTATCGAAGGAGCTTCCGAAGGCAAAGGCCTCGGCGTGAAATTTTTGCGTCACATCAAACGTACCAAAATGCTTGCGCATCTCATTTCTTTTGAAAATTTATCAAACGGCAGTGCTGGGATGATGAAAGTTTATAAAGAGATTCGCAAAGAACTTATAAAGTATGATAAAAAATTGGATCTCGGACTAGAGGGGCTTTCACAAAAAGAAGAAATCATTGTCTTAACCAAGACAGATGTGTTTAATGACCAAAAGATTATTGACCGAGAAGTAAAAAAGTTTGAAAAGCTCGGCGAAAAAGTTTTTGTAATTTCATTATTTGATGATAAAATGGTAAAGAAGTTCAGAGATGAACTCGTAAAAATTTTAAAGAAAAAATAAACATAGATAAATGGCAAATAAGTATTACCCAACAATTGGTCTTGAAATACACGCAGAATTAAAAACGCAGACAAAGATGTTTTGTGGCTGCAAGAATAATCCCGATGAGGAAAAACCCAATGTAAACATCTGTCCAGTTTGCATGGCGCATCCTGGAGCTCTGCCTGTGCCAAATAAAAAGGCAATAGAAAATGTAATTAAAGTGGGTTTGGCTGTGGATGGAAACATTGCAGACTTTTCCGAGTTTGACCGCAAGAATTATTTTTATCCAGATATTCCAAAAGGATATCAAATTTCGCAGTATAAATTCCCAATTGTTTCCGGTGGGCACTTGGCGGGGATGGACATCACTCGGGTGCATCTAGAAGAAGATACAGCAAATAATAAACATGACCGCGGGGACTTTTCTCTAATTGATTTCAATCGTGCAGGAGTGCCTTTGATGGAACTAGTCACTGAAGCTCATACTTTTGAGAGCATTGATGAGACGGCTAAGGTTGCCGCGAAATTTGCCAAAGAGCTACAGTTGATTCTTTGGTATTTAGGAGTTTCTGAAGCGAATTTAGAAAAAGGCGAGATGCGCGTAGAGCCGAACATTTCGATTTCCAATGACCCTAAAAAATTATACACGAAAGTTGAAGTTAAAAATTTAAATTCTTTCAAGAGCGTAGAACGCGCTATCAAATATGAATTGACTAGAATGACCGAACTTTGGGAAGAAGGAAAGGAATCGGAAATAGTGCAGGAGACACGAGGCTGGGATGATGCGAAACAGAAAACTTTTTCGCAGAGAAAAAAAGAAGGCAGCGCCGACTATAGATATTTTCCAGACCCTGATTTACCAAAAATGAAATTGCACGAAGCTTTTGATTTGGAAAAAATGAAGCGCGCATTGCCAGAATTGCCAGCGCAAAAAAGAGCTAGATATCGGTCATATTTTGGAATTAAAGACGAAGACATTGAAGTTTATATAAATGATCCAGTTTTGGGTAAGTGGTTTGAAGATGTAGCAAAAATTTTAAATGATAAAGAAAAAATTAAAATAGCATCAAATTACATCACTACCGATTATATAGGTCTAAAAAAAGCCAACTTGGACATCCGATGTCCAAGTGTGAATAATTTTACTGAATTAATAAACTTAGTCACCGAAAATAAAATTTCTTCCAGGGGAGCTAAAGATATCTTGGCGATGATAGTGATTAAAGATGAATCGCCACTCAAGATTGCCACAGAGAAAAATTTACTCCAGAGCAACGACGAGAGTGCTCTAAAAGCCATTGTAGAAAAAGCTATCAATGAAAATGGAGATGTTGTAGCTACTTATAAAGCTGGAAAAGAAAACGCCATCATGTCTTTGGTGGGTAAAATAATAAAAGAATCAAATGGTTCTGCCAATCCACAAATCGTTATCAAATTACTAAAAGAAATGCTTGCCCGTCCGTAGCTTTTTAAGCGAAGGCGGGTTAAAATAGGAGGATGGATAAAGATATATTAATTAAAACTGTTGCTCGGTTAGTTGCTCCTCCTAGAGGAATTTTAGCGATTGATGAAAGTCTAGAAACTTGCAATAAACGTTTTACTAAACTCAGCGTGCCGACGACCGAAGAAAAACGTCGAGAATATCGCGAACTTCTAGTCACTGCCGGAGATATGGAGAAATATATTTCTGGATATATTCTTTTTGATGAGACGATTAGGCAATCAACTAAAGATGGAAAAAGTTTTCCAGGAGTTTTAATGGCGAAAGGAATTGAGGTTGGTATAAAAGTGGACCAAGGTTTGATAGACATGCCTCTCCATTTAGGAGAAAAGGTTACTCAAGGCTTGGAAGGTTTGGCTGACAGATTGAGAGAATATAAAGTATTAGGTGCAACTTTTGCTAAGTGGCGCGCAGTTTATTACACGGGAGAAAATATTCCATCGGGCGATTGTATGAAAGAAAATGCTATCCGACTAGCAAAATATGCTACTGCTTGTCAGGAGCTCAATATGGTTCCCTTCGTTGAACCAGAAGTTTTGATTGATGGTGACCATACGATAGAAAAATGTTTTGAAGTCACGGCACAGAATTTGGATGTGCTTTTTGCCGAGTTGAAAAATGCGAATATTTTTATTCCTGGGATGATTTTAAAAACGAGCATGGTGATTGCTGGCAAAGACTCCAAGGTGCAATCTTCTGTTTCTGATGTCGCTAAGATGACCGTCAAATGTTTGACTGAACATGTGCCGAAAGATATTGGCGGAATTGTTTTTCTTTCCGGTGGACAAGGTGACAAAGAAGCAGCAGAAAATTTAAATGAAATGCATAAATTAGGCGCATTGCCATGGCCTTTGACATTTTCTTATGGCCGAGCCATTCAAAATCCTGCTTTAGTCAGCTGGGCAGAAAATCCAAATGATATGAAAAAAGCGCAAGAACTTTTACTAATCGCGGCAAAAAATAACAGTGAAGCATCGATTGGAAAATATGTCGGAAAATAATAAAAAAGTAGTTTTTCAGGGGAAGATGATTGAGATTCTTCGAGAAGTCGTTTCTTCGAATGGGAAAGAAATTATTTTGGAAAATGGTCGTCGCGCGCCTGGAGTGAGGTTGATTATTGAAACACCTGACAAAGAATTTTTAATTACTAAAGAAGAAAGACATAAAATAGGATGGGATTATCGTTTGCCGGGCGGAAAGGTTTTTGATTCTTTAGTTGAGTATAATGATTTTTTAGCGTTGAATAAAGGAAAAGAGGGTTTATTGGAAGAAGCGAAGAAAGCCGCTATTAAAGAAGGAACGGAAGAAGTTGGAATAGAACCTCTAGAAATGGAACTCCTTCATATATCTAAGTGTGGCGGAAGTTTTGAGTGGGATTTATATTATTTTGTTGTCAAAAAATACAAAGAAGTCGGACAACACTTAGAAGAACACGAAAAAATAGAAGTGATGAAAGTTTCTCGTGAGGAATTGAAAGAATTAGTATTTTCTAATAAAATGAATGAAGATAGAAGTGTTGCGGTGCTATTAAAATATTTAAATAAATAAGAGAATATAATTCTAACATTCTATAGAATTTTAGTATAAGAAATATGTCACAAAAATTGGAATATAAAAAATTAGAGAGAATTATAAAAGGATTTGCAAATCATAGGAGATTGCAGATCCTTGAGTTATTATATAATGAGCCAGAGTTGTCGGTGCAAGAAATTTCTGAAAAATTAAAATCAGAATTTAAAAATATCTCTGCTCATATAAGTAAAATGGCTATAGCTGGATTATTGGTAAAAAGAAGTGATAGTAAATCAATACGTCATAAACTTACCAAGAGAGGAATTATAATTCTAAAATTCGTTAGAATATTGGAATAAAAACATGAAAATGGAAGATTGTTTAGAATTTGCAAAAAAATTATCCAAAGAAGCTGAAGAAATAGCTTTAAGGTATTTTAGTTTTGAAGTTAAAAATACCTGGAAGGATGACAACACACCACTAACGAAGGCGGACACAGAAATTAATGATTTAGTAATAAAAAGAATAAATGAAACTTACCCAGAACATAGTATTTATGGTGAAGAAAAAAGCCAGATGAAAGAAAATTCAAAATATGTCTGGGTTTGCGACCCAATAGATGGGACGATGGCTTTTTCATGTGGTTTACCAATATTTGTTTTTTCTATTGCCATGGTTGATCAATCAAATGGTTTACCCATATTAGGATTAATAAATGATCCTGTAATGAAAAACACGTATTGGGCATACAAGGGTAGTGGAGCGTACAGAAATGGTAAAAAAATATCTGTATTAAAAAATAATACTTTTGAAAATACGTATTTTACCATTGCAGCTTCAGGAAAAGCTATTGGTTTTTCAAACCTACCACTTATGAAAGAATTAAGTGAAAAGAAATGTGCTGTGATGAAATATCCTTCTTTCATATATGGGGGTATTCAAGTTGCTAATGGAAAATATATTGGGGCAGCATTTTATCATAAACATGGACACGACGTGGCTGCGTTAAAAATTATAACAGAAGAAGCTGGGGGAAAAGTTAGTGATTTTAATGGAGGGGAACGAAGATATGATCAGGATGGAGTTGGATGTATTGTTTCAAATGGTATACTTCATAAAAAGATATTAGAAATTATTCAGACTAGTAAAATATAATGCAAAACGAAATAAAAAATCAGATACAAAAAATTTTTAAGGGAGAAGTTGATGACAGTGAGGAAACGCTCGTGAAATATTCGCACGATGCGAGTTTGCTTGAAGTGCGTCCGAAGTTTGTGCTTTTTCCAAAAGATGCCGAGGATGTGAAAAATTTAGTTAAATGGGTGGGAGAAAATAAAGAAAAATATCTTGACCCCGCCAACGGCGGGGCGAGTCTTTCAATTACTGCCAGATGTGCAGGCACAGATATGTCTGGCGGAGCCATCGGGGAATCTTTGATTATCGATTTCACACGTTATATGAATAAGCTAATAAAACCTCCCCAGAAAGATTCTGATGACGGAAGGTTCCGCCCGCAGGGTGGAGTAATGTCGAAGAATATTTCTGGGGAGGTGTATAGTATTACGGTTCAGCCAGGAATGTTCTACCGAGATTTTGAAAAGATAACTTTGGCAAAAGGTTTAATTTTACCTTGTTTTACGGCCTCCAAAAGTTTGAATGCGATGGGTGGAATGTTTGGAAATAATTCTGCAGGAGAAAGAACTTTGAAATATGGCAAGACAGAAGATTATGTCATGGAGGCAAAAGTGGTTTTTGCGGACGGGAATGAATACGTGGTCAAGGCACTTAGTAAAGATGAACTAGATAAGAAGATGGCGCAAGGGGATTTTGAAGGAAATGTTTACAAAAATATTTTTGATTTAATAACAAAAAATGAAGAAGAAATCAAAAACGCAAAACCAAACGTTCATAAAAATTCTGCTGGATATTATATTTGGAATGTGATGAAGAAAGATCAAAATAAAAATCCAAAGAATTTTTCCGGATTACTCCACCCTTCGGGCGGAACCTTCCCCGTTCAAAATTCTTCAGATTTTTATTTTGATTTAAATAAATTACTCGTGGGTTCACAGGGTACACTCGGCATTGCGACTGAAATTACCTACAAAGTAATTCCAGAAAATAAACATTCAAAATTGGTGGTTATTTTTATGAACAGTATGGAACCGCTTGGAAGGCTGGTAGATGAAATTCTAACTACGAATCCAGAGACGCTAGAAACTTACGACGATAAAACGATGAAATTGGCGGTAAAATTCTTTCCCGATTTTTTGAAAAATAAAGGGTTTGTTGGAATGATTAAATTCATGTGGAGTTTCTTGCCAGAACTCTTCATGATGATTACTGGCGGTTTTCCAAAATTAATTGTTTTGGCTGAATTTTCCGACAATGATGAAAAAGTGGTGGACGAGAGATGTGTTGCTCTCGCGGAAAAATTGAAAGATTTTAAATTAAAAGTTCATATCACTCGTTCCGAAACAGAAGCGGCTAAATATTGGGATATTAGACGAGAAAGTTTTGCGCTCTTACGCAAACACGTCAAAGGTATGCGTACAGCGCCATTCATCGACGACATCATTGTTCGTCCGGAATTTTTACCGAAATTTCTTCCAGAGATAAATGCAATTTTAGCTAAATATCCTACTTTGGTTTATACGATTGCCGGTCATGCCGGAGATGGAAATTTCCACATCATTCCACTCATGGACTTTAAACGCCCAGATACAGCCGATGTCATATTAGAAGCGGGTGAAAAAGTTTATAGCCTAGTGATGAGCTATCATGGTTCGATTACTGCAGAACACAATGATGGCCTGATTCGCACACCTTATCTACGTAAAATGTATGGCGATGAAATCATTGGAATTTTTACGGAAATAAAAAAAATTTTTGATGCCAAAGGCATTTTTAACCCTGGCAAAAAAATTGCGACGGAGAACCTCGGTGGGACTAAGGAATACATCAGAACGCACGTTGCCAAAGAGCACGATGTTGTACATAAAGTTTAAATATGTTGGGTATCTATAAGAAAACACCCCGCTTACGCGGAGTATTTTTTTTATAGTTATCCACAAATTCTGCTAGACGTTTCATAGAGTAGTATATTACAATATATGCATATTATAATAGTTACAGATAAATAAAAAAATTAATTTTATGAATCAAAAGAAAGAAAACTCTCGAGCTTCTAGTGGGAGCAAAAGCTCCCTGAAAAAAGTTTTAAATATTTTTTCCATTAAATACACCACACTGATTTTCTGTGCGGTTTTTTTGTTTTTTGGATTAGCTGGAGTAAACAAGGCGGATGCGGCAATCTCCCTCGTTAACAACTCAACAAACTATACTTATGGTAATGGTGCCCAAGGTGTCTCCACTACTTTGTCCATAACAACAGGAAATTTGATTGCAGTTGGATGCGGATCAAATGATAGTACTGCTATTGCTTCAACTACTGTTACGGATTCAGCCGGAAATACATTCATCCTAGCAACATCAACTGGCGATAATAATTTTCACAATGCCATCGGAATGTTCTATGCTAAAAATGCCATTGGTAATGCTTCAGACACTATTACATGTAATGTGAATGCGACCTCTTATATGAGCATTAATGTTCTTCAGTTCTCTGGACTTTCCACGACAAGTCCGTTAGACGTTGCAGCTTCTACACAAGGCAGTGCGGGCACCAGCATAACTTCCAACACCTTTTCTACTTCCCAAGCCAACGAAGTGATCGTAGCCTTTTCGACTGTCCAAAGTGCAGCTCCTACAACCTTCACCCAAGGTAGTGGATACACGTCGCCGTTTCCAGCGACGAATACGGAAGAAGGAGGAGAATACCAAATTGTTAGTTCAACCCAAACCAACACCACGGCTTCGATGTCTTGGGTCGGATATGAGGGTCTGCCAATGATGGCAGTGGGAACGTTCTCAGCAAATAATTCTTCTGACACCACCCCTCCTACCGTCACCGCTTTCACTATGCCATCCACAGCTAACTCAGAAATCGTTAACGTAAACTCTTTCACTGCCACCGACAATGTTGCGGTGACAGGATATCTAATCACAACCACTTCTTCCACTCCATCTACTAGTAATCCAAACTGGACTTCCACTGCTCCAACAGCTTTTACTTTCTCAGGGTCGGGTAGCCAAACAGCTTATGCTTGGGCGAAAGACGCAGCTGGAAATGTGTCCACTAGTTTGAGCGCCACAGTCACAATCACTTTAACCACCTACACTATAGGCGGTACCATTAGCGGTCTTATTGGCACCGTCGTCCTCCAAAACAACGGAGGAGATAATCTTTCTAAATCAGCTAACGGCTCATTTACCTTTGCTACAGCTATCAATAATGGTTCAAATTACATAGTCACTGTCTTAACTCAACCATCTGGACAAGCGTGTTCAGTAAGTAATGGCAGTGGAACAGTATCTTCTGCCAATGTCACTAATGTGGCAGTTTCGTGCGTCTCTACTCATACTTATTATGTTGATTATGCTTCTGGTAGTGATTCAAATAATGGAACTTCTAAATCTACACCTTGGCAACATGCGCCTGGGATGCAGACTTGCACCAGTCTTTGTAATTCTACGACTATCAACGCAGGAGATTCTATAATTTTAAAAGGAGGAGTAACTTGGCCTAATGCATCTTTTATGTGGAATCTTCCAGGTGGATCAACATCTAATTCTGTATATGTTGGCGTTGATAAGACGTGGTATACCGGAGGTTCCTTTTCACGTCCAATTTTAAATGCTGGTGGAACAGTGGTGTCAAACAACTACGATACAATGTTTAATGTTCCAGCTAATGTAACCATTGATGATTTTGAAATTACTGGATTTTACTGGACAACTGCAGCCTGTAGTGGAGCACCATACGGTGACTGTGGTGTCTTTAATGCTGGACAACGTAACAATCAAACATTTGAAAACTTATATGTTCATGGGTGGACTCATGCTGGAACAAACGGTGCGACAAGCAATGGAGTAGTGGATATATTTTCATTCGGAGGTGCTGGAAATACAATTGCACATGATAACGTAATTGTTGGCACAGATGTCTCTGGTGACCATAGTGTAACTGTATTTTTTGATGGTCCATCGATAGCCTACAATAACTATATCAAGCAAGTCTCTAGCGCCTTTATTACAAGTAATTCAACATCTATCCACGATAACCATATTGAAGATATTGGCCCCGCATACTGCAATATGCCATTTCCGCAATATGCAGGCAATTGTACCCATGAGAATGGTTTTGAGGATAATGCAGATGAGGGTCTTAATTTCTACAATAATGTAATATCAAATGTTTCAGCTGGCTTGGCGCTTTGGATTGCTCCAAATCCTGGTTACACTGCTGATATGTGGAATAATTTAATATATGCTGTTCACGATAATCAAATTCTTGATTTTGCTCAGCCAGTTTATAACTCCACTTATTGTAGTACGGGAGAAAATGGTCAAAGCTATTGCAACAATTCTGGAAATTATATTTTTAACAACAACACCGTTGAATACGGGGATGATTCCACGCTCAATAATGTAAGTGTGGGATTCACGGCTGGTCAATCGTTCTTATTTAAAAATAACCATTTCATAGCGTTGAGCTCAACCGGAGGATGCGCAGGTGGGTTAAGTAACTGCACTTTTAGTTCATCAAATATTATTCAGACGCTTTCGACTGCTAATACTCAGGGCTACACGAGCGGTCAAACATATGCTTTTTCTCCAACTAGCGGGGGTTCGACTATCGGAGCTGGTACTAATCTAACCAGTTCTTGTTCTGGAAATCTGACATCACTTTGTAGCGACACTACTATTGGTGTGGGTTTAAATACCACTAGCTATACTACGATAGTTCCTGGAAGGACTACAAATACTAGACCCACAAGTGGTGTCTGGGATGTTGGTGCCTATGAGTATGCTTCCACTGCTACTACTATTACCTCCTTCAACTTAACCACCCCAGCTGCGACTGGAGTCGTAAACAATACTAATCACACGGTCGCAATCACCGTACCATCTGGAACTACTGTTACCAGCCTGACTCCAACAATTGTTTTGACAGTAGGGGAAACCATCTCACCCAACACTGGAGTTGCACATGATTTCACGAATCCTGTCACTTATACTGTGACAGCTCAAGATGGAGTAACCCAGCAGGCTTATACAGTTACGGTAACTGCGGCATCAGGTCTTACATCAACTGGATATCATGGTTGTCAGCCAGGAGGAACATGTTACTACATTAGTTATTCGACTGGTAGCGATTCAAATGACGGACTTTCGGAAACTAATACAGGGGGTGGACATGGACCATGGAAATATCCGCCATTTGATGAGCAGCAGGCTACTGGAAATTCTGCGGCGCATACTCCAGCATCCACGGACGAATATATTTTCCGCGGGGAAGTAATCCCAACTCCTACCGGTACAGTTCAGCCATCTTCCTATGGAGGATATCAGGGTGGTTTTTGGTATCTTGCTACTGGAAACGCAACAGCACCTAGTGGCAATAACTATCCTGGACTCTACATCGGATACGATCCAAGCTGGAATGATGGCACTGTTAAAAGCGTCCGAGAAACCTTCCCTGGCTATAGTTGTTCTTCCGCACCAACTGTTGTTTTCACAAATGCATCTGGCGATACTACTGGTGGTGGTGCAGCAGCGACGGCTACCATTGGTTCCGAGAACTGGAATCTAGGTGACGTGATTGGCATTACTATGACAAATTCTGGAGCTAACTATACGAAAAATCCAATCGTGTCATTTGTAGGGGGTGGTTGCGTAAACTCTCCGACCGCAGTCACGAGCATCCAAGCTCCGGTTCTCGACGGCAGCTCTTCAACATTTGGAACGTCCGCTAGTGTTTATCCGATGTTCGAAATATTGCACTCAGACTATATGACTCTTGATGGTTTTGAATTTAGAAATTATCACTGGGCTCAGGGATATAATACTGGCGGTGGTGGCGCGGGAATGGTATCAGTACATTACTCTACCTATGGCCATTTTGTCGTCCGAAACAATTATTTCCACGGTTTTGGTGTCACGAGCACCATTGCTTGCGACTCAAACTGTCAGTCGAGTGGACAAAACGCCAGCGATGAGGCAAGTACCGCCATGCTTGGGATGGGTTATGAAACGGGGGATACGAACACGGGAAATTGGTTCAGTAATTATGAAGCATCGACTTGGGGTAGTCTTGGCAATGGGTGTGACGCTACTTATCACACTTCTGCCGACTTGTGCAGCCAGGGCGTTGGATCAAATGGCAGTGGTGCAATCATATCTAATAATTATTACTCAAATCTTCGAGGTGGATTTTATTTCAATGGAGATCCTGCTGTAGGTATGCAGATTTCAGGAAATAATCTTTTTGATTTTGATTATGACTCGGATAATCAACATGGCGACGTGAGCTATGGAGCAGCTAATGGAGCATTTTATAACAATAAAATGTGGGACAATCAAGGCGGTGCTGGAACCATCTACGAAGAAACTAATCTGGGAAACTCACCAACTGAGACGGGTCTCACGATGTATTTTTTCAACAACGTTTGTTATAACACTTCTCAGGGAGGGAGCCAGTGTCCCTCTATGACCACCGAGTTTAATCCAACAACGGTTACATCAGTTAATCCGCTTCCTAGCTTTTATATATTGAACAACACTGTTTCGCTCGATGGTCTCGTTAATAATGGTGCAGGTGGATGTTTTGGTGCTGGGCAGTGGTTCGGTGATGCGCCGAGTTTAGTAAGGGGGCTTTCTCCTGCGTCCGGTACGTATCCATGGAACTTTAGTGTTCATAATAATTTTTGTGTGACAAACCCCTCAAGCAGTAATAATGGTTTTCTTGCCATCGATGCAGCTAGTGCTGTAAATAACGGTGTTGCGTGTCCAGTGGGCGGATGCGGAACATGGAATGGGGTCCTTGGTGGGGTAGCTAGTTCTGCCGTCACTTCTGCAAATCAGGTTAGCACTATATCATCGGCTGATTCTGAAGGTTATAGTTTTGCAAATGAGTATGTACCGATATCTAACACTAACGACACTGTAACTTATGCAAGTAGTGGAAATAGTGTCAATTATACTTCTCTATGTTCGACCAGTGTAGATGGTGTTTCGTTATCTCCTCTTTGTGCAGATATAAATGGCAATGCTCGTCCGACTACTGGAGGCTGGCAAGCTGGAGCGTATCAATATTTAGGTTCTTCTCCCACCTACACCATCGGAGGCACTATCAGTGGACTCAGCGGTACCGTCGTTCTCCAAGACAACGGAGGAGACAATCTTTCTAAATCAGCTAACGGCTCATTTACTTTTGCTACAGCATTAAACAATGGAGCCACCTATGCTG
>JARLIG010000001.1 GCA_031291825.1 Minisyncoccota bacterium | reverse complement strand
GCTGGGAGACTTGGAATCGAACCAAGATTCACGGCTTCAAAGGCCGCTGTCCTACCGTTAGACGATCTCCCAATAAATACCTAATCTATTAGACTACCTGCCTCGCGTCAAGGCGGGTCTCCCAATATAACTTTCCTAGATTATCATATTTTTATAGATTTTGCACTTTTATTTACTTGTTTTTTGTTTAAAAACAATGTTATGATGCGGGCGAAAGGAGAATACCAATATGGGGTTCCTGAGGTTTGTTTTGTTCATTGCAATTGCTACGACTACGAGTCTGGCACAGGCCTCAGACCCTGTGACTGCTTTCTTTGCCAAGTCTGCAACTGACGAGCCAGTTTTAAGTTACAAGGGTTCTCAACGTTTAGAAGGAACTGGATTTGGAGAATCTGGTTTCATTGAAGTTAGTGTTGAGTTTAGAGAAGGTCTGTTTTCTTATCAGATCACAAATGAGGGTGGATCTTCTCAGGTGCGCTCAAAAGCGCTCAAACCTTTCTTGGAGGCTGAGCGTAACCAAAAACACCCTGAACTTTCTGCCTTCAATGGCGACAACTACAACATCACCCTTGATGATAAGACCGAGGGTGGACTCACGCTTCTCAACTTGGAACCAAGAAGAAAAGAGAGAGCTCTCATCTCTGGCTATCTCTTTGTTGATATAAACGGTGATTTAATCCGTGTTGAAGGAAAACCCGCGAAGAGTCCATCTTTTTGGACTTTCAATACAAAGGTAATCCGATATTACAGTAGAATCTCTGGTGTACGTGTTCCAACTAAGATGGTTTCCACAGCGACACTCGTGTGTGCACCATCTAGTCTCGTCGTTACATACTCTTATGACGAGCTAAATGGACGAAAAGTAAAACAGCCGTGAAAACCTCCAAACAGGAGAGTCTCACGGCTTTTCTGTTTTTATTCTTCTTTACCTAAAATCTTCACCAACGCAAGTTCTAAGGGTAATTCAGCAACAAATGCATTATCCATATTCTCATAAGCCTCAAGTAATACAGACAACGCAGGAGAACGCAACATCCCGTCTTTGTCTTCTTTTATAATCTTTTCTAAAAATTCAATGTCTGTATCTGATAAATCCCCTGCCATTTCTGTTTTCAATTTCGGAGCGTAACGCAAAATTATTGCCATACGAAATTTTTGAATGATTAATTTGAAATACAATTTCATATCCAAATTTGATTCCGTTGCTTTGCGAACTGTGGATATTCCTTTCTCTATATTTTTCTCGGCAATAGCGGAAATAAAATCATTAACCAAAACTGTTTTCGGCGCGCCAGTGATTTTCTCAACATCTTCCATTTTTATTTTCTTGCTTTTTGAAAAATTTAAAACTTTTTGTAACTCACCCAAGGCATCACGAAATGAACCGTCTGCTAAAACTGCCAAGAGTTCAGCGCTACCAGCACCTAATTCAAACCCTTCCTTCTCGGCAACATTTTCCAGAATCTTTTTTAAAACTTTTTCGGTCGGCTTTTTAAAAGTAAAGACTTGGCAACGAGAGATAATCGTTTCTGGAACTTTATGTAATTCAGTGGTGGCTAAAATAAAAATCACATGTTTCGGTGGTTCTTCTAAAGTCTTCAAGAGTGCTCCCCATGCATCCTTGGAAAGCATATGCACCTCGTCGATAATGTAAACTTTATATTTAGAATCAAAAGGCGAGACTCGCACCCCGTCACGTAGCATTTTAATATCTTCAATTCCCCTATTAGAAGCTGCATCTATTTCATAAAGGTCGTTTACGGATACACCGATATCATTCGCAAAAATTCTAGCTACTGTCGTCTTGCCTGTGCCACGCGAACCGATAAAAAGATAAGCATGCGAAACCTTATTGGTCTCAATCGAGCTTTCTAATATCTTCACAATATTGTCTTGCCCAAAGACCTCCTTGAAGTTTTTGGGTCTGTATTTGCGGTATAAAGCTAAATCGTGCATAAAAGTATTCTACCTCATTTTTCGTAAAAAATCATTAATTATTTTTTCTACTTGTTGGGAATTTTCCGTTTCCATCAACTCAATACGAAGCTCTTTGGCACCATCGAAACCATTTACATAGGCCTTGAAATGTTTTTTCATCACCGCAAAACTTTTATGTTTAGGGCCTGAAAGTTCACGCTCAAAAATTTGTGTGTGTTCTATTAAAATTTTTAATTTTTCTTCTGCCCCTGGTTGGTAACCATCTTTTGATGAAAAAAACCATGGATTACCGAAAACTCCGCGACCGATCATCACCCCGTCACAACCATATTGCAGAGCTTTCTCTTCTCCGTCTTTCATACTTTTAACATCTCCGTTGCCGATGAGTAGTACATCTTTACCACTTTTTTTTATCAGTTCTTTTATTTTGGGAATGTAATCCCAGTGGGCATCTACTAATGACATTTCTTTAGCTGTACGTAAATGAATCGTCAAAGCAGAAATATTTTCTTTTAAGATTTCGCTTATCCAAACATTTATCTCTTCTTTATTAAAACCAGTTCTTGTTTTTACAGATACTGGGATAGAGTAACCAGCAGCTTTTATACCTTCATGAGCTGCCACTATAATTTTTCTGGCAAGTTGTGGATTTTTTATCAAGCCTGCCCCAGCTCCTTGCGCCACGACAGATTTATCAGGACAACCCATATTTATATCAATACCATCAAAACCAAGACTGGCAACATACTGACAAGCTTTTTTCATGTTTTCTGGATTAGCACCAAAAACTTGAGCAACAATAGGTCTTTCATTGTCTGAAAATTCCAACATGTGTGATAATTTTTTTCTGCCAAGTTTGTCACATAGACCATCAGCCGCCACAAATTCTGTCCAAAAAACGATTTCATTTTTGTTCTCTCTATTCTTACCGTATTTCGCGAGCATGTAACGAAAAGCAATGTCAGTGACATCCGACATTGGTGCAAGACAGTAAAAAGGTTTTTTTAATTCATGCCAGAAATTTTTCATTGAGTGACTGCAGGTGAAGTAGTAAATTTGTAATAGACTTTATTTCCAAAACGTAAATCAATATATTGCAACGTTGAGTATTTGTTTTTAAATTGTGTCTGTAGAGGCTCTGTTGTTAGAGCTGCTTCTAAATTTTCCGCAATATTGTCATAATCACCATTAAGTTTAAAAATTATTTCCGGCTCATTGGTTGACGGAGCTTGGTTTGCCAAAAACACTTCAGCATCTTGGTCGGGTGTGACGTATAATGATATTGATTTCAATCCAAATCCTACCAGAATATTTTTAAATACAATTAGTTGTTTAAAATATTGTTCCGAAAAATAGGAACCAGAAGGGTCAGAATCATTACCATCTGTGGATAACCCTCCAGAGGTTGGACGTGTGGATGCATCCTGACGTCCAACGTCTGGAGCTCCATATAATTTAAAATAAACTTCTCCAGAAAAATATGGCGCTTGGTCGAAAATATAACCATTTTCATCGACAAAATAACAAGTATTTACAGATGTCAGGCTCTCGTCTTGCTGGATACCGACATTTGAAACACTGGGTGGAGTATTGCCACACCAAGTATAAAGTGCTTTCCGTTCTGAAACTGAGACAGCTAATGTTTTATCATTCTTGATAGATAAACTTATATTTTCTAATCTTTTAAATTTATTCTGCAAATCTTTAACTATCATATTTTGCGGATAAAGAAATATGTTGGTTTTAGGAAAAAGCCAAAAATATTTTCCAGACATTTCTTGTTCGATTTCTTGTTTGATAGCATTTGTGTCTACTATTTGGTTTCCAGTGACTTCTATGTTTTGAATATTTAAACTACTTAAGCGAGAAAGAAAAGCTAATAAAATAAAAACCACTAAAATTCCAAGAAATGAGAATAAAATTTTATTTAAAAAATTTTTCTTTCTGTTTTTTTTTAACTCTAAAAGACGCGCGGAATTTAAAACATTTCTTTTTTGCATTGATTATTTAATGAATTCTCTCCCATCCATATATGGACGTAGTACTTTCGGAATTTTTATGGAGCCATCTGCTTGTTGATAATTTTCCACAATCTGACAAATCACTCGAGGCATCGCGAGTGCAGTATTGTTTAAAGAATGCACAAATTGTAATTTTCCATTTTCGTCTTTATATCTAATTCCAAGTCTTCGACTCTGGAAGTCATGAAAGTAAGAAGAAGAATGTGTCTCTCTGTATTTACCATCGCTTGGCATCCAAGCTTCAATATCATATTTTTTAACCTGACCCAAACCTAAATCCCCGCCACAATTTACGACTACGTGGTAAGGCAAATTTAACTCTTGCAATAATGCTTCAGAATTTGCAGTGAGCTCTTCGTGAAAACGTACAGAAGTTTCGTGTGAAGCTTCACATAAAACAACTTGTTCGTATTTTATAAATTCATGGATTCTAAATATGCCTTTTGTGTCTTTACCGTGACTACCAGCTTCGCGACGAAAACATGGAGAAAAAGAGAAAAATTTTAGTGGAAGGTTTTTCTTGTCGATTATCTCATTCATATAGTAGCCCATCGTAGACACTTCAGCTGTGCCAGCCAAATAATCACTGTCTTGAGTTTTATATAAATCTTCTTCACTTTGGGGTAAATATCCAGTACCCATAAAAGGTTCTCGGCGCAAAAGAGAAGGCACGATCATCGGAGTAAATCCTTCACGATTCATAAAACGTTCTTCTACAAACCGCATTAGAGCCCATTCTAAACGAGCTCCATCATTCTTCATAAAGTATCCACGGAAGCCGGCAACCTTACTGCCACGCTCGTAGTCTGCCATATCATGCGAGAGCATAAGTTCCACGTGACTTTTCGGAGTAAACAAAAATTGTGGTTTTTCTCCCCAAACTTTGATTTCTTGATTTTCTTCATCACTCGCGCCATCTGGCACAGAAATATCTGGAACATTTGGAACTTGTAACATCATCTTTTGCCATTCTTCAATAGTAGTCTTTAGTTTTTCTTCTCTCGTTTTAATATCTTCCTTCACAGCGCGCATTTCCTCAATCAGTTGAATTTTGGAAGCGGAATCTTGGTCACGGGCGATATCATTCGAAACTCGATTGACTTCACTACGTAAGTCTTCTACTTCTTTTAATTCTTTCAAGCGTGTATCGTCAAGCGTCAGAAGCTTTTCAATATCTATTTCAATATGCTTTTTCTTCGCGCCCGCTTGCACAATGTCTTTATTTTCACGGATAAATTTGATGTCTAACATATCGTTAGTATATAATAAATAGATTAAAAATACAAAACAAATGAAATTTAATTTAAAAATTTTAGAGAAGAAAGCAATTCCAGCAGACCTTTTAGAAATTCCTCAACCACCTAAAAAACTTTATCTAGCGGGTAAACTACCTCCAGAAGGTACTATTTGTCTCGCTGTGGTCGGATCACGCAAAGCCACTACTTATGGCAAGGATGTTGTAAAGAAATTAATTTCTGGACTTAAAGGATATCCAATAGCTATTGTTTCTGGTTTAGCTGTCGGTATTGATGCTCTGTCTCATGAAGCTGCGCTTGATGCTGGTTTATATGCCATCGCTTTTCCAGGCTCAGGAATTTCCGAAGAAGTTTTTTTTCCACCGAGTAGTTTTAAATTAGCGGAGCGAATAATCAATTCTGGTGGATGTATTCTCTCTGAATTTGAGCCAGACTTAAAAGCAGCTTACTATACTTTCCCAATGAGAAATAGATTAGTGGCAGGAATATCTAAAGCAGCACTTATTATAGAAGCGCAAGAAAAATCTGGCACCTTGATTACAGCTCGAATGGCACTCGATTACAATAAAGAAGTTTTGGCTGTGCCTGGACCCATTAGCTCAGATTTTTCAAAAGGCACTAATAGATTAATTAGACAAGGAGCTACTCCTATTACTTGTAGTGATGATATTTTAGAAGTCTTAGGTTTTAAAATCGACAATGAGAGTAAACAGCAGAGTCTTTTTGAAGATGCGAGACCCGAAGAAAAAATAGTTTTAAAATTATTAGTTGAACCCACAGAAAGAGATGAGTTGATTCGCAAAATGAAATTGCCAGTTGCAGAGGCCAATGCTCTTCTTTCAGTGATGGAAATAAAAGGATTAATTAAAGAAGAAATGGGAGAAATTCGCGCAAGTTTTTAGCTAAAAGTTTGCGTTTAAAAACTATTTCGTGTAATACTTAGCAACAATGAAGCTATTAATTGTTGAATCACCATCAAAAGCAAAAACCATTGAGAAATATCTCGAAGGCGCTTTTACTGTACGCGCATCAGTCGGGCATATTCGCGATTTACCAAAATCAAACAAACAAGCCATCGATATTCCGGCTGGTTTCGTTCCGCACTATGAGATATCAAAAGGCAAAGAAAAAGTTGTGCATGAACTTCAAGGACTGGCCGAGAAAGCAACTGAAATTCTTTTGGCGACAGACCCCGACCGTGAAGGAGAAGCTATTGCTTGGCACATAGAAACACTTTTAAACCAAGATAAAAAAGTTAAAGCGCCAATTGCACGAGTAGCTTTTCACGAAATAACTAAAGAAGCCGTGGAAGAAGCTATAAAACATCCACGTCAGATTGATACTGCCTTACGTAAAGCCCAAGAAGCTCGCCGAGTTCTAGACCGATTAGTTGGTTATGATTTATCTGGACTTATTTGGAAAAAAGTCAGATACGGACTTTCTGCTGGACGAGTTCAATCCCCCGCGCTCCGCATAATTATGGAACGTGAAAGAGAAATTCGCGCTTTTGTACCGGAAAAATTCTGGAGAATTTTAGGACTCTTTGAAACCGAAAAGAAAGCAAAAATTACTTTAGAATGTAGTGTTGAACCACGTGATGAAAAGTTGGTAGAAAAAATAATGACCGAAGGTAGGCGTGGAAT